>CAVYHY010000001.1:0-19932 GCA_963768475.1 uncultured Actinomycetota bacterium
CTCCCTGTGCACGCCCTGCGCGGCGATCGTGGCATACGCCGACGCCATGTCCAGCGGGTGCGGAGAGGCCGTTCCCAGCACGTTGGCCGGGTTTGCCTCCAGTCCCGCGGTGTCCTCGGGCAGCCCCGCACGCACCGCGACGTCCACCACCTTGTCGGGGCCAACGTCGCGCGCGAGCTGAACGAACACCGTGTTGACCGAATGCTCGGTGGCCGTGATGAGGTTGATGTTCCCGAAGTTCTCGTTGGCGAAGTTCTTCACCGGAGTCTTGAAGCCCTCGATCACCTGAGGCGACTTCCCGCTGTACACGCTGTCGAGCGCGATCCCACGTTCGAGCCCTGCGATGAGCGCGAATGGTTTGAAGGTGGAGCCCGCCTGGGCGATGTCCTGCGTGACGGCGTTGCGCTGAATCGCGACGTAGTCCGCGCCGCCGTACATCGACGTGATTCCTCCCGTCGCCGGATCGATGGTGACGATCGCGAGTCGCAGGTTCGGGGAGTGCCCGTCGGGAAGCGTCGCGGCGGCGGCCTCCGCCGCCTTCTGGGTGTTCCAGTCGATCGAGGTGACGATGGTGTACCCGCCCGTCTCCACGTCGTCCTGGGACAGGCCCGTCCGCTCGGAGACCTCGACGATCGCCTGGCGTAGCAGGTACCCCTGCGGCCCGCCGAACGTGTCGGACTTTCGGTACTCGATCGTCTCGGGGAAGGTGAGGCGCAGGCGGTTGGACGGGGTGAGCGAACCCAGGCCGACCATGCCGTCGAGCACGTAGTTCCAGCGCGCCTCTGCCTGGACGGGATCGACCCTCGGGTCCCAGGCGCTAGGCGCGGGGATGATGCCGGCCAGCATGGCGGCCTGCGACAGGGTGAGGTTCTTCGCGTCCACGCCGAAGTACTCCCGCGCCGCGGCCTGGATCCCGTAGGCTCCGCGCCCAAAGTAGATGGTGTTCATGTAGTTCTCGAGGATGCGGTCCTTGTCCTGCTGCTGGTCAATCTTGAGCGCGAGAAGCGCCTCCTTGGTCTTACCGAACAGGTCCGTCGTGGTCTTCCCGACGTAGTAGCGCTCGACGTACTGCTGGGTGATGCTCGAGCCACCCTGGCGATGCCCGAGTACGACGGTCTTGAACAGGGCCCGCGCCGTTCCCATGAAGTCAATGCCCGGGTTCGAGTAGAACGTGCGGTCCTCCGCGGCGACGACGGCGAACGGCACGTACTCGGGAAGGTCCGCGATCGCGACGGATTCGCGGTTCGCTATGCCGATGCGGCCCATCTCATGCTCGCCGTCCGAGTAGTAGAAGATCGACGACTGTGCCTGGGCGAAGTCATTGGGCGCGGGGATCTTGATCTGCGCGTAGTAGATGGACATCCCGACGATCGCGATCGTCGCGAGAACGAGTCCGATCGTGAGACCCCACGCCGCGACCCTGCGGAGTATGCGGACCCACCTCGGGCGGTCCTTGCGGCGCTTCTTGCTCGCGGACGTTCCGGTACGGCCCGTTCGTACGCGAGGCTCCCGTCGTGACGCCCCGTCCGCGAGGCGCCCGTCCGCGTCGTCGGCTTCGCGAGGCGATTGGACGTGCCCGTCGGCCGTGGCGTCTGCGCGCTCCGACCGGTAGCACGGGTGCGCTGCGACTGCGAGCGCAGGGGCTTGCGCTCGGGCGGTTTGCGCGAATCGGTCACCCCAGGAGTCTAGGCGCGCCTATAGCGAGAACAGGGCGACAAACAGCCCGAACAGGATCGGCGCGCCGATGGCGATCAGCAGCGACCACTTCCACCACCAGTGGATGTCGGGCGTGATGCCGTGATTGATCATCGTCGCCTGTTCCTTGGTGATGGGGGCGGTGGCCCAGCCCTGTTCCGTCCATTGCGCGAGGATGTACTTCGCGCCCCACGCCACGGTGAGGACGAACATGAGGCCGAAGAACGAATAGACGACGACGATGCGCTGCCGCTCGTCGACGACGACCTCTCTGCGCTTCTTTCCCCAGTTCCAGATGATCATGTCGACCCCCGATGTTCGTCCGATGCGTGTGTCCGCTGGCGGGAGACTACCGGCCTTCGCGGAGACGTGCGCGACGAACGTCGTATTCGATGTATCGCCGCGATACAACTTCCTGCTATGGTCGAGGCGCGTGTCGCACCCGGCGACGTGCCCGTACCGCCGTGGAAGGAGGGGAAGATGGCCAAGACCGACGTGCTCACGCTCGCGATCCTGGGCATTCTCGAAGAGTCCCCTCTCCACGGGTACCAGATCCGCAAACGGCTCGGCGGCGAGCTCGGTCCCTTCCGGGCGCTGAGCTACGGTTCGCTCTACCCCGCTCTCAAGCGCATGGTGCTCGAGGGGCTCATTGGCGGCGAAGCCAATGAGGAACTCGCGCGGGGTTCGCGTCGCTCCAAGATCTCGTATCACCTTACGGATGCCGGCAAGGCCAGACTCGAAGAAGAGCTGGCCGACGCGGGCACGTCCTCGTGGGAGGACGACGCATTCGACGTGCGGTTCTCGATGTTTGACCGCACGGACTCGGCGACGCGCCTTCGGATCCTCGAAGGCCGCCGGACACGGCTCGCACAACGCCTCGAAGAGGCGGGAACCACCCTTCGCCGGGTCCGCGAGCGCCACGACAGCTATACGTCAGAGCTTCACCGCCACGGCCTGGAAACGGTCGAGCGAGAGGTCGAGTGGCTCGACCGGTTAATTGACGAAGAACGATCCGCCCTCGGCGGTTACAAACCATCCGCTGGTGCGGACAACTAGGTAAGGGGTTACACATGGCCAGCCTGCGCGTTGCCATCATCGGCGTCGGAAACTGTGCGACGTCGCTCATTCAGGGAGTCGAGTTCTACAAGGACGCGAAGCCCGCCGACAAGGTGCCCGGGCTCATGCACGTCCAGTTCGGCGACTACCACATCAGCGACATCGAGTTCGTCGCCGCGTTCGACGTGGACGCGAAGAAGGTGGGCAAGGAGCTCGTCGAGGCGACCCAGGCCTCCGAGAACAACACCATCAAGATCTGCGACGTACCGAAGACGAACATCACGGTCCAGCGCGGTCACACGCTCGACGGCCTCGGTAAGTACTACCGCGAGACCATCGACGAGTCCGACGCAGAGGCGGTCGACATCGTCCAAACCCTCAAGGACACGAAGGCCGACGTTCTGGTCTCGTACCTTCCCGTGGGTTCGGAAGAGGCGGACAAGTACTACGCGCAGTGCGCGATCGACGCGGGCGTTGCCTTCGTCAATGCCCTGCCCGTCTTCATCGCATCCGACCCCGTGTGGGCCAAGAAGTTCGAGGACGCTGGCGTCCCGATCGTCGGCGATGACATCAAGTCCCAGGTGGGCGCGACGATCACGCACCGCGTGATGGCCCGCCTGTTCGAGGACCGCGGCGTCATCCTGGACCGCACGTACCAGCTGAACGTCGGCGGAAACATGGACTTCAAGAACATGCTCGAGCGTGAGCGCCTGGAGTCCAAGAAGGTTTCCAAGACCCAGTCCGTCACGTCGAACCTCACCGATGGTCCGCTCGCGGGCAAGAAGTCGGACCGCAACGTCCACATCGGCCCGTCCGACTACGTCGCGTGGCTCGACGACCGCAAGTGGGCGTACGTCCGTCTCGAGGGTCGCGCGTTCGGCGAGGTGCCCCTCAACCTGGAGTACAAGCTCGAGGTGTGGGACTCCCCGAACTCGGCCGGCATCATCATCGACGCGATTCGCGCGGCGAAGATCGCTGCCGACCGCGGCGTCGGAGGCCCCATCCACAGCGCGGCGACCTACTTCATGAAGTCGCCGCCCATCCAGATGGAAGACACCGTCGGACGCGAGCAGCTCGAGAAGTTCATCCGCGGCGAGATCGAGCGCTAGCCGCTCACCGCAGCGCGCAGCCGAAGGCCGGGCTCCCTAGTGGGGTCCGGCCTTCGTGCGTGCGGCATCGCCTCGCGGACCCGAGCACCGCGGCGCCCGCGAGTAATCCCGCGTGCTAACTACTACCGCTTGCGGAATCGCCCGTTGAGGAGGCGCGGCCGAACCCGAAGTACTCGTTCCACTCGGCATCGATACCACCCCAGTCGAGGTGAACGTCCGAGAGCTGGAACGTGTATATCGCCGAGTGCGACGGAATGGCTTCGCCCGCCGTCGGCGTACGAGTCGCCACCACGACCGAGTTGGGTTCGGTGTCGCCGAGGACGTACGCGACGGTGACGAAATGCCTATCCCAGCCCGGTTCCGCGGCGAGCACCCAGTCGAGCGGCTTTATCCCCTCGACCCTGATCGATTCCGCTGCCCGTTCAACACCCGCAGCGTCGCACGGCGCAGTGGGGTCTCCCGTCGCCACAATCGTCCCATCCACGGCGTACGTGACGGTGAGCGTTCGTTCGGCAGCCGGGAGTTCGCGTGTGTCGTAATACAACCCGAAGGCTACGTAGCACCGTCCCCCCGAATACCCGTCAGCGAGAGGTATCTCCATCAGTCGGGAGATATAGACCAACCGTTCGCCCCCACCCCGCTCGTGAAGCGCAACCCGGGAGGTCCCGATTTCCGCCGGTCGGTCGACCGTACCGGGGTAAACGGACTTGTCGCGGCCCAACCAAACGATAAGGCCGCCCACGAAGAGAACGAATATCGCGATGCCCGCGACTCGAGCCGCAATACGCCGAGTTGTGGTGCGCATGACCGCCCCTATCCGTAGATCTGAGCGCGAAGGACATTGACCTCTTCGTCATAGTCGTTCAGGGCCGCCCGAATCTTGTCGACCATCACGTCGTTGGTCACTCCCGTAGCCGTACCGTCGGACGAAACCTCCGCCCAGTGCGCGTTACCCGACACCTCCGTCAATTGGTCGCCCATTGTGTCGTAACCGACGTAGATGTCTCTGAGTTGCTGGCCCTCGATATCGGAGTTGCGCCATTCAGCCCAGATGTCCCCGGCTCCAGAAATGGCCACGTCCGCCGCGATGCCCGCGTACGGAATCTCTTCCAGCAGAATCGACGCAGCCGTAGCGGCGACGTCGATCCCCACGTGGATGCCCTCCACCCCGTCACGTTGAATCTCCGCCGCGCGCCCAGAAACTGTGCCGTCGATTAGCGCGCTCGTCTTCACGATGCGCGCCAAACCGAGGTCGACATCCACGTGTTGCAGGTCCATCTGGTCGAAAACCTCGGTCTGGTAGGCGGTCGTGTAGTCTCTGACGATTTTCACCGCCGTTGGGTCGTCGGCGATCGCGCGCATCATTCGGCCGAGGGTTTCGTCGGAGATATTCGCGACGGGTTCGGTCGGGTCTCCGTCGTGGAGCACGCCCGTGAAGATGACCGAATCCGGGCTCGTGAGGGAACCTCCCGTAAGGGGTCCTTCGGCGAGGTATGGCATGTACTGGCCAAGGACGCGCGCCAGTGTCTCCGTACTGGCGGCCGTTCCCCAGGGTCCGTCGATGCTGTACGGGGTGACCTGTCCTTCGCTCAACAATTCCAATCCGTCATGCAGAATCGTCGCCGTATTGATCCACGCCTGCCGGTCGTACTTCGAGGGATCGAGATTGAGAATCCCGCCGGAGGCACCCTCGGCGCCTTCGAGAAGGCTCAACGGACCGATATAGGCGCTCTGAATCGAATCCCGTTCGCCGAACCAGTACTGCATACGAGGCGACGGATCCTGATTGGTAATCGTTCCTTCGAGAAGCCACTCCACCGTCGCGTCGGGATACTTCGACAGCGTCATGAACACCGTCGCGCTCGAGTCCCCAAAGATCTCGCGGGTGAAACCATCGGCGGGGTTCGCGAGGGTGGTTGAAAAGCGAACGATCGGGTGGTCGTAGCCATTGTCGATCCCGAACCGAGGGTCGCCTCCTTCGCGTTCCAGAACGTCAATCTGATTCGCCATCGCTACGGTGAACGACTCGCCCATCGGATTGTGGTTCGGATCCCCGAAGAAGAAGCTGACATCGGCGGCCGTCCGGAACATCGAGCTGTCGATCATCTGCCGCGCCACCTCTTCGCCGCGCGCCTGATCCCAGTCTTGCGAGGCGCGGGAGAGCCCGTGGCGAAGGTCGCCTGCGATCTGTGCAGCGACCGCGAACGAGGTTTCGTCGTTGGGATACTCGTTGGCCACCGCGATCTGGTTCACCAGATTCATGACCTCTTCGATCCCGACGGCGTCGTAGTAGGCGTTCCATCGGTCGGGGTTGTCGCCCAGGGACGTCAGCAGCGCCTCGAGCTCCGCGAGCTTCTCCGCGTCGTCGTAGTCCGGTTGGAGCGCACGCGTCGCCTCGATCGCCTCCGCGACCCTGACGGCACCCTCCGCATCGCTCAGCGACACGCTCGACGCCATCGCCTCGCCGGTTGCGACAAGAATGTCGACAGGCTTTCCATCGATGTCGCTCAACGCAGAAAGCGCCGCGATCACCATCGCGTCGGCATCAGCCCGCCGATCAACGAGGCCCGCGTACATCCGCCGGACGTCAGCCTCTTTGTCCTCGATGAGCCTCAGCGCGTGCTGGCCGTCGTAGCGATTCTGGTAGTCGTAGCCCGCGTCCTCCCAGGCCCGACGCGCCGTCAACGCTTCCTCGTGCTTACCGTCGATATACCCGATCTGGCGCTTGAAAGACGCCACGTCCTCGGCGTACGTCGCCGCCGCCGTAGCCAGCCGTAACACGACGTCGCTGATCGCCGTACACCGCCGCGTCGTCTGCTCGCTCACGCTGAACCGATATGCCACGGCTGTGGCGCCGGTGAACCCGTCAGCCTCGGTCGCCTGAGCCGCACGGAGCGTTCCCGTCGCAATATGCTCAAGGCCCTCGACGCGCCGCGTCATCATCGCCGAAAAGTCGTTGATCTGACCGACGTCCCCGCGGGCGGGATTCGGGACGCCCCAACCGAGTCCGCTACTCATTGGTCGTCGCCTGAGTGCTGAGACCCTTGTCCGTTGAGTCGAACGTGTCCATCAATTCGACCGTGAGCCGGCTGAAGTCCCCCAGCAGCGTCGCCATGGTCCCCGCCGCACCGCGATACCAATTCTCGGCCCGCTCCGCCGCGTTGACGACCGCGGGATTACCCGCACCGCTCATCGACACCGTATCGACGATCCCCGCCTCGCGCGCGAGCTCCCGAAAGTCCGCGACGGCCCGAAGCAATACCTCGTCGTTGGTCTGCAAATCTCCCACGGCGCCAACCTTCCCCTTCTGCGAGACTGCGGCCATCGCCTACTGCCGCGCGAGTCGAGCCTAGGGGCGCGCGTCGTCGGCCGCAAAAGAATCGCGTGGGGAGACCTCCCCATGGTCGTCGCTTCGCGACGCGCGCGACGCGCGCCAGCGCTATCGTGGCTCCATCGACAGGCGGGGGATACGAACGTGACGGATCCATTTCTCAATACCGGACGCGGCGACAAGCCGCCGTTCTTCGGTTCGCCGACGCCGCCGCCGTCAACGCCCCCCATGATGGGAACGGGCAGCGCATACGGCCCGCCGTCCACCGTGAACACGTCGTCGCGCGCGCCGCTGATTGCCATGGTGATCGGCCTCGTGGTGGCCGGGATCGCGGGCCTCGCCTACGGGTTCACCCAGGCGACCCAACCCTCCGACGATCCGATCGCGGCAAGCCCGAGCGCTACGCCCACGGCCCCCTTCGCCGCGCTTCCCCCGGAAGCCGAGCCCGTCGCTCCGGGACAGGTCACGGACGACCCGCGGCTACCCGCAGCGATGCCTCTTCCTGCGGGGTTACTCGACACCGTCGCGCCCGACTGGTTGCTCGGCGTGTACACCGTTCAAAGCGACGTCACGACGGACGACGGGGTCTTCCCCGCTACGGGGCCGAACGTCCTGTACCTCGCGAGCCCCGCCGGCGACCTGTACCAGGTTCTCGAACTCTCCCGGAACGTCCATTGGCGCATCAACTACTGGGATGCTGCGGCAAACAGGGTGCTCATGGGCGAATGGGAGTACGGGCACACCCTGTTCGACGACGACCCGATTCCGCCGCTATACGTCTGGGTCGATCTCGCTACGGGCAAGACGAGCGTCGCCGATCTTGGCGCCGTCGACGCCTACTTCCTCAACTTTCTAGGAACGGCCGCGGACGGCAGGCGAATCTGGCTTCGCTCCTCCGAGCAGCCGGGAATAGCGTCGTCTTACGATCCTCAACAGGTCGTCGCGGACAACGGAGACGGAACGGCCCAGGTGCTGCTGGAGTTCGACATCGTGCGATACCCCGCGAACTTCTCCCTCAGTCCGGACCGGACTCGCGTCGCGGCCGGGAGCTTCGACGGAGGCGACACCAACGTCGTCACCATCGCGTCCGGCGAGGTCGCGACGTTCCCCTACGACATATCTACCGTGTGCGCGGATGGCAGCTGGCTCGACGACCAATCTCTCGTCTCGCTCTGCTTCACCGGAAAGACGTACGACACGTTCGACGTTGCCGCGCGCGACGCGACGACGGGCGTGCGGTCCGACCCTCTCGCGTCGGGCGATTCTGCGGTGACGGCGGCTTGGCCCTTCGGCACCGCCATCGACGGCACGTTCATCTACGACTTCTCGTACCGGGAAGACGCCGTCACGGTTTGCGGAGATCCTCAATACGTCGTCGACGGCGAGTTCGCCAGCCTCGCCGTCGTCAGCGAACTCAATCCCCCGGACATCGGATTCCAGACCATGGGGAAAGAGGGGAACACCCTCTTCCTGATTGGCGAGCCCTGTAGCACCATGGGCGACGACCTGGACGGCGTGCGACTCGTCGCGCGCGACTTTGACGACGGTTCCTACACCTTGCTCTTTCCCCCCGCCAACGACATTCCTGGCGCCAAGACGACGCAAGGGTTGACCTCAATCGCGAGGTTGCCGCTCGGTGCGGAGTAGTGACGATGATCCGTGTGCAGAAGGTCACAGGGCGCGACGGTAGCCCCTCGCGTACCATCGGAAGTGGCTCAAGGAGGCGGCATGGCCCGGTGTGAGAGTTGCGGAGTGCCGCTGAACGACGACACCCGAGGCTCCGAAGCTGGCGGCGAACCCAGCGAGACCTACTGCTCGACGTGCTACGCCAAGGGGAAGTTCACGCTTCCGGAGGGACCCATCGAGACGGTGCGAGAGAACGCCATCGCCGCGATCGTCGCCCAGGGCGTTCCCCCGCTCGCGGCCCGCAAGCTCACGGAGAACATCGCGGATCTGCCCCGCTGGAAATAGGCGTCACGCGCGCCGGCGCACGGCCGCGGAGGTGAGCGCCGCGGAGGCGATCACGAGCGCGAAGGACACGGCGGCCGTCATCGGCACCCCCGCGATCTTCACCACGTAGAGCGTGAGAATGCCGCGGAACCCAACCACCGCGTACCCGAGCATCCCGACGATCGCGCACGCCACACCGAGCGCGGCGAGCACGGTCCGCCACACCGACGGGCCGACCACCTCCTCGCGCCGGGGCGGCCGATCGAAACGCCGGAACACCGCGACAAGCCCCGCCACCAGCGCGAGGAACACCACAAGCTGGGGGATGCGCACGAGCCACCACGTTGCCGTCGTCGGCTCGGGCATCGGCGAAAATGCCAAGTGCCAGGCGACGTACATGGCGATGAGCGCGGAGAAGTGCCAGAGGAACGCCGTCATCGCAACCGCGCCGCCCGCGATCACCGCGCCCCACACGCGCGGCCGCTCGAGCCAGCGCCGCACGGGCGCGCGCAGCATCAGCAGCACCCCAGCCTGCGCCACCCCGAAGGCGAGCAGCACCACTGTCGGCGGCGCAAGGTTTGACAACTTCTCGCCGTCGTACGACACCATCGCGGTCCCATACGGGCCGAGCCACATCAGCAGCGCCGCCGCGCCGCCTCCCACGCCGACGAGGGTGAGGCCAAGGCGCCTGGCTCCGACGCGGTCGGCGACGCCGTCGGCGTAGAAGAAGCCCAGCTGATGAAGCGTCAGCCAGACGAGAGCGAAGTTCAGCCACTTCACGCCGTCGACGCCCTGGGCGAGACGTAGCCAGTCCACGAGCGCGACGGACGCCACGAGGCCCGCGAGCGCCCACGCCCCGAAGCGGTCGTGCAGCCGGAGCATCGCTGGCGCCAGCCCCGCCGCGATCAGGTAGATCCCGATGAACCACAGCAACTGACCGAGGATCTGGATGACGGCCGAATACTTGGTTCCCGTGCCCAGGATCGCCTCGACGACGATCCCCACCACCATGCCGACCGCGACGAAGACAAGCGCGGGCCACACGAGTCGCGCGATGCGTGCGCGAGCGAAGTCCGCGTACCCGCCGCCCCGGCGCGCGAGGCTCCGCCACGACGTCGCGTGCGCGAACCCGCCCACCACGAAGAAGATCGGCATCACCTGAAGGATCCACGTGGCAGGGCGCGTCCACGGCGCGAGCGCCAGCATGTTCGTGAAGAAGAACGAATCCCCGCCCGTCGCCGCAGGCCGATCGTCCACCACCGCCATGAGGAAGTGCCCAAGGATGACGCCGCCGAGCGAGGCGACGCGCAGAAAATCGACGTAGCGGTCCCGCGTGGCAGGGGTAGCCGCGGCCATCGCGGCGACGTCACTCATCGGCTCGGCCTAGAGGGTCGGCGGCATCGGGGCGGCAGGCGGCATCGGGGCGGCGGGCGAGGCCCCTGCGGCGAAGCGCTCGTTCGCCTTCGGGTCGGGACCCCACTGGTTCGGGCCGGGCTGGGTGTCCATGATGCACATGACGAGCGGCACGATGCTGAAACCCACAAACGCAAGAAGCATCCACAGCCCGGACTGGCCCATGTCGTGCAGGCGCCTCACGCTCGCCGCGTAGTACGGAAGCAGGAACACGAGCGACACAAGGATGAGCAAGGCGTAGGTTCCGACCGCCGGAACCCAGTTGATGTCGCCGTAATCCACGCGGCCATGATGATCCATCGTGTAGGCAAGGTCGAAGAACGACACCATCATTCCGATCGCGAACACCACAGCAAACGGAAGAAGGATGAGCTCCATCGCGAGGTAGAACCACCAGAACTCGGAGCGCCGCGCGCGGCCGTTGAAGTCCACGTACTTGTGCATGCACGTCTTGAATGCCTCGCCCATGGTCACGGCGTCCACCCCGTTCTGCGGCGTCCATCGTCGCTCCCGCTAGCCTAGGGCGTCGGCGCCCCACGCGCAGGGCCGTAGCCTGGTCCCATGTCGGCCGCCGCGGACCTCCGCCACCTGTTGCGTGGCTCGGGATTCCGCCGCCTTGCCGCCGTTCGCCTCATCTCGCAGGCGGGCGACGGAATGTTCCAGGCCGGGCTCGCGTCGCTCCTGTTCTTCAGCCCCGAGAAGCAGTCCACCGCTGGGGGCATCGCGCTCGGGTTCCTCGTCATGTTCGGTCCGTTCACGCTGATCGGACCCTTCGTGGGGCCGCTCATCGACCGGTGGCAACGCCAGCGCATCCTGCTGTGGAGCAACCTCATCCGCCTCGGTCTCGCCGGAGTGCTCTGGGCGCTCATGGCGACCCACGGCCCCGATTGGGTCCTGTACCTCGCCGCCGTCGTCACCTTGTCGCTCAACCGTTTCCTGCTTGCCGCGATGACGGCCGCGATCCCGCGGGTCGTCGAGCCTCACGACCTTCTGACCGCCAACGCGATTCTCCCGACGCTCGGCACCCTTGCCGCGGCGCTAGGCGGAGGCGTCGGATTCGTCGTGGCCTTCCTCGTGCCTGGCATCACGGAAAGCCAGCGGCCGATGGCGGCGCTCATTTTGTCCGGACTCGTGTTTGGCGCGGCGTCGTGGGCGACGACGACGATTCGGCGTCGCGAGCTCGGCCCGGTCGAGCCCCTGGACGCCTCGCACATGCGCGAGGAGTTCGCGGACCTTGTGCGCGGCCTACGGGACGGCGCCCGCTACCTTGCGCGTCGCGTCACGCCGGGACAGGCGCTCGTCGTCATGGCGGCGCAGCGCCTGCTCTACGGGATGGTGTTCGTCTCCGCGATCCTGATCTCCCGGAACCTGCTTGCTACCGAAGCTGGTGACGACGGGCTGAGCGAGTTCGGCGTCGTCCTCATCTTCGCGGGGATCGGCTTCGGTCTCGCCGCCGTCCTGACGCCCGCGCTGGGTGACCACATCTCGCGTCATCGCTGGATCGTGTCCTGCCTCGTCGCCGGCGCCGTCGGGCAGGTCTTGCTGGCGATCTCGTCGGAGCGATGGGCCCTGTTCGGCGCCGCCGTCATCGTGAGCTTCGCGGTCCAGGGCGGCAAGATCGCCGTCGACACGATCGTCCAACGCGACACCGAGGACCAGGTCCGCGGCCGCGCCTTCTCGCTGTACGACATGGCGTACAACGTCGCCTTCATCTCGTCGGCTGGTCTCGCGGCGCTTCTGCTTCCCGAGACCGGATACTCGCAGGTAGTCATGGGTGCGCTCGTCGTCGTGTACCTCGCGCTCGCGGCGTTGTACGCGCTCGCGCCGAAGGAACCGCGGCCGCTCAGCGTCTAGGACGTCGTCCGCGCCTTCCACCACTCGAGCAGCATCGCCCGCGCTTCGTCCTCGCCGAGCGGACCATTCTCCATGCGCGCCTCCAGCAGGAACGCGTAGGCTGCGCCGACGTCGCGGCCCGGCGGGATCCCAAGAATCGCCATGATCTCCTCGCCGTCGAGGTCGGGCCGGATCGACCGCAACTCCTCCTTCTCGCGCAGCTCCGCGATGCGGTGCTCGAGGTCGTCGTACGCGAAGGACAGGCGCTCGGCCTTGCGTTGGTTGCGGGTCGTGCAGTCGGCGCGCGTGACGCGATGGAGCCGCTCGAGCTGCTCGCCCGCGTCCGTGACGTAACGGCGCACGGCGGAATCCGTCCACTTCGCCTCGCCGTACCCGTGGAAACGCAGGTGAAGCTCAACCAGTCGCGCGACCGCCCGGATCGTCGCCTTGTCGAACCGCAAAGCCTTCATCCGTCGAGCGGTCATCTTGGCGCCGACGATCTCGTGGTGGTGAAAACTCACCACGCCACCGGGCTCGAAGCGGCGCGTCGCTGGCTTGCCGATGTCGTGGAAGAGGGCCGCAAGTCGGAGCACGAGGTCCGGTCCGGGCACGGGGCCGTCTGGCCCCGTCTCGAGGTCGATGGCCTGATCGATGACCGTGAGCGTGTGTTGGTAGACGTCCTTGTGGTGGTGGTGCTCGTCCACCTCGAGGCGCAGCGCGGGAATCTCGGGGAGCACCTGATCCGCGAGCCCGCAGTCCACGAGGATCTCGATACCTCGCCGGGGGCTCTCGCCGAGCATGAGTTTGACGAGCTCGTCCCGCACGCGCTCCGCGGAGACGATGCCGATGCGTTCCGCCATCCGTTCGATCGCGCCCAACGTCGTCGCCTCAACGGCCGCGCCAATCTGCGACGCGAATCGGGCGGCCCGCATCATCCGAAGAGGGTCGTCCGAGAACGAGATGTCCGGCTCGATGGGGGTACGCAACAGGCCCTGCGACAGGTCGTCGAGACCCCCGAACGGATCCACGAGCTCCAGGGATGGCAGGCGCACGGCCATCGCGTTCATCGTGAAGTCTCGCCGCGCCAAGTCGCCCTCAAGACTGTCGCCGAACGCGACCGCAGGCTTGCGCGATCCTTCCTCGTATACGTCGGCGCGGTACGTCGTCACCTCGACGATCGTGTCGCCCTTGCGCCCGGCGATGGTGCCGAATTCGCGCCCTACGTCCCAGGTTGTGCCGCCCCACGCGCGAACCGCCGCTTCCGTCTGATCCGGCGTCGCCGACGTGGCGAAGTCAAGGTCCGCGCTCGATCGCCCGAGGAACGCGTCGCGGATGGGACCCCCCACCAGGGCGATCTCGTACCCGCGAGCGTCGAAGATCGCGGCGAGGTCTGTGACGTCGGTAGGAAGCGCGGCCCACAAACCGGTGGCGCGCGTCCGTAAGACGTCGAGGGAGGGGAAGTCGGTGGTCACAACAACCAAGCATTGCAGAGCGCGGGTCACGGTTCTGCCCGGCGCGCCCCGCTGGTTAGAGTGAGTCATGGCTTCGTCGAGGCAGTCCGATCCGCGAGCGAAGCCAAGGCCGCCTGCACCCGAGGTCGTGGTGCCCGTACGCGCCGCGCTTCGCGGCAAGAGCCGCCTCCTTCCCGTATCCAACGAGACGTCCGCGGGCGGGATTGCGATCTACGTCGAGGACGGCGCGGCCCGCGCCGCCACGATCGGCAGGCGCAACCGCAACGGCAAGCTGGAGTGGTGCCTGCCCAAGGGCCACGTCGAGGAAGGCGAAACGCCCGAGGAGGCCGCGATTCGCGAGGTTGCCGAGGAGGCGGGCGTCACCGCCGAGATCATCCTCAGCCTCGGCGTGATCGACTACTGGTTCACGGGCGACCGCCGCCGCATCCACAAGGTCGTTCACCACTATCTGCTCGAAACAGACAGCGACGAGATCACCACCGACAACGATCCCGATCACGAGGCCGAGGTCGCCGAGTGGGTGCCGCTCCGTGACCTCCCCTCCCGCCTGTCGTATCCGAACGAGCGGCACATGGCCGAGATCGCGGTCGACCTTCTCTCTCTTGAGTCCGAAGAATGACGCGCGACGCCCTCGCCAGATCCGCCGCGCGACTATTCGCCGCGGCCGGTGTCGTCGCGGTGTCGTTGCTCGGAACCGCCGGCGCTGCGACCGCAGCGGACAACACCACGGCTTCGGTCGGCGATATTCGGGTCGACATCACGAGCTACGGCCCCCCCGTGCTGGAGCCGGGTTCCGGTCTATTCGCGTCCGTCGCGCTCGAGAACAGCGCGCTCGTCGCGGCGAACGACCTGGCGGTCACGCTGAGCCTCACCGACGCGCCGATCACCGAGCGTGCGCAACTAGCGACCTGGCAATCAGGAGAGTCGTCGCTCGACACGCACGAGGTGGCGCGCCGGTTGGTCCTTGGAGACGGGGTCCTGCCCGCCAGCACTAACGTCGCCACCACCGCCATTGCCGATACCAACGCTCTGGCGCTCGGCTCCGATCCCTGGGCCGTCTACGGCGTCGTCATCAGCGTCGTCCTCGCCGACGAGACGGTCAAGGAATACCGGACCTTCGCTACCTACCTGAGTTCGGACCCGCCCGTGACGCCCGTAGCGGTTGTCGCAACGGCCGCAGGGTCGCCTGAGCGCGTGGCCGCGATCCTCTCCGCAGCCCACGATTCGAGAATCGCGGTACTCGTCGACCCCACGGCGCTCCAGAAGGCCCCCGACGCGACGATCGCGACGCCATCGAGCGGAGTCTTCACGCTACCCGCAGGCCACGTCGACATCGCCTCGCTCTCCCGCGCGGGTGACTCCGCCATCCTCGAGACCGCCCTCGCCGCCAGCGCTGCGGTCGACGGCCCGAGCAACGGTCGCCCGTGGATGGCCGTGGTCCCGTCGCTTGACCAGGAGACCCTCGCGGCCGCGCAGGCGCACGACGCGGCGGCCGTCCTCGTGCAGCCCGGCTCCGGATCGACGGCCCCCGTCGTCGACGACGCCGACGACGGACCCGCTCCGCCTCTTGTCCGAGCGACCACGGGGGGACCGGTCATCATCTCGCCAGACCCCGGGCTAAGCGTCGCGCTCGCTGGCACCCGTACCGCGTCGGCCCTTCGGCCCGCGGGCGTCGTTGCGGAGTCCGCCTTGCTCGCCGCCTCGAACACCGATGGGCGCACCGTCGTCGTATCCCCCGGTACGTCGTGGATGCTGGAGTCCGACACGCATCGCTCGTCGGCTCTCGACACGTTGGGCGCGCTCCCGTGGATCCGCTTCGTCAGCCTCTCCTCCGTTCTCGACCGCGGCGAGCCGGTCGCCACCACGGTTCCCGAGACGGTAACCGGAATCGCCGATATTCCGACGAGCGTGGTCGGCACCGCCTCGACGCGGCTACGCGACCTGGGCTACCTCGCCGCCGCGAGTTCCGATCCGTCGTCCATCTTCTCCGGGCCATCGGCCGCGATCTTCGCCGCGCTTTCGTACGAGAATCGCACCGACACCACCGCCCGCGCCGCCGCGATCGATCGCGCGCTCGCGGGCGCGCAAGACGTGCTCGACCAGGTGAGTCTTCCCAGCGGTAGCTCGCTCAACCTCATCTCGACATCCGGCAACGTGCCCATCACCGTGACCAACAACCTTGACGCGGAAGTGACGGTCACGGTGGTGTTCAGCACGCGCTCCAACAACCTCGTGGTGAAGGGAAGGCCGACGGTCACCCTCGCTCCCGGAGCGTCGGCGCAGGTACCCATCCCTGTCGAGGCGATCTCGAGCGCCAACGTCACCGCAACGGTCCACCTCACGGACGGCGAGGGTCACCGGCTCACGGGCGACACCGTCATGCACCTGAGGGTGCGCGCCGACTGGGGAACCGCCTTCACGGTCGGGGTTGGCGCCGCCGCAGTCCTGCTGCTGATCGGCGGGATCTGGCGAACGGTTCGCCGCGGGCGCAAGGGCACGCGCGGAATCCCCGGAGCGGAACCCCTCCCGTTCGACGGCGAGGACTGACGTGACGATCGACGACACCACGCCCACGACATCGCTGCGTCGCAGTACCGCCATCATGGCGGCAGGGACGGCCACCTCACGCACGCTCGGGCTCGTCCGAAACGCCCTGCTCGCCGCCGCGATCGGCGTCAACGCGGGAGCCGCGAGCGCCTTCGACGTCGCGAACAAACTCCCAGGGGTCCTCCTCACCCTGCTCGCGACGGGCGTTCTCAACGCCGTGCTTGTGCCTCAGGTGGTCCGCGCGATGGCGCGGAAGGACGGCAAGCACACCGTCGATCGCATCGTGACCCTCGGCATAACTGCCATGCTCGCGGTCACGGCCGTCCTGACGGCCGCAGCCCCGCTCTTCATTGCGGCGTACACGTCGCGGTACACCCCGGAGCTCAAGGCCTTGACGGTCGCGTTCGCCCTCTGGACCATTCCGCAGTTGTTCTTCTACGGCGTGTACACGCTGTTCGGCCAGATCCTCAACGCTCGGTCGCGCTTCGGCCCTTTCATGTGGGCGCCCGCGGCGAACAACCTCGTCGCCATCGCCGGCCTCATCGCGTTCATCGCCCTCTTCGGCTCGTACGCCATCCCCGCGGGAGGCGAGAACGCCGTCGGCTTGGTGGACTCGTGGAGCCCCGGCAAGATCGCCCTGCTGGCTGGGGTCGCGACGCTCGGAATTGCCGTGCAGGCGCTGGTGCTGATCGTGCCGCTCGCGCGAAGCGGGTACCGCTGGCGCTGGCGTTGGCACGGACCGAAAGGCGAGCTCGCCGGCATCAAGCGCGTCGCGGGCTGGGCGCTCGCCGCGGTCGCGCTCGAGCAGGTCGGAATCGCGATGGTGACACGCGTCGCGAGCGCGGCGCTCAAGGTCGGGGGCGGGGCGCCCGACGTCGCGTCGAACGCCGCCCTCACGAACGCGTTGATGCTCTACCTCCTGCCGCACTCCCTGATCACGGTGTCCATCGTCACCGCGCTCTTCACGGGCATGTCGCGCCTCGCCGCCGCGGGCGACATCGCTGGACTTCGGGCCGAACTCTCGCGCGGCCTTCGGACCATCGGCGTCTTCACCATCTTCGCGACCGCGACGCTCGTTCTGCTCGCCCCCCTCGCGGTGCGCGTGGCGCTGCCCAAGACGGCCGACGTCGTGGTCACGTCCGTCGCGCACGTGGTGGTGGCGCTCGCGTTCGGACTCGCCCCGCTCGGCGCGATGATCCTCGTCAAGCAGGCCTACCTCGCGCTCGAGGACGCCCGCTCGCTGTTCTGGATACAGATTCCGATGACCGCGACGCTCATCGCGGTGGTCCTCATCGGGCAAGCCGTGCTCGACGTCCACTGGTGGGTCGTGGCGGCGGGCGCGGGCATGGCGCTGTCGTACGCCGTGTCGACCGCCCTCCGCATGGTGGGCCTCCGGAAACGACTGAACGGCTTGGAAGGCCGTCGCGTACTTACGACCCATCTCAAGGCCATCGCGGCCGTCCTGCCCGCGGCCGGGGCCGGGTGGCTGCTGCTGCGGGTGATTCCCGATCCTCGCCACCTCTCGCGCGCCCTTGAGGTTGCGGCGTCTGCAGGGTGGTGCCTCGTCATCGGCGGCGCGATGGCCGTCGTCTACGCCGTGGGTCTCGTCGTGTTCCATGTGGACGAGTGGCGGAGCGTGGTCGCCGGACCACTCCGTAGACTTGGGTTCCGCGTACGATAACGCACAACAACACTGAGGGTTCGTAAGGGGAAAAACGCGTGCTGTCGGGCCTGACGATCACCCACCGGTTCGCGCTTCACGCACCCGGTTCCTGGCTCGTGCCCGGCGCAGATTCGTGGATCGCCCACGACCGCCGCCTCGACACGCCCGTGGTCGTCCTCGTGTCGACCGAGCGCGATCCAGACGACGTCGTCGCAGCCCTGACGCGCGTACGGTCCGTCCGCGATCCTCGCCTCGCGCGCATCGTCGACATCGGCATCGCCGAGATTCCTCGTCACGACGACGCGACGGACGACGGCAAGGAGGCTTCCGCCGAACGCCGCGCCTACGTTGCGATCGCCCTTCCCTCCGACTTCACGGCAGCCGACGCTCTTGCCTCGCGCGTGCTTCCCGTTCCCCTGGCGCGCCTCCTCGTTCTCGAGGCCGCCGCGGCCCTCAAGGTCGCCTCGAGCCAGGGGCTTGAGTCACGGGATCCTCGACGACACGGCTATCGGCATCACGTCGCGCGGGCGGGTGGTACTTTCCGGCGCGGGCGTCGCGCATGCGTTCGCCCCAACCGCGCGCTCGTCGTCGGAGCGCTCGGCCGCGGACGCCGCCGAACTTGCCTCGGTCTTCGCGCGGGCCGTCACCGGACTTCCCGTTCCCGCGACGGAGGAGGATCTCGAGCGGATCGACCTTCCGGAGGACCTCGAGTCCAGCGAACTCCACCTGGTCCGCCAGGCGCTCGGCGAGTCCGCCCCGGATACGGTCCAAGGCGTCGTCGACGCGCTCGGGGCGGCAGGGGACGCCACGCTCGCCGGACTCCGCAGACAACTCCTGTCCTTCCCCTGGACGCTGGAGCCTGAGCCCGAGCCGGAGCCGGAGCCGGAGCCGAGCGTCGAGGGCGCGGTTACCGCAGAGGGCGAAGAGGTCGACCAGTGGGAACTCGAGCGCCTCATGGAGGAGCGCGAGATTGGCGACATCCCGACGCTCGCCGAGGCGTTCTTTGATTTTCTGCACCGACGTTTCCCTCATTCGGAAGGGATCACCAAAGCGCTCGAGCGGGCCCACACCCGCGCTACGGCCGGACCCCGACTCAACGGAGCGCGGTGGACGTTCGTCGCGCTGCTCGTTCTCGTCGCGGCGCTCGCCTTTGTGGCGTATGGCAAGTTTCAGGAGCCCTTCGTCCCGACGTTCGACCTCAACAACCCACCGCCGCAGGCGTACCCGTCGTTCACGTTCAACCCCGAGCCGTCGCCGTCTCCCTCCGCGCCGTAGCGCCGCCCTGGCGGGGAACAGAACCGCACTAGCATCTGTTATGGACGTGTGCGACGCAGCTGGCGTCGCGAATATTGCGAGCACGAGGAGCCCCACGTGAGCGAGACCAGGAACCTCATCATCGTCGGGTCCGGCCCCGCCGGGTACACCGCGGCCATCTACGCTGCGCGCGCCGGGCTGGCGCCGCTCGTCGTCGCGGGGTCCGTGACGGCAGGCGGAGCGCTCATGAACACCACGGAGGTCGAGAACTTTCCCGGCTTCGTGGAGGGCGTTCAGGGCCCCGAGCTCATGGAGACGCTTCAGGCGCAGGCCGAACGCTTCGGCGCGGAGGTTCTCTTCGACGACGCCACGGAGCTGTCGCTCGACGGCCCGGTCAAGACCGTCACGACGGGGATGGGGAAAACCTACGAGGCACCCGCGGTGATTCTGTCGATGGGCTCCGCCTACCGGGAGATCGGCATCGAGGACGAGAAGCGCCTGTCCGGCAAGGGCGTCTCGTGGTGCGCGACCTGCGACGGCTTCTTCTTCCGCGACCAGGACGTCGTGGTCGTCGGCGGTGGTGACAGCGCGATGGAGGAGGCGACCTTC
>CAVYHY010000002.1:0-56118 GCA_963768475.1 uncultured Actinomycetota bacterium
GCGATAGCCGCCCTTCGGGGCGGCTATCGGCGTTTGTGTCCACAGCGGTTTATCGTGTCGAGAGCGATCGACAATGGTCGCACAAGGAGAGTCATGGCAGCCGATAGGGCAGGCGCGGAAGGCCGCGGCGATCGCTCGCGTCCGCGTTCGGGAGGCCGCCCCCAGGGTTCCTCCTCGTCGGGTCGCCGACGTGTCTGATGGGCGCCCTCCGCCGTCGTCTGATGGCCGCCCGGCCCGTTCGTCGTCGGGTCGTCCGCCGTCGTCTGATGGCCGCCCGGCCCGTTCGTCGTCCCCTGACCGTCCGCCGCGCCACCTGCGCGCGGACCGCGACGACCGCGACCGTCCTCGCGTCGAGGACGTTCCCCTCCCCGAGGGCGTCGAGTTCTCGCAGCTTGATCAGTCCGTACGTTCGCGCCTGCGCACGCTGAGCAAGATGAACGCCGAGGACGTCGGCAGGCACCTCGTTGCCGTGGCGATGTTCCTCGACGAGGACCCAGAACTGGCCTACCGGCACGCCCAGGTCGCGGTGGCCCGCGCCGGGCGCGTCGATGTCGTCCGCGAAGCCGCCGCGCTCGCCGCGTACTCCACGGCCCGATATGCGGAAGCCCTGCGCGAGCTTCGCACCGTGCGTCGTCTCTCTGGATCGACGGATCACCTCGCGGTTGAGGCCGACTGCGAACGCGGTCTTGGCCGCCCCGAGCGTGCCATCGCGTTGGCGAAGTCGCCCGAAGCGGCGTCCCTCGCGGGCACCCCGCTCGCCGAGATGCAGATCGTGGTCGCGGGAGCGCGACTCGACATGGGGGATCCGGAGGCCTCGCTCCAGGTTCTCGACGGCATTCGCCCGGACACGCCCGAGACTGAGGCGCGCGTCGCCGAGGCGCGCCTCGATGTCCTTCGCGCCCTTGGCCGAGACGACGAAGCCGACGCGATTGAACGCGCCCTCCCGTCGTGGGGCGAGGACGACGACGACATCCTCGTCTACGACATCGAGGAAGACGGCGACATCGAGGAAGACGGCGACGATACAGATACACACGACACCCCCGAATCGGAGGACCAGTGACGGCTCTGCTCGGCAGCGATGCCCCTCTGTGCGAAGCGTTTGACGCCGCGCTCGTCGATCTCGACGGGGTCACCTACCGCGGCCCCGATGTCATTCCGACGGCCCCGGCCCCACTCGCGGCTGCCCGTGACGCGGGCATGCGCATCGTGTACGTCACGAACAACGCCAGCCGCCTCGCGGGCGACGTCGCGCGCCATCTGACGGACGTGGGGATCCCCGCCGTCGAGAACGAGGTCTTCACCTCAGCCCAGGCTGCCGCCGAGATCCTCGCGGAGAAATTCGAGCCGGGCACCAAGGTGCTCGTCGTCGGCGGCGCCGGTCTTCGCGACGCGGTCGAAAAGGCGGGGCTCGCGATCGTCGAGGGAGCGGACGACGGCGCGGCAGCAGTCGTTCAGGGTTGGTCGGCTGACGTGGGGTGGCGTCAGCTCGCCGAGGCCTCGTACGCGGTGCGGGCTGGCGCGTATTTCCTCGCGACCAACCTCGACCTCACCCTGCCGAACGAACGGGGCTTCGCGCCGGGAAACGGGTCTCTCGTGCGCGTCGTCGCGACGGCGTCCGGCGTCGAACCGGTAAGCGCGGGTAAGCCCGAGCCCTCGATGTATCAGCACGCCGCTGCCCGCGTCGGCGCGTCTCGACCGCTCGTCGTGGGAGACCGCCTCGATACCGATCTTGGAGGCGCGCGCGCCGCTGGCTATCCCGGCCTTCTCGTCCTGACGGGAGTCAGCACCGCCGTCGACGCCCTCAACGCCGCCCCGTCGGAGCGTCCGTCGTTCATCGGCGAGACTCTCGAGGCGCTGACCGCCGCACACGCCGCCCCCGAGATCCGAGATGGCTGGTGGCACGTGGCAGGGTCGTCTGCGCGCGTGACGGACGGCCGGTTGGAGTTTGCGGGCGATCGCGGCGCGAACCGCTTGCGGGCCGGGTGCGCGGCGGCGTGGACCGCAACAGACCGGGGTGAGACGATTCACATTGAGGCCGACGCTACCGACGGGATATGGTGAACGACATGGGAGACATCGACAAAACTCGCGACGCACTGGGCGAGGTCTCGTATCCGCCGGAGGTCGAAGAGGCGCTCAAGGCCGTCACGGAGCTTCCGGACGACCCTGCGGAGCAGGCCGACTTCTTCGACAAGGTTCAGGAGGCGCTCGGCGACCGTCTCCGCGAAGACTCTTAGCGTTTCGGTGCGGCTCGATCGCGCCCTCGCGGCGCGAGGCTTAGCGCGCTCACGTACACACGCCCAATCGCTCATCGCCGACGGTCACGTGCGCGTCGACGGACGCGAGTCGCGCCGATCCTCCCTTGACGTCTCGGATGACGCGTCGATCGACGTCGTCGGAGCCGACGCGTACGTGTCCCGCGGCGCGTACAAACTGGCGGGTGCCCTCGACGCTTTCGAGCAGCGAGGACTCGCGGTCGTCGGCCGATCGTGCCTCGATGCTGGCGCCTCGACCGGAGGATTCACTCAGGTCCTCCTCGAACGCGGCGCCGCGAGCGTGCTCGCCATCGACGTCGGCCACGACCAACTCGCTCCTGTGTTGGCGAGTGACCCCAGGGTCACGTCCCGGGAGGGCGTGAACATCCGTTACCTCGATCCGCCTCCGCGGGGAGGCGAGGTCGACGTCGTCGTCGGCGACCTGTCCTTCATCTCGCTTCGTCACGTGGTCGCGCCGCTCGCGCGGTGGCTGGCCTTGTCCGGAGACATGATCCTCATGGTCAAGCCGCAGTTCGAGGTCGGGGCGGGGCGCCTCGGGCGCGGGGGAGTGGTCAGAGACGCCGACGCCATGGTCGGGGCGGTCGCGTCCGTCGCCTCGGCGATGGAGGAATCGGGCCTGGGGATAGCCGACGTTTCGCGCAGCGTGATGTCCGGCCCGCGTGGGACGGTGGAATTCTTCGTGTGGGGCCGTCGAACGTGGCAGGCTGGGACTGGCATTCAGCCGCTTGGCGCCGAGGATCTCGCGCGCGCCATCAATCGTGAGGTGGAAGGAAGCGCATGACCCGCCGCATCCTCGTCATCGCTCATCCCAGTCGACGCACCATGCGGGGCGCGATGGACATCGCGCTCGACACGCTTCGCTCGCTCGATACCGAACCGGTGACCGAGTTCGAGCCCGGCGTGAGTGACGACGTCGAGGCCGTGCTCGTGCTCGGCGGCGACGGGACGATGCTTCACGCCGTCCAGCTGGTCCGCGGCCTGGACATCCCGTTGCTCGGGGTGAACCTTGGACGCGTCGGATTCCTCGCGGAGGCCGAACGCGACGACGTCAAGGTCGCGGCAGAGGCTCTGGCCGGTCGGACGTACACCGTTGAGGAACGGCGAACCATCGAGCTCACGGTCACGCGGCCGGACGGTTCGACGGAGGACGGTTGGGCGCTCAACGAGGCGGCCGTCGAGCGCGCGATACCGCACCGCACGCTCGAGGTCGAGGTGGAGGTCGACGGAAGCCCCCTCAGCGCGTTCGGGTGCGACGGCGTGGTGATCTCGACCGCGACGGGTTCCACCGGTCACGCGTTCTCGGCAGGCGGCCCCGTCATTTGGCCGAACGTCGACGCGCTCCTCTTCGTCCCACTCGCCGCCCACGCGCTCTTCTCTCGACCCCTCGTCGTCGGCCCCGACTCGACCTTCGGCGTCCTCGTCGCCCCGACGTCGTCCACCACGGGAACGGTCGTGTGCGACGGCGCGCGCATCATCGATATGCCGCTGGGAAGTCGAGCGGAGTTCCGCCGCTCTCCGCACACCGTCAAGCTTGCCCGGCTGAGCGACGAGACGTTCACGCACCGGCTGACCACCAAGTTCTCGCTGCCGACGAAGGGGTGGCGGCGCGACCTGGACGCTGAGTTGGCGGAGGACTAGGCGTGCTCCACGAACTCTCGATCGAGAATCTTGGCGTCATCGAGTCCGCCCGGCTGACGCTGGGGCCCGGCCTGACGGTCGTGACAGGCGAGACGGGCGCAGGCAAGACCATGGTGCTGACGGGCCTCGCGCTTGTGACGGGGGGCAAGGCTCCCACCGCGATCGTCCGAGGGGGCGCCGAGTCCGCTGTAGCTGAGGCGGTTATTGACGTGGCCGAGGGAACGGACGCCGCGGCGCTGCTCGATGATGCAGGCGCGGTGCGGAACGACGACGGCACCATCACCGTGGCGCGCTCCCTGGGGACGACGGCACGAAGCCGGACGGTCGTGGGTGGACGGCAGGTCCCGCAGGGCATTCTCGCGGAGTGCGCGGAGGAATGGGTGACCGTGCACGGACAGGCGGACCAGGTGCGCCTGAGGTCCGCGGCCAAGCAGCGCGACACCCTCGATCAATTCGCGGGCGAGGACCACCTTGCCGTCCTGGCCGAATACAGGGCGACGTGGGCGGCGCTCGGCCAGACGCGCGAGGAGCTCGAGCAGATGCAGCGCGGCGCGGATGCCGAGCGCACCGCCGTGCGGCACCTCCGCGACGACCTGGATGCGATCGCGGCAGTTAACCCGCAGGCCGGAGAGGAGACGGCGCTCGCCGCAGAGGCGGAGATACTGCAGAACGCCGAACAGGTGCGCCTGGGTGCTGCCACGGCCCGGGAGATCCTCGCGGGCGACGAGGAGGGAACGGTGGCGGCCCTTCTCGAGGTCGCGCGCAAGGCCCTCGCCGACTCCGCGCACCACGATCCGGCCCTCGCCGAACACGTCACCGCCATCGAGGGCGCGAACTTTGCCCTCGCGGATGTCGCGAGCGGGCTCACCCGGTACCTTGACGACCTCGACGCCGACCCGAAGCGCCTCGACGCCGTGCTGTCGCGCAGAAGCGATCTCGCCGCGTTGGGCCGCCGCCTCGGCCGCCCCGTGGAAGAGATCCTCGCCTACGCGGCGGAGGCGGCGGAGCGGGTGGCTGCTCACGACTCCTGGGATGAGCGTCTCGCGGCGCGCCGCGAGGAGGTGGAGCGTCTCGAGGGGGAGGTCGCGCGCCTTGCCGCGACGCTTCACGCCACCAGGGCGGACGCTGGCGAGAGGCTCGCCGCCGCCGTGGGCGCCGAGCTCGAGAATCTTGCGATGGCGCAGGCGTCCTTCGGCGTCGGCGTCACGGAAGCGGAACCAGGCCCGTATGGAGCCGACGCCGTCGAGATGACGCTTGCCGCGCATCCCGGCGCCCCGGCTCGGCCCGTCGCGGACGCGGCGTCGGGAGGCGAGTTGTCGCGCATCATGCTCGCGATCGAGGTTTCCGTCGCCCACGGAACGGTTGCGCCGGGCCACACATTCGTCTTCGACGAGGTGGACGCCGGCGTGGGTGGGCGCGCAGCCGTTGACGTCGGTCGGCGCCTCGCGGAACTCGCCCGTACGCAACAGGTGCTCGTTGTGACGCACCTCGCCCAGGTCGCCGCCTTCGCCGACCACCACATCGTCGTCCAGAAGAACACGACAGGTCTCGTGACGACATCGAGCGTCGGCGAGGTGACGGGAGAGGACCGAATCCAGGAGGTCGCTCGCCTTCTGAGCGGCCAGGAGGACTCCACGACGGCCCGCGCCCACGCGCTCGAACTCATCGAAGGCTCCGCGATAGGCCGATAGGCATGGCAGGATAAAGGGCATGAAGCGGATCGTTGGGACGGGCCGGGTCAGGGAAGACTCCGCCCGATTCGTCTCGGGGGTTGCGCGTCTCGAGACCAGCCCCATGCACCTGGCGCGTCGCCTCAAGCGCGGCGACATCGCCATCATCGATGAGATGGACCTCGATCAACGCACGGCTGAAGCTCTCGTCTCCGCCCGTCCTGCCGCGATACTGAACGCCGCGTCGTCCATTTCGGGGCGTTTCCCCGCGGGCGGAGCGAAGATCATCCTCGAGGCCCGCATCCCGCTCCTCGACGCGCTCGGATCGGACGTGCTCAGCGTCCGCGACGGCGATCGGGTGCGGATCGAGGGTGCCGAGGTCTTCCACGGCACGGACAAGATCGCGGAGGGCACGCGCCTATCCCTTCCCGATGTGGCGGAAGCGATGACGGAGGCGTCCACGGGCGCGAGCGTGCACCTCGCGTCGTTCGCCGCGAGCGTCCTGGATTCCATCGATCGGGACGGGCCGCTTCTGCTGGAAGGCAAGGGCCTTCCGGAACTCACGGTGGAGATGAAGGATCGCCAGGTCGTGGTCCTTTCCACGGGATTCGGCCACGCCGAGCAACTCAAGAAGATTCGCCCGTACCTCCGGGATCGCCGCCCCATCATCATCGCCGTCGCGGAGGGCGCCGACGCCGCGATGAAGGGCGCGTACGCGCCGGCGGTAATCGTCGGCAACGTCGAGGCCGTGTCGGAGGCCGCGCTGACGTCCGGCGCCGAAGTCATCCTGCACGAGCCGGGCACGGGAGACGGGGGCGCGAACCGCCTCGACTCGCTCAACGTGCGGCACAAGATTTCGGAGCTCGACCTGTCGAGCGACGACCTCGCCGTCCTGCTCGCTCACCGCGCGGGCGCGTCGGTGATCGTCACGGTCGGCGTTCCGGCAGGACTGTCCGACTATCTTGACGAGGGTCGCCCCGAGGCGGCGGGAACGTTCCTCGCTCGCCTTGTCGCGGGCGGGAAGCTCGCGGACGCAGGCACGGTCGCGCGACTGTATCGGCACCGATATTCGCCGTGGACGCTCGCCGCGCTCATTCTCGCGGCGCTGTTCGCCCTGGGGAACGCGCTCGCCCTTACGCCGGGCGGTGCGGCCTGGCTTCGCGACGTGTGGCCCGTCGTAGCCTCGTGGTTTGGAGTAACGGCATGATCGATTTCCGCTATCACGTTGTGTCCCTTGTCGCCGCGCTGTTCGCCTTGGCGATCGGCGTCGTCCTCGGTTCCGGCCCGCTGCGTACCGCGCTCGTCTCGTCCCTCACCGACGAATCCGACCAGTTGCGCCAGGAACTCATCGACGCCCGCGCGGCGACGGCGGACCAGGCGCTTCAGGGTGCCATCGGACGGGACTTCGTCGATCAGGCGTCGGGAGTTCTCCTCAACGGCGCCCTGACCGATCGCAACATCGCGATCATCCGCGCGTTTGCGCCGGACGAGGTGGACGTGACCGGAATGCGCGACCGGCTCGTCGACGCGGGAGCTACGGTTACGGCGAACCTCACCATTGAGCCTGCGTGGCTGGACGACCAGCAGGCATCGTTCCGTGCGGCGTTCGCCGCGGAGATCGCGGACAACGTGGTGGGAATCGACTCGACCGTCGCGCCAGACAAGGTGATCGCGCACGCGCTCGCGCAGGCGTTGGTACCCACGGAGTCGGAGGCCGCTGCCGGACCGAACGACATCGCTGACCCGACCACAGCCGCCGACCGTTCCACCGTTTTGCTGAACCTCCTGAAGGAGGCGGACTTCGTCTCGGGCACCGTCACCGGTCCCGTCGACGCCGTCCTCATCATCACGGGCCCCGGGCCGGAGGACGATGACATCCACGCCGCGCAGAGCGAGGTCCTCGCCCAGATGGCAGGCATCCTCGACGCGTACGAGAAGGGCACCGTCATCGCCGCCGGCGTCGCGAGCCAAACGGACGTCCCCACGGCCGTCCGGTCGTCGTCGGTCCTCAACGCCAACGTCTCGACCGTGACGGAGGCGATGAACTACTTCGGCCACTTCACGGTCGCGCTGGCCATGGCGACGGAAATCTCGGGAACGTCGGGCCGGTACGGATACGGCGCGGATCTGGTCCTCTTCCCCGAGCCCGTGCCCACGGCTTCGCCCTAGGGCCGGGCGCGTCGAGACTGAGGCGCCTCCGGACTGTTAGGATCGAAGCCCGTGGAGAGAACACGGAATTCCGGGCCTGCGGGACACATCACCCGCCACATCTTCGTCACCGGGGGCGTCGTTTCCTCCCTCGGGAAGGGCTTGACGGCCTCCAGCCTCGGCCGACTCCTCCGATCTCGTGGCTTACGGGTCACCATGCAGAAGCTCGACCCGTATCTCAACGTCGACCCTGGCACGATGAACCCCTTCCAGCACGGAGAGGTGTTCGTCACGAACGACGGTGCGGAAACGGACCTCGACATCGGCCACTACGAGCGATTCCTCGACGTTGAGCTGGGCGCGAGCGCGAACGTCACCACAGGTCAGGTGTATTCGCAGGTGATCGCCAAGGAGCGTCGCGGCGAATACCTCGGCGACACCGTGCAGGTCATTCCCCACATCACGGACGAGATCAAGCGACGCATGCGCGCCCAGGCGAGCGATGACGTGGACGTCATCATCACCGAGATCGGCGGCACCGTTGGCGACATCGAGTCGTTGCCGTTCCTCGAGGCCGCGCGTCAGATCCGCCACGACGTCGGCCGCGACAACGTGTTCTTCCTGCACGTGTCGCTCGTCCCGTACATCGCGCCGTCGGGCGAGCTGAAGACCAAGCCCACCCAGCACTCCGTCGCGGAGCTACGGTCCATCGGTATCCAGCCCGACGCGATCGTGTGCCGCTCGGATCGCGACATTCCGCAGCCGGTGAAGAACAAGATCGCGCTGATGTGCGACGTGGATACCGAGGCTGTCGTGACGGCCAAGGACGCGCCAAGCATCTACGACATCCCGCGCGTGCTGCACTCCGAGGGCCTCGACGCGTACGTCGTGCGCCGCCTCGCCCTGCCCTTCCGCGACGTCGACTGGGGCGACTGGGACACCCTGCTGCGTCGCGTCCACAAGCCGACGGAGCAGGTCGAAATCGCGCTGGTCGGCAAGTACATCGACCTTCCGGACGCCTACCTCAGCGTCACGGAGGCGCTCCGCGCCGGTGGATTTCACCACCACGCTCACGTCACGATCCGGTGGGTCACCTCCGACCTGTGCCAGACGCCCGAGGGCGCGGCGGAGACCCTGAAGGGCGTCGACGCCGTTCTCGTGCCAGGCGGCTTCGGCGTGCGGGGCATCGAGGGCAAGCTGGGCGCGCTTCGATGGGCCCGCGAGAACAAGGTTCCGACGCTGGGAATTTGCCTCGGCATGCAGTGCATGGTTATCGAATTCGCCCGGACGGTCGTCGGTCTCGAGGGCGCGTCGAGCTCGGAGTTCGACGAGAATCCCGCGTACCCCGTCATCGCCACGATGGAGGAGCAGCTCGCGATCGTCGGCGGCGACGGCGACATGGGCGGCACCATGCGCCTGGGTGAGTATCCGGCCGTCCTCGAGGCGGGCTCGCTCGTGGCCGAGGCCTACGGCGCGACGACGGTGGGGGAGCGTCACCGTCACCGGTACGAGGTCAACAACGCCTTCCGTCCTCAGCTCGAGGAGGCGGGACTCGTGCTTTCGGGCCGCTCGCCCGACCGATCGCTCGTCGAGTTTGTCGAGCTTCCGCGCGAGGCGCACCCGTACTACGTCGGCACCCAGGCGCACCCCGAGTTCCGCTCGCGCCCGACGCGCGCGCATCCGCTCTACGCCGGACTCGTGGGCGCGGCCCTCGCCGTTCGTGCGGGCGCGGTCCGCGATTCCAGCGATCGCAGTGTCGCCGAGGCCGCAACGACCCCGGCGTCCTGACGCCGTGCCCCGCGCCACGAAGAACGAATCCCTGCGCGACGTCCTCTCGCCGCGGACCGTCCTGGAACGTCGCTCCGCTTTCGAGGGCAAGGTGTGGGACGTCGTGAGCGATCGCGTCCAGCTCAGCGAGGACGCCGTCGTCGATCGCGACGTGGTCGCGCACCCCGGCGCCGTCGCGATCATCGCCGTGCGCGAGCCGGGAGAGGTTCTCCTGGTGCGGCAGTACCGGCACCCCGTCGGCAGGGAGCTGTGGGAGCCGCCCGCGGGCCTGCTCGACGTCGCGGATGAGGATCCGCTGGAAGCGGCCAAGCGGGAGCTGCGCGAGGAGGCGGACGTGACAGCGGGCGAGTGGCACGTCCTGCAGGATTTCTTCACCTCCCCCGGTGGTAGCAGCGAGGCGATCCGCATCTATCTCGCGCGCGACGTTTCCCCTGTTCCCGATGGGGAGAGGTTCGTTCGCGAGGACGAGGAGCGGGAGATGGTCCAGCGGTGGTGGCCGGTGGATCAGGTGCTCGCCGGGATCGCGGCGGGAGACCTCGGCTGCCCGACGCTCGTCGTGGGCATCCTTGCCCTCGATGCGGCGAGGCGGGCGGACGGCGTCACGTTACGTCCGGCCGACGCGCCCTGGGATCGCTCGGGCCTCGCGGGCGCATGACGGACGACGCGGAACTCGTTGAGGCGCTTCTTCTTCATGCGGAAGCTGTGCTGGCGGACGCGGGCATCCAGGGATTCACGCTCGAGGAGGTCGCCCGTCGTTCCGGCGTAGGCGACGATTCCGTGGCCGCGGTGTTCGGCGACGCGCACGGTATCCTCGACGCCCTCTTCATCGCCGGGCACACCAACTTTCGCGCGAACGATATCGAGCCGTCGGACGATCCCGTGGGAGACCTGCTTCGGGGGTTCGACACGTACCGTGCGTGGTCGCTCGCCCATCCGGTGTACTACCGGCTGATGTTCGCGCCGCTGGACCAGGGGTATGAGCCGAGTCCTCGTGCGGGGAACGCGGGGTGGCTCAATTTCGAGGCGCTGACGGAGAGAGCGGGCCGGGCGATCGCGTCGGGCGCGATTGAGGGATCCCCGCTTGACGTCGCGTTTGACCTGTGGAGCCTCGCGCACGGCTGCGTGATGCTTGAACTCGCGGGGCCGGGGATCTTTCACGACGCCCCGGAGGAGCGTTACCGGGCGCGCATTCGCCGAATGCTCGACTCGTACCGCCCGAAGGCGTAGACGCTGCGGCGCCTAGGAGGCGCCGTGACGAGGGGCGGCGGCTACGAGGCGGGGAAGTAGCCCGTGATGTGTCCGGCCGCGAGCACGTGATCCTCGGCGAGCGCGGTGAACTCCTCGTAGGTCAGGGCGTGGCCCGGTTCGATGCGGGCGTCGAGCGCGTACACGGTGAAGACGTAGCCGTGGCGTGACGGGGGGCAGGGGCCGAAGTAGTCGTTCGTTCCGTTGGTGCCTCGCCCCGCGGTGCCGGGCAGGGAGCCGGAGGCCCCGCGCGCGACGCTGCGAATGTCCGTGGGGATATCGACGTGGAGCCAGTGAACGTATCCGCGCGCGTCCGGGTCGATCACGGCGATGACGTAGGAGGCGGTGTCCTCCGGCCCACTCGTCCAGGACAGCTGGGGGTTGAGGTTATCTCCGGGGCAGTTCGCCTCGCCTCCCGCGAACGTCGCCGCGAGGTCTCCGCCGTCGGAGAAATCCTCGCTCGAGACCGTCAGCGTTGCGGACACGCCATCAACGGTAATCCCGCGACCGTCGGCTCCGCCAGTGGCAGTGCACGCGACGAGCCCGAACGCCGCGCCGACGAGCACGGCGAACGCGATGCGACGGTGGCGGAGGGCCACGACCTACCCCGCGGGGCTTGCCTCGCTCGCGGGCGCCGTGCGCGAAGCGTCGAACGCGCGAGCGTGGGCGGCGACCAGGAGCGCGATGCCCGCCATGTGAAAGAACACCCAGCCGACGGCCCGCCCCGTGAAGTAGACGGTGTACCCCACGGCGCCCTGATACGCGATCGCGGCGAGGAGCCATCCGTAGGCGCGCAGGGCGGGGGAGTGCGGCTCGTGTTGTCGCCAGAGGACGACGAACACCGCGACGACGAGCCCGGTGAAGGCCCAAACGCTCAGCGCGTGCGAGCGGGCGACGGTCGTCGGATCAAAGCCGAGACGCGTCGCGACGGTCGCGTCTCCGGAGTGGGGGCCGGTTCCCGTGGTGAGCGTGCCGAGCACGAGGAGGACGGCGAGGAGGCCGAGCGAAACCCAGCGGGCCGCCTCAAGGCGCGGCGGCGTCGTCCGTCCGGGAGCCCGATTCCAGCGGAGGACCAGGATGGTCGATGCCCAGACGAGCACGGCGGACAGGTACAGGTGGAGGCCGACGAGCAGCGGCGGGAGGCCCCTTTCGACGACGATTCCGCCGATGACGGCCTGAACGATCACGAGGGCGAGCGGGGTGAGTGCCCACCACCGCACCTCGGGGCGAGAGCGCCATACGGCGATAGCCATCGAGGCCGCAATCGCCGCCAGAAGGACGGCGAGCATGCGGTTGCCGAACTCGATGTACGGGTGGAGGTCGCCCGCGCGCACGTCGGTTGGCACGAGGCTTCCCGGCTCGCAGTACCAGGACTTGGTGCAGCCGAGGCCGGATCCCGTCAGGCGGACGATGCCGCCGGTGACGATGAGGACCATCTGGCCGACGAGGTTCGCGATGGTGATGCCTCGCGCGTGGCGTTCGAACCACGCGAGAACCTTGGCGAGCATGGACGAGGAGGCAGCGTCTGTGGTCACGCGTCCATCCTAGGAGGCTTCGGGGGGTGGCGTCCGGTTGCTCGGGACGGCGGTCGGGTAAGGTTAGCCTTCCTTGCGGGAACACAATTAGGCAACGACACTGTTACCTAATAGACGATGTGAGGCCGACGACCCGGAGGGAACCATGGCGACGGACGAGACGACGCGCGAACGCGTGCTCGGCCTCATCGTGTCCCAGGGACCGGTGACCGCCGCGGAGATAGCCGAGCGACTCGGCGTCACGCCCGCCGGTATTCGACGCCACCTGACCCATCTCGACGAGGCGGGGCACATCGTGGAACACGAGGTACCCGGCACCCACGACCGCGGCCGCGGTCGCCCCGCCCGGGCCTACGTCGCCACCGCGGCTGGCCAGCACGCCCTCGGTGGCGCGTACGCAACCGTCGCCGTCGACGCCCTGAACTATCTCCGTGACCAGGGCAGCCTCGACGACTTTGTCGAGATGGAAAGCCGTCGTCTCGACGAGGCCCTGACGTCGGCGATCGACCCGTCGGCACCGCTCGACGACCGGATCCGTACCGTAGCCGACGTCCTCAACGACCGCGGATACGCCGCGAGCGTCCGACCCCTGCCGGGCGGGTACGCCATCCAGCTGTGCCAGGGGCACTGCCCCGTCCAGACCGTCGCCGAGGCGGCGCCCGAATGGTGCGAGGAAGAAACCCGCACCCTCGCCCGCGTCCTCGGAGTCCACGTCCAACGCCTCTCGACCCTCGCCGGGGGCGCCCACGTCTGTACCACCAACATCCCGCTCGCCATGGCGGGCAAGGAGGGCTCATGACCGCAGGAACCGACAAGGCCGCCCCGCTGACGCAGGAGGAAACGATCGCGTCGATCGGACAGTACGGCTATGGCTGGCACGACTCCGACGCGGCGGGTATGAGCGCCCAGCGCGGCCTCAGCGAGCAGGTCGTTCGCAACATCTCCGCGCTCAAGAACGAGCCCGAGTGGATGCTCGAGACGCGCCTCAAGGGGCTGAAGTTCTTCGAGAAGAAGCCCATGCCGCCGTGGGGCGCCGACCTTACCGGCATCGACTTCGACAACATCAAGTACTTCGTGCGTTCCACGGAGAAGCAGGCGACCTCGTGGGACGACCTGCCAGACGACATCAAGGAAACGTACGACAAGCTCGGCATCCCCGAGGCGGAGAAGCAGCGCCTCGTGGCGGGCGTCGCCGCGCAATACGAGTCCGAGGTGGTCTATCACCAGATTCGCGAGGACCTCGAAAAGAAGGGCGTGCTGTTCCTCGACACGGACACCGCACTCCGCGAGCACCCCGACATCTTCCGCGAGTACTTCGGCACGGTTATCCCCGCAGGCGACAACAAGTTCGCGGGTCTCAACACCGCCGTGTGGTCGGGTGGATCGTTCGTCTACGTCCCGCCGGGCGTGCACGTCGACATCCCGCTCCAGGCGTACTTCCGCATCAACACGGAGAACATGGGTCAGTTCGAGCGGACGCTCATCATCGCCGACGAGGACTCGTACGTGCACTACGTCGAGGGCTGCACGGCCCCGATCTACTCGTCCGACTCGCTTCACAGCGCCGTCGTGGAGATCATCGTCAAGAAGAACGCCCGCGTGCGGTACACGACCATTCAGAACTGGTCGAACAACGTGTACAACCTCGTCACGAAGCGCGCGACCGCGGCCGAGGGCGCGACCATGGAGTGGATCGACGGCAACATCGGATCCAAGGTGACGATGAAGTACCCCGCGGTGTACCTGCTCGGTGAGCACGCCCGCGGCGAGACGCTGTCGATCGCCTTCGCCGGCCCGGGCCAGCACCAGGACGCCGGAGCGAAGATGGTGCACGCCGCGCCGTACACGTCCTCGAGCATCGTCTCGAAGTCCGTGGCGCGAGGCGGGGGACGCAGTTCGTATAGGGGTCTTGTCCAGGTCCTCGAGGGGGCGCACGGCTCGAAGTCCAACGTTCTGTGCGACGCGCTGCTGGTGGACCAGATGTCCCGCTCCGACACGTACCCGTACGTGGACGTGCGCGAGGACGACGTCAGCATGGGGCACGAGGCCACGGTCTCGCGCGTCAGCGAGGACCAGTTGTTCTACCTCATGAGCCGGGGAATGGCGGAAAGCGAGGCGATGGCCATGATCGTCCGCGGCTTCGTCGAGCCCATCGCGCGCGAACTTCCCATGGAGTACGCGCTCGAACTCAACCGGCTGATCGAACTCCAGATGGAAGGAGCCGTCGGTTGAGCCCCACCGAAACGGTCACAACGGATCACAGCAAGGCGAAGCTCGACAAGGCGCACAGCCACAACGCGGGCTCGATCATCCCGGCCAAGTCGCGCGCCGAGCGTCCTCTGTCGTTCGACGTCGCCACCTTCCCGATGCCCACGGGCAGGGAGGAGGACTGGCGCTTCACGCCGCTCAAGAGCCTCGGCGCGGCGCTCGGGGACGCCCCCGTCAACGAGACGATGACGTGGACGATCGAGGACGTACCGGACGGGGTCTCGGTCAAGCAGATCGAGAAGGCCGACGCTCAGGCTCGGTCCGTGCGCGCCCCCGCCGATCGGGCGGGCGCTATCGCCGCGACTCACGCGCTGCGCCACATCCTCGCGGTCGTCGCGCCGGACACCCGCGTGCACCGGCCGGTCGACGTCGGGATCGTCGGCAAGGGCGAGACCGTACGCGGGCACCTCCTGCTGGAGGTGGGGCGCTTCTCCGAGGCGACGTTCGTCGTCCGCTACACGGGGCACGGCGAGCTGTCCGAGTTCGTCTCGATCGACGTCGCGGAAGGCGCAAGCCTCAACCTCGTGGTCCTCAAGGAGTGGGAAGTCGGAGGCAATCCACCCGCAGGACATCGCGGTGCGCCTCGGGGCGAACTCGCGGTTCAAGGCGTCCCTCGTGGCGCTCGGCGGAGCCGTGTCGCGCACGAACATCGCCGTCGAGATGGCGGGAGAGGGCGCGGAGGTCGAACCTCTACGGCCTGTACTTCGCCCACGAGGATCAGCACATCGAGAACCGCGTCTTCATCGACCACGTCGCCCCGCGCTGCCGATCGCGCGTCGCGTACAAGGGCGCGCTGTCCGGCGAAACCGCGCGAACGGTGTGGATCGGCGACGTGCTCATCCGGGCCGAGGCCGAGGGCACGGACACCTACGAACTCAACCGGAACCTGCTGCTCACCGGACGGCGCACGCGCCGACTCGGTGCCGAACCTCGAGATCGAGACCGGAGAGATCGAAGGCGCGGGCCACGCGTCGGCGACCGGTCGCTTCGACGACGAGCAGATGTTCTACCTGCGCTCGCGCGGCATCCCCGAGGACGAGGCGCGCAAGATGGTCGTTCGCGGCTTCTTCGCCGACCTGGTTCACGAGATCGGCGTGCCGAACGTCGAGCAGGGCCTCATGCGCTCGATCGACCGGGAACTGGGGGCCGTCCATGAGTGACCAGATCGCCTGCGCGATCGCGCGACCTCGAACCGGGCAGCGCGCTCCGCGCTGACCTCAAGACGGACGGCGGTCCGTCCGTGCCATCGCGGTCGTTCGTGCGGACGACGGCGACGTCTACGCCATCGACGACACCTGCACCCACGCCGAGGTTTCGCTCTCCGAGGGGGACGTCGAGGGCTGCGAGATCGAATGCTGGGCCCACGGAAGCCGCTTCGACCTCCGTACCGGCGAACCCCACGAGCTTCCCGCAGTGTCCCCCGTCCAGACCTACCCCGTCCGCGTCGACGGAGATCACGTCCTCGTGGACGTCGACGCGCCCCTTACCCCAGCCAAGGAGAACGCATGAGCACCCTGGAAATCCACGGACTCAAGGTCACCGTCGACACGAAGGAAGGCACCAAGTCCATCCTTCGCGGCGTCGACCTCACCATCAAGTCCGGCGAGACCCACGCCATCATGGGGCCTAACGGCTCCGGGAAGTCCACGCTCGCGTACTCGCTAGCTGGGCACCCCAAGTACACCGTCACGGACGGCTCCGTCACGCTCGACGGCGAGGACGTCCTCGCGATGACGGTGGACCAGCGCGCCCGCGCCGGCCTCTTCCTCGCGATGCAGTACCCCGTAGAGGTCCCCGGCGTGAGCGTCACGAACTTCCTCCGCACCGCGAAGACGGCGATCGACGGCGAGGCCCCCAAGCTCCGCACGTGGGTCAAGGAAGTCAAGGAGGCGATGGCGAACCTCAAGATGGATACGGAGTTCGCCGAGCGTAGCGTCAACGAGGGCTTCAGCGGCGGAGAGAAGAAGCGCCACGAGATCCTTCAGATGGAGCTGCTCCGCCCCAAGTTCGCCGTCCTGGACGAGACCGACTCCGGCCTCGACATCGACGCGCTACGCGTCGTCTCCGAGGGCGTCAACCGAGCCAAGGAGTCCACGGGTGCTGGCGTGCTCCTCATCACGCACTACACGCGCATCCTGCGCTACATCGATGCCGACTTCGTCCACGTGTTCGTCGACGGACGCATCGCGGAGGAGGGCGGCCCCGAGCTCGCCGAGAACCTCGAGGCCGAGGGATACGACCGCTTCCTCGCGAAGGCGTAACGGGGCCGACGATGCTGCCAGACGTCCGGAGCGACTTCCCCGCCCTCGCCCGCCAAGGCGAGGAACGGGAACGCGCTCGCGTACCTGGATTCGGCGGCTACGTCGCACAAGCCCACCGCCGTCATCGAGGCGGAGCTTGACCTGTACCGGCTCCACAACGGCAGCGTCGGCCGCGGCGCCCACATGCTCGCGGAGGAGGCGACCGAGGCGTTCGAGGACGCCCGCGCGGACATCGCCAGGCTCGTGGGAGCGGGGCCCGAGTCCATCGTGTGGGCCGAGAACGCCACCGCGGGGCTCAACCTGGTCGCCTCCGGGATCGCGAACGCGTCCCAGGGAATCGGGGGAGACGCCGCGAAGCGTTTCGCGCTCGCGCCAGGCGACGAGATCGTCGTCACCGAGTCCGAGCACCACGCGAACCTCGTTCCCTGGCAGATCGTCGCCAAGCGCACGGGCGCCGTGCTGCACTGGATTCCCGTCGACGACGAGGGCAGGCTCGACCTGTCCACGCTCGGCGACGTCGTGACGGAGCGCACACGCGTCGTCGCGATCCAGCACGCGAGCAACGTCACCGGCCTTATCCACCCTGTCGAGGCCGTGGTGGAGCGCGCCCGCGAGGTCGGCGCGTTCGTCGTCCTCGACGCGTGCCAAAGCGTCCCGCACATGCCCGTGGATCTTCCCGCGCTCGACGTGGACTTCGCCGCCTTCTCCGGCCACAAGATGCTCGGCCCGACGGGCATCGGCGCGCTCTACGGGCGCAAGGAGCTTCTCGACGCCCTCCCGCCCTCCGTCTTCGGAGGGTCGACGATCGAGTCCGTGACCATGACGGACACGACCTGGCTCGAGGCGCCGTACCGCTTCGAGGCGGGCTCCCAGCCCGTCGCGCAGGCGGTGGGCATGGGCGCGGCCGCGCGCTATCTCATGGGGCTCGGCATGGACCAGGTGTGGGAGCACGAGCGGGCGCTCGGCGAGCGGTTGCGGCGCGGCGTCGAGGCTGTCCCGGGAGTGCGTCTGCTCGGTCCGGCAGGTTCGGCGTCCGACGAGGTTCTCGGTCTCGCGGCATTCGACGTCGCGGGCGTTCACCCGCACGACGTCGGCCAGGTGCTCGACGACGCGGGCGTCGCCGTGCGCGTGGGCCGCCACTGCGCGGAGCCGCTGCACCGCAGGCTGGGCGTCGCGAGCTCGACGCGCGCCTCGACCCACGTGTACAACACCGAGGCCGAGATCGACACGTTTCTGGACGCGCTCGCCGGCGTACGCGCGTTCTTCGGATTGACGGGGGAGGCGGCGTGAGCGCCCTAGAGCAGATGTACCAGCAGGTCATCATCGACCACGCCCGCGAGCGTCACGGCGGCGTGCTGGCCGACGCGCACGAGCACTCCGTCGGCGAGTCCCATCAGGTCAACCCGACGTGCGGCGACGAGGTCACGGTCCGCGTCGGCGTCGAGGACGGCCGCGTCGGAAGCCTCACGTGGGAGGGGCAGGGATGCTCCATCTCCCAGGCCTCGGTCTCCGTGCTCCACGACATCGTCGTCGGCGCGACGCTCGACGACGCGCACGAGGCGGAGAAGGCGTTCCTCGACCTGATGAAGGCGCGGGGCGAGGAACCGGACGACGCCGCGGAGGAGATTTTGGGTGACGCGACGGCCTTCGTGGGCGTGGGCCGCTACCCCGCGAGGATTAAGTGCGCCCTTTTGGGATGGATGGCGTTCAAAGACGCGTTGATACAGGCGCAAGACGCCGAGGAAGGGAACGGATCATGACGGAGGACACGAAGGCGACCACGACGACCGCCGACGTCGAAGAGGCGATGCGTGACGTCATCGACCCGGAACTGGGCATCAACGTGGTGGACCTCGGGCTCGTCTACGGCGTCAACCTCGACGGCAACGGTCACGCGACCGTCGACATGACCCTCACGAGCGCCGCGTGCCCCCTCACGGACGTCATCGAGGATCAGGCCGCCCAGGCGCTCGACGGCATCGTCGACGGGTTCCGCATCAACTGGGTGTGGATGCCGCCGTGGGGGCCGGACAAGATCACAGACGACGGGCGCGAGCAGTTGCGCGCGCTCGGGTTCAACGTCTAGACGGCGGCGCCGTCTAGAAACCGCCGTTGCCCCCGCCGACGACCCCGAAGGGGTCGCACTGGGCGATGTTCCCCGTCTGGTACCCGACCAGGAACGCCTGGGTGCGCTGATCCGACGTGCCGTGGGTGAAGGAGTCCGGATCCGCCTGGCCGCCCGCGGCCTCCTGGATGTGGTCGTCGCCGACCACGCCAGCTGCCGAGAGGGCGTCCGCGATCTCCGCGTCCGTCGGCGCCTTGAGGAACGGCGTCCCGTTCGCGTCCGGCGCGACCGACGCGTAGTGCGTCCACACGCCCGCGAGGCAGTCGGCCATCAACTCCACCTTCACGGAGTCCGAGTTGGCGCCGGTGCCCGTGCGATCCGCGATGTCGAAGATCCCGAGGAGCTGCTGGACGTGGTGCCCGTATTCGTGCGCGATCACGTACTCCTGGGCGAGCGGGCCCGTCGAGCCGCCGAGCTGGCTCAGGATGTCGAAGAAGTTGGTCTCGACGTAGATCTTCTCGTCGGGCGGGCAGTAGAACGGCCCCGTCTGGACCGTGGCGGTGCCGCAGCCCGTTGACGTGGCGCCGTCGAAGTAGACGACGGTCGGGTAGCGGTACGCGACGCCGAGGTTGGGTACGGCGGAGGACCAGTACGAGTCGAGCGAGTTGGCGGTCGCGACGACGAGGCACTCGGGGTGCTCGTTCGCGTCCGCGCCCGTCTGGCACAGCTCGTCGAGCTGCTTCTGGAGCTCGGTGTTGTCGGACGTGACGTTGGAACCCGTGTCGCCGCCGGTGAGACCCGTGAGGTCAACCCCAAGGAACATGCCGAGGAGAAGCAGCAGGAGGCCGCCGATCCCGCCGCCGATCGCCATGCTGCCCGCGCCCGCGGAACGGCCGCGGCGCTGGATGCGACTGGGGTCGAGTCGGGCGCCCGAATTGAACGTCATGGAAACCTCCCGAGGTATCGACACGAGGGTACAGTGCGGCGATGTCTTCCGGGCTACGTCGAGCGCGAATGCACCGCGCCGGCGTGGGCGTCGGCGAGGCCGCGAGCGGTGATCGCCTCGCCCACGGCTGAGGGCGTACCCGACGGTGCGCACCCCGGCGGGCACCAGCATCGCGCGCGGCGAGCGGCCGAGCCCCCTGGCGAGGGCGGCGTCACGCGACTCGGCCATGATGCGGGTGATCTGAGGAATCGTGCGGATCGCGAGGCTGAAGACCAGCGCGAGGGCGTCCGGGGGGATCCAGCGGCGGAGCGGTCGGGCGGCGCTGCTCACGAGGCCCATGGACTCGTCGAGCGGGGTCGACGTCGTCACCGCGAGAGCGAGGCACACGAGGGACACGAAGTCGGCGCCGAGGTCGATGGCGAGCCGAACGTTGCCCTGCCAGACCTGGTATCCGGCCGTGAGCCCCGCCAGGACGAGGACGGGGAGCGAGGCCGCGAAGCGTCGCGCCGGGGGGCGGCAGGGTGCTTGCGAGGACAAGGACGGCGACGGCGAGGCTCACGAGGCTCCACCGCGGCTCCGTCGACCACGCGAGCCAGACGGCGCGAGCAGACGAGGAACGCGACCTTGAGCCACGCGGGCGCGAGGTGCAGCGGCGTGCGGCGCTCCCGGTACAGCCCGAAGAGGTCGGTCACGACGGCCCGCCCATGAGGTCGCGATACGCCGCGATCGCTGCGGCTGGGGCGCCGTCGAAGATGACGCGTCCCGAATCCACGACCAGCACCCTGTCCGCCCGCGCCGCGGCGTCGAGATCGTGCGTGACCTCGAGCAGCATCTGGTCGAGCGACGCGAGGAGCGCGTCGACGTGCGCGCGCCACCTGAGGTCCAGCAGCGTGGTCGGCTCGTCTGCGACGACGATGCGCGGCTCGACGGCGAGGACTCCCGCCAGCGCGAGGAGCTGGCGCTGACCGCCGCTCAGCGCGTGGACGGAGACGCCACCCTTGTCGCCGAGCCCGATCGCCTCGAGCGCCGCGAGCGCGGCGCGAGCCCTCTCGTCCTTCCCGCGGACGGTTCTCCGCAGCGACAGGGCGATGTCTTCCGCCGCCGTCGGCATGATGAGCTGCGCCGACGGGTCGGTGAAAAGAAAGCCGACGTCGCGCCGAACCGCCGCCGCCTGCCGACGCGTGTCGCGACCGAAGACGCGTACGGAGCCGGTGGCTGGCAGCGCGAGCCCGTTCACGAGCCGGGCGAGCGTGGACTTGCCCGACCCGTTCGCGCCGATCACCGCGACGCGGCGTTCCGTGAGCGTGAGGGTGGTCGGCTCCAGGATGCGCACGCCGGTGCCGGGGGCGACGACGCTCGCGTCCTGAAGCTCGATCACCGGCGGGCCTAGCGGGCCCGGGCCCCGACGCGCGCGGCGTCGGGTTCCTGTGCCGCGCGCGGGTTCTCCCGCGAGGATCTGCGGGTAGGCGGCGTGGACGGCGACGGCGACCCCCGCGGCAAGGAACGCCTTGATGGCGTCACCCGGCAGGAACGGCGTCAGCGCGGCGAGCGTGGCGTCGAAGTCCAGGTGAGCGCGGAAGGCGACGAACGACCACCCGAGCACGCCGATGACGGCGAACGAACCGACGATGGTGGCGCCGAGGAATCCGGAGAACGTCGGGCGGCCGCGCGCCGCGAGGCGCTCGGCGAGCCAACCGGTGACGAACGCCGCGACGACGAACGCGGCGAGGAACCCCGCCGTCGTCCCCGTCCAGACTCCGGGGCCGCCCTTGTGGCCCGGAGAAGATCGGCGCGCCCGCCGTTCCGAGAACGAGGTAGACGAGCACGGCGGCCGCTCCCCGGTACGCACCGAGGACGGCTCCTGCTAGCAGTACGGCGAAGGTTTGCAGGGTGATGGGGACGCCGCCTCCCAGCGGGTATCCGCCCCAGAGGGTGCTTGCGGCGATGAGGCCGGCGAAGACGGCGACGAGCGCGAGGGTCGCGCCGTTCAAACGAGGTATGCGAGGCATGAGTCTCCTTCGAGGTGAAGATAGGGACGACCATACCGGCCCTACAATGGACGACGGCCCTCGCGTGCTGCGGCCCCCACAATCTTGTCGAATCCCTACAATTACCGCGCCCCGAAATGGAGTGTCCCGTGATCAGCGTCCACGACCTGGAGGTCCGTGTAGGAGCGCGCACGCTCCTGACGCCGACGACCTTCACGGTGGGCATGGGAGACCGCATCGGGCTCGTCGGGCGCAACGGCGCGGGAAAGACGACGCTGACGCGCATCCTCGCGGGGGAAACCCCGTCCGCGGGAGGGAAGCGTCAGCGCGAAGGGGCGCATCGGCTACCTGCCCCAGGACCCGCGCACCGGCGACCTCGACGTGCTCGCGATCGACCGCATCCTGTCGTCCCGCGACCTCGACTCTCTCGCGCGCAAGATGTGGGAAACCGAGGACGCGATGGCCTCCGAGGACGAGGACATACGCGACCGGGCGATCGAGCGGTACCCCGCGATCGAGGAGCGCTTTCGCGCGGCGGGAGGATACGCGGCCGAGAGCGAGGCGGCGCGGATCGCAGCGAACCTCGGGATAGGCGACGCGACGCTCCGCCAGCAGATCGGGACGCTCTCGGGGGGCCAGCGACGCCGCGTCGAGCTCGCGCGCATCCTCTTCGGCAACTCCGAGACCCTCCTGCTCGACGAGCCGACGAACCACCTCGACGCGGACTCCATCGCGTGGCTCCGCGAGTTCCTTCGCACGTACACGGGCGGCCTCGTCGTCATCTCCCACGACGCCGGACTCCTGCGCGCGTGCGCGAACAAGATCTTTCACCTCGACGCCAACCGCGCCGAGCTCGACCAGTACGCGCTCGGATGGGACGCCTACCTCAAGCAGCGCGAGCAGGACGAGCGCCGGCGTCACCGCGAGCGCGACAACGCCGAGCGCAAGGCCGAGGTGCTCATCGCGCAGGCGAACAAGATGCGGGCCAAGGCAACGAAGGCCACCGCAGCGCAGGGCATGCTCGCCGCGCGGAGAAGCTCGTCGGCATCGCTCGACGCGGTGCGGCGCGAGGATCGCGTCGCCGCGCTCCGCTTCCCGAAGCCCGCGCCGTGCGGCAAGACGCCGCTCCGGGCGTACGAGCTCAGCAAGTCGTACGGCTCGCTCGAGGTCTTCACCGACGTCGACCTCGCCATCGACAAGGGCTCGCGGGTGGTCGTGCTTGGCCTGAACGGGGCGGGGAAGACGACGCTGCTGAGGCTCCTCGCCGGCGTCGAGGAGACCGACACCGGCCGCGTCGAGCCAGGGCATGGACTCAAGCTCGGGTACTACGCCCAGGAGCACGAGACGCATCGACACGAACGCGACGGTGCTCGAAAACATGACGCACGCCGCGCCCGATCTTGCCGACACCGAGGTGCGGAACGTGCTCGGCTCGTTCCAGTTCTCCGGCGACGACGTTCTCAAGCGCGCGGGCGTGCTGTCCGGCGGCGAGAAGACGCGCCTCGCCCTTGCTCTGCTCGTGGTCTCCCAGGCGAACGTTCTTCTGCTCGACGAGCCGACGAACAACCTCGACCCCGCGAGCCGCGAGGAGATTCTCGGGGCGCTCCGCACGTTCGAGGGCGCCGTCGTGCTCGTCACTCACGACGTGGGCGCGGTCGACGCACTCGAACCCGAGCGCATCGTCCTTCTGCCTGACGCGATCGAGGACCTCTGGGGTTCGACGTACCGCGACCTGGTCGCGCTCGCCTAGAGCGCGTCCTCGATCTCCTCGTCGCTCGGACCGCGCGGGCGGCGCTTGCGACCTGCCCTGGGTTCCTCGCGGGGCGCGCCCGGCTCGTCGTCGTCCGTTCGCCTCCGCACCAGGAGGAGCACCGCCCCTACCGGGGCGATTACGGCGAGCGCGTACCACTGGAAGGTGTACGCGAGGTGCGGCCCGAGCGACAGTTTCGGATCGGGCACCTGCGCGCCGAAGGTCGCCTCGCACGCCGCGTCGCAGTCGCCGCGAAGCACCCCGAAGCCCGCCAGCGTCGGCCCGGGGGCGTCGGGCATCTGAGCGGCGACCACCCTGGTCGCCCCGTCCCCTCGCTTGCCGTCGTCGGGCTCCTGCACGCGCAACTGAACCACAAGGTCGAGGCGTCCCGGAGGCAGCGCTGGAGCAGCGGTTCCCGCTTCGAGGGGAACGTAGCCGGTCATGAGAAGAAGAGCCTGCCCGTCGTCCGTGATGAACCACGCGAGGTATTCCGAGACGCGAACCCCGTCCACCGCGCGGTTGCGCAGCACGGTCAGGGAGTCCTGCTCGAACTGGCCGCTCGTCGAGGCAAGGCGCCACTGAGACGCCTCGGGCAGGGCGTCCGTTCCCGGAGGATCGAGGAGCGCGAGGGGGGCGGGTGGCGCTCCCTCGGCGGCCTCGTAGGCGTGAAGGGTGTGGGAGCGAGTCTCGTGTCGAGAGAACTGCCAGCGTCCGGCGATGACGGCGAGCGCGGAGATTGCGAGGGCCGCGAGAATGAGCGCGGCGCCCCTGAGGACGCGGCCGAGCAGTGCTGATGGCACACGAAACGATACCAAGGCGCGCAGGGGATGCCGGATTCGTCCGCTACCGTCGTACCCATGGCACGACACGTACATATCACTGGGGCGAACCGTGGCATCGGTCTCGCCATCGCCCAACGCTTCCTCGCAGCGGGTGACATGGTCAGCACTATCTACATCGGCGACGAGCCGCCCGACGGCATCGACGGCATCGTCGGCGACGTCCGCGACTCGAACGTCGTGAACACAGCGATGGACGACTTCGAGGCCAAACACGGCCCGATCGACGTCCTCGTGGCCAACGCGGGCATCACCAAGGACGGCTTGATGATGCGGATGTCCGATGAGGACTTCGACGCGGTCATCGGCGTGAACCTTCAGGGCACCTTCAGGTGCGTCCGGCGCGCCTCGAACTCGATGATGAAGAAGAAGTCCGGTCGGATCATCCTCATCGGCTCCGTCGTGGGCCTCATGGGGAATCCCGGCCAGGTCAACTACTCGTCCTCGAAGGCGGCGCTCGTGGGCATGGCGCGTTCCATTACCCGCGAGATCGGTTCACGGGGGATCACGGCCAACGTGATCGCCCCCGGTTTCATCAACACGGCCATGACGGCCGTTCTGCCAGATGACGTGCAGAAGCAGTACCGCGACTCGATTCCCGCGCGCAAGTTCGGCGAGGCCGACGACGTGGCGGCTGCCGCTTTCTTCCTCGCTTCGGACGATGCCGCGTACATCTCCGGCGCGGTCATTCCGGTCGATGGTGGACTCGGGCTCGGACACTAGTTCACCAGACGAACATGACCTTGGAGGGTCAACGTGGGATTCCTCGATGGAAAAAACATCCTCGTCACGGGAGTGCTGACTGAGGTCTCGATCGCCTTCGTCGTGGCGCGCCTGTGCCAAGAGCAGGGTGCGAATGTCGTCCTCACGGGCGTCGGGCGCACCTTCAAGGTGACGCAGAGCATGGCGCGCCGCCTCCCGACGGAGGCGCCCGTCGTCGAACTCGACGTCACGGACGAGGATCAGATCGCCGCGCTCGCCGAGCGCGTGCGCGAGCACGTTCCGCACCTCGACGGCGTCGTCCACTCGATCGGCTTCGCGCCGCAATCGGTGATGGGAGGCAACTTCATGACGGGGGCGTGGGAGGACGTCTCCACCGCCATCCATATTTCCGCCTACTCGCTCAAGGCGCTCGCCGCCGCCGCCCGGCCGCTGATGACGAATGGCGGCTCGATCGTCGGGCTCACGTTCGACGGACGCTACGCCTGGCCCGTATACGACTGGATGGGCGTCGCGAAGGCTGCGTTCGAGGCGACGTCGCGCTATCTCGCGCGCGACCTCGGCCCGGAAGGGATTCGGTGCAACCTCGTCAGCGCCGGCCCGATCAAGACGACGGCCGCGAAGCACATCCCGGGGTTCGACCAGATGGAGAACAAGTGGGACGAGCGCGCCCCGCTCGGGTGGGACTCCGACGACCCGGAGCCGACCGCCAGGGCCGTCGCGTCACTCCTGTCGGACTGGTTCCCTGCGACGACGGGCGAGGTCGTTCATGTGGACGGTGGCGTCCACGCGATGGGACAGTAGGTCTATGCGCGTTCTTGTGCTCGCTCGCCACGCCAAGGCGGAGGCGCACACGGACGCGCTCGCCGATCACTCGCGGACGCTCGCGCTCAAGGGGCGCGCGGACGCCAAGATGCTCGGTACGACGCTCGAAGCGTCGGGCTTCGTGCCCGACGTCGCGTACGTTTCCGACGCCGTGCGGACGAGCCAGACGTGGGAGCTCGCGTCGGCCGCGTGGGACGTTCCCGTTGTCCATCGGCGCCCCGAGCTGTACAACACGACGGTGGGAACGCTCGTCTCCCTCATTCGGGGTACCGAGCCCGGAGCCTCAAACGTGATGGTCGTGGGGCACGAGCCGACGATCAGCGCCGCGGCCGCGTATCTCGCGGGCCCCGGTTCGTCGAAGGACGCTCTGCAGCGCGTCGCGTACGGCCTGCCGACGGGAATGGCCGCTGTGCTGGAGTTCGACGGCGAGTGGGCCGACATGGAGAAGGAGACCGCGAGGCTCCGCACGGTTATCGGGCGGTAGGCGCGGTCGGTGGTAGCCGGCCGTCTAGAGCTCGAGGACGTGAAGAACGGCGTCGAGCCGGGGCGCGTTGACGGTGATATCGGCACGTTCCTGTACCAGCGGCTTCGCGTTGAACGCGATTCCAAGCCCGGCGGCGGCCATCATGTCCAGATCGTTCGCCCCGTCGCCGATCGCCACGGTCTCGGACAGCTCGATGCCTTCCTCGGCCGCGAACTCTCGCAGCGCGGCCGCCTTCGCTGCGCGATCGATGATCGGGCCCCGCGTCCGGCCGGTGAGAACACCGTCGGCCGTCTCCAGCCCGTTCGCGCGGTAGCGCGTTATCCCGAGCCGTGCGGCGAGAGGTCCGACGATCTCGGTAAAGCCACCCGAGACGAGCGCGACGACCCACCCTTCGCCGTGAAGCGTCTCCACCAAGGTCTCGGCGCCCGGGATGAAGCGAATGCTGGGCGAGCACGTCGTCGCAGACGGTGACGGGCAGACCCTCCAGCGTGGCCACCCTGCGCTTCAGGGACTCCCCGAAGTCGATCTCGCCGCGCATCGCCGATTCGGTAATCGCCGCGACCTCGGGGCCCGAGCCAGCGTGGGCGGCTAGCAGGTCAATCACCTCGGACGTAATCAGGGTCGAATCGACGTCAAGGACGGCAAGACGTCGGGTCATGCTGTGACGACCGTGCCCTTCGCGACGACCGTAATCCCGCTCTCCGTCACGGTGAACCCGCGCTCCTCGTCCTGCTCCCTGTTCAACCCGACCGCCGCGCCTTCCTCAAGGACCACGTTCTTGTCGAGGATCGCCTTGCGAACCTGAGCGTGGCGATTGACACGACGTGATCCATCAGGACGGAGTCGGATACGGAGGACCATGAGTGAAGGTGGACGTCGGGGGACAGGACGGAACCGGTCACCGACGCTCCAGACACGATCACCCCGGGGGAGACCACCGAGTCGGCGGCGTGACCGAGCCGGCCCTCCTCCGAGTGGATGAACTTGGCGGGCGGGTGCGTGATGAGTCCCTGGTGAAGCGGCCAGCGCTTGTTGTAGACGTTGAAGACCGGTTCGAGGGCGATGAGGTCGCGGTTCGCGTCGTAGTAGGCGTCGAGCGTTCCCACGTCGCGCCAGTAGGCGCGGTCGCGATCGGTCGAGCCCGGAACGTCGTTGTCGCGGAAGTCGTAGAAGCCGCAGGAACCTTTCTCGACGAAGTAGGGGACGATGTCGCCGCCCATGTCATGCGCGCTGGCCGGATTCTGCGCGTCGGAGGCAAGCGCGGCGAGGAGGGCGTCCGTCGTCGCGACGTAGTTGCCCATCGAGGCGAGAACCTCGTTCGGGCTGTCGGGGAGCCCGGGCGTGTCGGACGGCTTCTCGAGGAACGCCTTGATTCGTCCTGGGTGCTTCGGGTCGACGTCGATGACGCCAAACTCGGTGGACAACACCTTGGGCTGTCGGATGCCCGCGACCGTGAAGTCCGCGCCCGAGGCCGCGTGCTCGTCGACCATCTGCGAGAAGTCCATCCGGTACACGTGGTCGGCACCGACGATCACGATGTAGTCGGGCTTCTCTTCCTCGATGATGTTCTGGCACTGATAGATAGCGTCGGCGCTACCGAGATACCAGTGCTTTCCTCGTCGTTGCTGCGCAGGAACCGGCGCCACGTAGTTGCCCAGGAGCGGCGACATGCGCCACGTGCGCGCGATGTGACGGTCAAGCGAGTGCGACTTGTACTGCGTCAGAACGACGACGTGAAGGTACCGGGAATTGACAAGGTTCGACAGGGCGAAGTCGATCAGACGGAACGTGCCGCCGAACGGCACGGCGGGCTTGCATCGGCTCCTCGTCAGGGGCATGAGGCGCTTCCCCTCCCCGCCAGCAAGGACGATCGCGAGTACGGAGGGAGCAGCCATGCGGTCAGTCTATCGGGAGCGCCACGGGCGCGCGGAGGCGGATCGCCGAGGCTCGGCGCCGACGCGAGGCGATAGCGTGGGGGGATGCGCGTCGACCTGCTTACCCGCGAGTACCCCCCAACGTCTACGGCGGCGCCGGCGTGCACGTCGCCGAACTCTCTCGTGCTTTGCGATCCCGCCTCGACGTTCGCGTCCGGTGCTACGACGGCCCGCGAAGCGAGCCTGGTGTCGACGGCTACGCGCTCGCCGAGCCGACGGGCGACGCGTCGCTCGACGTCCTGGGAATCGGGCTTCCCATGGCCCGCGATTGCGGCGGCGCCGACATCGTCCACTCCCACACGTGGTACGCGAACATGGCGGGCCACCTCGCGTCCGTGCTCCACGACGTGCCGCACGTGTTGACGGCGCACTCGCTCGAGCCGCTGCGACCGTGGAAGGCCGAGCAGCTGGGCGGCGGCTACCGCGTCTCGTCGTGGATCGAGAAGACCGCGTACGAGGCGGCCGCGGGGATCATCGCGGTGAGCGAGGGTATGCGCGCCGACGTCCTGCGCGTCTACCCTTCATCGACCCGGACAAGGTTCGCGTGGTGCACAACGGCATCGACGTCGCCGGATGGAGCGCGCCCGAGGGCGACGGCCGCGTCGCGGCGGGGGAGGTGGCCCGAAAATACGGCATCGACCCCGATCGTCCCGCCATCGTGTTCGTCGGACGGATCACGCGCCAGAAGGGCCTGCCGTACTTCCTGCGCTCCGTGGATCGTCTGCCCAAGGAGATTCAGGTCGTGCTGTGCGCTGGCGCGCCCGACACTCCGGAGATCGGGGCCGAGGTCGCGGGAGCGGTCTCGGCGCTCCAGGAGAAGCGCGACGGAGTGGTGTGGATCGACACGATGCTTCCGCGCGACCAACTCGTCGCCGTCCTCGACGCCTGCACGGCGTTCGTCTGCCCCTCCGTCTACGAGCCCCTCGGGATCGTCAACCTCGAGGCCATGGCCGTCGGCCTGCCCGTCGTCGCGACCGCGACCGGGGGAATTCCCGAGGTCGTCGTCGACGGCGAGACGGGGATTCTGGTGCCGATCGACCAGGCGACAGACGGCACCGGCACGCCCGTGGATCCGGACACGTTCGTCTCGGATCTCGCCGAGGCGATCACGTCGGTGGTGTCCGACCCCGAGAGGGCGCGGACCATGGGGGCGGCGGGCAAGGAACGGGCGACGCGCCACTTCTCCTGGGAGTCCATCGCCGACGAGACCGTCGACGTATACCAGGCGCTGACCGCGTGACGACAGGCGCGAGTGCGCCGCCGCTCAGAGACTAGGCTCGAAGCCATGACGGAAGTGCTACGCGTCGAGCGAGCGACGCTACGCCGGGAGACCACCGCGATACTGTCCGAGATCGACTGGACAGTTAACGAGGGCGAGCGATGGGTCATCCTTGGCCCCAACGGGGCGGGGAAGACCTCCCTGCTCACGCTTGCTGCCGCGCGCAACCACCCCTCGGAGGGGGGCGTGTGGGTACTCGGCGAGCGCCTCGGCGAGACCACGGTCCAGGAACTCCGCATTCGAGTCGGGCTCGCGAGCGACGCGCTTGCCGACGAACATCCCCCCGGGCGAGGTCGTCCGCGACGTCGTGCTCACGGCTGCCCACGGCATCACGGGCCGCTGGAAAGAGGATGTACGACATGGTCGACGTCGAGCGAGCTGGCGACCTGATGGCGGCGTTCGGCATTCAGGATTTCGCGAACCGCGAGTTCGCGACGCTGAGCGAGGGCGAGCGCAAGCGGGTCCAACTCGCGCGGGCCCTGATGGCGGACCCGGAGATCCTTCTGCTCGACGAGCCTGCCGCTGGTCTCGACCTCGCGGGGCGCGAGGAGTTGCTTGACGCCCTCGCGGAGCTGGCAGAGGACTCCCGCTCGCCCGTGTTGATTCTGGTCACCCACCACGTCGAGGAGATTCCGAGGGGCTTCACGCACGCGCTCATCCTGAGCGAGGGCAGGGTCGTCGCGGCGGGCCCGCTCCAGCAGGTCGTCACTGCTGCGAACCTGACATCCGCCTACGGGATACCCGTCGAGCTCACGGAATCATCCGGGAGATGGACGGCTCGGAAGGCCGCAGTCATCCCGTAGACCGAGGGCGCCGTGCGGCGGCGCGGCATAGGATGAGGATCGCTCATTATTCGTCACACGGAGGTGGGGACATGCAGTCCACGTGGTGGTTTATCGGGGCGTTGCTCCTGGGCGTTGCCGAGATATTCACCCTCGATTTGACGCTCCTGATGTGCGCCGGTGGCGCCACAGCTGGAGGGATCGCGGTTCTGCTCGGTGCCCCGCAGTGGGCGGCTGCGATTATCGCGGTCGTCACGGCCGGTCTGCTCGTTTTTGCTCTACGCCCTTGGCTGCTCGGCGCCCTGCGCGCGCGCACGCCGCTGGTGGAGACGAACGCGGCCGCGCTGGTGGGTAAGGAAGCTAAGACCCTGTCCGTCGTCACGGAGGACAAGGGTCGCGTCAAGCTACACGGTGAGGTCTGGACCGCTCGTACGCCCGATGGCGCCGACGAGATTCCAGAGGGCGCCGACGTGACCGTCGTCGCGATCGCGGGGGCGATCGCCGTCGTCAAGCCCGCCTAATTCACCCCCGCACTACACATACCAGCGAGGAGTATTGGACATGCCTACCAACGCTTTTGTCATTGTTCTGATCCTGATTGCGGGGATCTTCGTGATCTCGGTGATCGCGCGCTCGATCAGGATCGTTCCGCAGGCTCAGGCCTTCATCGTTCAGCGTCTTGGCCGTTACAGCCGCACGCTCGACGCCGGCCTTCACCTGCTTGTCCCGTTCGTCGATAAGGTTCGCGCGGGCGTCGACCTCCGCGAGCAGGTCGTCTCGTTTGCGCCGCAGTCCGTCATTACGTCGGACAACCTGGTGGTCGAGATCGACACGGTGATTTACTTCCAGGTGACCGAGCCGCGCTCGGCCGTCTACGAGATCGCGAACTACATCGTCGGTGTCGAGCAGCTCACCGTCACGACGCTTCGTAACGTCGTCGGCACCATGGACCTTGAGCAGACGCTGACGAGCCGCGACCAGATCAACGGTCAGCTCCGCGGCGTCCTCGACGAGGCGACCGGCAAGTGGGGTATCCGCGTCAACCGCGTCGAGCTCAAGACCATCGAGCCGCCAGCGTCCATCAAGGACTCCATGGAGAAGCAGATGCGCGCCGAGCGTGACCGTCGCGCCGCGATCCTTACCGCGGAGGGCGTCAAGCAGTCCGCGATCCTCACGGCCGAGGGTGACAAGCAGTCCGCGATCCTGAAGGCGGAGGGTTCCGCGCAGGCGCGAATCCTCGAAGCCGAGGGCCAGTCGCGCGCCATCCTTCAGGTGTTCGACGCCATCCACCAGGGTGACGCCGACTCGAAGCTGCTCGCGTACCAGTACCTGCAGATGCTGCCGGAGATCGCGAAGACGGAGTCGAGCAAGATCTGGTTCGTCCCGACGGAGTTCACGGGCGCCCTCAAGGCGATCTCGGCGGGCTTCGGCGGTACCGAAGACGCCGAGCCGCTGAAGGCAACGGTAGGTCGCAAGTCGACGGCGCAGAAGTCCGCGCTTGGCGACGCGAAGGCGGCCCTCGCAGCGGCCAAGGCGGAGCTCAAGAGCGCGACGGACGACGCCACGCAGTCCGGCCGTACGAGCGGCGTTCCGTTCGACCCGGACGTCGAAAAGGGTCTCAAGTAGCACGAGCGATCGCGGCCCCCGGGGGACACCCTCGGGGGCCGCGTCGTGCGTGCGGCAGGATGGGGCCGTGACGATCACGCGCATCCAGACTCCCGAGCCCCCGGCCTCGAGGATTACCGCGGGCTGACGGACGTCGCGCTGCGGAGCCGGACGGAGCCGGGGCGGGGCCTGTACATCGCGGAGAGTCAGTTCGTGATCGAGCGGGCGATCGAGGCGGGGCACGAGCCCCGCTCGTTCCTGTGTTCGGAGAAATGGCTCGACTCGATCGCGCCGTTCGCCGCGCGGTGGCCGGACGCCCCCGTCTTCGTCGGCTCCGAGGCGCTCCTCGAGGAGGTGACGGGCTTCCACGTGCATCGAGGCGCGCTTGCGGCCATGCGCCGCCCCGAGCCGCGCCCGGTCGCGGACGTGATCGCGGGCGCGCGGCGGGTCGCCGTGCTCGAGGACCTGGTCAACCACACCAACGTCGGTGCCGTGTTCCGCTCCGCCGCCGCCATGGGCGTGGACGCGGTTCTCGTGTCGCCCCGCTGTGCCGATCCGCTGTACCGCCGGAGCATCCGAGTCTCGATGGGTAGCGTCTTCCAGGTGCCGTGGGCGCGCGTCGACGAATGGCCGGGGGGTCTCGAGGAGCTTCGCGCGGCGGGGTTCGTGGTCGCGGCGCTCGCGCTCGACGACGCGGCGGTGCCGCTCGACGCGTTCGCTGAGGACCTTCCGGAGCGGCTCGCGCTGATGCTCGGGGCCGAGGGCGACGGGCTGTCGCGCGGGGCGATGGGAGGGGCCGAGGTTACGGTCACCATCCCGATGGCAGCCGGCGTGGACTCGCTCAACGTCGCCGCAGCGAGCGCTGTGGCGTTCTGGGCCACGCGAGCCCAGGGGTAGCTGGCGCGCGTGCCGGACCACCTCCGGAGCCCCCTCGCCCCGTCGCCCCACGCGGAAGCGTCCTGTGAGTACATGAGGGTTTGATTGGTTCGGAATCTGGCACTCATGTACTCCTAGGGTGCGAGGTGCAGGGTGCAGGGTGCGAGGTGCAGGGCGAAATCCGATGTCCCCGTGTCGGGAATCCGTGAGATAATCGAACATATGTTCGACTAGTCGAACCCGGCCAGCGCACCCATCGGAGGATTCATGACGGCCCCGGCGACCCCGTCCGCCCCGGAGCGGATCGCGCGCATCCGGGGCCTGCTCGTGGGCGCGGAGGGGCGACTCGGGATCGTTCGCGAGGTTTCGGTTGCGGGGGGCGAGCAGGCACCCTCCGTGCCTCCCAGCCCGCGCCCTGCCCGTCTCCGAGGACGTCGCCGCCCTCCTTCCCGGAGGGATCCTCCGCCGCGGCACCGTCGTCTCCGTGGAGGGGGCCACCTCGCTCATCCTCGCCCTGATCGCGCGTGCGTCACGCGAGGGGTCGTGGGCCGCGATCGTGGGCATGCCGCACGTGGGGATGATCGCGGCCGCCCGGAGGGGAATCGATCTTTCGCGCCTCGCCCTCGTCCCGCACCCAGGGGCGGACGCCCCCGCCGTGATCGGGGCGTGCCTCGACGGCATGGACGCCGTGGTGCTCGGGCCCCGCCTCGCGCTGAGCGACGCGGACAGGAGGCGCCTCGCGGCCCGGGCGAGAGAACGTGGGGTCGTCCTGGTGAGCGCGGGTCCGTGGACGGGGGCCCACGTCGCGCTCACGGTGTGCCGCTCCGCGTGGTCCGGACTCGGGGCGGGGGACGGACGCCTGCGCTCCCGGACCGTCACCGTGGCGCGCTCGGGCCGCCATCTGGGGAGCCCCGACCGCGTCGAGATACTGCTGGACTCGGAGCCCGCCTCCTTCCCCGGGCGCGAGGCCCAGGCTCGCCGCTCGCTGAGAATGGAATGAACGCGGAGCCCCCCGTGCGTCGGGCCGCCCTGTGGGTCCCCGACTGGCCCGTCGTCGCCGCGATGGCGGCAAGCGGGCTCGCCTCGGACGCCCCCGCCGCCGTCCTCCACGGCCGGGGCATGGTCGCCGTCTCCGCCACCGCGCGCGCCGCAGGGGTGCGGCGAGGCATGCGCCGCCGCCAGGCCCAGGCCCGGTGCCCCGAGCTCGCGATCCTCCCGTACGACGAGGGGAGGGACGCTCGCGCCTTCGAGGATGTTGCGCTCGGGGCGGAGGAGGTCGTCTCGGGCGTCGAGGTCACCCGGCCAGGGCTCCTGATGATTCCCGCGATCGGCGCGGCGCGCTTCCACGGGGGAGAGGACGCGCTCGTCGAGGCGCTCGTCGTCGCCGCGACCGAGCGCTCCGGCGCCGAGGTGAGCGCGGGAATCGCCGACGGCCTCCTCGCGGCCGTCGAGGCCGCCCGGGACAGCGTCGTCATCCCGCCCGGGGGCAGCGGGGCCTACCTCGCCCCCTTTCCCGTGGCCTCCCTTGGCCACGTCGCGGCCGAGCGGAAGCAACTCGCCGCCGTCGAGGACATGGCCGGGGTGCTGGAACGCCTGGGGATCCACACCCTCGGGGAGCTCGCCGCGCTCCCGCGTTCCCATGTGATCGCCCGGTTCGGCGCCGCGGGTGCCTGGGCCCATCGGCTCGCCGGAGGCGGGGACCTCGCGCCCCCCGTGCTGCGCCGCATCGAGCAGGACATCGAGGTGCGCTGCGAGTTCGAGGATCCGCCGAGCAACGTCGAACGGATCGCCCTCGAGGCGAGGAGGGCCGCCGAGGCGCTCGACGCCGCCCTCCGGGACGCGGGCGTCCGCTGCCTGAGGGTGAGCGTCTCCGTCACCACCGAGCGGGGAGAGGAGCTCGAGCGCACCTGGCGTACGGACGTGGGGCCACGGGAGGGCGCGTTCGCGCGATTCATGGCCGACAGGGTTCGCTGGCAGCTCGAGGGGTGGCTCAGCCGCACCTCGGCTGGCCCGGAGGTGTCCCCGCCGACCTCGCTTACCCTCACCGCGCGGGACGTCGTCGGCGGGGGCGCGGAGCAGACCTTCCTCTGGGGAGGGGTGTCCGGGGCCGACGCCCGCGCTCACCGGGCGATGGGGCGCATCCAGGGCATCCAGGGCGCGGAGGCCGTATTGCTCGCGGAGGAGCAGGGAGGACGCGACCCGCGCGATCGGGTCGCGTACGTCCCGTGGGGCCAGGTCGGGACCCCCTCCCGGCGCCTCGAACGCCCCTGGCCCGGCCAGCTCCCCGACCCCGCCCCCGCGACGGTCCTCGCCCCGCCCGAACCCGTACGCCTCCTCGACGCCGGCGGTCGAGACGTGGTCGTCACGGAACGCCTGGGCGTGAGCGCGCCCCCCACGTGGCTCGCCCCGCCGGGGGAGGAGGCCCTTCCCGTGGACGCCTGGGCGGGGCCGTGGCCGCTTGCCGAGCGCTGGTGGGCCGAGGACGCCTCGCGGCGCGCGTACCTGCAGGTGGCGCTCGGGGACGGGAGGACGTTCCTCGTCGCCTCGCGACGGGGGGAGTGGACGCTGGAGGCGGTCTATGACTAGCGGTTCAATGCCCCAGTACGCCGAGCTCCACTCCCACACGGCGTTCAGCTTCCTCGACGGCGCGAGCCAGCCCGAGGCCATGGCCGTCGAGGCGGGACGCCTGGGGCTATCCGCCCTCGCCGTCACGGACCACGACGGCCTGTACGGCGTCGTCCGCTTCGCCGGAGCCGCCCGGGACGTCGGTCTCCCCACGGTGTTCGGGGCGGAGCTCCACCTCGCGCGGTCCGAGGGTGGCGGACCGCCCGTGCTCGACCCGCCCACCGGCGTCCCCGACCCCAGAGCCAGCCACCTCGTCGTCCTGGCGCGAGGCCCTGCGGGGTACGCCCGGCTGTCGCGGGCGATCGGGTTGGGGCACCTCGCGACGGGGGAAAAGGGCGCGGCCCACTACACGCTGGAGGGACTCGCGGAGGCGGCGGCGGGGGAGTGGATGGTGCTCACGGGGTGTCGGAAGGGGACGGTGCGGCGGGCGCTTGCCGCGGGACGCGGGGAGGGCGTGGCGCCGACGACGGAGGGGTACGCCGCCGCGCGGCGGGAGCTCGATCGGCTGGTCGCGCTCTTCGGGCGGGACGCCGTCGCGGTCGAGATCACCGATCACGGCCACCCGATCGACGCGGATCGCAACGCCGCGCTCGCCGATCTCGCCTTCGACGCCTCCCTTCCCCTGGTCGCCACCACGAACGCGCACTACGCGACCCCGGCCGATGCGGACCTCGCCGGGGCGCTCTCCGCGATCCGCGCCCGCTCCTCGCTCGACGACATGGACGGATGGCTCCCCGGGTCGCCCGGCGCGCACCTGCGTTCGGCGGAGGAGATGCTCCGTCGCCACTGGCGCCACCCCGAGGCGGTCGCCGCCGCCTCCCGCCTCGCCGCCGACCTCGCCTTCGACCTGTCGCTCGTGGCGCCGAACCTTCCTCCCTACCCCGTGCCCGAGGGGCACCACGAGGCGTCGTGGCTCCGGGAGCTGACGTATCGGGGCGCGCGCGAGCGGTACGGGCCGCGCGGGGCCGAGCGGGTGCCGGGCGCGTACGCGCAGATCGATCACGAGCTCCAGGTGATCGAGGCGCTCAATTTCCCCGGGTACTTCCTGATCGTCCACGACCTGGTCGATTTCTGTCGGCGCAGCGACATCCTGTGCCAGGGGCGCGGCTCCGCAGCCAACTCCGCGGTCTGCTACGCGCTCGGCGTGACCGCCGTCGACGCCGTCACCCACGGGCTCCTGTTCGAGCGCTTCCTCGCGGCCGAGCGGGACGGGCCTCCCGACATCGACGTGGATATCGAATCCGACCGGCGGGAGGAGGTCATCCAGTACGTGTACGAGCGCTTCGGGCGCATCAACGCTGCGATGGTCGCGAACGTCATCCAGTACCGCCCGCGCTCCGCCGTGCGGGACGCCGCCCGCGCCCTCGGGCACGGCGCAGGCCAGCAGGATGCGTGGTCGAAGTCCATCGACCGGTGGTCGTCGCTGAAGGATCGCAGCAAGGATCACGCGGGCTGGGCCGCGAGCCAGGGAAACGCGATGTGGCCGGAGCCTCCGCCGGCGTCCCCGGACGATCTCTCCCATATCCCGGAGCCCGTCCTCGACCTGGCCGAGCGGCTCCTCAGGATGCCCCGCCACCTCGGCGTCCACCCCGGCGGCATGGTCCTGTGCGACCGCCCCGTGGTGGACGTGTGCCCCGTGGAGTGGGCGCGGATGCCAGGGCGCACGGTGCTCCAGTGGGACAAGGACGACTGCGCGGAGGCGGGCCTCGTGAAGTTCGACCTTCTGGGGCTCGGGATGCTCTCCGCCCTCAAGTACGCGTTCGCGTTCGTCGCCGAGACCGAGGGGGAGAGCCTCAGCCTGCACGGCCTTCCCCAGGAGGATCCCCGTGTGTACGACCTCCTATGCGCCGCCGACACCATCGGCGTCTTCCAGGTCGAAAGCCGCGCCCAGATGGTGACCTTGCCGCGCCTGAGGCCCCGACGCTTCTACGACATCGTCGTCGAGGTCGCTCTCATCCGCCCCGGGCCCATCCAGGGCGGTTCCGTCCACCCGTACATCGCGCGGGCGAGGGGGCGCGAGGAGGTCACCTACCTCCACCCGCTGCTGGAACCCGCCCTGAAGAAGACGCTCGGGGTGCCGCTGTTCCAGGAGCAGTTGATGCAGATGGCCATGGACGCGTGCGGGTTCGACGGCACGCTCGCGGACCAGCTCCGTCGCGCCATGGGCTCCAAGCGCTCCCCGGAGCGGATGGAGGCGCTCCGGGCGCGGGCGCTCGTTGGGATGCACGAGCGGGGGATCGACGCGGACACGGCGCACGCGATCTTCGACAAGCTCCGCGCGTTCGCGGACTTCGGCTTCCCCGAGTCCCACGCGTTCTCCTTCGCGTACCTCGTGTACGCCTCCGCGTGGCTCAAGGTCCACAAGCCCGCCGCGTTCTACGCCGGGCTGCTCGCCGCCCAGCCGATGGGCTTCTACTCGCCCCAGTCGCTCGCGGCCGACGCGCGGCGTCACGGGGTCACGGTGCTGCGGCCGTGCGTGGCCAGGTCCGCGGTGCTCGCGCGGGTGGAGCGGCGCACGGAGAAGGGCCGGCCGGAGGAGGCCAGGGACGACCTCATGGCCCTCGCCGACGCCGACCCCTCCCTCGCCGTGAGGATGGGCCTCGCGTCGGTGCGGGGGATCGGACAGGACGCTGCCTCGGCGATCGTTCGCGCCCGCGAGGAGGCGCCGTTTACGGACCTGAGGGACATGGCGCGCCGTGTGCGCGTGGCGAAGGACGGCGCGATCGGCGTGGGCGGCGAGCGCGGGCTGAGCGTCACCCAGTGGGAGGCCCTCGCGACGGCGGGGGCGCTGGAATCGTTCGGCGTGACGCGCCGGGAGGGGCTGTGGGCGTCGGGGGCACTCGCGCTCGAGGGGCCGGGCACGCTCCCCGGCACGGCCGTCGGCGTCGAGGCGCCCACGCTTCCCGGCATGAGCGACGTGGAGATGGCTGTCGCGGACGTGTGGGCCTCGGGGGTGAGCGCGGAGAACTACCCCACGGTGTTCGTCCGGGATCGCCTCGACGCCTCCGGGGTGGTGCGCGTCGCGGACGTCTTCACCCGCGAGGAGGGGCAGCGCGTCGCGGTCGGGGGCGTCGTCACCCACCGCCAGCGGCCGGGAACGGCCAAGGGGGTGACGTTCCTGTCGCTCGAGGACGAGACGGGGGCCCTCAACGTCGTCTGCTCGCCTGGCGCGTGGCGGCGTTTTCAGGCGGTCGCCCGGCGCTCGCCGGCGCTCGTGGTGCGCGGGAGAATCGAGCGCGCGGACGGGGCCACGAACCTCGTGGCGGAGCACCTCGCGCCGCTCAGCCTCAAGGTCTCGACGACGTCGCGGGACTTCCGCTGAGGAGACGGGGCGCGACCTACAGCAGGTGGATCGACACCGCGACGCCGGCGACGACGATCGCCTCCATGCTCATCAGCTTGACGAGGATGTTGAGGCTCGGACCGGCGGTGTCCTTGAAGGGATCGCCGACGGTGTCGCCGATGACGGCGGCCTTGTGGGCCTCGGAGCCCTTGCCTCCGTGGTGCCCCTCCTCGATGTACTTCTTGGCGTTGTCCCACGCGCCTCCAGCGTTCGCCATGAACATCGACAACGAGAAGCCAGCAACGGCGCCGCCCGCGAGGAGGCCGAGTACGCCCGGTACCCCGAAGACGAGACCGATGACAACGGGCGCCGAGATGGCGAGGATCGACGGCAGCATCATCTCGCGTTGCGCCGCCTTCGTGGAGATGCTGACGCACCGCGCGTAATCCGGGTCCTGCGTGCCCGCCATGATGCCGGGCATGGTCGCGAACTGGCGGCGAACCTCGTCGACCATGAGCCCCGCCGCGCGGCCGACGGCCTTCATCGTCAGGCCGCTGAACACGAAGGCGAGCATCGCGCCAACGAACATGCCGACGATCACCTTTGGGTTGATGAGGACCACCTGGAAGTTGGTCATCATGTCCATGAGGTCGAAGTTCTGAAGCGACTCCGAGCCGCCACTTCCGGTGAGGGAGACCCCGTTGGGGAACACGAAGTCCGAACCTCGATCCAGGACGTGCCCGATCGCGATCTTCACCTCCTCGACGTAGGACGCGAGAAGCGCGATGCCGGTGAGGGCTGCGGACCCGATGGCGAATCCCTTGCCCGTCGCCGCCGTCGTGTTGCCGAGGGCGTCGAGAGCGTCGGTGCGGCGCCGCACCTCCGGCGGGAGCCCGGCCATCTCGGCGTTGCCGCCCGCGTTGTCGGCGATGGGGCCGTAGGCGTCGGTGGCGAGCGTGATGCCGAGGGTCGAGAGCATGCCAACGGCGGCCATGCCGATCCCGTACAGCCCGAGCCCGATGGTGTCGATGCCGAAGTGGTAGCCGGACGCGAAGTAGAACGCGAGCGAGATCCCCATGGCCACCGCGAGCACGGGCACCGCCACCGAGAGCATGCCCTCGCCGATTCCGCCGATGATCACCGTGGCGGGACCGGTCTTGGACTGCTGCGCGATGCTCTTGGTGGGGCGGTAGGCCTGCGACGTGAAGTACTCGGCGGCACGCCCGATGACGATGCCGGTGAGCAGCCCGACGATGAGCGCGAGCCAGATCCCCACGATGTTGGGGATTCGCATCGCGTAGAGGACCCCGAATGAGACCAGGGCGATCATGACCGCGGCGCCGTTGACGCCCCGACCGAGCGCGGAGAGCAGCTCCTTGCTTGAGGCGCCCTCGCGGGTGCGGACAAGGAAGACGCCGATGATAGACAGCAGCGTCCCGACGGCTCCGATGACCATGGGAGCGAGGACAGCCTTGAGCTGGACGTCCGCGCCGTGACTGAAATACGCTGCCGCCCCGAGCGCCGCGCTGGCGAGGATCACGCCGACGTAGGACTCGTACAGGTCGGCGCCCATACCCGCAACGTCTCCCACGTTGTCTCCGACGTTGTCCGCGATCGTCGCCGGGTTGCGCGCGTCGTCCTCCGGAATGCCAGCCTCGATCTTCCCGACCAGGTCCGCGCCGACGTCGGCCGCCTTGGTGAAGATGCCGCCGCCCACGCGGGCGAAGAGGGACTGAACCGCGGCGCCCATGCCGAACGTCAGCATGGTCGTGGTGATGACAACGAGGTTGTGCGCGGAGTCGATGGGGTAGAAGCGCGTCAGGATGAGGAACCACGCCGCGACGTCGAACAGGCCGAGGCCGACGACGACGAGCCCCATGACGGCGCCGCTGCGGAACGCGACGCGCAGGCCGTGGTTGAGCGAGTCGCGCGCGGCGTTCGCGGTGCGGGCCGAGGCGTACGTCGCGGTGCGCATCCCGATGAAGCCGGCGAGGCCGGAGAAGATGCCTCCCGTGAGGAACGCGAACGGCACCCAGGGGTTCTGAATGTGGAGCACGTACGCCAGGACGCTAAACAGCGCCGTCAGCGACAGGAAGACGGTGCCTACGACCTTGTACTGCTGCTTGAGGTACGCGAGCGCCCCGTGCCGTACGTGAAGGGCGATGCGCGCCATGGTGGGCGTGCCCTCCGACTCCTTCATCATCTGACGGAAGAAGAAGTACGCGGCGCCGAGCGCCAGCACCGAGGCGAGCGGAACCAGCCAGAACCATGCAGAAATCACGACAGACCGTTTCTCCTAGTGACCGAATTGCATTTGCGCCGAGCGCCACCACGCGAAGTGCTCGCGTTCGAGCGCGTCGGCGCTCGGCATCGGGAACGCGACGATGCTTTCTTGATCCCCGACGAAGAACCCGTTCCGCACGGTGCGGAACAACATCTGTTGGTTCATCTGGCGGAGCACCGTCTTGGTGGGCTTTCCCGGCCCCGAATTGAGCTCCCTCAGGCAGTCCCGCAGGTGGCCGATGTTCGGGTACGGCAGGTTGTCGATGTGTGGCGAGTCAGGGTCCCGCTTGAGTTCGCCAAGCGTCAGCTCCGTGAAGACGATGCGGGGGACGTTGATGGGCTGGTCGGGGTGCGTGATGAAGCTGACGAACTCGGCGGGGTCGAGGCGGCTCACGACGCGCGGGGTGACCGGGCAGAACTCCTGATAGAGGTGCGAGCGGACCTCCTCGTCCGGCACGAACGGCTGGGGCTCGATCGTCAGCACGCGGCCGTCGTCGGTTGTCAGGTGCAGCGCGGTGATGGCCGAGATCGGCACGTGTTCGAGCGTGCGGTAGATGCTGAGGTAGATCGAGTTCTTCGGGGAGCCGTCCTCGTGGGGGACGCATCGCTCGTCCATCTCGTTCATGGGGAAGACGCCCGAGGGCAGCTTCGTGGGGTCAACGGAGAAGAAGAGGGCTTGCCCACTCGATCGCTTCGAGCTTCCGACGGCGAAGTACAGACCGAATTCATCGGGAGGCAGCATGCTCCCGATCAGCGCCTCGGGAATGAGGGAGAGATACAGGTATGTCGGCACGGGCGACTCCAAAGGACGTGGTGGCCGGATGTTTCCCCATTCTCCACCGTATTGGCAAGCGTGCCAGGGGAGGGGGGACAGTGGTCCCAAGGCGTGCGAACGTTGTCGGCGCAGCCACCCGCCGTGCTAGTCTTTCGGACGCGTTGCGAGCGCAAAGACGGGTTCGCAACCCACCTGCCCGGGTGGCGGAAATGGCAGACGCGCTAGCTTGAGGTGCTAGTACTCGCAAGGGTGTGGGGGTTCAAGTCCCCCCTCGGGCACCACGCGTCGGGGGCGTCGCCCCCGACGTTCGTGCGTTCCGGGCTAACGCCCCTTCTGACGCCTCAACACCACGGCGATTCCCCCGAGCGAAGCCACCAGGAACCCCGTCACAACGAGCGCCTCGCCCGCGTTGAATCCGAAACCGAGCCAACCGTCCTGAAGGACGATTACCGCGTGCTTCAGCGGGGTGAGGGATCCCACCAGGTTCATCGTGTCCCCGAGAGCCTCGGGGGGCGGGCCCGCGCCGCCGAGGATGAACATGACGAACCACGCCATGATCCCGATGCCCTGCGCGGCGCGCGCCGTGGGAACCGCGAGCCCCAGGAGCGAACCGATCATCGCGAACGTCAGTGCGGCCAGGAGGAAGCCCCCGATCACCAACGGCCACGAGGCAGGCATCGAGGGGTGGTATACGAGGATTCCGACCGCGACGACGAGTGTCGCGCCGATCGCCGAGAGAACGAGCATGACGAGGGTATGGGCCCCGACGATCGTGGCGCGGGAGATGGACGAGGCGTCGAACCTGCGCAGGACGCCGCGCTCCCGGTACGCGGCGATGTGGGTGGGAAGCGTGATCAGCCCGAGCGCGGCGACGACGAGCCCGACGTAGGCGCCCATGTAGTAATCCATCGCGCCGACGCCGCGGTAGAACTCCGGGTCGGCCTCGTTTCCGAACACGCCACCCATGACGAGTTCCATGACGACCGGCAACCCGAGGGTGAAGACGACGGTGATGGGCTCCCGCAGTAGGAGCTTGGCCTCGAGCCACGCGAGACGGAGGAGGAGCATCACGGCGTCACCTCCGCGGTGCTCTCGTCGCCGGTATCTCCCGTGATCGCGAGGTAGACGTCCTCGAGGCTTGGGCGCGTCACGGAGTAGTCGCGGGGTTCGCGTCCCGCCTGGGCGAGCGCGGCCGCGACGCGAATTCCGATCGACCCGGGGCCGCGCGCCTCGACGCGCGTGCCGTCGATCGTGGCCGCGTCAACGCCGGGCACCTTGGCGACGATCGTGCGGTCCTTCTCCGTACCGGTGAACCTGGCCGTGGAGACGTCGCCGTGGGTCTGACGAAGCTCGTCCGGGCTGCCGATCGCTACGACCTTTCCTGCCTGGATGATCGCGGCACGGTCGCACAGGCGCTCCGCCTCGTCCATGAAATGGGTAACAAGCACGACGGTGGCGCCCCCGTCGCGTATCCGCTCAATCAGCCCCCAGGCGACGCGACGCGCCACGGGGTCCATGCCGGTAGTCATCTCGTCGAGGAACACAACCTCGGGACGGTTCACCAGGGCGAGGGCGACGAGCAGGCGCTGCTTCTGGCCTCCGCTGAGCGAGCCGAACTGGGCGTCGCGTTTGGCGCGCAAGCCCCAGTCGTCGATGAGGCTCTCCCAGGGCGCGGCGCCCTCGACGGACGCGGAGAAGAGGTCGAGTGCCTCCCAGACCTTGATGCGGTCGGGAAGCGCGGACTCCTGGAGTTGGCTCCCGATGCGCTGCTTGACGGCGCGGAGCTCGTGCGCGGGGTCGAGGCCCAGGACGCGGATGGAACCGGAGTCGGCGCGGCGCAGACCCTGGAGGCATTCGACGGTTGTGGTCTTGCCCGCCCCGTTCGGGCCGAGGATTCCGAAGATTTCGCCGCGACGGACGTCGAACGTCACGCCGTCGACGGCGCGCGTCGCGCCGTAGGCCTTGCGAAGCTCGCTAACAGCAAGCACCGCGTTCCCCGAGCCGGTCATCCCCGTATCCCCGCTGCGGAACGCGTTCGGTCCCACGACGCCAGGCTAGGGGAAACGGGACCGTGGCGGAGGGACCAACGACCCGACCGTCGCAGTATCGACGGAGGTCTAGCCTGAGCCTGTGAGCACCTCCCACGACGTCGTCTCGATCGCGCAGGACCTGATCCGCATCGACACGACCAATCCCGGCGACGGCACCGGCCCAGGCGAGCGCATCGCGACGGAGTACGTCGCGACGTTCCTATCCGACCTGGGCCTCGATCCGATCATCCGCGAGTCCGAGCCCACGAGGACCAACCTCACCGCCCTATGGGAGGGCGAGGATCGCTCGCGTCCCCCGATGGTGCTGCACGGCCACCTCGACGTCGTCAAGGCGTTCGAGCACGAGTGGCGCCACCCGCCGTTCGCGGCGGAGATCCACGACGGCATGATCTGGGGCCGCGGCGCCGTCGACATGAAGGGCACGGACGCCGTGTACCTCGAGACGATCGCGCGGATGATCGAGGCGGGCATCAAGCCCGCGCGAGACATCGTCATCGGGTTTTTCGCAGACGAGGAGCACGGAGGCTCGAAAGGCGCCGGCTTCATGGTCGACAAGCACCCGGAGGACTTCCGTGGCGCCACCGAAGCGGTAAGCGAGGTCGGGGGATTCTCGACGCAGATCGACGGGACGCGCGCGTACCTTATCCAGACGGCGGAGAAGGGCCTCCAGTGGCTGAGCCTTGCGGCCACGGGCACTGCCGCGCACGGCAGCTTGGTCCACGACGACAACGCAGTGACCTACCTCGCCGAGGCGCTCGCCAAGGTGGGGCGATACCACTGGCCGCTCGACATCACCCCGACGGTCGAGGCGCTGCTGCGGGGCGTCGCCGAGATCACGGGCATCGAATACGAGCCGACGGACGAGGTCGTCGATCGCCTGATCGAGCACCTCGGGAGCGCGGCGAAGTTCGTCGAACCCACCGTCCGTAACACGTCCAACCCGACCCAGATGGACGCGGGCTACAAGGCGAACGTCATCCCGAACTTCGCCACGGGCGTCGTCGATACGCGGCCACTATTCGGGCAGCACGAGGAGGTCGTCGCCGTCGTCCAGGATCTCGCCGGTCCGAATATCAAGGTCGAACCGATCGTGAGCGCGATTGCGCTCGAGGTGCCGTTCAGCGGCCCCCTCGTCGACGCGATGATCGCGTCGCTCCACTCCGAGGACCCCGGCGCCCCGGTGCTCCCGTACGCGCTAAGCGGCGGAACGGACAACAAGCACCTCAGCGCGATCGGCATCACCGGGTACGGATTCGCCCCGCTACAGCTGCCCCCCGAGCTCGACTTCCCCGCGCTCTTCCACGGGGTCGACGAGCGCGTCCCCATCGAGAGCCTGGAGTTCGGCGTTCGCGTGATGGAGCGCTTCCTTCGCGCCTGCTAGACGACGTACACGGACACGTCCGTGCGGCGCACACGCATCGCCCTGCGGCGAAGCCATACGCGCCTCGCGCCGCCGCGGTACCGCTGTACGCGGGCGAGTTCCCACTTCCCGTATTCCGCCTCGTCCGCGAGCAACTTCCGCGCGTCGGAACGGCTGACGTTTGCGGGTATGACGACAATGCGCGTCTCCATGTGCGTGGTGCGCGCGGCGGCGCGGGCCGTCGGAACGACGGCGCCTTCTCGTGTCAGCGGTGATATCTCATGCATAGCGTTACCAGTTTGCACCTCCCACGGGTAACGTGAGGCCCATGGAAGCCGATGTCCGTGAGGCGTTGCGTCACCTGATCATTGCGTTCGAGAACCATCTCGAGGCTGTGACCTCGCGGCGGAGCCCCGACGACGCCGCAGTAGATGACGCGTACGAGGCCCTCGCGAACGCCTTCGAACGGTACGAGGAGCAGATCGATCTCGAGTTCGCCGAGGGGCTTCCGCTCGTTCTCGATGACGCAGACGACGACGAAGAAGACGACGCTGATTTCGAGGACGACGTCATCGACGACGACGGCGACGCGAGCGATGACGACCTCGACGACGACGAAGAAGACGACGAGGACATCGACGAGTTCGATCTTCACGACTAGGCCGACCGAATTCGGCCGACGGGCCCGCGTCGACGACTAGCGGCGCTCGGGGTACCCCATCGCTGGCGCAGAAACCTCCGTGAGCGCGTCCCGAATCGTCGGCGGGAGGACCAGGTCCTCAGCCGCAAGCGACGGCGCCAGCTGATCCGACGTTCGCGCCCCGACGATCGCGGACGTCACGCCGGGAGCGTCGCGAACCCAGGCCAACGCGACCTCGTGAGGCGTGCGCCCCAGCCCGGCCGCCGCGGTGGCGAGAGCCTCGACGATCGCCGCGACACGGTCGGTCAGGTACGGCTCGATGAAGCCCGCGAGGTGATCCGAAGCTGCGCGAGAGTCGGCGGGTATCGCGGTGCGGTACTTACCCGTGAGCACCCCGCGACCGAGGGGCGACCACGCGAGGATCCCAAGGCCAAGCGCGGCCGAGGCGGGCAGAACCTCCCGCTCGATGCCGCGTTGGGCGAGGGAATACTCCACCTCGGTCACGGCGAGGCCCATGCGTCCGGACAGGGTCGCCGCACGCGCGGTGGCCCATCCGGGAAAGTTGCTGATGCCCGCGTAGCGTGCGCGCCCGGAGTTCACGGCGATCTCGAGCGCGTGAAGCGTCTCCTCCAGCGGCGTCGCGGCATCGAAGGCGTGAACGAGCCAGATATCGACGTGGTCGGTGCCAAGGCGCGCGAGCGAGTCGTCGAGCGTGAGCAGGAGCGAGTCGCGGGAGGCGTCGATCGAGCCGCCCGTCTCCCTGCGCCGGATGCCAGCCTTCGTGCAAATCTGGACGTCGCGCCGGGCGATCGTGCCGCCAAGCATCGAACCTATAAGCTCCTCCGCGCCGCCGTCGGCGTAGGACGCCGCCGTGTCGAGCAGGGTTCCGCCCGCGTCAAGGAAGGCGTCGAGCTGGAGGCCCGCCTCCACGTCATCCGTGTCCCGGCTCCACGTCATCGTCCCGAGGGCGAGGCGCGACACTTCGAGACCCGTGTTGCCTGCGCGTCGTCTATCCACGGCTCCGACGCTACCGGCGGCGACGTGGCTGGAGTACGCGGCGCGCGGCGGTAATGTGGCGTGGGTGAACTGGTGGGAGGCCGCGGTCCTGGGCGTAGTACAGGGCCTCACCGAATTTCTTCCGATCTCGTCGAGTGCCCACATCCGGGTGATCGGCGCGTTGCTGCCCAACGGCACCGACCCCGGCGCGGCCTTCACGGCCGTCATTCAAATCGGTACGGAACTGGCCGTTCTTCTGTACTTCAGGCGCGACATCGTGCGGATCATCGGCGCATGGTTCCGGGCGCTCGTCGGCCGCGACGGCACGGACCGTGCCGCACGGTTCGGCGCCCAGAATCCCGACGCGCGGCTCGGCTGGTGGGTCATTCTGGGGTCGATCCCCATCGTCGTCCTCGGCCTCCTCTTCCAGAAGTCGATCGAGTCGAGCCTGAGGAACCTGTGGATCACCGCGGCGGTCCTCGCCGCGTTTGCCCTCGTGCTTGCCTGGGCAGACAAGATCGGCGCGAAGAACCGCGAGCTGTCGAGCCTCAAGGGGCGCGACGCGGTCGTGCTCGGTTTCGCACAGGCGGCCGCGCTCGTCCCCGGCGTCTCCCGCTCCGGCGGCACCATCTCGGCGGGGCTGTTCCTCGGACTCAGCCGCGTCGCAGCGGCGCGCTACTCGTTCCTGCTGGCGATCCCCGCCGTGCTCGGTTCGGGGGTTTACGAGCTGTACAGCAGTCGGGACCAGATCACGGCCGCGGGTGGGCCCGGACTAACGGCCACCGTGATCGCCGCGTTCGTCGCGTTCGTCGTCGGTTACTTCGTGATCGTCTGGTTCCTCAAGATGATCACGACGCGTTCGTTCTCGCCGTTCGTGATCTACCGGTGGCTGTTCGCTGCCGCGATCGTCATACTCCTCGTCACGGGCACCGTGCCCGTCCGGTAAGGCGGACTACTTCGACGAACCGCCGTCCCGTCGGCGCAGGAACTGCTCGAACTCCGCTGCGATCGCGTCGCCCGACGCCTCGGGGAGGTTCGCGGCGTCCGTGACCTCCTCGAGTTGCTTGACGTGGGCGGCGATCTCGTCGTCGTCTCCCGCGAGGTCGTCCACGCCGCGCTCCCAGGCTTCGGCTTCGTAGTCGAGGTCCCCGAGGTCGATGGGGGCGCCGAGGAGGCGCTCGATCGAACCAAGCAGGGTGCGCGTCGCCTTGGGGCTGGGCGGGTGAGCGACGTAGTGCGGCACGCCCACCCATCCGGAGACCACGGAGATCCCGCGTAGCGATGCCTCGTGCCCGAGGACGCCCGTAATACCGGTGGGACCCTCGTAGTCGGAGCGCTCGATGTCGAGCAGACGCCGGATCTCCGCCTCCTCCGACGTGAGATACACGGGAAGGGGTCGCGTGTGCGGAGCGTCGACGAGCAGGGCGCCAAGCGTGATGAGAACGTCAACGTCGAAATCCTCGGCCGCGCTAAGGACCTCGCTCGAGAACTGGCGCCAGCGCATCGACGGCTCGATCCCGCGGGCGAGGAGCACGGTTCGCTTCGGCTGCGAGGGAATCTCGACCGTCGAGATGACCGTTCCCGGCCAGGACACAACGCGTTCTCCGCGATCGTTGCGCGACACGGACGGCCGGCTCACCTGGAAGTCGTGATAGTCCTCGGCGTCGAGCGTGAGGTACTCGCGCGCGCCCCATGCGCGGGACAGATGATCGAGGGCGGCGGATGCGGCCGAGCCTGCATCGTTCCAACCCTCGAACGCCGTGATCATGATCGCCGAGGACGGATCGAGGGAGGTCGCCTTGTCGGGTGCTTCCATCATTCGAGCCTAGACTGTGCGCCGATGAATGAGAACGCGGAGTGGCCCGAGGCGATCCTGTGGGACATGGACGGAACCCTCATCGATACGGAGCCCTACTGGATAGGCGCCGAGATCGCGTTGTGCGCCGCCAACGGAGCCACGTGGACCCACGATGACGGCCTCGCCCTCGTGGGAAATTCGCTACCGGTCTCCGCGGCCGTTCTCCGCGAGCGAGGCGTTGACCTCCCGGACGGCGCGATCATCGGGGCGCTCCTTGACGCGGTATCCGCCAACGTTCGCGATCGCACCCCGTGGCAGCGGGATGCCCGGGACCTCCTGGAACGCGCGCGGGCGCGCGGCGTCCGGAACGCCCTCGTCACTATGTCCTACATGCCCCTAGCCGAGGCCTTCATGGAGAGCTCGGGCGACTTCGACGTCGTCGTGACGGGCGAGCAGGTCTCGCGCGGGAAGCCGGATCCGGAGCCATACCTGACGGCAGCTCGCAGGCTCGGCCTTCCCCTCGATCGCTGCCTGGCGATCGAGGATTCGCCCTCGGGCACGCGATCGGCCCACGCCTCCGGTGCCGTTACCGTCGCCGTGCGCCGCCTGACCCCGCTCGAACCTCTGCCGGGCATGTCGCGCGTCAGGAGCCTCGACGCGCTGACCGACGACGCGATCGCACGCGTCATGGCGGGCGAGGTGCTCGACGAGCTCGGGGACGCGACCTAGGTCGACACGTCGGGGCTCGTCGCGTCGGGGGCGATACCGGTCGCCGCGAGGACCGCGTCGGGATCCAACGGAGGCGGCGTGCCGCCGAACTCCGGGCATAGCGACTGGAACGAACACCACGAACACAGAGGGCCCTTGCGGGTTCTCCACTGCGACGACCGGGCGGCACGGGCGATCTCGTCCCACAGGTCGCGAACCTCCTGCTCGATTCGATCGAGATCCTCCGCGGTGGGACGGAGCACGACGGTCTGGCCGTCCCGCAAATACAGCAGCTGCAGCACACTCGCGCGGCGACCCCGAAGGCGCTCGACGAGCAGGGCGTAGAAGCGCATCTGGAACTTCGCCTGGGCTCCGTATTGCGGGGAGGGGGACTTCCCCGACTTGTAGTCCACGACGCGAATGGAGCCATCTGGCGCCACGTCTACGCGGTCGATGATCCCGCGCAACAGCGGACCATCCTCGAGCTGCCACTCGACGAACTCCTCTCGCGCGGCGGGCTCGAGGCGCTGGGGGTTCTCCATGGTGAAGTACGTCGCGACCCGCCCCGCGGCGTCCTCGAGCCAGGTGCGCTCGGCCTCGGGCGAATCGTGGAGGCTCGCGAGGTCAGGGTCCTTGTCGAGCATGGTCCGCCATTCGGGGGCGAGGAGCGCGATCGCCGCCTCCTGCGTGCGTTCGGCGGCAGACAGGTCGAAGAGGCGCTCGAGGACCGAGTGGACGAGCGTCCCGAGCGTCGCCGCCGAGGACGGAGGCTCGGGGATCTGATCGACCACGCGCAGGCGGAACATCAGCGGGCACTGCCGGAAGTCGTTCGCCCGCGACGGCGACAGGGCGGGAGCTCTCCTAGCCATGAGGCCACCCTACGGACGGGCGCCGACGCTGGAGGCGGCCCGCGCCGGGCGGGCGCGCATCGGCCGAACGACTACCGTGGAGGCATGGCGACAGGCGGTAGTCAGACTCGGGGGTGGGTTGTCGGACGGATACTGGGCGCCCGGGTTGTCGTCCAGTGGTCCTCGCTCGTGATGGTGGGGATTCTGGCGGTGATATGGGGGCAGGACGGCAACGGGCAATACACGAACCGGAGCCTCGCCACCGGCCTCGAGTTCGCGGGCGTCGTGTTCCTCTCCGTGTTTCTTCACGAGGTTGCCCACGCGTTCGCCGGGCGGGCGTTCGGCCGGGAGGTCAAGGAGATCGTCCTCACGCTCATGGGCGCCCACACGTCCTTCGACGGTCGCAACCTGACCGCGACCGCGAGCGGGGTCATCGCGGCGGCCGGACCGCTGATGAACGGGATACTCGCCGCCTCCGCGCACGTGATCCTTATGACGACGAATCCCTCGATCTCCATCGGGATACTTCTCTACAGCATCTACCTCGCGAACCTGTGGCTGGCCGTGTTCAACATCCTTCCGGGAATTCCGATGGACGGCGGACGGGTCCTTGAGGCCGTGGTCTGGGGCATATCGAAGCGTCCCCGCTGGGGCACGATCGCCGCAGCGTGGGGCGGTCGGGTCGTCGCCATTGGCTTCCTCGCGTACATCTTCTGGATCAACACGGGGGCCGGTCGCACCCCGAGCATGTTCTCGCTTGTGTGGGGATTCCTGCTGTTCGGCGTGATGTGGCCTCCGTCGAGCGAGGCGCTCCGCGCCGCGCGCATCCAGGGACGCGTCGACGCCGTCAACGTCACGCATCTGATGCATCCGGCGATCGGCGTTCGCTTCGACGTATCCGTCGCCGCCGCCGTGCGCGAGGCGGAGAAGGCGGGGGCGGACGAGGTAGTGGTCCTCACGGCGGAGGGTCACGCGGCCGGTCACTTCGCGCTCGCGACAGCGCTCAGCGTTCCCGAGGATCGACGAATATCGACCTACCTCGACGCCGTCACGGTTCCGATCCCTCGCGGCGCCGAGATTCCCGCAACGCTCGGCGGACGAGAGGCGCTGGGGATCATTCGTGAGTGGTGGGGCAAGACCGACGCCATGGCCGCAATGGACGAGGGTGAGGCCGTCGGCGTCGTCATCCTTTCCGAGGTGGGGCAGCGCCTCAAGTAGCCCCGGCGTCGGCCCCTAGACTTGGGCCGTGACCCGAGCAACGTCCCAACCGTCCAGCGCCGATCTGAGGCGCGGGCCTTTGCGCGTGGGCGACCGGGTTCAGCTGACGGACGCGAAGGGCCGCCACCACACCATCACGCTCGAACAGGGGCGGACCTTTCACACCCATCGCGGCGGTTTCGAACACGACTCGCTAATTGGACACCCCGAGGGCACGGTCGTCGTCACGGCCAGCGGCATCGCGTTCCTCGCGCTCCGGCCGCTGCTCAGCGACTTCGTTCTGTCCATGCCGCGCGGCGCCCAGGTCATTTACCCGAAGGATGCCGCCCTGATCGTCGGGCAGGCTGACGTCTTCCCCGGCGCGCGCGTGGTCGAGGCTGGCGTGGGATCGGGCGCCCTGTCGATGTCCCTGCTTCGAGCCATCGGGGAGGGAGGATCGCTCCTCTCGATCGAACGGCGTGAGGACTTCGCGGACATCGCGCGAGCGAACGCCGAATCGTTCTTCGGTGCGCAGCATCCCGCATGGACCATCGAGGTCGGAGACTTCGCCGAGGTCGCGCCCGCGCGATGCGAGGCAGGCTCCGTCGACCGCGTGATCCTCGACATGCTCGCGCCGTGGGAGAACATCGACGCGGCCGCGCAGATCCTGACGCCAGGGGGAGTGTTCCTCGCCTACGTCGCGACGACGACCCAGCTGTCGCGCCTCGCGGAGGAGCTGCGCGAGCACGGAGGGTTCACCGAACCGTCGGCATCGGAGACGATGCTGCGCACGTGGCACCTCGAGGGACTCGCCGTCCGGCCGGATCACCGAATGGTCGGGCACACGGGATTCCTGCTCACGTCGCGTCGCATGGCGCCCGGGGTGGACGCGCCGCTGCGCACGCGGCGCCCCGCGAAGGGCGCCTACCCCGTCGACGAGGAGTGGGGGCCGGAGGATCTCGGCGAACGGCCCGTCAGCGAGAAGAAGATACGCAAGGTCCGGCGCGACGTGACGCGCACGGGCGAAGGGAGTTGACGCAGATGGGTCTCGAGGAGGACATTCCGCGACTGCAGAAGCAGAACGCGGAACTTGGGCGCTTGCTGGAGTCCGCGCGTTCGCAACTCGGCGAGTTGCGCGAGCGCCTCGCCGAACTGAGCGCGCCCCCACAGACCTTCGCCACCCTGCTCGGCTGGGAGGGGGAACACGCCGACGTCATGGTGGCAGGACGTCGGATGCGCGTCGCCGTTGCCCCCTCCGTTTCGCGCGATCTTCCGCCGGGACAGGAGGTCCTCGTCAATGCCCTCAACGTGGTCGTCGACGTCGCGGGCCCCGAGCGGGCCGGCCAGGCCGCGATCGTTCGCGAGGTCATCGACGACGAGAGGATCCTCGTGGTCTCGCGCGGCGAGGACGAGCGTGTCGCGCGACTGCTCGGAGGAGACGCGACGTCGCGGGTTCACGAGGGCGACACCGTCATCATCGACCCGAGGACGGGCTTCGCGAACGAACGCGTCGAGCGCACGGGGATCGAGTCGCTGCTTCTCGAGGAGGTCCCCGACGTCTCGTACGCCGCGATCGGAGGCCTGTCCCGCCAGATCGAGCGCATTCAGGACGCCATCGAGCTGCCCCTGCGTCACCCCGAGTTGTACGCGGAGCACGCCCTCGAACCTCCGCGCGGCCTCCTGCTGTACGGCCCGCCCGGCTGCGGCAAGACGCTGATCGCGAAGGCGGTGGCGCACTCGCTCGCCGACGCCGTCGGCACCCAACGTAGCTACTTCCTGTCGGTCAAGGGCCCTGAACTGCTGAACAAGTACGTGGGCGAGACGGAGCGGTACATTCGGACGATTTTCGAGCGCGCGCGAGCGAAAGCGGCGTCGGGCGCCCCCGTCGTGATCTTCTTCGACGAGATGGACGCCCTGTTCCGCGCGCGGGGCTCGGGCGTCTCGTCGGACATGGAGACGACGATCGTTCCTCAGCTCCTCACCGAGCTCGACGGGGTGGAAGAACTGGGCAACGTCCTGGTGATCGGGGCCTCGAACCGCGAGGACATGATCGATCCGGCCATCCTTCGACCAGGACGCCTCGACGTGAAGATCGAGATATCTCGTCCCGACCGCGACGCGTCCGTTGACATCCTCGGCAAGTACCTCACCGCGTCGCTTCCGCTCGCGGAGGCGGAGGTCGCGGCGCACGGTGGAGCGGAGGCGGCCGCGCGGGCCATGAACGAAGCCGCCGCGGACTACATCTTCGGCGAGGAGCAGTCCGGGTCCCGCCTCGTCTCCGGGGCGATGCTGCGCAACATCGTCGATCGCGCCAAGACGCGCGCCGTCAAGGCCGTGATCTCCGGAGGAGCGCGCGGCATACGGACCGAGCAGGTCGTCGACGCGTGCGCGGAGGAACTGAACGAGGTCCGCGCCGTCGAGGCGCGCGGTCTCGATCGGGGCTGACGTGCGCGTTACGGGAATCGAGACCGAATACGGGGTCACGGATCCGAGCGACGCGGGCGCGAACCCCATCCTGCTGAGCAGCATGCTCGTCGCGGGATATCGGGAGGCGGCCGCGACCCCGACCGCCCCGTGGGATTACGGGGGCGAGGATCCCCTGAACGACCAGCGCGGATACCGCCGGGATCGTTCCACCGCGCATCCCGACCTGCTGACGGACGAGCCCGCCGCGCGGCCGTACTATCGCCGCCGCCGAGGCTCGTGGGAGGATCCTGCGCACCTCAACGTCGTGCTCAGCAATGGCGCCCGCTTCTACGTGGATCACGCCCACCCCGAATACTCCGGCCCCGAGGTGACGACACCGCGCGACGCGGTCACGTGGGACCGGGCGGGGGATGTCGTCGCTCGTCGCGCCGCCGCCGCGCTTGCGGGACAGGGCCGAGCCGGTCGCGCTGTACAAGAACAACGTCGATGGCAAGGGCGCCTCGTACGGGACCCACGAGAACTTCTTGGTGGACGCGACGTCCCGTTCGACGATCTCGCGCGGCGAATCACCGCACACCTCGTCACACGCCAGGTCTTCGCGGGAGCGGGCGCGTCGGGCTCGGGCAGCGCGGCGAGACACCTGGTTTCCAGATCTCGCAGCGCGCCGACTACATCGAGGCCGAGGTCGGACTCGAGACGACGCTCCGGCGCCCCATCGTCAACACGCGCGACGAGCCCCACGCGATCCGCGCCGCTGGCGACGCCTCCACGTCATCATCGGCGACGCGAACGCGCATGGACGTCCCGACGTTCCTCAAGGTCGGAACGACCGCACTCATGCTGTCCGCGATCGAGGCCGATGACGAGCGACTCGACTCTGCTGGTCCTCGACGACCCGGTCTCCGCCGTCCAGGCGGTATCCCGCGATCTCACGTTGCGGTGGGACGCTTCGCCTCGCTTCTGGCGCAGCCCACGGCGCTTGACGTCCAGCGAGCCCTCCTGGAGATCGCCCGCGACTACGCGACCGACGCGGGCGATGCCGAGGTGCTCGCGCGATGGGAGGCCGTGCTCGGGCGCCTCGCGCGCGACCCGTTCTCGTGCGCGGCCGACGTCGAATGGGTGGCAAGCTCACGTTGCTCGGACGGCTCCGGCAACGCCACGGACGCCCGGACGCCCCACTCGCGTGGGACGATCCCCGCCTCGCGGCGGCGGACATCCAGTGGAGCGACCTCGACCCCGCACGGGGGCTCTGCGCGCGCCTCACCGCGGCGGGCGCCGTGGAGCGCCTCGTCACGGACGAGGACATCGACGCCGCGGTATCGAGCCGCCCCGCGACGACGCGCGCGTGGCTTCGCGGACGGATCGTTGCGGCCGAGCCGGACATCGTCGACGCCGCAGGTTGGAGCGACCGTCGTCTTGGACCGGGCGACAGACCACCGCGACCTCGAGGTCGTCCCGCTGGACGATCCGCTCGCGACGAGCACCCGCTCCTCGACTCCCTGCTCGAGTCGTAGACTGGCACCATGCCCCAGGTCACCAGCGGAGACCAGCCGTACGACGACGCCCCCGAGCCCGAGGAGCCGACGCCCGGCGCGGCGCCCCAGGCGCAGACGGATGCCGTCGACGCCCTGCTCGACGAGATCGACGTGACCCTTCAGGCGAACGCGGAACAGTTCGTCCGGAGTTTCGTGCAAAAGGGCGGCGAGTAGCGGACTCCTCGACGTGACAGCGACCGAAGCCCCCCCGCCGATCGACGTCGCCCACAAGCTCGTCTTCCGGTCCGAGGCGGCCCAGCGTCCCGTTCTGCGGCGTCGACATCACACAGTACCTGCCGGTCGTCTCCCCAGGGGAAGAAGGGGATGCACTCGCCTTCGATCCGGTGCTCGAGCTTCCGAGCCGGGCGCGACCACGAGGTCGGGGGGCAGGCGCTGATCGCCGGGGTTGACTCGGTGAGCGCTCGCAGAGGAGCAGTGGCGCCGATCAGGGCGCCGTGAGGTCTTCGCCGTCCGGAACGCAGCCGGTGGGGACGAGGAAAGAGAGGAGGAGCGGAGAGAGGAGGGGTGCTCGAAAAACCGCCGGGATTGCCGCACATCAGCGCAAGGCTCGTTCCCACCTGTTTCACTCGTGATTTCATCGGCCGCAAAGGCGCGCTTTCGACAGATGAGCAGCTCTTGCGCGCAACGATGTGTGGAAGGCGCAAGC
>CAVYHY010000003.1:0-5780 GCA_963768475.1 uncultured Actinomycetota bacterium
GTCGGCGCGTGGATCGACTGGGCGCGCACGGCCCCGGACGTCGGCAACCAGACCCGCGCCGTCCTGTCCGCGTGCGAGCCCACCGCGGCGTCGGCTGAGACCGAGGCCCAGGTCTTCCACCTCGATCACGGCCGCAGCGCGGGCAACGGCTCGCTCATGCGCACCGGGCCCGTCGCGCTCCCGTACCTCCTCGACGAAACGCCCGAGCGCGTCGCCCGCGTCGCGCGGCGCATCGGCGGCCTCACCCACTGGGAGGCGGACGCAGGCGACGGATGCGTCCTGTGGTCCGTCGCCATCTGGGGCGCGATCCGCACGGGGCACGTCAGCCTCGCCGACGCGCTGGCGTGGCTTCCCGCCGAGCGCCGCGACACGTGGCGCGAGCGCATCGCCGACGCCGCGGGGGCTCGGCCGCGCGACTTCGCCGAGGGCAACGGCTGGGTGGTGCGCTCGGTTCAGGGCGCGTGGGCGGCGATGACGAGCGCGGGGTGCACGGACGGCGGCACCGTGAGCGCCAATCAGCTGCGGGCGGGGATCGACGCGGCCGTCAGGGGCGGGCGCGACACCGACACGGTCGCCGCGATCGCCGGGACGCTGCTGGGAGCTGCGGCCGGAGCGTCGGCGCTTCCCGCGGAGTGGACCGACCCGCTCCACGGCTGGCCGGGAATCGACGCGCGCGAGCTGACCGCCCTCGCCGTCACGGCCGTATCGCACCAGGATTGATCGAGAACAGGGGAGGGACCATGCGCTGGTCACTTAGGTCGAAGGACAGGGTCAGTGCCGATTCGGTGTACCTCGCCGTCGCGGAACGCCGAACCCAACTCGACTCGCTCATGTGGCAGGTCCCGGCCTTCGCGCTCGCGGCTCAGGGCGTGTTGCTGGCCGTCGCCTACTCGCCGAACACCGGCTACTGGCCGCGCGTCGTCGCGGCGGCGGTCGCCACGCTCGTCGGCTTCCTCGCGCTCCAGCTCTTCCTCCGGCACCGCCATCACGAGTTCGTCACCGGCGACTGGCTCGGGGACCAAGAGGAGCTCGCCGGACACCCCCGGGTTCACGGCGAAGCCTGGGGCGATCGCGTGAACAAGAAGAAGCCCCGGGGATTCGTGTTCGGCTGGCTCGCGGGCAAGAAGTCCGCGCGGATCTGGGGGCGGGGCTTGCTTACCATCCTCCTCGTGGACGCCGCGAGCTTCGTCGTCGCCGTCGCGTGGCCGTCGGTGTTCGCCGACGAGACCGGTACGGCCTCGAACGCGCCGACGCCAACGGTCACCGTCACGATTCAGATGGTTCCGCCAACTCCTCTTCCGGCGCAGCCTCCTGCTCGGTCTCCTGCTCCGATCCCGCCGACCGACGGGCCGTCCTCCGCGCCCGCGTCTCCCTAGTCCAGGCCACCAGCGCCCAGACCGCCAGCCCTATGGCGACGACGACGGAGGCGAGAGCGCCCAGAACCCAGGAGTTGAGAAGGCGCGGTAGCGGCTCCATGATCACCACGTCGGCCGCGTCGCGGCGCACGTCGTACTCGAGGGTGAGTCCCAGGGCGATGACCTGGTGCTGGCCGGTGGTGACGCCCACCGGAATCCGCAGCTCGCCCGCGATGTTGCCGCTCTCGTCCGCGACGAACGAACCCAGAACGGTCGGTTCCGAGTGCAGCTGGAGGATCACGGGGGAGCCGGGAAGATACCCCGAGCCCTGCACCTGGATCGTCGAGCCCTGAATCCAGTTACCCGTCTGAGCGATCCCGGTCGGTGCGAGCGTCAGGAACGCGGGTTGGCGTACGACCTCGATGAACGCGCTCGAGACCGCCTGGTCAGGGGTCCGAGGATTCATCACGGGTTCCCGCTCGTGGCCTCGCGCCCAGCGGAGAATCTCGCCCTCGATCGCCGCGTATCCGTCGACCTTCGGGTGGAAGGACTCGATGTCCGCCGAGAACGGGTTTCCCTGGATCCCCCACGCGAACGCGTCGTCTCCGTCGCACACGGTGTGGTCGGGCAGGAACGAGAAGCGGGTGTCCGGTACGTAGTAGATCTCGACGCCCTGCGCCCGCGCCCGGTCGACGGCCGTGCGAATGGACGAATTGAGGAGCGCGCCAAGCTCGTTGAGCAGGCGGATCTCGGACGCGGAGATGGTGTGCTCCGTCGTGAAATCGGACGCGCACCGCCCGTACGTGTACTCGTGGAACAGTTGCGGATAGCCGAGCACCACGATGGGCGCGAGTTCGCCGTCGCGCGCATCGATGGATTCCGGGCTGTTCACCGCGTCCCAGACGCTGAGGTACGCGGGAGTCAGGGAGTTCGGCAAGTCCACGATGGTCGTGCGCCACTCGTCTGCCCATCCGAACAGGAAATGGCATCCGGGGCCGACGACGCACTTCGTGAGGATTGGTCCGAAACCAATATCGTTGCCCCCGAAGGTCATCACCACGGCACCCGGCGGGGTGTCCATGGCGAGGATCTGGTCGAGTTGGGGGTCCGTCCCCTCCTGCATGTCGGCCAGGTGCTGAGTCTCGGCGCCCGAACACGCGAGGTTCACCACGTCGCCGCCGTGCGTCGAGATGTACGGGACGAGGTAGGTGAGGTCGCTGCGGTGGCAGCGCGCCTCCGCTCCGGGTGTCGCATCGGCGTACGCGTACGCGCCCTCGCCCGCCGAGTACGAGTCGCCGAGGATGAGGAGAGGAAACTCGTCGAGCGCGGCGGAGAGAACGGGTCCGGCGTCCGTGAAGCTATTCGTATCGACCACCGCAAACGACCCATCGGCGCGTACGGGGGTGACGTTGGTTCCGGTCACGAGCGTGTGAAATCCCGCCGTGGTGGCGTCCGAGTTGGCCCCCGTATTCACCGTCCACGAGTACGAAACCGTGGCGTTTCCCGGAACGTTGCCGATCGCGACGACGGGTGGAATCGCAGCCGGGAAGATCGACGCGGCGCCCACGTTGTCGAAGGCCAGCGAGGCGCGAACGTCGCGGGCCTCGATGCCGGTCGTGTTCGTGACGCTCACGGTGATCGCGGTGGGGACCCCGGCGGGCGCGGGATTCTCGTAATCCAGCCTTACGTCGAGCACGGGTCGTGTGAGCTCGTTGACGTACTTCGCGAGGCCGTCGCTGTCCTCGGCGTCGAAGTACTGCCCTCCGGTGGCCGACGAGATGCACGAGAGCTCCTCACGCCCCGCATCCGACTGCCGGAACCCGACCGTGTTCACCGTCACGTCGATGCCCGTCGCCGCGATCTCCGCCGCCGCCGCACACGGGTCGTCGCTGCAGTTGCTCTCGCCGTCCGAGATCAACACGATGGTTCCCTTGGCATACCCCGACGCCCGCATCTCCTGCGCGGCCTGCCGAAGCGCATCGGCCGTCGGCGTACCGCCGTCGGCGCCAAGGGCGTCGACCTTCGCGAGAACGTCAACCGGGTTGTGCACCCGGCCGGGCTCCACTACCCACGACCCCGCCCCGCAGTTGCTGTCGCTCGGATAGACCCAGACTCCCACCGGAACGGTGTCGACGTTGGCGCGGATGAGGCTCTCGAGCGCGCTCTGGGCACCCTGGAGCTTGACGGTCCCGGTTCCGTCATCTTCGTTCATGGAACCGGACAGGTCGAGCACCACGATGATCGGGTCCCCGCCGGGCGACGGCGCCGCGGCATGCACGACCGACGCGGGCTGTTGCTCGGCGACGTGAGCGGCGAAGCCGGGGAGCGCGACGAGCGCGACCAGCAACGCCGCGAACGAGAGGCTCGCCGCGGAGGCAACCCAACGGACGGGGGAGACCTTGCGCGCCCTCACGGTCACGGGTTCCGCAACTCGGAAATCAGTCCAGGATCCCCGACGAACGTGGAATCGACCCACACCGTGTTGACGCTGCTGGATCCCTCGACCAGGGTGATCGACACCTGCACGTACGCCGAGACATCGAACGAGAACGGGGTGGCCTCGCCGAACGTCAAATTGAGGGTGCCGAGCAGGTGACCGTCACCGAACACCTTCGCCGTCGCGGTGGTGCCGGGATCCTCGGTGTCGGGAATCCCCGCCATGCCCGCGAAGGTGCGGGCCTTGCGCGACACCAGCCACACCGTCGTCCGGTCGGAATATGTCGACACCGAACACTGCACGGCGTTCGAGTACGACACCCCCGCGAGCACGGAGGAGTAGCCCGTGCTACACGAGCCGCTCAGGCGATCCGCGTTGGATAGCGCCAAGACGCCCGGCGCGGCGCTGACGGTCAGGGTGACGGACTCGGGAAGATCCGAGCCAGGCGGAGGCTCAACGCTGATGACCTCGTATACCGGGACCGTCGGTTTGTAGACCTCAACGATCTCCACGTCCGTGCCGAGCGACGCGAAAAGCGCCGTCAACTCGCTCGTGGACTTCCCCGCGACCTCCGGGACGACGGCAGCAGCCGAAATCGTGAGCGTCACCGCGGCGGGGGACAGCGACCCGAAGGCCGGGGTCTGGGCGATGACGATCCCCGGCGCGCCGGCAGAAGGCGCTTCCTCCGTGGTGACCACGTAGACGGGGATGCCGGCGTCCGCCAACACCTGCATCGCGTCGTCGCTGACGAGCCCGCGCACGTCAGGCATGGATACGTCGTCCGCGCCGTAGTCGGGCACGGGGACCTCGATGTACGACGGGCCGGGATTCGCGATCGATCGCGTCGCGGAATCGGAGCCCTGAACCCATCCCCACACGTACGCGGCCGCGACCAGGCCCGGGATCGCAAGTATCCCGGCGACGCGGATGATGATTCGGCTCGACGGGGTCTTCCACCAGCGGCGCGGATCACGCGTCGGGGCGGCCTCGGCGTCGTCCGGCTCGTCTGCGGCAGCGTCGCCAGCCTCGTCGGGCTTGGTCTCGTCGTCGGCCTCGGGCTCCTCGACCTTGGGCTCCTCGGCCTTGGGTTCCTCGGCCTTGGGTTCCTCGGTCTCGGGCTCGTCGTCGGGGGTCTCATCCTCTGCGGCCTTCGGCTTGGCGCGGCTACGGGGCTTCGCTCGCCGCGGCCGGGCCTTGGGCGCGGGCTGCTCCGACGACGGCGTCTCCTCGGCGACGTCGGGATCGCTCGGTATGGTCTCGTCGTCGCTCATCAATCCTCCGCGCACGCTCGGTGGAAATCCCTGAGCGCCAAAGTATCAGCAGGACCGTACGCCCGCGCGGCGGGCCTCACTACGGCGCGGGCGGAACCGGAGGCCCGGCGGAACGGGAGGGGCAGGCGGCACCGGGGGTCGCACCGGGCGGAGCGGCTCGGCTGGCGCGGCGCGGTGGTCGTAGAGCGCGCTCACGGCCTCCAGGGCGGTGGCATTCTTCTCGGCCAGCGCATCGATGCGCGCCCGCAGCGCCGGCACGCGATATACGGCGACCCCGAGCACGGCGAGCCCGGCCACCAATGACGCGATCTGGATCGCCGTTGGTGGCGCTCCCACACTGGCGGTCAGGGCGCCCGCGACGAATCCCGCCGCGTAGGTGACGACTGCCCACCGAAGGACGAACGACCACGTCCGGTCGCGCATGCGGAGCCCGATGGCGCAGCCCCCGATGACCAACCCCGTGACGGTGAGCGCGAGCGCGGTGGTGTAGGCGAATACGGCCACGTCGAAAACGCCGCCGCTCGACTCGGTACGGGCGTCAATCCCCGACAACCACACGAGCGGAACCAAGCGGGCGCCCAGGACCACGAGCAATCCGCCCAGAACAACCCACCCATCGCGCCAACGATCGCGAAGCAACACCGCGAGAACGACGATCGCGACGGGGACCACGATCGCCCCGCCGACGTACATCTCGGAGGAGAAGGGCGTCACGTG
>CAVYHY010000004.1:0-615761 GCA_963768475.1 uncultured Actinomycetota bacterium
CGGCGCGCGCGACGCGAAGGGCCAGCACGTCGCGAACATGCTCGCGTTCCAGCCGGGCGAGGAGATCGCGGAGGTGCTTGATCTCAAGACCTACGCGGACAAGCCGTACCTCGTGCTCGCGACGAAGCGCGGTCTGGTGAAGAAGACGCGCCTCGAGGAGTACGACTCGAACCGCACCGGAGGGCTCATCGCGATCAACCTTCGGCCCATCGAGGGCGGCGACGAGGGCGCGACGGACGAGGTCATCGCCGCGCGGCTCGTCTCGGACGACGACGAACTGATGCTCGTCAGCCGCAAGGGTCAGTCCATCCGCTTCGCCACCGACGCCGATTCGCTTCGGCCGATGGGCCGCGCGACGTCCGGGGTGACGGGCATGCGCTTCCGCGAGGACGACGAGCTGCTCGCAATGAACGTCGTGCGTGCGAACAAGTTCAGCTTCGTCGCCACCGACGGGGGATACGCGAAGCGCACCGACGTCGCCGAGTACCGCAGCCAAGGCCGCGGCGGGCTGGGGATCAAGGTCGCGAAGCTCGCGGAGCAGCGTGGAGAGCTGGTCGGCGCCCTCATGGTCGAGGAGGCGGACGAGGTGCTCGTCGTCATGGAAAGCGGCAAGGTCATGCGCGCCACCGCCTCGGGAGTGCCCGCCAAGGGGCGCGACACGATGGGCGTCATCTTCGTCAAGCCCGACGAGGGCGACCGCGTCATCGGCATCGCCCGCAACAGCGAACGCGCGGTCGAGGCGGCCGTCGAGTCCGACGCCGACGAGCCTCAGGCGGAAGCGACGGATACGGCCGGTGCCGAGGAATCGAGCCCAGCCTCCGAATAGCGGCGGGGACTACGATCGCTGCCAGCGCTCGAACAGGGCGAGCTTCGCGGCGAAGTCGGCCACGATCAGGCGCATGTCTACGGATGTGTACAGACGCATCGGTCGCGCCGACGGGCGCTCGTCGTACGAGCCGTCGCCGAGTAGCGCCGGGGTCGGCTTGACGACGTAGGCGCTCGATGGCGTCTCGCCGGACCAGTAGTCGGCTAGCGCGGTGAGCAACACCAACGGGGAGTCGCCCATGATGTACGCCTCCGATGGCGGCGCGAGCGGGACCCGCGTGGCGGAGCATCTCGGCGCGGACCTCGTCGCGAAGGTGCGCGCCCAAAGGCCCGGCTTCCGCGAACGACACGATCATCTCGGCGTCCGACATGAGGCACGTGCCGTACACGTCGCGCGGGACCTGCCACAGTTCCAGGTCGGCGGCGTCGAATACCGCACGCGCCGCCGCGACATCCATCGACAGGTTGTATTCGTCGCTCAACACGAGCGTCTCGGGGCGGCCCGTGTGTTCGAAGCCGCCGATCCACACCAGCGTCATGCGTGCGGCGATCTCGGGGTACGTCAGCAGCGCGGCGGCGGCGTCCGTCAGTGCTCCGCCGGCGACGTAGTACAGCGGGCGCGCGTCATCGCGCAGCGCGATGTCGCGAATACGCCCCGTTGCCTCCGACGATCGCGGCGTCGAGGGGTCGGCCATCGGCTCCTCGGCTCCCGCGACAACGACGTTGGTCGACGTCAGGCCCATGCGTTCGAAAATGTTCGTCACCACGGCCACGCCTTCGCGCGCGCTCGTCCGTCCGGCGAGGTCCGCGACGCGCAGGTGAGACGACACGACGAGCTCTACCTCTACCGTCGGCGACAGAAGGTGGTGAACGACCTGTACGAGGTCGTCCGGATCGCCGGCGAAGTCGTTGTCGATGATCACGCGTGCGCGCGCGGCGGGTGCGCCCCACGAGTCGAGCCACGGGGTCGAGCCGAGCTCCCACGTGTGCCGGGGCGGGCTGGCGGGAGGCGGAGGCACGGTTGCCATGCGACTACAGTGCCACACGCCCGCGGCGACCCCTAGATGAAGAGCGTGGTCCCGGATTCGTGGGCCTCGCCAAGGAACGCGGCAACGCCCGCGAGCTCGACGCCGTCGATCAGGTCGGACGGCGCCATGCCCAGAAGGTCCATGGTCATGGTGCAGCCGAGCAACCGGGCGCCGCTCGCCTGAGCCGACGCGATCAGTTCCTTCAGCTGCGGTACGTCGTGCTTGTTCATGACGTCTTTGATCATCGCCGTGCCCATGCCCATCATGTGCATCTGGGAAAGCGTGAGCTTGTCGGCGCCGCGCGGCATCATGGCGCCGAACAATTTCTCCATCATTTTCTTCTGGCGACGCGGCGGCTTCGACTTGCGCAGGGCGTTCAGTCCCCAGAACGTGAAGAACATGGAGACGTCCTCGCCCATCGACAGCGCGCCGTTCGCGATGATGAAGGCCGCGATCATCTTGTCGAGATCGCCGGAGAACACCACGAACGACGTCTTGTTGAGGACGGGAGCTCCGGCGCCAGCTGGAAGGGTGGCGGTGGCCCCACCTTTGCGTAGCGTGGCGACGTATCCCGGACCCTCCGGGGTGAGGTCGACGAGGGTGTGCCCGTTGCGGCTAGCCCAGCTCGGGGCGTCGAGGCGGAAGCCGGGATCGGAGACGTGGACGACCACCTCGTCGCCGACGCCGATCTCCTTCATCGTCTCGGACAGCTTCATGATGGGGCCGGGGCATGCGAGCCCGGTGCAGTCGAGATCGAGCGTGACGCCCGACCCGGCTGGCGCGATCGCTATTCCGAGGCTCTCCGCCTCCGCGTACGACTCGAGCGGAACCGGGACGTCGTGCGCGGGCACCGCGATCTCGTGCCACGCCCGGAACGTCGTCGAGCCACCCGAGAGCGTCGAGACGTCGGTGAAGCCGCGCTGAACGAGGATGCGGTACGCGAGGTACGACCGGAACCCGACTGCGCAGTACACGCGAAGCGGACCCTTCTTGTCCCACGATTCGCACGTTTCGCGGAACGTCGCAAGGGGGACGTTCTCCGCACCGGGTAGGTGCCACACGCCGAACTCCTCGGCGGTGCGGACGTCGATGATGCGCGCGCCCGCGACCGCCTCGGGGTAGTCCTGCGCGTACCAGAGCTTGAGGTCGCCGCGAAGGACGTTGCTCGCGACAAATCCGGCCATGTTGACCGGATCCTTCGCCGAGCCGAACGGCGGCGCGTATGCGAGCTCCTGGTGCTCGAGGTCGTAAACCGTGAGCCCTGCGCGAATGGCGACGGCGAGAACGTCGAGCCGCTTGTCGATGCCGTCGAAGCCGCAGGCCTGCGCGCCGAGAATGCGCCCGTCGTCCGGGGAGAAGAGCACCTTGAGGTGCATCATCGCGGTGCCGGGGTAGTAGCCCGCGTGGCCAGAAGGGTGGACGTGAACGGCGCGGTGGGGAACGCCAAGGGCGATGAGCTCGCGCTCCGTCGCCCCGGTACCTCCCGCGACCATCTCGAAGACCTTCACGATGGACGTGCCCTGGGTCGAGATGTACTCGGTCGTGCGCCCGCAGATGTTCTCCGCCGCGACGCGCGCCTCGCGGTTCGCCGGGCCCGCGAGCGGGTTGAGGTAAGAGCCGGGAAGAACGGTATGCGGAGTCTCGACCGCGTCACCGGCGGCCCAGATGCGCGGGTCGGAGGTGCGCATGTGGGTGTCGACGGCGATGCCGCCGTGTTCGCCGAGCTTGAGTCCAGCGGCGATGGCGAGCTGGGTGCTCGGCCGTACGCCAGCCGCGAGCAGCACAAGGTCGGCGTCGATCGACGAATTGTCCGTGAGCTCGATCGTCACGCCGCCGTCCTCGCGACCGACGAAGGCAGCCGCGGCCGTCGCGAGGTGAAGCGCGATACCGCGGCTACGGAGGTGTTGCTCGACGGGAACGGAAATCTCGTGGTCCACGGGAGGCAGAATCTGGTTCGCAAGTTCGACAACGTCGACCTGGACACCGCGGTGGTGGAGGTTCTCCGCCATCTCGAGTCCGATGTATCCGGCTCCGACGACGACGGCGCGCACGCGGCCGCGGGTACCGGCCTTGTGCGCGGCGAGGGCCTCGTCGATCCGAGCCTTGATGCGGTCCATATCGCCGATGCGTCGGAGGACCTCGACGGCGGGGTGGTCGATCCCGGGAAGGGGCGGGCGGAACGCGTCCGCGCCGGGACATAGGGCGAGCTTGTCGTACGACTCGACGTACTCGCGCCCGGTGTCGACCTCAGTGATGGTGACCGTCCGTGCCTTGCGGTCGATCGCGGTCACCTCGCTCGCGATGCGTACGTCGATATCGAGGGACTCCCGCAAGCTTTGGGGCGTCTGCAGCATCAGGCGCGAACGATCGGCGATGACCTCGCCGACGTGGTACGGCAGACCGCAGTTGGCGAACGAGACGTGGTGTCCACGCTCGAACACGATGATCTCCGCGTGTTCATCCAGACGGCGCGCGCGAGCGGCGACTGAGGCGCCTGCCGCCACTCCTCCTACGACGACGAGTTTCATGGTGGTCCTCCCTTGACGAGCGTGTCCCCCACGGTACGTCCATACCCAATGGGGTATGTGGCACCAAGGTCCTGTCCTCAGCATGCCCGCAAACGGTTCGGGCCGTAAGGCGGAAACCATTGGGGGGGCCCGAACGTTCACCCCACGGCGGGGGATGTGCGATCGGCGTGACCAGCGAGAATCGAACGGTTAGGCTGTGCACAGGCCACGCGTCGAACGCGCACGTACCGAGGAGCTTCCATGAACGCGGAGTACCCCGCCAATCCGGCTGCGCCCGGGGCACATCCCTTTCCTGGGGTGACGCAGGCCGCACCCCAAGGACCCGGCGGCCCCGAAGCCGCGCCACCCGCGCTCAACGCTTCCTTCCCGCAGTCGCACGCCCCTCAGGCTCCAGGAGGCGGGCACCAGCGCCCCGCCCCGCCGAGTGTCCCTCCCGCGCATCTCCCGACGGGTCCCTACGCGAATCCGGGTACGGCGACCGCTCCCGCCCGCTCCGCGCCCGCTCCGGGTGGGGTAACCGCGCCTCAGCCGACGACGGGCCAGCCCTCGACGCAGCACTCGACGCAGCATCCTGCGGCGAACCCCTCTCAGCCCGGGCCCGTTCGGAGGGCTTCGCTCCGGACGGGAACCCAAGAGGTCAGGACGAGCGACGCCGAGGAGACGGACGGTCGGCGAAAGATGCCGTTCTTCGGCAAGAAGAACGACAACGCCGAGGAGCCGAAGTCGACGGAAGCGCTTCGCAAGAAGGGCGGCCCGCGCAAGGTTCGCGCGATGCTCTCCGCCGTCGACCCGTGGTCGGTCATGAAGATGAGTTTCCTCGTCGCCGTCGCATCCGGTATCGCGCTCGTGGTTGCCGTGAGTGTGGTCTGGGGCGTGCTCGACACGATGGGGGCGTTCGCCGCGATCCGCAAACAAATCACGGATCTGTTCGGCCCGGAGAGCAAACTGACGCTTCTCCAGTACCTTGAGTACAACAAGTTCATCTCGGGAGCGACGCTCGTCGCCTCATTCAACGTCCTGATCATCACGGCACTCGGTACGATTGGGGCGCTCATCTACAACGTGATCGCCAAGCTCGTTGGCGGGGTCTATGTCACGCTGAGTGACGACTAAGGACGGTTTGAGTCGGCCCACGACGGTGGGGTATCCTCAATCGCCGTCCAAACATCAGGGCCCATAGCTCAGGCGGTTAGAGCGCTTCGCTGATAACGAAGAGGTCGGAGGTTCAAGTCCTCCTGGGCCCACGAGAGGGGTGGTGAAATCTCATGAAGAAGCTGCTCGCAATTCTTGGCGGTCTCGTGCTCGGCGGACTGTTGTACGTGTGGTGGGAGCGCAACTCCGACCGCGACCTGTGGGACGACGTCCTCGACGATCCGGCCTAGTAGGGGCCTTAGCTCAATTGGTAGAGCGCCTGCTTTGCAAGCAGGAGGTCAGGGGTTCGATTCCCCTAGGCTCCACGGCGCCTTACGCGAAACGACCCCGGCCACCGTGGCCGGGGTCGTTCGCATGTAGCGGTCCTACTCGGAGTCGCTCGCGGCCTTCTTCGGTGCGGCCTTCTTGGGAGCGGCCTTCTTGGCGGCAGGCTTCTTAGGAGCGGCCTTCGTCGGAGCGTCGTCACCACCGTCGTCGTCCCAGACGTCCTCGACGCCGTCCATAGCCGACACCACTTCGCCTGTCGCGCGGGAACGCACGGTACGGACCGCGTCCCGAACCCTCTGGGCGGCGGGACCGGCAGCGTCCCGAACCTTCTGGGCGGCCGGACCGGCTTCGTCGCGAACCTTCCGCGCGACCGGGACGGTCGCATCCCGAACCTTGCGGGCCTCGTGCACGGTTGCGTCACGAACCTTGCGCGCCGCAGGAACAGCACCATCGCGAACCCTTCGTGCCGTCGGAACGGTGGCCTCCGCGATGGCGGCGCCGGCGGCGGCAGCCGTCGATGCCACAACGTCACCCGCGTGCCGAAGAGTCGACTCGGCGGAGTCGACGGCCTTATTGATCGACGTCCGCGCGTGCGCGATGCGTAGGCGCTGCTCGTCGGCGAATTCCCAGTCCTCGTCTCGCTCCGGCCAGGTCTCCGGTCCCGGGTCGCGCCGAGCCCACGCGACGATCGCCGCGCCAGCTGCGACGGCGACGGTCAACGGAATCGCCACGGCAATCCAGGGGAAGCCCCGGTCATCGCGATCCGAATCACGTTCCGACCCCGCGCGCTTCACGGCGCCGATCAGGCTTGGGATCATCGAGCCGACAACGGCGTCGTGGACGACGTCCGCCATCCGTTCGGCACGTTCTCCGGCAGCTTCGACATACGGTGCCGCACGCCGCGCGCCCAGGCGGTACACGCGCTTCGCGCGAGGAACGGTCCAGTCGCGCGCCGCCTCATACCGCGGCTCCGCCCACTCGCGAGCCTCGTGCGCGGCTTTGCGCGCCGCCTCTGCGCTCTCGCGGGCTTGGTCTGCCAGGGCCTCGAGGTCGAGGCGGTCCCAGGCGTGCTCAACACTACGGTTTCGACGAGCCATGATGTCCTCCTCTAGCAACACAAACACTATGTATCCTCCCATCGTGCCACCAAGAAAGCGCAAAGGCCAGGCGCGTGCGAGAATGACCGACATGATTGCGACAATCCACACGAGCGCGGGCGATATCCGCGTTGACCTTCTTGAGAACCACGCGCCGACTACGGTCGCGAACTTCACCGGCCTCGCAGCTGGGACCAAGGAATGGAAAGACCCGGCGACCGGGGAGAAGATGACCAAGCCGTTCTACGACGGCCTGATCTTCCACCGCGTTATCCGTGGATTCATGATTCAGGGCGGGTGCCCCCTTGGCTCCGGCACCGGGGGTCCGGGCTATACATTCGACGACGAGATTCACCCCGAGCTTCGGTTCGACCAGCCCTACCTGCTCGCCATGGCGAACGCAGGCAAGCGCCCCAACCCGGTGACGGGCACCATGGGCGGGACTAACGGTTCGCAGTTCTTCATCACGGTCGAGCCGACCCCTCACCTCACGGGCAAGCACACGATCTTTGGTCGCGTGGTCGACGACGAGTCGAAGGCCGTAGTCGACGCGATTGCGGAAACGCCGGTCGGACCGATGGATCGGCCGCGCGAGGATGTCGTCATCACCGGCGTGACGCTGGACTAGCGATGGCCGTATCCCCGGTCGGCGGGGACGGGAGCGAGCCCACGTGCCCCCGCCACCCCGACGTCGTCACCTATGTGCGGTGCCAACGTTGCGGTCGTCCTACGTGCCCCGCGTGCCAGCGGGTCGCGCCCGTCGGCGTTCAATGCGTGGACTGCGTCAATGAGGCGCGGTCCAAGCAGCGCGCGGTCCGGTCGAGGCTCGGTATCACGATCGCGAAGGGCCCGCCGTTCGTCACCATCGCGCTGATCGCGATCAACGTCGCCGTCTTCCTGTACGGCCTGACCCTTCAGAAGATGCAACTGTTCAGCGAGTGGGGACTCTGGCCGAAGTACGGCCCGCAGGTTCGGTACCTGGGAGCTGGCGACGAATGGTGGCGGTGGATCACCAGCGGCTTCGTGCACGGCGGAGTCCTCCACATCGGCATGAACATGTTTGTGCTGTGGATGTTCGGGCGTCAGGTCGAGACGCTTCTTGGCCGCGTGCGGTTCGCGCTGGTGTACTTCACGTCGCTCCTTGGCGGTAGCGCGATGGTGGTCCTCTTGGGAGAGCAAGGGAGCGTCGTTGGAGGCGCATCGGGGGCGATATTCGGCCTCGTCGGTGCGTATGTCGCGATCGCGATCACCCTCAAGCTGCCGTTCCAGTCGGTGGCAATTCAGGCGGGGATATGGCTCGTCCTCGGCTTCACCATCTCGGGTGTCTCCTGGCAGGGGCACGTCGGGGGCGCGTTGACGGGGTGGATCGTGACGGTCGTGATCCTGCGGCTTGCCGCGCGACGCAAGCCCCCGCCCCTGGGCTAACCGGAATGACAGCCGTGTAGTTATCCCCGCCTGTGGATAAGTGTGGGGATATCGCCTGGCGCGCTACTTCCAGCGCGTCATCAGGAAGAAGGCGACGACGACGAAGCCGAGGCCGACGAGAACGTTCGAATAGCCGATGTTCAGCGGGTGGTTCGAGCCGAAAATGTAGTACACGAGGATCCACAGCACGCCGATGACGGACGTCGTGGTGATCGCCGGAACCAGCCAAACCGGGTTCTTCTCGTCGCGGCCCGCACGTCGTGGGGGCACGTAGGCGACCTTCTTACGCTTCTTCGATTCGGCCACAAGAACTCCTCGAATTCCGGGCGCCCGGTGGGCGCGACATGGCCCCAGCGTAGCGAGCCTCCGGGGGAAATCGCGACGAACGTCCGGCCGAACACGTCGCGTACGCTTATCACGATGAAGGAACGCCTATCCCGTGTCACGTCGCGTGTTCGCGCGACGCTGCTCACGTGGGCAGGCGGCGTCCGTCGCACGTACGGCGTCGCCCGTCGCGGCGCCACCCGCGCCGTCGCAGCCACCCGTTCCCGCCAAGGCAGGCGCGTGATCGATCGGATCCTCGGGATCACCGGCGAGACCCTCATCACGCTCGGTACCCTGATCGGCCTCTTCGTCGCCTGGGAGCTGTGGTGGACGGACATCGGAGCGAATCAGGCGCAGGCGGAGATCGTCAGCAACCTGGACTGGCAGAACACCCAGCCGCAACCCGCCATCACCGCTGGAAACGTTCCCGTCGCGGTCGATCCGGTCAACGTCGAGCGGCACGATGAGCCGCCCGTGATCGCGGAGCCCGCGCACGCGACGACCTTCGCGACGATGTACGTCCCCCGCTGGGGCCTCGATTACGTACGGCCGATCAGCGAGGGAACGGACAAGCGCGGCGTCCTCGACCCGTTGGGCATCGGGCACTATGCCCGGACCGCCATGCCCGGCGGATGGGGCAACTTCTCCGTGGCGGGACACCGTACGACATACGGCAAACCGTTCAACCGGATCGAGGAGATCAAGGTCGGCGACGCGGTCGTTATTCGAACCGAGAGCACCTGGTACGTCTATCGCGTCATCAGGACGGAGATCGTTCGCCCGAACGACATCGGCGTCATCGCCCCCGTCCCGGACCACCCCGGCGAGGCGGCGAACGGACGGTACCTGACGATGACGACGTGTCACCCGAAGTACTCCGCGGCGAGGCGCTATATCGTCCACGCCGAGCTCGACTACTGGATGCCGAGCGATGCTGGCTTCCCCAAGGAGCTCCTTCCGGTGATCACGCCGCCCGCGACGCCAAGCCCGACGGGAGCTCCCTAATGTACGCATGGCTATGGCGCCACATTCCCGGTGGACGGTGGACCAAGATCGCGATCCTCGCTGCCCTCGTTCCCGCGTTCCTGATCGTCCTCTTCGAATGGGTCTTCCCCTGGGCCGAGCCGCTGTTGCCGTTTGGACAGAACACCGTGGGAAACTAGACGTCGTGACCCGAATCCTCGTCATCGACAACTACGACTCGTTCGTCTACACGATCGTCGGTTACCTGCGCCAAATGGGAGCGGAAACCGTCGTCGTACGAAACGACGTCGTCACCGCGCTCGATGGGCTTGCCGACTACGACGGGGTGCTCATTTCGCCGGGACCGGGAACGCCAGCCGATGCCGGCGTCTCGGGCGACGCGATTCGCGCATGCGCGAAAACGACGACGCCGATGCTGGGCGTGTGCCTGGGGCACCAGGCGCTCGGTGAGGTTTTTGGGGCCACGGTGTCGCACGCGCCGGAGCTCATGCACGGGAAGACGAGCGAGGTTCTTCACGGCGACGCCGCCCTCTTCGCCGGACTTCCGAGCCCGTTCACGGCGACGCGGTATCACTCACTCGCCGTGGAACCGGCGACGGTTCCGGATGAGCTCGAAATCACGGCGCACACCGCGTCGGGCATCGTCATGGGTCTGAGCCACCGCGAGCTTCCGCTACACGGTGTGCAGTTCCACCCCGAGTCCGTGCTGACCGAAGGCGGTCACCGGCTCCTCGCGAACTGGCTCGAGGTGTGCGGCATGCCGGATCCCGCGGCGCGCTCCGGGGGGCTGTCGCCCCTCGTGCGCCGCTAAGAACGATCCGACGCGTCGCTCTACGAGGGCGACGGCGTCGGCGTTGGCTCGGGGCCGAGGGAGACGACGATACTGACCGTCTTTCCTTCCGCCAACTGCGTATCCTTCGCCGGGTTCTGCGAGATTACTTTGCCCGCGGGAACGCTTGGCGAGTAGTCCTGGGTCACGTTCTCGACGAAGTTGTTCAATCTGATGGCGGCGACCGCCGTGTCCTTGTCCTTGCCGACAAGATCGGGAACGGGGTGGTAGACCACCGCGGTGGCGACAACGAGGTTGATCCCCATGCCCTGGTCTACGAGGCCCGGCTGGGGGTCCTGAGACAGCACGGTCCCGGGAACCTTCGCATCGGTCTGTTGCTCCTGTACCTGAACGAACAGGCCGAGGGCCGTAAGGATTTCGGTTGCCTTTTCGATCGACTTCTTTGTGACGTCCGGCAGTTGCACCTTGCCGCTGGAGACGTACAGCTTGACGGTGGTGTCAGGCGTGACGACCACGCCTTCTGCTGGCTCGGTCTTCGTTGCGCGTCCCGCCGGTATCGTGGGGTCGGAGTTGTCCGCGATGACCTCTTCGATCGCGAGCCCCGCACGCGTGAGGGCGTCCTCGGCGTCGGCTTGCGTAAGCCCGTTCACTTTGGGAACGGTGATTTGCGCGGGTCCAGACGAAACGTAGAGCGTGACGGTGCTGCCCTTCTTGATCTCCGCGGTTGCCGCGGGATCCGAGCGAATGACCAAGCCGGTCGGCACGTCCTCGGACGCCTCGAACTCGATATGAGCCTCGAGTTCGTACTGCCCGAGCAGCGTCACTGCCGCGTCCTGCCCCATCTCCACGACGTTCGGCATCTGGATCGTGTCACTGACGACGGGAGGCTTCTCCTTGGTCAGCGTGAGCAGGCCGTAGATCACCAGTCCCGCAACGAGGAGAGAACCAATGAGGATGGCCGTGACACGAATCAGCCGCTTGCGGCGATCGGGAAGCTCGATGAGCTCGTCATCGGGGTCCTCCGCGTCACCGTTCATCGGCATCACGGCGGTCATTCCGGTACCGCCGCCTCCCCCTGCAGCCGCCGCGAGGACCGCCGTCGCACCCGAACCCGCGCTCGCTGAGCCGACGGGGTACTGGCCGGTAACGGCGTCGACGGGACGGCCTTGCATGACGGCCGTGAGATCGGCGAGGAACTCCTGAGCCGTCGAGTAACGAGCGGTGCGATCCTTGGCGAGCGCGCGCAGCACGATCTGGTCGAGCGCCCCGGGCACGTCGGGCGCGAAGGACGACGGGATGGGCGCCGGCTCGCGGACGTGCTGGTAGGCGACCGACACGGGCGAGTCGCCGAGGAAGGGTGGGCGCCCGCACAGCAGCTCGAACAACACGCAGCCGGTCGAGTACAGGTCCGAGCGTGCGTCGACGTTCTCGCCGCGCGCCTGCTCCGGGGACAGGTACTGCGCCGTGCCGACGACGGCTTGGGTCTGCGTCATGGTCTGCCCGACGTCGGCGAGAACCCGGGCGATACCGAAGTCCATGACCTTCACGGCGCCCGTCGGCGTGAGCATGATGTTGGCTGGCTTGATGTCGCGGTGGACCAGGCCCGCCGCGTGCGCGTACTCGAGGCCGGTCAGCACTCCGGCGACAATCTCGATCGCCTCATCGATCGGCGCCGCAGCGCCTTCCTTGAGGATGTCGCGGACGGTGTGCCCCTCGACGTACTCCATCACGATGAACGGAAGCGTCTGCCGCTCGCCGTTGGCGGTGATGATCTGCTCCTCGCCGGTGTCGTACACGGCGACGATCGCGGGGTGGTTCAGCCCGGCCGCGGCCTGAGCCTCGCGGCGGAATCGGGTCTGGAACGAGGGGTCGCGCGCGAGGTCGGGGCGAAGGACCTTGATCGCGACGGTACGCCCGAGGCGGGTGTCGTAGCCGATGTGGACTTCGGCCATGCCGCCTCGTCCGATGAGTTCGCCAACCTGGTAGCGGTTAGCGAGCATCCTCGACGCGTCGTTCATGTGCGGATCCTCGGCCCTCGGTTCGAAGTCGTGTGGGATACTAGTCCCGTTCGCGCCCATTGTCGCATCAACCTCGCCTAGTCAGCCGCCCGAAGGGCCGTCGGGCCGCGGGCGCGGATTGCGCGGGGCGATGGACGGCGGCATCGGACGATCGGGGCGCCCCCGCGGTGACGCGGTCGGATCGACTCGGGAACCGGTCGCGCTCCGATAGCGCTGCTCGGCCGCGTTGGGCAACCGAAGCGTCGTAAGCGTATGCGCGAGCGCCGACGCCGAGTCGGGCCGACGCTTCGGGTTCTTCTCCAGAAGATCCATGATGACGGCGGAGAGCCCGGGAGGAACCGTGTCGGGGATCGGCGGACAGGATCGTTGACCTGTGCGATCGCGATGTCGACGGGATTGGCCGCCGTGAACGGGACGTTTCCCGACGAGAGCCTCGTACGCGATGATGCCGAGCGCGTACAGATCCGAGCGCGCCGTCGCGGGCTTGCCGAGCGCGAGCTCGGGCGCGAGGTACTGCGCGGTTCCCATCACCATGCCCGTCTGCGTAAGCGTGGTCTGATCGCCCGCCCGGCTCACGCCAAAGTCCGTGATCTTCACCGTCTCGTCGGGAAGCACAAGAAGGTTCCCTGGCTTGATGTCGCGATGGATGACGCCGGCGTCGTGAGCCGCCTGAAGCCCGTGGCAGGCGTGAACGAGCAGATTCACGAGCCGGCGCGGTTCGAGGACGTGCTCGCGGTCGAGGATGATGGCGAGCGAATCGCCCTCGACGAGTTCCATCACGATGAAGGCGTTGCCCTCGAAGGTGCCGTAGTCGAGGACCTGCGCGATGTTGCGGTGTCCGAGCCCTGCGGCGTTGCGCGCCTCGATCTCGAAGCGCTTGAGCAGGACCGCGTTGTTCGTGGCCTCCTCCTTGAGAACCTTAACCGCGACGGGGATGCCGAGTTCCTCGTCGACGGCCGCGCCACACCTGGCCCATGCCGCCGACGGCGAGGACGCGGCCGAGTCGGTATCGGCCGTCGAGACGCGCGCCTTCGTCGATCATCCGAGCCCCTGGTCCTGGCGCTGCTGGTCGAGCTCGAGCGCCTTGATCATCACGGCCTTGGCGATGGGGCGGCGAGGGCGCCACCGGTCGCCTCGTTTCCCGCGTTCCCGCCGTTCTCGACGATGACCGCGACCACGACGACCGGGATTATACGCGGGGCGAAGCTGACGAACCACGCGTCGGGAGCGGCGCCGTTGCCCGTTTGCGCCGTTCCCGTCTTGCCCGCCACGGAGACGCCGGCGATGCTGGCGGCGTGGCCAGTCCCGTCGTCGACGACGGCCACCATCATGTCGCGCAGCGCGTTCGCCGCTGCGGGGGACATGGGCGTGCCGTACGTCTCGGGGTGGGCGATGGAGAGCAACCGCGAGGTTGGAGTCACGCGTGTCGGCGACGAGGTACGGGCGCATGAGGACGCCCTCGTTGGCGATCGCGGAGCCGAGCATCGCGATTTGCAGCGGCGTCGCGCGAACGTCGAATTGGCCGATGCCCGACATCGCGGTCTGCGCCTTGTCCGGTTCTGTGGGAAGGCGCGACGGGGTGACGTTCATCGGTATCGACAACGAGTCTTCCCACCCGAAGGCGCGAGCCTTCGCGGCGATCGCGTCCCACCCGAACTCCATGGCGAGGTTCGCGAACGGGGTGTTGCACGAGTGCTGAAGCGCGTACGACAGCGTCGGCATATCCGTCGGGCCCGCACGATTCGCCCCCGAAGTTCGTGATGGTCGTGGACGTGAGCGGAAGCGCGAGCTCGTCCGGGCGCGTACACGGGGGTGTCGGCGGTGTACCCCCGGTCGAGGGCGACGGCCACGGTCACCAGTTTGAAGACGGAGCCGGGCGGGTACGTGTCTCCCGCAATCGCCCGGTTCACGAGTGGGTCGCCCGGCTGATGGAGGTACGCCTGATACGCGTCGACGACGTCGGCAGTAGTGTGCCCGGCGAGCAGGTTGGGGTCGTAGCTCGGGCTCGTGACCATGGCCAGGATCTCGCCCGTCCGGGGATCGAGAGCGACGACGGCGCCGCGCTGCGCGCCGAGGGCGTCGGCCGCCACCTGCTGCAGCTCGGCCCGGATGGTGAGCTCCACCGACGCCCCGCGCTGTTCCTTGCCCGCGAGCAGGTCACCGAGGCGCGTCCAGAACAGCGAATCGTCCGATCCGTTCAGCAGGGTGTTCTGCGCTTGTTCGATCCCCGTGCGCCCGTAGACGACCGAGTAGAAGCCCGTGACGGGTGCGTAGAGGGAGCCGTCCGTGTACGCGCGTTGGTATCCGAACGGGTCGTTGACCGGCGTCGATATGGCGATCGCGGTTCCGTCGACGACGATCGGCCCCCGGAAGGTCCCGTACTCGCGGTAGAGCGTGCGCCGGTTGCGCGAGTCGGCGTTGAGCGAGCCCGCATCGATGAACTGGACGTACGTCGCGGCAGCCATGAGCGCGAGGAACATGACGAGGACGACGACGCTGAGGCGGCGGATGGCGGAGTTCACGGCGTCGCCTCATCCCGTCGCGAGTCGTGAGACATGCGAAGAAGTAACCCCACGACAATCCAGTTGGCGAGGAGCGAGCTACCCCCGTACGCGAGGAAGGGCGTCGTGAGACCCGTCAGTGGGATGAGCCGCGTCACTCCACCAACGACGACGAAGAGCTGGAGCGCCACGGTGAAGCCCAGCCCCGCCGCGAGGAGTTTGCCGAAGCCATCGCGCATTCCGACGGCCGTACGGAAGGCGCGCTGAACCAGGATCAGGTAGAGGGCAAGGATCGCCATGAGCCCCGTCAGCCCGAGCTCCTCCCCGAGCGACGACACGATGAAGTCCGACTCCGCGAACGGAACCTGGCCCGGCAGACCCTGCCCGAGTCCCGTCCCGAAAAGGCCTCCGCTCGCGAGCCCGAATAGTCCGCGCACGAGCTGTTCGGATCCTCCGGGGAAGCGGCTGTATACCTCGGGATCCAGGGCGTGAAGCCACACGTCGTAGCGGGCCGCGACGTGCGGGAAGATCGTCCCCGCGACGACCGCGCCCACGCCAAACAGGCCGACGCCGAGCAGAACCCAGCTCAGGCGTTCGGTCGCGACGTAGAGCATGGCGACGAACAGCCCGAAGAACAGGAGCGACGTTCCGAGGTCCTTCTGCGAAGATCAGCACGGCGATCGAGGCGAACCACGCGAGGAGGATCGGGCCCGAGGTCGCGCACGCGGGGGAAGCGGACGCCGAGAACCTTGGGGCCCGCAAGCGCAAGGCTGTCGCGGTGGGAGACCGAGGTATCCCGCGAAGAAGATGGCGAGCACGATCTTCGCGACCTCGGCGGGTTGGAACGACAACCCGAAGAGTTCGATCCACAGTCGCGCGCCGCGCCGCTCGACGCCCAGCCCGGGGATGAGCGGAAGCAGGAGGAAGCGCAAGACCGGCGAGCATCGCGGTGTACGTGAAACGACGGAGCGACCGGTGGTCGCGGAGCGCGACCACCACGACGACGGCGAGGGCGACGCTCAGACGCTCCACGTCAACTGGCGGGTGGCGAAGTGCGTCGCGGTGCGATCCCGTCGCGCTTTCGAGGTCGAGCCGGTAGATCATCGCGAGGCCCGACGCCGTTCAGCGCGAAGGCCGCGGGGAACAGCACGGGGTCTGCTGCGCGGGCCCACCTGCGTAGCGCGGCGTGACCGGCGACGGCGAGGAACGCGGTGCCGACCGCGTAGAACCAGACGTTCGCCGGTAATCCGCCCGTGGCCCCGAGTCCGACCAGCGCGTACGCCCCGATCGCGAGCGCGACCGCGAAGAACGAGAAGGTAAGCCTCGGCGCGGCGACTACTGCGAATGCGAACGTCGGCGACCGTCGCCACTACGTCGTCCCTTTCAACCCGTCAACAACGTCCCACGCCTCGCTGAGCGAGCCCGTCTGGATCGCCCCGCGAATGCGGTCCTGCTCAAAGGGCTGAAGTCGAGTCGAGCGATGATGCCCGTATCCGTGACGAGCGTCGAGAGGCCGATCGGCCCGATGCTTTGAGGGATCCCGCGGTAGATGGCGACGTCGCCGCCGCTCTCGCCGACGTAGTAGCTGCGTCTGGGTCCACGCGTACGCGCCGAACGCGGCGGCGAACAGCACCACGAAGGCCGCGACAGGAAGCGCCCACGGCCGGATACGTTCCCACACGCGAATGACGCGACGGCGGGGACTCTCCTCCTCGGGCTCGGTCGGCGGTGATCGCCGCCGCACGGGCCGCCGAGCTGTCGCGCGACTTGTCTCGCGCGGCGGACGCGCCCTCGGGCTGGGCGGCGGCAGCGCCGACGATCTGCGACACGTCCGCGGGGCGGCGCTTCGACGGCGGACGGTCCACGTCGACCACGTCCGCGACGATGCACGTGACGTTGTCCGGCGCGCCAGCTGCCATCGCGAGCGACGACGAGTTGGTCCGCGCACTCGCCGACGTTCTCGACGGACCGGAGGGTCTTCGACAGGGTGTGGCGGGCGACGACGGCGCTCAGTCCGTCCGTGCAGAGCAGCCAACGGTCGCCCGCGCTTGATCTCGCGAGCCGAGACGTCCACGGGGACGTCGGTGTCGACGTCGCCGAGGACCCGCAAGCAGCATGGAGCGCTTGGGGTGGTTCTCGGCGTCGGCGGCGCTCAGGCGACCGGTGTCGACCAGGTGCTGGACGAACGAGTGGTCCGTGGTCACCTGTTCGAACTCGTCGTCGCGCAACAGGTAGGCGCGAGAGTCTCCGATGTGCGCCATGGCGATGGTGTGACCGGAACGCAGCAGCGCCGTCACGGTGGTGCCGAGTCCGCTGAGCGACGGGTCGTTGCGGGCGCGCTCCACGATCTCGGTGTGGGCGCGGGCGATGGCTTCCTTCAGCGCCTGAGCGTCTCGTCCTGGCCCCAGCGCCTCGGCGTCGAGTCCCGCGAGCGTTCCGACCGCGACGGACGAGGCGATGTCGCCGCCCGCGGCGCCGCCCATGCCGTCGGCGACGACCAGGAGGTGGGGTCCGGCGAAGCGGAGTCCTGATTGTTCTCGCGCACCAGTCCGACGTCGGATCGCGCGGCGAACTCCAGTACAAGGAACACGGTCAGACCCTCATCTCGAGCGACGTTGCGCCCATGGTTATGCGTGATCCGGGGAGGAAATCCTCGGGCTCGGTCAGCTTCGCATCGTCGAGGAAGGTTCCGTTGGTCGACCCAAGGTCCTCGACCTTCCACGTGTCATCCTCGCGGAAGACTCGAGCGTGCCGCGACGAGCAGTAGTCGTCCTCGATGACGAGCGTGGCGCGCGGCGAACGCCCGATGGTCACGGTGGCCTCTTCGAGGGGGATGCTCGTGCCCTTGAGCGGCCCGGCGACGACGACGAGGCGCGGCCTCTCGTCCTCTGCGGACTTGGCTCCGGCGCGCCAGCCTTCACGCCGGTCGTGGCGCGGGAGGGTGGCCCGGTCGGACGCGGCCGAGCGGTGCGGGTATTGGTGCGTCCGCGACCGCGGGTGAAGACGCGCGTCCCGTAGATGTCCGCACGAAGAACGGCGATCGCGGTGAGGACGAGGGCCCAGAGCAGCGCAAGGAAACCCACGCGCAGGAGCGTGAGGGAGAGCTGGCTCACGTCACTCGTCTCCCGTCGCGGGGAGGGCGTCCCAGTACATGATCGTGGTGCGTCCCATGGTGATCGCGTTGCCGTCGAGGAGGGTCACTTCCTTGATCCGCTGGTCCTCGACGAACGTCCCGTTCGTGGAGCCCAGGTCGGTGAGGATCGTGCCGAACTCGGTGACCTCGAAGCGCGCGTGGACGCGGCTCACGCCCGTGTCCTCGACGACGATGTCCGCTTCCGTTCCGCGCCCGAGCGTCGTGGTCTCGCCCGTGAGGTGGAACCGCTTCCCGTCGATGTCGACGAGGGGCCGACGCGCGTTCGCGTCGCGCCTGTCGCCTCCATCGCGGGGCTGCGGGTCGAGCGGGACGTGATGACGAACCGGCCGGGCGCGAGGATGTCGTCCTCGATGAACCGGACGCTCACCGAGCCGACGAACACGTACCGCTGCAGTTCCGCGTGCTGGTGAAGCGTGTCCTCGAACTCCTGCGCCAGCGCGTCGTCTCCCCACTCGACGACGGTGGCGTAGTCGGCGACGCCCAGGCGGATGTCGTACTCGTTGGGGGCGACGGTGCGGGTGCGGTCGACGGAGGCGGCTTTCGCATCGGCTTCCTTGCGCAGTGCCGAGGCGAGTTCGATGGGTTTGATGCCGGAGCGCGACGAGCGGGAGAACGCGGCGTTCACCACGTTCTCCACTCCACGCTCGAACCGATCGAGCACACCCATGTAGGCATCGTATCCGCCAGGCCTCCCGTGCTAGAGTCGTGCGGCGCGCGCGAGTGGCGGAATAGGCAGACGCGCACGGTTCAGGTCCGTGTGCCCGAAAGGGCGTGGGGGTTCAACTCCCCCCTCGCGCACTCATCATCTCGCTCGCGGATTTGCCCCCTCGGGCGCGTACCCTGAACCATCATGGCCAAGCAGCCGTCTGACGACTCCCCCACGGTCGACGTCGTCGTCGTTACCTACAATCCGGGCGAGACCCTCGAGACCTTTCTGACCTCCCTGAAGGCCGCCGGGCCCGTCGCGAGCGTCACGGTCGTCGACTCCGACTCCCCCCAGAAGACGGCCGAGCCCGTGGCGAAGCGGCACGGAGCGGCCTTCGTCGCCATGCCGACTAACGTCGGCTACGGCGCCTCCTCGAACGCCGGTGCCCGGCTCGGGTCCGCCCCCTACATCGCGATCTGCAACGCGGACGTCGTGGTGGGCGAGGGCGCCTTCGCCGCGCTTATCGCCGAGGCGGAGGCAGAGCCGTCCATCGGTTCTCTCGGGCCCCGGATCCGCGAGGTCGACGGCTCGCTGTATCCGAGCGCGCGCCCGCTGCCCAGCGTCTGGCTCGGCGCGGGTCACGCGCTCGTCGGCCGCGTATGGCCGGGCAACCCGTGGACGCGCCGTTACCGCCCCACGCTGGACCCTGCGGGCGCGCCCGTCGACGTCGGGTGGCTGTCCGGCTCGTGCCTTGTGGTTCGACGCGATGCGTTCGAGGCCGTCGGCGGTTTCGACGAGGGGTTCTTCATGTTCTTCGAGGACCTGGAGCTCGGACGTCAGATCGGGCTCGCCGGATACCGCAACCGATGGGTCCCCGCGGCCACGGTCACGCACGTCGGGGGTCACTCGTGGCGGAGCGATCCCACCCCCATGATTCGTGCCCACCACGCCTCGGCGGAGCGCTACGTCGGCCTCGCGTATCCGGGGTGGTGGCGGGCCCCACTCCGGGCCGCGCTTCGCGTGGGGCTTCGCGCCAGGGGGAACGCCGAGGTGGCCGCCGCCTCGCGCGCTAAGGCAGACTAGGCGGATGCGAGGAATCATCCTTGCCGGGGGATCCGGCACGCGGCTTCACCCGATCACCATCGGCGTCTCGAAGCAGCTCGTCCCCGTCTACGACAAGCCGATGATCTACTACCCGCTCTCGACGCTGATCCTCGCGGGTATCCGGGACATCCTCGTCATCACCACCCCGCACGACGCCGAGCAGTTCGAGCGCCTCCTCGGGGACGGCTCCCAGTTCGGAATCTCCATCACCTACGCGCAGCAGCCCGAGCCCAAGGGCCTGGCGCAGGCGTTCACCATCGGCGCGGACCACGTCGGCTCGGACGGCGCGGCCCTGATTCTGGGCGACAACATCTTCTACGGCCCGGGGCTTGGACGCACGCTGCACCGCTTCTCCGACATATCCGGCGCGGCCGTCTTCGCCTACCGCGTCGCCGACCCCCAGGCGTACGGCGTCGTCGAATTCGACGCGAACGGTACGGCCCTGTCCCTCGAAGAGAAGCCCGCCAAGCCCAAGTCCAACTACGCGATCCCCGGCCTCTACTTCTACGACAACGACGTCGTCGAGATTGCCCGCAGCCTCAAGCCGTCGGCCCGCGGCGAATACGAAATCACCGACGTGAATCGCGTCTACCTTGAGCGCGGCACGCTTCAGGTCGAGGTTCTCCCGCGTGGAACCGCGTGGCTCGATACCGGAACCTTCGACTCGCTGCTGGACGCCTCGCAGTTCGTGCAGACGGTCGAGCACCGGCAGGGCATGAGCATCGGCTCGCCCGAGGAGGTCGCATGGCGCCGCGGCTTCCTGACGGACGACGAGCTCCGCGAGCGGGCGGAGAGACTCACCAAGTCCGGATACGGCCAGTACCTGTTGGGGCTGCTCGAGCAGTAGCGATTGGGGACGGTTCGCCCGATCGCTCCGTGAGACGCTGGACGCGGAGTTCCTCGTTCGAGCGAACGGGAAGGGGTCCGTGTCGACTGCCGCAATTGTCATGTCGTACATCGCGAACGCCGCGGTGTTCGTCTACGCCCTCAGCATTCCTTCCGCGCGATGGCTCGCCGCCGACCGCGACAAGTTCTTCTGGTCGTCGATGATCCTCATGTTCGGCCTGTTGTCCTTCGTGGGCGTCATCGTCGACATCGTGTTCCTCGTGGGCGTCGTCCGCGGATGTCGTCCGGCGCCGCGTCGACGAGACGGCGGGCGCGACCGACCGCGACCAGCGGCGAATCCCTTCCTAAGAACTGAACGAAGACTTCCCATGCCCTACAACCCGTTGACGGTCACTCACCCCGACGAGACGCCGTCGTTCGCGTATCCGAGTATCACCATCGAAAAGACGCTCGTCACGGACGAGAGGGACGGCGACATCATCGGTCCCATCATGCGAACGCCGCCGCCGTCATGCAATTCGACGACAAGCGCCAGAAGATGAAGAAGATCGCGTGGGTGCAGGAGTGAAGATCGACTCTCATCACCGAGGCCGGTCATGTGGTCTGCAAGAAGTACGACAAGGGAGGCGGCTGGGGTGGCGGCGTCGCCGCGATTGCCTTCAACGCAGGGAGCAAGATGCTCGCGGCGCGGCGACGTCGAGGGAAGGCGTTGACGGCGCACATACGGTATCCATGGGTCCAGCGCGGCTGTCCAGCCGAAGAGGGGCTTCGGGGGAGTCGAAGCCCTCAAGTTCGCCCTGAGTCCGAGGGCGCGCCGACGACGCTGGAGATCCAGTTCGACAAGTCGACCGACAGGGGCAGATGGCGTACGAGATCGTCAAGAGGATCGTCGCGTATCGGCTCGCGGACACCGACGAGAAGTCGCCGGAGGAATTGAAGGCCTCCAGGCGCTCCTCGACGCGGGACCGCTCGGGACCCTCCCAAGGGCGAGATGGTCGTCCGCCCACGAGTTATCCGGCTGGCGCGGCGAAAAGTTCGCGCCAGCGAAGCCTCCATCAAACTAAGTAGCGAACCGCGCGGGCGCGACCGCATCAGGTCAGGTCGGCAAGGACCTCGGGCGCCGCGAGCGCCCAGCGCTCGCGCCAGTCCCCGATCGGAGCGACCCCCACCCGGACGAGCGCGTCGTGACCGAGCACCGAGTACGCGGGACGAGGCGCCGGACGCTTGTACTCGCTGGACGAGCATGGCGTGACGATGTCCCCCTGCCCGTCGGCCGCCACGACCTCGCGCGCGAATTCGTACCACGACGCCTGCCCCGTCGACGTCCCGTGATAGATCCCAGCTGGGGCGTCGGCCTCGACGAGGCGAATGATCAGATCGGCGAGGTCGCGGGTCCAGGTTGGCTGGCCCACCTGGTCGTCGACCACCTGAAGGGCCCCGCGGTCGCGTCCGGCCTTCGCGATCGTCCGGGGGAAACACGGCCCCCCGCGTCCGTACAGGTACGCCGTCCGAACGATGAGGGCGTCGGCGCCGGAGGCCCCGACGGCTCGCTCTCCCGCGGCCTTCGTCCGGCCGTAGGCACCCTGCGGATCGAGGGGGGCGTCCTCGGGGTACGGCGAGGTAGCGTCGCCTGCGAAGACGTAGTCGGTCGAGATGTGGATCAGGCGAATGCCCATTTCGAAGCACGCGTTTGCTATTACCTTGGGGCCCGTGGCGTTGATCGCGTACGCGAGGGCCTCGTTCTCCTCCGCGGCATCGACGGCGGTGAACGCGGCGCAGTTGACGACGATGTCGGTGTTCGCGAAGCCTCGGGCAACCTGCGCGGGATTGGTGATGTCGAGGTCGTCCCGATCGGTGACCTCGGGCACGACGCCGCGCGCGGCGAGTGCCGCGATCAGGTCGGTCGCGAGCATTCCGTACCCGCCGGCGATGTGCCACCGGGCGTCGGTGATCTCCATGCGAGCCAGCGTAGTCGCACCGGTAGGCTGGTGCCCGGTCCGATCGGAGGCACCGTGGAGTTTCGGCCGCTGGCCATAGAGGGCGCCTGGGAGGTTACGCCGCGACAGTTCGCGGACCCCCGGGGGGTCTTTCTCGAGTCGTACAACGAGGGCCCGTTCGCCGAGGCGATCGGTCACCGCATGACGGTCGCGCAGACGAACGTTTCGGTCTCCGCCCGCGGGGTCGTCCGGGGCCTCCATTTCGCCGACGTGCCGCCCGGGCAGGCGAAGTACGTCACCTGCGTTCGGGGCGCCGTCTTCGACGTCGTAGTGGACATACGGGTGGGTTCGCCGACGTTCGGGGCGTGGGACGCCGTCGTTCTCGACGACGTCGATCGGCGCGCCGTCTACATAGGCGAGGGTCTGGGTCACGCGTTCATGGCGCTCGAGGACGACTCGGCCGTGACGTATCTTTGCTCGGCGCCGTACAACCCCGGGCACGAGCACGAGATTCACCCCCTCGACCCTGAACTCGGGATCGAGTGGCCTACGGTCGGGCGTGACGGCGAACCTCTGACGCCGTCGTTGTCTGACAAGGACGCGGCGGGCCCGACGCTGGCCGAGGCGCGCGGCGCCGGATTGCTCCCGGACGCCGGGGCCGTACGCGAATGGAAGGAACGTCTGTGAAGGTTCTTGTGACCGGCGGCGCCGGATTCATTGGTTCGAACTTCGTTCGCCTGACGCTGGACGAACGCCCGGATACCGACGTGACGGTTCTCGACGCCCTCACGTACGCCGGAAGCGCGGACTCGCTCCCGAAGGACGATCGCGTGACGTTCGTCAAGGACGACGTCGCGAACGCGGACGTGGTCGACGACCTGGTGCGGGACGCGGACGTCGTGGTCCATTTCGCGGCCGAGTCCCACAACGACAACTCCCTCGACAACCCCTTCCCGTTCGTCCAGACGAACCTCGTGGGCACCTTCACGCTGCTCGAGGCGGTCCGCAAGCACGGGACGCGGTATCACCACATCTCCACCGACGAGGTCTACGGGGATCTCGAGCTGGATGACCCTGCGAAGTTCACGCCGGATACGCCCTACAACCCCTCCAGCCCGTACTCCGCGACCAAGGCCGGATCGGACCTGCTGGTACGCGCGTGGGTCCGATCCTTCGGCGTCGAGGCGACCATCTCGAACTGCTCGAACAACTACGGACCCGCCCAGCACGTCGAGAAGTTCATCCCCCGTCAGATCACGAACGTCATCGACGGCGTCCGGCCCAAGCTCTACGGCGCCGGCCTCAACGTGCGCGACTGGATCCACGTCGACGACCACAACGCCGCGGTCTGGACCATCATCGACAGCGGCAAGATCGGCGAGACGTACCTCATCGGCGCCGACGGCGAGCTCGACAACAAGACCGTCGTCGAGATGATCCTCGAGGCGATGGGCCAGCCGCGCGACGCGTACGATCACGTCTCGGATCGTCCTGGCCACGACATGCGGTACGCGATCGATTCGTCGAAGCTGCGGGACGAGCTCGGCTGGGAGCCGCGGTTCCGGGATTTCGCGGCTGGCCTGGGGAACACGGTGGAGTGGTACCGCGAGAACGAGGCGTGGTGGCGTGCCCAGAAGGCAGCTGCCGAGGCGAAGTACGCGAAGCTCGGCCGCTAGCGCTCGCCGCGTGCGACGCGGAGCAGTAGCTCGCGATATCCGGCGGCGACCGCCGCGACGTCGTACCGGGAGGCACGCTTCCGCGCGGCGTCTCCGAGGGACCGTCGGAGCCCCGATTCGGCGGCGAGGCGCGTGATCGCCTTCGCGAGAGCGTCGGCGTCCCCTGGGGGAACGACGAGGCCGCTCACACCGTCCTCGACGGCCTCGTTCAGACCGGGCAGGTCGCTCGCGATCACGGCGCACCCGGATCCCATCGCCTCCAACAGGGCGACGGGAAGCCCGTCCTGGTCCCCGGACGCCGCGCGAACCGACGGAAAGGCCACGATGTCCGCCGAGGCGAGCGCCCGCGAGAGCTCCTCGCGCCCCGCCTGACCGACGAACGTAACCGGCAAGCCGTCGGCCTCCCGTTCCATCTCGCCGCGGAGCGGCCCGTCGCCGACGACGTTCAGGCCCCACGAGCCGGCCGGCGGACTCCCGCGAAGCGCGGCGAGCAGAATAGCGAGCCCCTTCTTTTCCACCAGGCGGCCGACGAACAGGAGCTGCAGCCCGTCCCCCCGGGAGGCGCCGTGCGACGCGACGAGCGTCGAGAGGTCCGCCCCCATCGGCATCACGAGGACGTTCGCGGGCGCGGCCCCGAGCTCAAGCACCCGGTCGCGCATGTCCGCGTTCATGACGGTCACGGCCGCGGCGGCCCGCACGACGCGCCGCTTGATGCGCCGCGCGAGCCCGGAACGTAGGGCGTACAGATCTCCTCCGAGCGTCGTCACGACGGTGGGGATTCGGCGAGTGGCGGCCCTGGCGACCATTCCCTGCGGCACGATCCAATGCGCGTGGATCACGTCCGGCCGGAACCGGCGCACCGCGCGTCGCACGGCGACGTACTCGGCCAGCAGGAGCGCGGGGACCTGTAGCCATCGCGACCGCCGCGCTCGCAGGTTCTCGAGGATCGCCCCGTGGGTAACGTCCTCCCACCGGCGCCAGAAGTAGCGGAACCGCGTCACCCCGAAACCCGCCGCCTCCTCGCGGCGCCGCGCCCCGGGAACGGAGGGCACGACCACCTCGACGTCGAAGGCCTCCACCATGCCAAGGGCGAGGTCCCGGACGAACGACGGGGTACCGTCGCCGACGCTCGCGGGGTAGGTCGAGGCAAGGACGAGCAGGCGGGGTTTGCCCATAAGATGAGGTCCAAGAGTGCGGAGGGTGAGGCGTGACTCCAGTCTATGACGTCGCCCTTGTGGGCTCGTCGGGCTTTCTCGGCTCCGCCGTCGCTCGCGCGCTAGCGATCCGGGGCGAGCGCGTGGCGGCATTCACGCTGGACGAACCCCCGATGGTCGACGGGGCGCTCGACCCACGATTCGCTGGCGTGCGAAGCGTGGTGTGGGTGGCTGCTCGGGTCAACCCGGTGCTCGCGGTGCAGCACCCCGAACTCGCCGATGTTGAGACGGCGGAGTTCCGCGACTTCCTTCGCGCCGCAGGCGACCTTCGCCCCGCACCCCGCGTCGTCTTCGTCTCGTCGGGGGGAACGGTCTACGGCCCTCCCGCCCGGGCGCCGTTCTCGGAGGACCACCCCACCCATCCCGTCAACGCCTACGGGGCGCTCAAGCGAGACCTCGAAATCGCGCTCGCGGCGAGCGGGCTCGACCACGTCATCCTGCGGGTATCGAACGCGTACGGGCCGGGCCAGCGTCCCGCGCCGGGGCAGGGGGTCGTCGCCCACTGGCTCGAGGCCGTGCGCGAAGGGCGGCCCATCACCGTGTACGGCGACCGCGCCTCGACCCGCGACTACGTCTTCATCGACGACGTCGTCCGCGCCCTCGTCCGCGCGCATGGCGCCGAGGGCCCCCTCCCCGGCATCGTGAACATCGGCTCGGGCGTGCCGTCGACGCTCGATCACGTCCTCGCCGCGCTCGAAGCTGCCGTTGCGCCCCGCGCGGTGGCCGTGGCCGAGAAGCCGGCTCGCGACACGGACGCCACCCACGCGTGGCTCGACGTCTCGCTCGCCCGCTCCGCGCTCGACTGGGAGGCGACGGTTGGCCTCGACGAGGGCGTCGCCAGGGCGTGGGCAGCCCTCACGGGGGAGGCATCGTCGTGACATCGAACGACGCTCGCCCCAGTCGCGCCCGCCTCGCGGTCCGCGCGCTGTTTCTCGCGCTCGCCACGACGCTTCTTGTCTGGGCGATCGTCACCTACAGGGACGCTCTCGCTTCGGCGTGGTCCGACCTCGGCGTGCTCGCGGTCGTCGGATCGGGGGTCGCAGCGCTCGTCGCCCTCGGTCTCAACGCGTTGTCATGGCGCGCCGTCATGCGTGCCCTTGGGCTCGTCGCGACCCGACGCGACGCCGCGCGCGTGTTCTTCCTGTCCCAGGCGGGAAAGTATGTCCCCGGCGCTGTGTGGCCCGTGGTCGCGCAGTCGGAGTTCGCGAGGGATCACGGGATGGACCGGCTCCGCGCCGGAATCGGCTCCATCGCCGCCATGCTCGTGGGCGTGGTGACGGCAGGCGTCGTCGGCGGCGTCGGGACCATCCTGTTCGTTCCGGGCGCCCTCGCGACGTACTGGTGGACGCTACCCGTCGCGCTCGCGCTTGCCGTTCTCCTCGTTCCCGCCGTCCTTCGACGCGTGCTTCGCCTCGCGATGCGGGTCACGCGACGTACGGGAGAACCGCCCGTCATCGCGACGCGCGGCCTGCTCGCGTCGGCGGGATGGTCGGTTGCTATGTGGTGCGTCCTCGGGGTCCACGCATGGATCCTGCTGCGCGCCATCGCCCCAGGCCCCGACGCCGCCTGGCCCCTCGCGACCGGAGTGTTCGCGTTGGCGTGGCTCGTGGGTTTCGTCGTTGTATTCGCGCCGGCGGGCGCGGGCGCCCGCGAGGCGGCGCTCGTGTTCCTCCTGGGGGCGATCGCTACGGCCCCTCAGGCGGTCGCGTTCGCTCTCGCGAGCAGGGTGCTTATGACGCTCGCCGACGCGGTTGCCGTGGCGGTCGGGTTGACGCTGGGGCGTCGTTCGCGCCCGCCAACGGACCGTACTGCAGAGACCTGATGCGCTCGAGCTGGTCCTCCTGGAGGATGCGGTTCGTCCGCTGAAGGTCGGACAGAACGCCGAGCGCGAACGACAGGATCGACGCCACCAGCATCGCGATGCCGAGGATCATCGACGGCAGGTGGTTGTTCCGATCGCCCATGGCGCGCAGGATGATCAGGCGGACGAACGGGGAGAGTCCCGCCGCGGCGAATAGGCCCGTCAGCCACGCGAACACGGTCCACGGCCGGTACATGACGTACGACCGGGTGATCGCCTGCCCCGACTTGATCATGTGCTCGAACATGTTGGAGAACAGGCGCGACTCTCGGGTCTTCGGGTTCGTCTCGATCGGAATCGACGCGAGCGCGATGCGCTTGTTGCCCGCCTGGATGATCGTCTCCATGCAGTAACTGAACTGCGTGACGATGTTCAGCCGGTACAACGCGTAGCGCGAGTAGGCGCGGAATCCGGACGCGGCGTCCGGTATCGAGGTTCCGGCGGCGCGGTTGACGACGCGCGATCCGATCCGCTGGAACATCCGCTTGAGGATCGAGAAGTGCCGGATCGTACTGGTCTGGCGATCCCCGATGACGATCTCGGCTTCGCCGCGAAGAATCGGTTGGACGAGGTCTCCGATGCGCTCCTGCGGATACTGGTTGTCGCCATCCGTATTGACGACGATGTCGGCGCCCTGCGCCAGCGCATACTCGACGCCGTCCCTGAACGAGCGCGCCAATCCCATGGTGCGGGCGTGCCGAATGACGTGATGGACGCCGTGCTCACGCGCGACGTCGGACGTCCGATCAGTCGAGCCGTCGTCGATGACGAGGTACTCGACCACGTCGATTCCGGGCACCGTCCGGGGCATGGAGTTCAGCACGAGGGGTAGCGTCTGCTCCTCGTTGAGGCACGGCACCTGGATGACGAGCTTCACCGGGATCCTTCCGTCAAGGGGAACGAGCCCAGCCTATCCGTCGGGCTACTTCGAGAACTTCTTCTGAACCCAACCGACGATGAGGGACAGGACGACGCCTCCCACGAGCCCGCCGATTCCGGCGCCCGTTCCATCCTGAACGGTCGAGCTGGCGGAGTTACCCAGAAGATCGGTGATGGTGCCCCCCAGCGCGAAGTTGCCCCCCACGCCGCCCAGAACGCCGGCGACGGTATTGATCCAGCCCTGGCTGTTGGGCGTCGGCTTAGTCGCCGCGCTCCCGGTACTCCCGACGCCTCCAGCCACGCCCGCGATGATCGTCTGCAGCAGAACGTCCATGGTCGACTCCTTCGTCGTGCGGCGTCCCGCGCCGCGTCGTCTGTGACGCTCGCGCGCCGTCCGCCACGGTTACCGTATCGCCTCCCGGTCGCCACCGGAACGGGCGGACTTTCTCGGGGCCGGGCCTCGCGCCTAGCCCATGCACTGCCTAGACTCGAACGAGGATCCAAGGTTTCCCCACGAGAGAGGACGTCCCATGAAATTCACGATTCAGAAGAGCGCGAAGAACGGCCAATTCTGGTTCCGCATCGTTGCGTCGAACGGCCAGATTCTCGCGACGAGCGAGATGTACACGGCGAAGGCGTCGGCGATGAACGCGATCGAGTCCATCAAGAAGTCGGTGGGCTCTGCCTCCATCGACGACGAAACCACCAAGTAGCGACCGTGGGAGCGGGGCGGGTCGCCCGCCCCGCTCTGCTACGTCATACGCGACAATGGGGCGGTGACCTTGTTCTCTAGTCGACACATCGGTCCCCGGTTTCGCGACGCGCGGGCCATGTTGGACGTTCTGGGATACGACACTGCCGGAAGCCTCCTCGAAGCCGCGATCCCGGCGGAACTGTTCGAGGACGTTCCCCTTGATCTTCCCCCGGCACTTTCCGAACACCAGGTGCTTGATCGCCTGAGTCGCTTCGCCGCGCGCAATCACGCCCAGGTCCAGATGATCGGCCAGGGCTACTCCGACACCATCACGCCGCGCGTGCTCCGGCTCAACCTGTGGGAGAACCCCGCCTGGTACTCCGCGTACACGCCCTACCAGGCCGAGATTTCGCAAGGACGACTGGAGGCGCTGCTCGTCTTCCAGACGATGGTCTCCGATCTCACGGCCCTGCCGACGGCAGGGGCGTCCTTGCTCGACGAGGCGACGGCTGTTTCGGAAGCCGTTCTGCTTATGCGTCGCTCGGTGAAGGACCGGCCAGCGGGCGTCGTCATCCTCGACGAGGAGTGCCTCCCGCAGACCATCGCCGTCGTGGCAGCGCAGGCCGAGGCCCTCGATATTGCGATCCGCGTCGAGCCGCTCGGCCCGGACTGGAAGGCCCCGAAGGATCTTGTCGGGGTCGTCATCCAGCAGCCGGGCGTATCGGGGGTCGTCCGCGAGGTCGATCACATCGTCACGCGCGCGCACGACGCAGGCGGGTTGGTCACGATCGCCGCCGACATTCTTGCCCTGTGCATCATCACGCCGCCCGGCGAGTTGGGCGCGGATATCGCCGTCGGCTCGACCCAGAGATTCGGTATTCCCCTGTTCTTCGGTGGACCCCACGCCGCGTACATGTCGGTGCGCGAGGGGCTGGAGCGCCAGCTACCCGGACGCCTTGTTGGGGTGTCCGTCGACGCGGAAGGCCGACCGGCTTTCCGGCTCGCGCTTCAGACGCGTGAGCAGCACATCCGGCGCGAGAAAGCGACCTCCAACATCTGCACGGCCCAGGCGCTTCTTGCCATCTCGGCGGGCATGTACGCCGTTCACCACGGCCCCGACGGCCTGCGCGACATCGCGGCGAGGGTGCACGCGAGCGCCGTGTCGCTCGCCGACGCTTTGCGCGACGCGGGTGTTGAGATTGAGCACGAGTCGTATTTCGACACCGTGATGGCGGTCGTTCCAGGCGGCGCCGAATCGGTCGTAGCCCGGGCGTCGGCGGCGGGCATCAACGTCCGCCGCGTGGGCGACGACCGCGTGGCGATGGCCTGCGACGAGATCACGACACCGGACATCATCAGTCGGCTCGTCGGCGCCTTCACGGCCCGCGAGGAGCGACCGATCCCCGCGAGTCCGAGCGTCGCGATCCCGCGGCACCTGCGACGTCAGTCGGAGTACCTGTTCCACCCGGTCTTCCATCGGTACCACTCGGAGACGGAGCTCATGCGCTATCTCAGGCGCCTGAGCGACAAGGACCTCGCCCTCGATCGAACGATGATTCCGCTGGGTTCGTGCACCATGAAGCTCAACGCGGCCGTCGAGATGGCTCCGCTCACGTGGCCCGGCTTCGCGACGATCCATCCCTTTGCGCCGAGCGATCAGACCGCGGGTTATCGCGACATGATCAGCGAGCTGGAGCGCTGGCTCGCGTCCATCACGGGGTACGAGGCCGTGTCGGTCCAACCGAACGCGGGTTCGCGGGGCGAGTACGCCGGGCTCCTCGCGATACGCGCCTATCACCGCGCCAACGGCGGCGAGAAGCGCACCATCTGCCTGATCCCGACGTCCGCGCACGGGACGAACGCGGCATCGGCCGCCCTGGCGGGAATGACGGTCGTTTCGGTCGAGACGACGCCGAGCGGCGGGATCGACGTCGCGGACCTCAAGGCCAAGCTCAAGGAGCACAAGGGCGCGGTTGCGTGCCTGATGATCACGTACCCCTCGACGTTCGGCGTGTACGAGGAGGGCATCCCCGCGATCTGCGACCTCGTCCACAAGGCCGGCGGTCAGGTGTACATCGACGGAGCGAACCTCAACGCGCTGGTGGGTCTCGCGGCTCCGGGGCGTTTCGGCGGCGACGTCTCGCATCTCAATCTTCACAAGACGTTCGCGATTCCTCACGGTGGGGGCGGCCCCGGCGTCGGACCGGTGGCCGTGGCCGGTCACCTTATTCCCTACCTGCCGAGCCTGCGACAGACCATCCAGCGGCCGGAGGAGCTCACGCGCGCCGGAGCTCCGGTAAGCGGAGCGCCGTACGGTTCAGCCGGCATCCTGCCGGTGTCGTGGACCTACATCGCTCTCATGGGATCGGATGGACTCAAGGAGGCGACGGCAGCCGCCGTACTCGCGGCGAACTACATCGCGGCGAAACTCGACGAGCACTTCCCGGTGCTCTACAAGGGGAAGAACGGCCTCGTCGCTCACGAGTGCGTTCTCGATGTCCGACCGCTGACGGAGAAGACCGGAGTGACGGCGGAAGACGTCGCGAAGCGTCTCATCGACTTCGGGTTCCACGCGCCGACGATGTCATTCCCGATACCGGGGACGCTCATGGTCGAGCCGACGGAGAGCGAAAGCAAGGAAGAACTCGACCGCTTCATCGAGGCCATGGTGGTGATCCGGGCCGAGATCGCCGATATCGAGAGCGGACGAATCGCCGTCGCGGACTCGCCGCTTCGGAACGCGCCGCATACCGCGTCGATGGTGGCGACCGACGCCTGGAGCCAGGCGTACTCGCGCGATCAAGCCGCCTTCCCCGTTCCGGCGCTCCGGGCCGCCAAGTATTGGCCCCCGGTGCGCCGGGTCGACAACGCGGCAGGCGATCGGAACCTCGTGGCGACCCTTCCCGCGCTGGAGTACGCGGAGTCATTCGTCGAGGCCCGGCCCGATCGCGATCCCGAAATCGAGGTCTCCGAGGCCGGGATGGATCCCTACCGCGAGGTCCTCGCGGATCGGTCGGGCGAGTAGTGTCCGCGAGCGCCGCAGCGCTCCACGCGTCCCCGCTTGCGTCTCGGCATGAGGCGCTCGGCGCCAGCATGACGGACTTTGCGGGCTGGTCTATGCCCGTGCGGTACACCTCGGACCTTGCGGAGCATCACGCCGTCCGGCGCGCGGCGGGACTATTCGACGTGAGCCACATGGGCGAGATCTGGCTGCGCGGCCCCGGCGCGGCCGCCGCGCTCGATCGCGCCCTGGTGAGCCGGATCAGCGCGGTGGACGTCGGTCGCGCGAAGTACACGATGATCTGCGCCCCCGACGGCGGCGTCATCGACGACCTGATCGTGTACCGAACGGCGGACGAGACGTTCCTCGTGGTCGCGAACGCGGGGAACGCCGCCGTGGTGTCTGCTGAGCTCCAGGAACGCTGCGCAGGCGAGGGGTGCGCGGTGGAGGACGAGTCGGACCGAACGTCGCTCATCGCCGTCCAAGGCCCGGCGGCGCGCGCGATCGTGGAGGCGATGACAGGGGGCGACGAACGCATCGGGGCGCTGCGGTACTACGCGGCCGCCAAGGTGACGGTTGGCGGCGAGATTCCGGCCCTCGTCGGGCGGACGGGATACACGGGCGAGGACGGGTACGAGTTCTTCGTTTCGACGGACGACGCAGGACGCGTGTGGGACGCTGCGCTCGCGGTGGGCGAGGACGCCGGGATCGTCGCGTGTGGCCTTGGCGCTCGGGACACGCTTCGACTCGAGGCGGGAATGCCGCTGTATGGCCACGAGTTGGGACGGGATCGTTCGCCGTTCGCCGCGGGCCTCGGGCGCGTCGTCCACCTGGGAACGGATGCAAACCCCCGCGGGGAGTTCGTGGGGCGCGAGGCGCTCGCGCGCGCGGCGACCGAGCACGCCGCCTGGATGGCACTTCCGGAGGTGGCGCCCGTCGACGCTCGCGTTCTCGTGGGGATCGAGGGCGACGGAAGACGCGCGGCGCGTGCGGGATATCGCGTCCTCGACGGCTTCGGCGCGGACGTCGGCGACGTGACGTCGGGCGCCCCGTCGCCCACCCTGGGACACCCCATCGCCATGGCATACGTGCACCCCCGCTTCGCGGGAGAGGGCACGACACTTGTCGCGGATGTGCGCGGACGGGGTGAGCGGATGCGGGTCGTCGCGCTACCGTTCTATACGAGGCCCCCTGACGCGGGGCTGGGCGCCTAGTGCGAGCGAAGAGAGGTGACCGAGATGGCCGAAATTCCTGACGAACTCCTGTACTCGGAGGAACACGAGTGGGTCGCGGGTGAGAACTCGCCCGGATCGGAGGTCTCCGTCGGCATCACGGAGTACGCCGCCGCGGCGCTAGGGGACATCGTGTACATCGAGGCTCCCCCCGTCGGCGACGACGTGACGGCGGGCGAGGTCTGCGGAGAACTCGAATCGACCAAGGCCGTCTCTGAGTTGTACGCCCCTGTCACCGGCGTGATCACGGCCGTCAACGACGCGGTGATCGACGCCCCGGAGACGCTCAACACGCAGGCGTACGGCGACAGCTGGATCATCAAGATCAAGGTGAAGACGGCGAATAAGGCGCTGCTGACCGCGGAGCAGTACTCGGCCATTACCGATTAGCGCTGTGCTCGCGTTCACCCCGTGACCTCCCCCTCGGCGGCGCGCCTCGTGGTCGCCGCGGCGATCGTCGACGATCTGGAGCTTCCGCGCCGACTTCTCGGGGCACGCCGCTCCGCGCCCCCCGCGATGGCCGGGCTATGGGAGTTTCCCGGCGGCAAGGTCGAGCGCGGCGAGGAGCCGACGGACGCGCTTCGGCGCGAACTTCGCGAGGAGCTAGGGATCGAGATCACGCTCGGCCCCGAGGTGCCCGGAACAGACGACGTGGGGATTGGCGAGCACGGCGCGGTCGTCGGCCGCGCGTGGCCGCTTCTCGCTTCCGGCGCAGCGCGACCCCCACTGGTGATGCGACTGTGGTTGGCCACCGTCGCGAAAGGCGAGCCGCGACCCCTTGAGGACCATGACGAGGTGCGGTGGCTCGAACCCGGCGAGTGGCGCGAGGTCCCGTGGATTCCCGCGGACCTCGTCATCGTCGACGCGTTGCTGGACGAGGCGGTTCGCCGGCACCGCCGGTCGTGGTGCTAGAGACGCGCGCCTACGCTTACCGGGCACCGTTGAAGGTGGGGGTCGAGTAGTCCGCACGCCTGCATCAGCGCGTACATGGTGACGGGCCCGACGAACACGAATCCTCGCGCCTTGAGCGCCTTAGCGAGGGCGCGAGACTCGTCGGTTTGCGAGGGCACGTCCTCCCACGAGGCGAAGCGTCCGCGTTCCGTCGGAGGAGGCTGATGCGCCCAGACAAGGTCGCCGAGAGTCTCGCCCGCGTCCCACAGGGCGACGAGCGCCCGGGCGTTTTCTATCGCCGCGTCGACCTTTCTGCGGTTGCGGATGATCCCGGCATCGTCCATGAGCCGCGCTACGTCGTCGGGGCCGTACGCGGCTATCGCGCGGACGTCCCAGTCGGAGAACGCCGCGCGGAAGTTCTCGCGCTTGTGTAGCACCGTCGACCAACTCAGTCCCGACTGGAACGCCTCGAGCACCATCCGCTCGAACAGCGCGACGTCGTCGCGAACCTCGCGCCCCCACTCCTCGTCGTGGTAGCGCTCATACAGAGGGTCGCCCGTCCCGAAGCATCGGGCTGTCGTGTCGTCCATGGGCCCAGTGTGGGGCGCCGGTCCGACGCTGTCGAGGCGTCCTCGCGGTCCCGTCGCCGCCGCTCGCCCACGCCAAGCCCCGGAACATCAGTTGGTGCGATCGTTCCGGCCCGCTACCCTTGGCTCCCGAGATGACCATCCGAAACCGGCTCGCCGCGTCGGCCCCCACGCTGTCGTTCGAGCTGTTCCCCCCGCGCACCCCAGAGGCGCACGAAGCCCTCTGGGGAACCATCGCGCGCCTCGCCGAAGCTCGCCCGGATTTCGCGTCGATCACGTACGGCGCGAGCGGGACGACGCGTCAGTCGAGCCGGGAGGTGGTACGCCACCTTGCGCACACGCACACGATTCCGCCGCTCGCGCACCTGACGTGCGTGAACCAGTCGCGGGACGAGGTCACGGCCGTCATCGACGAGTTCCTCGACGAGGGCGTGCGCGACTTCCTCGCGCTTCGCGGCGACCCTCCCGTCGGGCAGCCGGACTGGCGTCCACATCCGGACGGCCTGCGGTACGCGTCGGAGCTCGTCGGTCACATTCGCGACGTCGCGACGGCGCGCGGCATCGCGTCGGACGAGCTCAGCGTCGGCGTCGCCGCCTTCCCCGCCGCGCACGCGCAGGAGCAGTGGCGCCAGCAGGGGCTCGACGTGCTCCGGGCCAAGCAGGACGCGGGGGCGGACTTCGCCGTGACGCAGGTGTTCTACGACGCGTCGCAGTGGGAGGCGCTTGTCGCAGACGCGCAGGCCCAGGGGATCACCATTCCGATCCTCCCGGGAATCATCCCGCTGCTGTCGACCGGGAGGGCGGCGCGGCTTGAGCAACTCACGGGCGTGCCCGCGCCGGATGCTCTGCTGGCCGCGCTCGAGGCGGCCGAGGGCAGGGAGGACGCGCGCAACGCCGGGGTGGAGTTCGCGGCGACGCTCGCACGCGTCCTGGTCGCAGCAGGGGCGCCCGGCATCCACGTGTATACGTTCAATCGCCACGAGGCCGCGCTCGAGCTCGTTGCCGCGGCCGGGTTGGGCAAGTGAGCGCTAGGCGCGGACCTCAGACCGTCAGACCTCGCGCATCGTGACCGGCACGGCGGCCTCGATGGTTCGGCTCACGGTGCAGTGCCGGTCGTGGGACGCCTTGATCGCCGCTGCGACCCGATCCCGCGCCTTGTCGCCATCCTCGCCCTCCGGGAACTCCAGGTGAAACGAGACGGTGACGTCGCGAAGGATGTTGCCGTCGTCCCCCTTGGCCTGCGTCGCCTCTGCCGTCACGTCGAAGACGAGCGGCTCGGCGCGGCGCGTGGTCATGTAGTCGACGTCGATACCCGAGCAGCCAGCTACCGCGGCGAGGAGAAGCTCGACGGCGGAGAAGCCGTCCTCCATCTCGGGGCCGAAGCGAAGCGTCGAGCCCATCTCGTTCGTGGCGACGTACACGCCCTGGGATTCCCGGGCGAGCGTCACCCGGCGTTGCGAGGTTTCGGTCATGGGGCGATCCTTTCACGCGGCTTGTTCGCCGAGTCAACCGATCGGCGCCCCTTCCCATTCCCCGCGGGACGTTCGGGATTCGTCCCGTCGGCGCGGCCACGGTAGACTCCTATCCACCTCATTGGCGGTACCCCGCCAGACGCGCATAGGCGAGCCCGCCGCGCTCCCACCATCGTTGGAAGACACATGAGCCCTCAGACCACGACCACAGCGCCCGCGTTCCCGGGCGGCACCATCCTCGGCTATCCGCGCATCGGCAGGAACCGCGAACTCAAGAAGGCGCTCGAGTCCTTCTGGAAGGGCGCCACGACGGCGGACGACCTCGAGGCCGCCGCCCGTGCCCTTCGCCTCGCGAACCTCGAGCGCATGGCGTCGCTTGGCCTCGGCCGCGACGATTCGTCGATCCCCTCGAACTTCTCGTTCTACGACCACATGCTCGATGCGAGCGTGACGTTCGGATGCGTCCCGTCGCGCTTCAAGGAATTCGAGAGCGAGCACGGCGGGTACGACCTGGCCGGCTATTCGACGATCGCTCGCGGCGTGGGCGACAAGGCCCCGCTCGAGATGACCAAGTGGTTCGACTCGAACTACCACTTCCTCGTACCGGAGATCGGCCCGGAGACCACCTTCGAGGTCGGCTCGCTTCGGTGGGTCGAGGAGTTCGTCGAGGCGAAGGAGGCGGGCTTCCTGACCCGCCCCGTCATCACGGGCCCCCTCACGTTCCTCTACCTCGCGAAGGCGTCCGACGAGGCGTCGGTGAAGTTCCAGCCGATCTCCCGCCTCGAGGACCTGGTTCCCATCTACGCGACCCTCCTTGAGGAGTTCAAGGCGGCGGGAGCCGAGTGGATCCAGATCGACGAACCCGTGCTGGTCGCGGACATCGACGCCCCCCGCGCCGACGTCCTCGCGGCGGCCAAAGAGGCCTACGAGGCGCTCGCCGCCGCGACGGACCGCCCCGCGATCTTCGTCGCCGCCCCCTATGCATCGCTCGACGACGCGCTTCCCGTCCTCGCCTCGAGCGGCGTCGAGGCCGTGAGCCTCGACCTCGTTCGCGGAGCCGTCCCCACCGGCGTCGACCTGAGCGGTATCACCACGGTCGCCGGGGTCGTCGACGGCCACAACATCTGGCGCACCGATCTCGACGCCGCGCTCGCGAAGGCCACGGCGTGCGCAGCGCTCGGCGGCCCCGTCGCCGTCGCCACGTCGACGTCGCTGCTGCACGTCCCGCACACGCTCGAAGGCGAGGAGGAGCTCGGCGAGATTCTCCCGTGGCTCGCTTTCGCCGACGAGAAGATCGCCGAGATCGTGACGCTCGCGGCCGCCCGCGCCGACGGCGAGGAAGCGGTCGCCGACGCGCTGACGGCGTCTCGCGAGGCGCGAAAGTCGCGCGCCACGAACCCGGGTACGAACGTCAAGGCCGTACGCGACGCGCTCGCGGGCATCACGAAGGCGGACTACAGCCGCGCCAGCGACTACGCCACGCGCGACGCCGCCCAGGAGGAGCGCTTCCATCTTCCTGCGCTCGCGACCACGACCATCGGCTCCTTCCCGCAGACCCCGGAGATCCGCAAGGCGCGCGCCGCGCTCGCCAAGGGCGAGATCACCACGGAGGACTACGAGAAGGCCATGAAGGCCGAGATCGCGACGGTGATCGAGCTGCAGGAGGTCCTGGGGCTCGACGTCCTGGTCCACGGCGAGGCCGAGCGCAACGACATGGTGCAGTACTTCGCGGAGCTCCTCACGGGCTTCTCGGTCACCAAGAACGGCTGGGTCCAGTCGTACGGCTCGCGCTGCACGCGGCCGTCGATCCTCTGGGGCGACGTCTCACGACCCGAGCCGATGACGGTCCGCTGGGCCTCGTACGCACAGTCGCTCAGCGAGAAGCCCGTCAAGGGCATGCTCACCGGCCCCGTGACCATCCTCGCGTGGTCCTTCGTTCGCGACGACCAGCCGCTCGGCGACACCGCGCGTCAGGTGGGCCTTGCCCTCCGCCAGGAGATCGCGGACCTCGAGGCCGCGGGCATCGGCATCATCCAGGTCGATGAGCCCGCCCTGCGCGAACTCCTTCCGCTCAAGAAGCGGGACCAGGAGGCGTACCTCGATTGGTCCGTCGGATCGTTCCGCCTCGCCACCTCGGGCGCCGCGGACAACACCCAGATTCACACGCACCTGTGCTACTCGGAGTTCGGAGAGGTCATCGGCGCGATCGACGGTTTGGGCGCGGACGTCACGTCCATCGAGGCGGCTCGTTCCCGCATGGAGGTGTTGCCGTCCATCAAGGCGCATGGCTTCGAGCGGGGCATCGGCCCTGGCGTGTGGGACATCCACTCGCCGCGCGTTCCGTCGACCCAGGAGATCGCGGATCTGCTGATGGAGGCGCTCGAGTCCATCCCCGGCAAGCGCCTGTGGGTGAACCCCGACTGCGGACTCAAGACTCGCGGATACGAGGAGACGACGGCATCACTCAAGCACATGATGGCGGCGACGAAGGTGGCGCGGGGTTAGTTTTCGTCCTGGTCGAGGCGTAGCTGCCAGAAGCCGACGTCGATCCACTGGTCAAACTTTCGGCCGACCTCGGAGAACGCCCCCACGCTCGTGAATCCGAGCGACTCGTGGAGCGCGACGCTCGCCGGATTCGGAAGCGCGATCGCCGCGATGGCGAGATGCGTGTCCGCGTCGCGTAGGCGTCCGAGCAACTCGGTGTAGAGCGCCGAACCGACGCGCCTGCCCGTCGAGTCCGGATCGAGGTAGATCGACACCTCCGCGGAATTCGCGTACGCCGCGCGGTCGCGGAACACGCCGGCGTGCGCGTAACCGATCACCACGCCCGATTCCTCCCACACCAGCCACGGGTAGCCATCCGCCTGGACCGACGCGATACGCGCGGCCATCTCGTCGCCCGGGACGGGGTCGATCTCGAAGGTGACGATCGTGTTCTCGACGAAGTGTCGGTAGATGGCGGCGATCGCGGGCGCGTCGGAGCCTCGCGCGTCCCGGATCATGCCCCCATTGTCCCCCATCCGCGCGCATCCTGACTTGGCCCTCGCCGTCGGACGACGGATACTCGAACATATGGCACGATTCTCCGCGGCCGTTACTGCCGCTTCCCTCGCATTCGTCCTCGTCGGCTGCTCGTCGCCGGCGACCTCGACCGGCGCTGACGGCGCCGGTTCTACCGCAGGTGCCGGGGCGCCGGCCGCAGGCGGATCCATCGATTGCGCGTATTTCAAGTCCGGCGACGGTCAGGCGTACCAGGTTCGCGTCCAGGTGATGGCGCAGTTGACGTCGCAGGACGCCGTGAACCTTGTCAAGGACGGCACGTTGGCCTACAACCCGGACGCCATGGACGCTACGTTGCATCAACTGAAGAAGCTGGCCGGTCACGACCCGGAGGGCCTGGGCGATCCCGGTCCTGACGTGGACTTCTACATGAAGGCCAACGACAAGGTGCGGGCCATTTTGGCCATCGACGGCGACGTACCCCAGAGCATGTTCGACGACCTCTCGTCGTTCGAGGGGGATCCGGGCTCGTTCATCATGCACATGGGCACCATCAACGCCGCTCTCGCTAGCGAGTGCAACTAGCTCGGTCGCCTCGCCGTCGTATCGCGGCGGCGGGGTCGACGGGTCACGGGTTGACGGGTCACGGGTTGACGGCCGCGACCTCTTCATAGCGTCGGCGCGACCTCAGGTACGGGAGCGCGAGCAAGGCGATGACGCGCGGAGACGCCGCCCGCGATCGCGGTGACGGCGAACGCGGAGCTCGGCCCCTGGTGTTCCACCAGGTACCCGGCGAACCACGCCCCCGCGGCGATCCCCATGTCGATACCGACGCGGGTCCAGGTCATTCCCTCGGTCAGGCGGTTGCGGGGGACGAGCGCCTGGACCATGCCGTCCCCTACGGCCATGGTGGGAGCGACGACGAGGCCGGTGACGAACATCAGTGCGGCGAGGATCGGCGAGCGTCGGTGCGAGCCCGAACGTCGCGGCCCCCATCCCGGTGAGTACCACGCCCCAGGTGAGCCTCGACGTTAACGAGTGACGCCACACGCGGGAGCCGTAGAGCAGGCCTCCAATCAGGGAGCCAAGGGCGAAGAGTGCCAGGACCGGGCCCGACGACGACTTGAGGCCAAGGGAGTCGGCGAACGCGACCGTCGCGATATCGGCAGAGGCGAAGAGCGCGCCCTGCGCGGCGAAGATCACGGTGGTGATCAGGACCGCGGGGACGGAGATGAACATGTGCGTCCCGATCCGCGGCCGACGCCGACGGGCCTGACGTATAGCGACCTCCCCGATGGGCGGCTCCGTGCCGCGTTGGGCGAGGAAGGCATAGCCGCCTACGGCCAACGCGAGGGTGGAGATCGCGAGCCCAGCCCAGCTGACGACGAGGGTGGCGAGGACGGTGGTGAGGGCGGGGCCGACGATGAAGAGGGTCTCGTCGAGGGAAGACTCGAGGGAGAACGCCGTGTTGAGGGCGTCGTCGTTCTTCACCGTGTATACCCACCGTGCGCGCGTGTACGTGGCGATGCTCCCGCTTGCGGGAAACAGCGGGGCGAAGGCGAACAGCACCCATTCCGGCTGGTGGCTCACGGCCGCAATGATCATGCCCACGCGTCCCACGATGACGATGGCAAAGCCCCATCGGAGCGCGCGGTACTGACCATAGCGATCGACAAGGCGTCCGACGAACGGGGCGAGCAACGCCCACGAGATCGCGACGGCGGCGACGACGCGTCCCGCGACCGCGTACGAGCCGTACTCGATCTGCACCATCAGCAGGATGGCGAGCTCGGTCATGGCCATCTGGGCGCGCGCGAGCAGGCCCCAGAAAGTGAAGGCGCGAGCGCCGGGGAGAGAAAGGATGGAGCGGTACGGGGCGAACACGGGGACCTCGATCAACGCAATGCGCGCTCATCGCGCGACTGTCACACCACCTGCGCGACGTGACCGGCGCTTCGCCCCATGGGGGCGACACGGATATCGTGCCACAGCACGGGACCCTCGATATTCAGGAGAAGGTGATCGACGCCCCGTGGGAGGCGGATGGGGGGGGTGCCTCACCACGGGGCGTCGATCCGCGTCGCGCGAGAGGGGGTCTGCGCGCGACGCTCGTGGCTTGCGCCACGGGCTATTGGGGCCCTCCCCGGCCCCGACGTCTGGTGCCGAAAGACGAGGTCGTCGTCCTCCGTGAAGAACTAGTGTAAACGGATCTTAGGTCGCGGGCGTCAGGTCGCGAGCGCTCGTCTTGCCACGGCGTCGAGCGAGGAGGACCAGCCCAATGCCGAGCGCCAGCGCTATCGCCGCGGCTCCGATCTCGTAGGGCAGTCCGGCGGCCCCGGTCGCGGCGAGTTCGGCGTCCGTCAGCGTCACGGATACAGGCGCGTCATCGTCCTGGCTGAACACTCCGGCGACGAGATCTTCTGGATCCGTCCAGAAACCTCGGCGACGTTCACGATCGAACCGGGAGCGGTCGCGGGATTCACGGTCGCCACCACGGTGATGTCGGGGGTGATGCGGCCGCGCTCGAGCGTCCCCGCGAGTATGCACACGATCGCACCGCCGTACCCGTCGACGTCCTCGCCCGATAGCACGCACGGGTCGGTCCAGTCGGGAACGCTCGGATCGCTCGCGAGGTCGATGGTGATCGAGTCGACGTGCAGCTCGGCGGGGACGGTGTCGACGAGGGTCACGTCGTCGGTCGCGCCGTACGACAGGCTCTCGACGTTGATCGTGTACGTGATCTGCGCGCCACGCTGGACGGTTGCGGCCGCGGCCGTCTTGTTCACCGTCAGTTGGGGCGCGGTGGTCGAGTCGTCGGTGTTGTTGGTCAGGTCGGGATCGTTCGTCGTCGACTCGACGGTCGCGGTATTGAGCACCGCGGCCGTCACGGTCGCGTCAGCCTGGACGTCGAACTCGAACCACGTCGAGCCACCGACCGTCATCGTCCCCGCGTTCGACGTCAGCGTGCACAGCGGCAGGGCGGGGTCGCCGCCATCGCGCACGCAGGTCCACGTGTCGCCCGGGGGTGACGTGATGTTGGCGAGCGCGTCGTCGAAGGTCAGGCCGCCGGGGAGGGTGTCGCGGACCGTAACGGCGAGGGCGTTGGACGGCCCGTTATTCGTGACCTCGATCCGGAACCGTCCGGTTCCGTTCGCCGGGATATCGACGGACACCGTGGACTTGGTGAGCGCCAGGTCGGCGCTCGTTCCCACGGTATCGGTGGTGGCATCCGTGTTGTTCCCGGGGTTCGGGATCCGGCTTAGGATGCGTCACCGTCGCCGTGTTGTCTATGTCCCCGATGGTGCTCGGAAGAATGCGCGCGCTGATGGTGATAGTGGGGAGCGACCCTGCGACGGCTAGGACCGAGGCCGACGACGTACACACCACGTCGCCGCCAACCGTCACCGGATCGCAGGTCCAGCCGGGTCCGGTCGCCGTCACGGTCGACCAGTCCACGGTCGCGGGAAGCGAATCGGTCACCTCGAACGGGCCGAAGGCTATCGACGGCCCATTGTTGGTGACGTCGAGGTCCCACGTGATGTAGTCGCCCGAGGTGAACGGGCCTCCGACGGATGTCTTGACGAGTTCGACGTCCGCGATGCTCAAGGTCGACGCGGGGTCGCTATCGGAGTTATTGGGCAGATACGGGTCGAAGGTCTTCGCCTCGACGGTGGCGACGTTGGTGAAGTCGGTGCCCACCACAAGGTCGTCCGGCAGGGTGACGTTCACGGTGATGACGGGCAACGCACCGCCAGCGACGAGCGGTCCCGCGTGGGTGAAGATCACGTGTCCGGGAGACGTCACCGTATCGGCGGTCCAGCCGGTTCCCGTGTAGCTCACGTAGATCGCGTCAACGGGAAGCGTGTCATCGACGACGATCGGCCCGACCGCCGTATCCGAGATCGCGCTGTTCGTCACCGTCAGTGTCCACGAGAAGGCGGCTCCCGCCGTCGGGTCCACGCCCACGGTGTGAGCCTTGTCGACGATGAGGTCCGCCTTGTCGATGTGGACCGTCTCGGACGTGCTATCCGTGTACACGCCGTCGAGGTTCCCGTTCGAGCCCGAGACGTCGTCGACGGTCACCGTCGCGTTGTTCGTGTAGTCGACGGCGGAGCCCGTGTTCGCGCCCGTCCACGTCACGGAGGCGTCCGGGTGGGCGGTGTACGTGATGGTGAACGAGTCGGTCGGAACAAGGTCAGGGAGGCTCGACCACGTCAGCACCTGGCCGGCGATGGTCGGGTCCCCGGCAGCGACGGTATCGATCGTCGTCGAACCGGCGTCGTAGATCCAGTTCGCAGGGAGGGTGTCCGTGACCTCGGCGTTCCTGGCGTCGCTCGTACCGTCGTTCGTCACGGTAATGGTGAAGCTCTTCGCCTCGCCGATGTACGCGGGTCCGGCCGCCGCCGTCTTGACGATCGTCGGCGAGGGGAAGTCGGGGGTGACGTCGGCGTCGGCCGTGGGACCTGAGTACGAGCGGATGATCAGGTCGTTGTATCCGGCGGTCGAGGTCGGGTGTGACGTGAAGCCGGTGACGGTCGCATCATTCGTCAAGGTCGACGCGTCGAGGTAGGTGGAGTCGGCGAGCTCCGCGTCGTAGGTAAACGTCACCGCGTTCGCTGTTCCCGGATCGAGGCTCGCCAAATTCCACGTGATGGTTCCGCCGCCCGTGGTCGCACTCTCGCCCGTGAGCGAGCCCCCGCCCGAGATCGTCGTCTCTTTCACGATCACGTTGGTCGGCACCACGTCCGTGACGGTGACCTGGTTGGCGGTGCTCGCGTATGTCCCGGAGGGGTTCGTCACCGTCACGGTGTAGGTGAACGTGTCGCCCGGCGCGACGGTATCGCTATCGAGGCCGTTCACGTGCTTCACCACGCTCGTGCTCGGCTGGATCACATGAAGCGTCGCACTCGCCACCGGCGTCGTCTCGTCCGTTGAGTAGTTCGCGTTTGCGGGGGGAGCGGAGGCGGTGTTGGTGATGTTCCATCGGAGCGTCGCATCGTTGACGATCGCGTGACCGGTGGTGTTCGCGGCGACGTCCAGGACCGTTCCCGTGTACGTGAGCGTGAAGGTGCGAGCCAGGGAGTTCGACGGGATGTCGCCCAGCCACCAGCCCTGCAGGGTGCCGCTCGCGGTAAGCGCGTCGCCCGCGTTCGCGTCCAGCAGTTGTAGCGGCGCCAAGCAGTCCCCGCCGCCCGCGAACTCACACGTCAAGGTTGCCCCCGAGATCGCGAGCTCGGAGGGTACGTCGTCGATGAGTGCCGTGTCGTAGAAGTTGACGTCGGCCGGGACCGTCGCGACGACGCTGTACGTCACCTCTTGGCCGATCGTCGCGGCGCCGGGGCTGACCGACTTGACGAGCCCTGCACCGAGCACCGTCACCTCCTCGAGGCGCGAGGCGGTCTGTGTCGCGCGGTCCGCCCCGGGGTCGTCGAGGCTGTATCCGGTGAGACGGGCGGTGTTGGTATAGCTCGCATTGCCGGCCGACGCAGGGGAGACGGTCACGCTGTAGGTGAGGGTCTCGTAGTTCGCGCTTCCCGACAGGAGGGCGCCGATATCCCACACGATGCGCGTGCCGCTACAGCTGACGTCCGGCACGATCGACGCGCTTCCCTGGCTCGCGGAGCCCAGGGTGACCCCCGTGAGTTCGGCCGGAACGCAGTCGACCATCTGCGCATCGAAGAGGGTCGGGCGGCTGTTGCTGGAGTTGTTCCGTGCCGTGAGCGTGTACGTGACGGTTTGACCCGCGGTCACGCTGGTGGGGCTGGCGCTCTTCAAGACGCTCGGGTTGGGCGTAATGACGGTCAATCCGCTATCTGCGACGATGTCGGACTGAGTGCCGCTCTCGAACGTCGCCTCGTCGGCACGGAAGGTGTTGTTTCCCCAGGACGAGTCGCCCTGGACGAGGGCGAATAGGTGAACGGTGAACGTCTGGTCGGACGCCGTGGAGTTGGTGTACAGGGAAGGGAAATCGAGGGTGCCGACGTTCGCGTTGATATCGAAGCCGGGGGTCGAGCCGACCGTGAAGGTTCCGTCGAATCCCGGGGCCGTCGAGCCGCCGGGGTAGTCGACCGTCGTGAGCGTCGGGTCGATGAGCCAGTTGGTCGCTGACGACGTCAGGTCGTCGGACAGGAGCCCGTTCGTAATCGACGTGTAGGCCGGGACGGTCACGGTGTAGATGAACTCCCCCACCTCGCCCTTGACGATCTGGTTCGCGGCGTTGTTGGCGCTGTTCCCGGAGTCGAATTCGGACGTCGCGGTCTTGGCGATCGACGCTGAGGGGAGGTACACGGACGAGTCGTCTCGCGTGTACGTCCCCGGCGTGTTCCATTCGTCCGTGCCCGTCGGACCGAGCGCGACGTTGTACGAGTCCGTGGGGTAGTACACCTGTGAGTTGGGAAGTCCGGACGTGTTGATCGATGCCGCGTAGCTGATGATCGACGCGTCGTTGTCGTGGGTGGTGGCCACGGAGGTTCCCACCGGGATCGTGACCGTGTAGTTCAGGGTCTTGCGCGCCATCATGACGCCGGAGTCGTACGGGACGTCGACGCCCGTCCACACGACGACCGATCGCGTGTTGAGCGTGGGATCCATGCCAGCGGGGTAGCCGGCGTCCGTCGGATCGTATGCGACGCCAGAGTCGGTGATGTTGGAGACGCTGGACTTGGTGAATCCGACGGGTAGCACGTCCCACACGGTCGCGTTCGTGGCGCCGTACGGCATGGTCGTGAGATCGACGCGGTACCGAACCTGCTCGCCCTCGCGCACCAGGATGCCGTCGCGGTTCGACCCGAAAACCGCGCCGTTGGGATCGTCCTCGCGCCCAACGTGACTGCCCGCGTGTAGTCGGGCGTGACGCTTCCGTTCGGCGTGACCGACTCGACGCCCTTGACTAGCTCCATCTCAGGGTCGATCTCGATCTCGGCCTGGTCGCGCAGGAAGTACAGGGCACCCTCGACGTTCTGCTGCCGGTACTTCATGAGGTTCTGTGGCTTGTCGAGGATGGGTCCGCTCGACGGGCCGTCGATCGTCGCCCATACGTGCGCGTTGAAGGTGGATCCGCGCGTGACGTACAGGTCGCCGCCCGCGCCCGCGGTCCCGACCTTCCACTCGAGGCGACCGCTGGAGGGGTCGAGGGTCGTCGGGATGATGGGGCCGACGCTTCCCGCGATGACTTCGTAGCCCGCGAAGGTCATTCCGCGCGGAAGGAAGTCGGTGATGACGGGGTTACGCACGTCAATGCTCGAGGGGAAGGTCACCTCGAGGTTGAAGCACACGGTGTCACCCATGCGGAACCCGGGCTCCAGCGTGTCGGAGAACGTTCCAAGGGTGCAGGGGTCTCCCGTGGCGCCCTGTTCGACCTGCGATCCGCGGCATGACCGTCTTATCGATGGTGGTGTAGTCCGAGGCGATGCTGGCGCCCGAGTCGTCCCACACGTGGAAGGTTTCGGGGAACGAGGCGAGCAGCGGCGCGATCGCGTCCGTGACCGCGGTGAACGACACGGTGTTGCCGAAGGAGTCGCCCGACGTCGTCGGCCCGTATTCTCGCGGTGGCTCCTTGTATGCGGAGCGGTCGAGCGCCTCGTAGGTGATGTCGTGGGTCGCGTTCGGATCGATAACGAAGGTCCCGGGGACGGGATAGGTCGCATCCGTGGGTCGGAAGACGATGGTGAACGTGCCGTCAAGGTTCGCCGTGACCGACTGCATCTCGGCGCCCGTCACCGTTCCGAGGGCGTCGCACTCGGCGGGGAAGGGCAGCCCGGTGTTGTTGGTGAAGGATGTGCCCGCGGGGCGGAGCGGACACAGGCCGTTGGGGAGAACGTCGGTGACGATGATGTCCGAGGAGTACATGTACTCGCTCGCGCGCAGAGTGAGCGTGAAGTCGGTGATGTTGCCCACCGTGAACTCCGCGTCGGCGGCGTCGCGATCCTTGAGGATGGACAGGTCCATCGCGTAGACCGTCTCGGTAGCGCGGTCCGGGGTACTGCGGTCTGCCCCGGTGAAGACGATGCCCTGGTAGTCGCCGGAAACATTGGCGACGTTGGTCCAAGTGGTCCCGTCGACGGGGTTGACGGCGTCTCCGTGCCGGGTGGAGGCGCCGTTGTTGTTGTCGAGGTTGGCGGTCTGGCCGAGCAGCAGGGGGTCGGGGGTCGACGGCGCCGTCCCACGTCGTGGTGTTCGCGTAGAGGGGGATGCCTGCGGCGTACCGAACGGTGATGGTGGCGCCGGCGGCGACGGTGCCAAGGTCCCACACCACTCGCGTGTATACCTGGCCGTCCGTCAACCCGTTGTCGGTGGCGTAGCGCCCCGAGGCCACCAGCGTTGTCACCGACGTGGGCGTGGGGCAGTTGGTGGCGATGAGGGGAGTCCCGGCAAGCGTCGCGGCGGTGTCGTACTCGTTGATGGTGGCGTCCGCCGGGTCGCGGTCAACGGTCGAGTTGTCGACGGCGCCGCATCCCAGGAACTCCAACGCGGCCGGGAGGTGGTCAATGAGCTGGACGTTGTCCGTGTCCCCCTCGGTGGTGTTCGTAATCGTGAGCGTGTACACGGTGGTCTGGTCGTGCACCCCGCGAAGAAGTTCGGCCTCGGGGCTCGGCTCGCTCTTTCTCAGGTCGAGCGCGATCATCGACGTCGTGACGTTCTGCGGGCCGGACGTCGAGGTCGCGTCCTGTGCGGGTACCGTGCCCACGCCCGTGGAGCCGACGAACACGGGTAGGTACGTGGCGTCGTCGCTCAGGGCGGCGTAGCCCGGACATTGAAGCTAGATCCGACGGGAAACACGGTCGTATCGGATGTCTCGTGGGTTCCGTCATTGAAGGCGGGAGTGGGCTGGCTCGGGTGGACCACGACGGTCCCGCCGAAGGAGCCACTCGCTGGCAGGTCCGAGACGTCCTCCCAGACCCACCGATAGGTGCCGACGGGGATGGTCGCGATGTCGGCGTGGCCGTAGATGACGGGGGCGCCGAGGGTGGAACTCACGAAGTCGACGCCGTCCGGAACGTCGAGGTATAGGGCGAGGTTGAAGCCGTCCGACGCGGTTTCGTCGTTGGTTGCCGAGATGGAGTACGTGGCGTTGTTCCCGGCGATGACCTGGCCGCCGCCTGAGGCGCTGACGTGAAACGCTAACGTCGCGGCCGAGGCGGGAGTCGAGGAGCCCACGGCGGCAAGCGGAGCGACGACGAGGGCGACGATGGCGACGCGCGCCAACGCGTGGCCCAGCCCCCAGCGCTGAGGCGCCATGACCGCTCGTCCTCTCGTGGCGCGTCCGAGGCGTTGGGGCCTCAGACTCGTGTCTGGGTCACAGACTAGAGGTTAGGGGCCACTTACCTCGATACAGTGTGACTCTTGTCTCACGTGCCCCAACGGTACCGCTAAACGGCCTTTGCGCGCCTGCGATCCGTGACGCGCATGAGGATGGGGCCGACGACGGCGAGCGTGAGCACATACGCCGCGGCAAGGGCGCCCAGGCGCGGTTCGACGCCGGCCGCGACGCCGAGCCCGGCGATGACGATGGAGAACTCGCCGCGAGGGACGAGGGCGAAGCCCGCTCGCCACCGACCGGGTCGTCCGATCTTCGCGATCGCAGCTGCGACGTACCCGGTGAACACCTTCGACGCGACTCCCGCGATCGCGAGCGCGATCGCAGGAACGAGTACGGGAAGAAGCGTGCGTGGATCGACCTGCATGCCGAAGAACACGAAGAACAGGCCCCCGAATACGTCGCGGAACGGCGGCAGGAGCGAGCGAACCTCGTCGGCGACCTGCCCGGACAAGGTGACTCCCAGCAGGAACGCGCCGACGGCGGCGGAGACCTGAACGGCGTCGGCGAGACCAGCCACCAGGAAGGTGATGCCGAGCACGGTGAGAAGAAGCAGTTCGCGGGACCGGGAGTGAATCGCGCGCGAGAAGCGCTCGCTGAGTCGGAACGCGGCGTAGAACGCGAGGAAGACGACCCCGACCGCGATTCCAATCGCGATGGCGCCCTGAGCGAGCGTCGCGCCGACCAGGAGTACGGCGATCGCTGGAAGGACGAAGGCCGTGACAACGTCCTCCATGACCAGAAGGCTCAGGATCACCGGCGTCTCGCGGTTACCGATGCGGTCGAGGTCATCGAGCAGGCGGGCGATGATGCCGGACGACGAGATGTACGTGATCCCCGCGAGGAGAAGCGACGCGACGGGAGTCCACCCCAGAATGAGTCCTGCCGCGAATCCGGGAGCCGCGTTGGCGACGACGTCGATGATGCCTGCTAGCCACGTCGACCGGAGCCCGTCTCTGAGGTCCTCGGGGGAGTATTCGAGTCCGAGCAACAGGAGCAGGAGGACGACGCCTATCTCGGCCCCCACTCCGATGAAGTCGTCGCCCGCGCTGATGGGAATGATGCCCCCTTCTCCGAGCGCGAGGCCGCCGAGGAGGTACAGGGGGATGGATGAGATTCCTATGCGCTGAGCAAGTCGTCCGAGAAGCGCGAGGACGAGAAGGACGATGCCGAGTTCGATCAACACGTCGCCCGCCGACGGCGCGCCGTTCGACGCGCCGGAGATGGCGGCAAGCGACGCCAGCATGGATCAGCCCGTAAGTATCGTGGACGCCTCGGAGACCGCCTCGGTGTCGCCCATCACGAGAACGTGGTCGCCCTTGAGGAATTCGAAACTCGGCCCCGGGCCGGGTACGGCGTGGTCGCCGCGAACGACGGCGACGATCGATGCCGACGTTCGGGTGCGTATCTTGCCGTCCGCGATCGTCCGATCGGTCAGGCCACCTACCTCGGGCATCGTCACCCATTCGATGGCGAGGCCCTCGACGTCGTGACGGAGCTGCTCAAGCCGAACGGTGATGTTGGTGCCTCCGAGCAGTTCGGCGACGGTTGCCGCGTCGCCCTCGGAAAGCTCGAGCGTTCCGATAGCCGCGTCCGTGTCGGCCCGGTCGTAGACGACGATGTCGCGTTTGCCGTCCCTACGGACCACGACGCCGGCGCGGTCGCCGCCCTCGGTGTCGAACTCGTACCGCACGCCGATGCCCGGCAGTTTGGTCTCGAATATCTCCATGCGTTGAGCATGTCACGGACGGGCGCGATTGTCCGGGGTCTACGACGGTTCTTGAGGGCTCGTACGCTTCGCTCGGGCCATCTCCCGAAGACGATCCCAGCCCAGGCGCGACAGGAGAGGATTCGGAGACGTCGCGTACGTCGCTCCGATCAGGAGGCGGAAGGCGTGCGCGCGGTGGATCGTCGCCTCGTCAACCGGACCGTAGCCGTCGCAGAGGGTCCCCATTTCCGTCGCGGGAAGGAGGAGACACGCGGCGCCAAGATCGGCGGCGGGGTCGCCGAAACCGAAGGTGAACCACGTGCAGATACCGCCGAATCTGCCGTGCTCCGATACGACGTACCGCGGGTCGAGATTTCCGTGAACCCACACGCGTTCGTGGTTGGCGTCCGCGTCGAGTCCCGCGCGCCACAGGGGGACCAGAACCCCCGGATCAATCACTTCCCCCTGAGGCCCGCGCGACTTGACCAACGTGGCGAGCGTCGTCTCCCATTCGGGGTCAAGCTCGCCGAGTGACGCCGACGCACGAGGAGAAGCCGGCGCGTCCGCCGGAGCGGGGCGATGTATCTCTCGAAGGGCGCGACCGAGTCGGATTCCCCCGTCAGCTGCGAGGTCGACGATCGTCGTGTTGGAACCGGGAAGCCACCGGCAGATCTCCCAGTGGTACGGATAGTCGTCGCTGGGAACCCCCGTGAGGATCGGAATCCCCGCCGGAAAGGTCCACCGCGACGAGGCGGCGAGGAGCCAGCGACCGGAGCGCTTGACGAGGGGATCGACGTCGGCGACCGTCGGAAGATTGGCGCTGAGACGATCGCCCAGCCGCACCGTGATGTGGTCGTCAAAGACGTAACGACGTCCCACCTCAAGAGAGCCGAGATGTGCGAACTGCTCGTGGACGAGCGAGGCGATCAGCGCGTCGCTGATGACGAATCGCCCGGGCTCATCGTTAAGGCCGGCCACGGTTCGACTGTAGTCCGGAGCGATCCCGCGCTCCACCGGAACGGAAGGTCCGTTCGCTCGCTTCTACCTACCTCGGAAGAGTGAGCCGGAACGTCGCTCCCTTGTCCGGCCCGTCGGAGGTTGCGGTCACGTCTCCGTCGTGCGCGCGGGCTAGTCCGCGCGCGATCGTGAGGCCGATGCCGCGTCCCGCCGGATGGGACGCGTTCGGTACGCGGTAGAAGCGCTCGAAGACGCGGTCGAGGTTTGCGGCCGCGATTCCGCGGCCCGTGTCGGTGACGTCGATCCATGCGGTGGCGTCGGTCGAGCCGCCGTGCACGGTGACGGATCCCTTCTCGGGGGTGTGGGTCAGGGCGTTCCCGAGGAGGTTGGTGAGGACCTGGGCGATACGGTCCGCGTCGGCCCGCACGGGAAGCGTGGGAAAGTCGGCGAGCGTTAGCGTGACGCGCTTGTCGTCGTACTGCGGTGCGAGCCGCTCGATCGCCTCCTTCGCAAGGGACCTCAATTCGACGCCCTGGGGGTGCAGAGGGACGGCTCGTTCCTCGGTCTGCGACAGGAGCGTGAGGTCGTCGGCGAGACGATGAAGCCGCGACGCCTCGTTGGCGACCTGCGCGAAGACGGTCGCGTCCGGCTCGACGACGCCGTCGATCAGCCCCTCCATCGAAGCGCGAATGGTGGTGAGCGGTGTCCGCATCTCATGGGCGACCTCGCCGATGAGCCGCGTGCGGTGCAGTTCGGTATCGGCGAGGCGAGCACCCAGCGCGTTCACGTCCCGCGCGAGCTCCGCCAGCTCGGCGTCAGCGGGAAGGGGTATCGCGCTGCGGAATTCGCCTCGCGCGATGCCGTGCGTTGCCTCGCGAATATGCTCGATCGGCTTCGAGATGCGTCGGGCGACGAAGATCGCCGCGACTCCGGCGGTAACGACCGCTGCGAGGACCCCGATCAGAAGCGCCCATCGGAGAGAATCCGCGAGGGCCTGCTGGATTTGCTCCGGCGTCGGCCTGTCCAGGGGGTTCCCCCCGGGCCGTTGCCCATGCCCCCCATGCCGGTGCGTATCCGGCCCTGGAAGGTGATGTTGGTGACGACGGCAGCGACGATGCCGAGCGCGATCGAGCCGACCGCCGCGACCGCGAAGTGAGAGACCAAGAGGCGCGTTCGCAGCGAGGTCGTCATGCCGATACCGCCGTGAGTTTGTACCCGACGCCGCGGACCGTTGTCACGAAGCGCGGCGAGTCCGCGGGGTCACCGAGCGCCTTGCGAAGGTTGCGTACATGAACGTCGACGACGCGTTCCTCGCCGTAGAAGTCCCAACCCCACACGCGCTCGATCAGCTGGCGCCGGGTGAACACGCGGCCGGGAGCGGACGCGAGGGCGGCGAGCAGGTCGAACTCGAGCGCCGTGAGCGTCGCGGGCGCCTCGTCCACGAGCACTTCGCGCTTGGCGAGATCGATCGTGATACCGACGAAGCGAAGGGCGTCGTCGGGTTTCGCCTCGCCGCGATTACGTCGGAGCATCGCTCGCACGCGGGCGACAAGCTCTCGGGGACTGAAGGGTTTGCTGACGTAGTCGTCCGCGCCTACCTCGAGGCCGATCAGGGTGTCTGACTCGTCGGTGCGAGCCGTCAGCATGATGACAAAGACGTTCGAGTCGCGGCGCAGGCGGCGGAGCGTTTCGAAGCCATCGATGCCGGGCAGGCGAACGTCAAGAATGACGAGGTCGGGAGACTCGGTCGCCATACGTTCCAGGGCTTCCTCGCCCGTCGACGCCGTTACTACCTCGTACCCGTCGTTCTTCAGGTACGTCTCGACGAGCGAGCGAATGTTCTCCTCGTCGTCGACCACCAGGATCTTGGGGGAGGTCACATCGTCCATGATAGGGATCGCCTCAATGAGAGTGAGGGCGCGGCGCCCATGTGGACGCCGCGCCCCGCCGCTCGATCGTTTACCGACCGGGCCCGCGGCCACCCATCATTCCGGGGCCGGAGGTGTCGGGACTCCCCGGGGGACCCTGGCCGATGGGGCCGTCGTCTCCGCAGTACTCGGGATCGCGAATCTGGTCACGGTCCCGGCTACCGGTTTGGTCCTGAAGGCGGTCCGTGGCGCCGAGCTGGTTGCCTGCGCGTCCTGCCCTCTGGCCACCCGCCTGGTTGGTGGCCTGGCCGCCGGGTCGTCCCGGTGCCCGGTCCGCGCCAACCGCGGCGGGGGCGTCGACCCGAGCCTGAATGCGATCGGCGATCGCGGCGGGAGTGTCGTCCGCTGCGCTCACGACGGCAAACGAGACGCCGGCCGGAACGAGGACGAGCGCACTAGCCGCGCCGGCGATGAGCCAGGTCCTCTTGGTGATATTCATGGTGCTTCCTCTCCATCGGGGTGATGCGATACCCCCATTCGATAGGACCGGTGTTGAGGACGTGCCATCGCGTTCATCAAGATTGTGTGAAGCCGCGACGCCGAGGAATTCCGGGCGCGTCCTATGGGGACTTCACCCCGGAGGGGTCCGTCACGCTTGCGGGGGTAGGGGCGCGCCCGTACCGTAGACCTGCGGCTCCGGCGGCCGCGCGCCATGTGCGTCAACGGACGACATACATAAGGGGACACCGGTGGGCGACAGTAGCCCGGTGACGCTGACGATCGATCCATACTCGATCCGCGTCACGGCGACCGCGAGTTCCGATGCCGGTCGCGTCCGAGCGGTCAACGAGGACAGCATGATCTGCGAACCGGCGATCTATGCGGTCGCCGATGGCATGGGTGGCCATCAGCGTGGAGACGAGGCGAGTCGGCTCGTCGCGACGGCGTTGGTGCGGGATCTCGCTGGAACCACGCCGCCGCGGCCCACGGCGGTGGTCGAGGCCATCCGGTCGGCGCATCGCGACGTTCTGGATATGGAGGCCGGCGGAGGCGTCTCGGGAACGACGCTGTCTGGAGTGGTCCTCGTCGCAGACGAGAGCGACGGGGGACTGCACTGGATGGTGGTTAACGTCGGCGATTCGCGCGTCTACGAATGGTCAGCAGGTGAGCTTCACCAGATCAGCGTCGATCACTCGGCGGTTCAGGAGATGGTGGACGCCGGCGAAATCTCCGCCTTCGAGGCGGAACACCATCCCGAACGCAACGTGATTACCCGCGCCATCGGTATCGAGGACTTCGCCGAGCCGGACGTGTGGCTCCTTCCCCTGCGCGAACATCAGGTGTTCGTCGTCTGCTCCGACGGACTGACGAAGGAACTGTCCGACGCCCAGATAGCCGACGTCCTCAATCTGGACGAGGACAATCCAGCCGAGCGCCTCGTATCTGCCGCGCTCAGCCGAGGGGGTCGAGACAATGTGACCGTCATCGTCGTATCGATCGACGTCTCGCGCATCGACGGCGCGCCCGACCCGAAGCTTGCGGGATCCGACGACGTGGAAGACACCGTTCCCCGGGCGGGCGCATGAGCGGGATTTCCGTTACGTACCGGGCCGGCGAGGGTCGCGAGTGGATCATCGCCGTCGCCGACGGGCGCGTCTTGGCCGTCAAGGTCGCGTCAGCCGCGGAACGCCTCGACGCGATGTGGACCGCGGTCGAGTCGCGCAGCCCCGTCGCCGAGATCCTCGATCGCGTGATCGGGGGAAGCCTGACCGGTGCCCCGGACTTCACGCTCGTCGGTTGGGACGGCGACGCCTCCGGATCCATGGCCGTCCATGTGTTCTCCCGCGGGACCCTCGGCGCGACCGTGACCACGGCGTCGGGCACGGAATCCATTGAGGCCGACGGCGTCACGACCTGGGCGGAGCGCCGTATCGACGACGTGCGCCAGATCTCGATCGGGAACGCAAGCGATGCGGGTATGCCGATCGCGCACGGCATGGTGTACGCGGACGGCTGCCTCATCAGCGCCACTCCCGGGGCCGTTGCGGCTCCCGTCGCGCGCGCATCGGTCGCGTCGTCGACGATGTCGGAAGACAAGGTGTCGGAAGACAAGGTGTCGGAGGACACGATCGCGTCTCCCGTCGAGGACTCGAGGGGCGTGTCGGCGGCGACCCCCGTCGCGAAGAAGGCATCGGCGCCGACCCCGCCCGCCGTCGTCGCTCCGGAAGGGGAGTCGGGCGCGTACGACCACCTGTTCGGCGCCACCGTGATGCGCCCCATCGAGGATGCTGCGGTTCGACCGCCGACGGAAGACGACGAGACCGCGGAGCACGACGCCGCGTCGGCCCCCGAGTCGACGGAGCCGGACGACCTTGATGAGCACACGGTCATGACGGACGACATCAGCGCTCTTCGCGCCAAGCGTCGCAAGGATCGCGGAACGCCCGTCGCGACGGTGGAACCGGCTCCGCTCACATACTTCCTGGAGGCGTCGAACGGCCAACGCGAGATCATCGACGGCACGCTCCTGCTGGGGCGCGCGCCCGTCGTGTCGCGGGTTCCAGGGGGAGTCGTCCCGCGCCTCGTGAAGGTGACGACCCCGAACCAGGAACTCTCCCGAACGCACCTTGAGGTGAAGGTTGAGGGCGGCGCCGTGGTCGCGACAGACCTACACTCCAAGAACGGCACGCTCGTCACGGCGCCCGGCATGTCGCCGCAGCAACTCCGCGCGGGCGAGCCGACCACCGTGATTCCGGGCTCCGTCATCGATCTCGGCGATACCGCGGTGTACACCGTGGGGGAGGAGTAGAACGTGGTTCAGCGCGACAGCCGGCCCCCCGTCCTGCGGGGCTTCACCTTCTCGAAGGTGCTGGGAGCTGGTGGGTTCTCGGACGTTTTCCTGTACGACCAGGAGCTTCCGAAGCGCCAGGTAGCGGTGAAGGTTCTGCTGGCCGAGGGGCTGTCCGACGAGAACCGCAACGCCTTCGTCGCCGAGGCGAACCTCATGGCGCTCCTGTCCGCGCATCCGTACATCGTCTCGATCTACCACGCCGACGTCGCCGACGACGATCGGCCGTACTTCATCATGGAGTACTGCTCCGGTCCGAGCCTCGCCGAGCGCTACAAGCAAAAGCCCCTCTCCGTTCCCGAGGCGATTCGCACGGGTATCCGCGTCGCGGGCGCCGTCGCGACCGCCCACCAGGCTGGGGTGCTTCACCGCGACATCAAGCCGGCGAACATCCTGACCAACGACTTCGGGTGGCCCGCGCTTACGGACTTCGGTATCTCGTCGACCGTGGTGGATGACGCGGTCGCGCAGACGACCACGCGCGCGGTGATCGACACGGCCGACACGGGTGGAACCCAGAGTCGCTCCGTTGGCCTCTCGATCCCGTGGTCGCCGCCCGAGATGTTCGAGGACGCCCCGGTGCCCGACGTTCGTAGCGATGTGTACTCGCTCGCCGCCACCATCTACACGTTGCTTGCGGGGCATACTCCCTTCGAGATCCCCGGCGGCCACAACCAGTCGCTCGATCTCATGGGCCGCATCGAGCGCGGCGCGATCACCCCGCTCAACCGGACCGACGTGCCCGCGTCGCTGCTTGCCGCGCTCAAGAAGGGGATGGCGGTCAAGCCGTCCGCTCGGTTCGACACCGCCGTGGACTTCGGTCGTGCCCTCCAGCGCGTCGAGCTCGAGCTGAACTATCAGCCCACGGCTATCGACGTGCCCAACCTTGTTATCCCGGCGCCCATGGCTCCCGCGGGTCCCGCCGAGGACGAGACCCGGGCTCGCGGCGTCACGACGGTCGCGGCTCAGAAGAAGGCTCCCCCAACGCCGAGCGCCGCGTCGGACGACCCCGTCGTCGACGAGGCGACCATCGTGCGGTCCGCGAAACCGGGGGCGGCTGACCGAGGTTCCTGAGCCCGCGCCGCGCAAGCCGCGCAGCAAGGCGGGCGTCATCGTCGGCGTCGTTGGAACGGTCGTCGTCCTGGGCGTCGTCGGCGCGATCGTCTTTTCGGGTGGAGACGATCCGTCGCCCAACCCGTTCCCGACGCCCGTGCCGATCCCCACGCCTCCCGTCCAAGCTACTGTCCCGGCACCCGTGTTCGTCGACGCGACCGCCGCGGCTGACGGTACGAGCGTCACGTTCTCCTGGAGCAATCCCGATCCGATGGAAGGCGACGCGTACATCTGGCAGCGGACCGACGGCGCGGCCGCGCACGATCGCTTCTCCACCGCCGACATGGAGGTCACCATCGACGACGTGACGTCGGGCACCACCGTGTGCGTCAACGTGTGGATTCGTCGCGACGACGGCGGCAAACTGTCGGCAGACCCGATGGCGGAGTGCTACCCGTGAGCGTGGTCCGCGTCGAGTTCTGCGGCGAGTGGTACGACGTCGCCGGAGGACCGGCCGTTCACCATCGGCCGCGAGTCGGACCTTGTCGTCGACGAGAATCCGTACCTGCACCGCCACTTTCTTCAGATCTACCAGGAGTCGGGCCTGTGGTGGCTCGCGAACGTCGGGAACCTGCTCGCCGCGACCGTGACGGACGCCTCGGGCCACGTCCAGGCGTGGCTCGCCCCCCAGGCGAGGCTGCCCATCTTCTTTGAGGTGACGCTTGTGCTCTTCACCGCGGGGTCGACCACGTACGACTTCGCTATCCACAACGCCGACAAGACGTTCACGTCGTCGGCGACGGTCACCTTCAGCGGAGGCGTGACCACGCTTGAGCCGATCCCGTTGACCTCGTCGCAGCGTCTGCTCATCGTCGCTCTGTCGGAGAACGCTCTTGAGCAGAGAATCCCCGGACGGGTCGAGCTGCCCTCCTCTGCTGATGCCGCCAAGCGGCTCGGATGGACCATCACGACCTTCAACCGCAAGCTCGACAACGTGTGTGACAAGCTCGACAAGCTCGGTGTCATGGGGCTGCGCGGCGGGCGCGGGAAGCTCGCGACTGATCGGCGAGCCCGGCTCGTTGAGTACGCGGTGTCCACGCGACTCGTGACGGCCGACGATGTGGCGCTCCTTTCTGCAGACACGTAGTCCGGCGGATGCCTCGCGGCATCGCATGGATAGTTCTCTCCATTTGCGAAGGGCCCTTTGGTCCGTCACCATGAGCACTGTGGTCTGGGCGACGGGGCGAACACGCTTCTTCGTTGCGAGGCCGCGATGACGCCGGGGGTAAGCGTGGCGGACATGGCTGAGGGGCGTAACGCGCTTTCACGCGCGTGGGTCGGTGCCGTCGCGTCTGGACGTCGGGGTGTCCGCTCTGTCGCCGCCTTGGTGGGTCGCGAGAAGCGTCGGGCGACGGCGTCGGTGTGTGCGTTCTTGCTCCTTGTCGGGATTCCCGTGGGATTCGCCGTCGCGCATGACGGCTTTCCCGTGACCGACGCGAAGTTGCACGCGCGTGACGTGTGGGTGACGAGCGAAAAGGACTTGCAGGCGGGCCGCGTGAACCTGCAGATCGCGGAGCTGACGAGTTTCGCCCCCGTGTATACGCCCAATTTCGACGGCGTCAACGTCTTCCAGAACGGTGACGACGTGTTCATCTACGACTCGATGCAGGGCCGTATCGAGAGGGTGACGCCCGCGTTCGCGAGCCTGGATCAACGCATCGAGGTTCCGACCGGGTCGAACGTGAGTTACAACGCCTCGGTTTTGGTGGTGGTGCGTCAGGTCGACGGAATGCTGTGGGCGATCGAACGACCCAGCCGCTCGCCTTCGATTCGTTGGTGAGCGAGCCGATCGGCGAGTTCGGGCCGGGGGCGACGGCGATCGTTTCCGAGGACGGGACGATCTTTGTCGCGTCGCCGGACAAGGGCGCGTTGTATTCGATTCGAGGGATCGGTTTCCAGGCGACCAAGCTCGCCGACGTTGACCTCGAGGACTTCGAGTTGACGACGGTGGGTGACCAGCCGTGGGTTTTGGAGCGCAGTCGGGGCGTGGTCATCGACGGCAAGGGCAACGAGATTCCGCTGCCTGAGGGGGCGCTGCGGATCCAGCAACCCGGGCCCGAGCGCGACTACGTGCTTGTGGCAACCGGGGACGCCCTGCTGAAGGTGCGCGGCATCGACGACATCGAGTCGATTGGCGCCGAGGTCACGAAGTCCGTGACGTCCACGACGCTGGCCTCCGCCCCGGTAGCGCTTGGTTCGTGCGTGTATGCCGCGTGGACCGGTACCGCCCGGTATCTCGATCAGTGCGACGGCGGAGGCGTCAGCCTCAAGGACATTCCCGGGGTATCGCCGGGTGATCGCGGCGAGTTCCGCGTCAACCGCGACGCGATCGTGTTCAACAACTTCGTCTCGGGCGACGTGTTCCTCATCGATCAGGACTTCCGCCTGGTGAACGAGTGGGACGTGGCGACGCCGCAGGATCTTGACGCCCCCGAGAGCGACTCCGAGACGCGCGTGCAGACGTTCGAGGAGATGTACGCGAAGCGGTCGGAGACGAACCACGCGCCTATCGCCCGGCCCGACGAGTTCGGTGTTCGCCCGGGCAAGATCACCGTTCTTCCGGTCCTGGACAACGACACGGACGTCGACGGTGACGTGCTCGTGGTCTCGGGAACGTCCGGGATCCCCGCCACCGCTGGCGTTCTGCGGATCATCGACGACGGCCGGGCGCTTGCTGTATGAACCGGCCGAGGGTATGACGGGGACGGTGTCGTTTCGGTACACGACGAACGACGGCCGACCCGGCGGCGTCGCGGAGACCACGGTGGACGTGACCATCCACCCTGACGAGGTGAACGAGCCGCCGCAGCAGTTCCAGGCCGGATCCACCACGGTGGAAGCTGGCGGCGCCGATCACGTACAACGTGCTATCCAATTGGATCGACCCCGACGGCGACGACCTGCTGCTCGTCGGTGCGTCGATCCCCGGAGCGGACGTCGTGCAATTCAGCGCGAAGGGCGAGGTGACCTACATTCACCGCTCGGGCGAGCTGGGAGACAAGACCATCATGGTCACGGTCTCCGACGGGCGCGAGGAGATGGCGGCGGAGTTCCACGTGAAGGTCGAGCCATCCGGATCGCTATCCCCCGTGGGGGTACCGGACTCGGCGACGACGTTCGCGGGCACCTACGTCACGTCGTCTCCCCTCGCGAACGACCTTTCCCCCTCGGGCGACGACCTTCGGCTCATGGATGTCGTGCCGCTCAACGGCGAACCGGCGCTTTCGCTCGATCTCGACCAGGGTCAGTTCGATGTCACGGCCAGCACCCCGGGCACGTACTACCTCAAATACACGGTGAGTGCGGGCATAGAGGAGGGCATCGGGATCGTTCGGGTTGACGTCGAGGAGCCTCCCGAGGCGCCGCTTCCTCCCGTCGCCGTGCCGGACACGGCCTACCTGCGGGCGAACGAGTCCGTGACGGTCCCCGTACTCGCCAACGACGTCTCGCCTGCGGGGCGCGTTCTTGGCCTGCAGAGCGTGGCGGTGCCGCCGGGCGCGCGGTACACGGTGGAGCTTCTCGACGGCGCGCTGCTGAGGATCTCGTCGGGGCAGCCGCTGACGTCCCAGGAGACGTTTCACTACACGATGTCCGACGGCGAGACGTCCGTCACGGGAGGCGTCACGATCATTCCGGTCCCGGAGCTTACGAGCCACCAGGCGCCGGACGCGTTTCCGGACTCCGCGACCGTGCGCGTCGGGGACATCGCGACGATTGATGTGCTCGCCAACGACGTTCACCCCGACGGCGCCCACTTCACGCTCGATCCCGAGCTGATCTCAAGGCGACATGGGCCCCGACGGCATCGCGTTCGTCGCGGGCGACACGGTGCGAGTGCAGGCTCCGAACGAGGCGGGCCAATACACGCTGGTCTATGGGATCACGGACGCGTACGGCGAGGTTTCGTCCGCGGGGATCACGGTCACCGTCACTCCCCTCAACGACGAGGAGAACTCGCCGCCGGTGCCCAAGCAGATCACGGCGCGCGCCTACGCGGGCGGAACCGTGACCGTCAGATCCCCACGAGCCGACACGGATCCCGACGGGGACTCGGTCACCCTGTATTCGGTGTCGGGCGCCCAGTTGGGCATGGTTCCCACGACCACAAGCGGTGCGTTCGTCTATCAGGCCTTCGGAGACTCGGGCGGGACGGACGAGTTCTACTACCAGGTGATCGACGCGTTCGGCGCGTCGGCCACGGGCGTCGTGCGCATCGGCGTGATCCCGCGCGCGCCGGTCGCGGCTCCCCCGAACGCCGTCGACGATTCCGTCCTCGTCAAGCCCGGTCGCACGGTCGCCGTGCCGGTGTTGGTCAACGACTCCGATCCCAACGGGTATGCGATCAGCCTCGTCGATCCGCTGCTGGAGGTCCAGGACGGCGTGACCGCAAGCGTCGACCGGGAGCTCGTCATCGTCGAGGCCGGGCTCGTCGAGGGTACGTTCGGCGTGCGTTACGAGATCACGAACGAGAACGGGGCGAAGGACTCCGCGTTCATTCTGGTCGAGGTCTCCGAGGACGCCCCCGACCAGTACCCGGTCGCCGTGGATCACGTGGTCGAGTGGGAGCAGGCGGTCAGCCAGTACACCTATGACATCAACCCGTTCCGGGGCGCCCTCAACCCCAGCGGCCACGCCGAGGACCTGATCGTCAGCATCGAGGGCGTCAACGCGGGCGCCGCCGAAATCCTTGCCAACGGCACGGTTCGCGTCACGCTCGGCGAGCAGCGCATGGCGATCACGTATCGGCTGACGAACCCTACGGATGGGCTTAGCGCCGAGGCGTTCCTCGTGGTCCCGAAGTACATGGCCGACTATCCACCGCGACTCCGCGACGACATTGAGTTGCCGCAGATCGTGCAGATGAACAAGACGTCCGAATGGAAGCTACCTGACATCGCTTACGCCCCTCGGGCAAACCCATCCAGCTGACGGACCTGAGTTTCGTCGTCGCGACGCGCAGCAACGGCGACCCCGTCGCGATTGACGGGACGACGCTGAGGTACACGCCCGAGAAGGACTACCGCGGGCCCGGCGTCCATCACGTTCGAGGTCACGGACGGGACGTCCGTGGACGACCCCGAGGGCGTGTCGGCGATCCTGATCCTTCCCCTCATCGTCGGCGACCCCGAATACCGGGACTACCCACCATCGTTCACGTCTGCGGAAATCCTGATCGAAGCGGGCGAGGCGGCCACCACGTTCGACCTGCGCGGCGCGAGCTCGCATCCGAACCCCGCCATCCGCAACAGCCTCACCTACACGAACCTCACCGGAACCACCAGCTCCATCCAGGCGTCCATCACCGGCGGTGAGATGACGGTCAGCGCCCCGTTCGGCGTCCAGCCAGGGGAGACTGCGGAGTTGCATTTCAAGGTGGTCTACGCCGACTTCTACGTGCCAGGGACCGTCACCGTCCGGGTGGTCGCCTCCACGCGTCCCGTCGCGCAACCTGCGGACGACACGGAACCGGAAGGCCGAATGAACACGGCGTACACCATCCCGGTCCTCGCGAACGACTTCAACCCCTTCGCCGACGCGGGCCAACCGCTGCGCGTCGTCGGCGCTCGGTTCGACGGAGACAGCATCGGCGCCTCGGTGAGTTACACGTCCTCGAACATCACCGTCACGACCGGATCGACCAAGTCCGGGACGATCAACGTGATCTACACCGTGCGCGACGCCACGGACACCGCCGACCGCGAGGTCGAGGGACGCGCCGCCGTCATCGTCGCCAGCGAGCCCGACCCAGTCCAGGAGTTCAGCGTCGCTCGTGACGGCTCCGGAACCATCTCCGTTCACTACAAGGAACCACCGTCTTCGAACGGCGCGTCCATCACGTCCTACACCATCCACATCGATGATGGATCGGCGACGGGGAGAGACGTGACCGAGACGACGGCGGGGACGTTCTCGATCTCCGGCCTCACGAACGGCGTCAGTTACCCCGTGAGCGTCGGCGCCACCAATAAGGTCGGCACGACGTGGACGGTGACGCCATTGCCGATCACCCCGTACGGTACGCCGACCGCGCCGAAGAACCTCAGAACCAGCACGACGAACGGCGGGCACGCGACTTCCACCATCACCGCGTCGTGGGATACGCCGGAAGACACAGGAGGCGGGACCACCACGTACTACTACCACTGGGGGTCCACAGGCACCGTGCACTCGACCACCAGTACCTCGAGATCGTTGACGGCGACTGGCGAGGGTTGGTACACGTTCTACGTGAAGGCGTGCAATCCGGCCAACATGTGTAGCGGTTGGGTTAGCATCGCAACGGAAATCAAGGCGCCCAAGAAGTCTTGACGCTAGCCGATCCCACCACGAACTCGTCCTTTACGGTATTCACTGACTTGGCCGTCGACGGAACGGGCTTCGTCGACTCAGCGCTTGGTACACGAAACAATGCTGGCGGGCGAGCAACGCTTCGATGTTGGGGACAGATCCTGGTGAATTCGACTCAGATCTCTGCGGGATCGTCGGGGACGCTCTCCGGCGTTTGCACGATCCCGACCGCCTATAAGGGCGAGTACATACAAGCCGTCATTGTCGAGACGAATACGAAATCGAACGCCAAGCAGATTCAGTAGAACGTCGACGCAGGACGCACCGGTTCGCGGAAGTGGTCGCGTCGGGTTACGGCACGGCCCTGTTTAGCCGAAGCCGTTACAGCGGAATCGCCGTGAGATATGTCATGGATAGTTCTCTCCATTTGCGAAGGTGCCTCTCGTCCGTCACCATGAGCACTGTGGTCTGCGCGGTGGAGTGACGATGCTCCTTCGCGGTAAGGCCACCACGACGCGGGGGTAGGTGTGGCGGACACGGCTGAGGGGCGAAACGTGCTTGCACGCGCGTGGCTCGGTGTCGTCGCGTCTGGGCGTCGGGGGGTCCGGTCCGTTGCCGCCTTGGTGGGTCGCGAGAAGCGCCGGGCGACGGCCACGGTGTGTGCGTTCTTGCTTCTTGTCGGGATTCCCGTGGGATTCGCCGTCGCGCACGAGGGTTTTCCCGTGACCGACGCGAAGTTGCATGCGCGGGACGTGTGGGTGACGAGCGAGAAGGATCTTCAGGCGGGCCGCGTGAACCTGCAGATCGCGGAACTGACGAGTTTCGCTCCGGTGTATACGCCCAATTTTGACGGCGTCAACGTCTTCCAGAACGGTGACGACGTGTTCATCTACGACTCGATGCAAGGCCGTATCGAGCGGGTGACGCCCGCGTTCGCGAGCCTGGATCAACGCATCGAGGTTCCGACCGGGTCGAACGTGAGTTACAACGCCTCGGTTTTGGTGGTGGTGCGTCAGGTGGATGGAACGCTGTGGGCGATCGATACGACCCAGCCGCTTGCGTTCGATTCGTTGGTGACCGAGCCGCTGGGCGAGTTTGGGCCGGGGGCGACGGCGGTCGTTTCCGAGGACGGGACGATCTTTGTCGCGTCGCCGGACAAGGGCGCGCTGTATTCGATCCCGGGCATTGGTTTCCAGGCGACCAAGCTCGCGGACATCGACATCGAAGATTTCGAGTTGACGACGGTGGGTGACCAGCCGTGGGTGCTCGAACGCAGCCGTGACGTCGTGATCGATGGCAAGGGCAACGAGATTCCGCTGCCTGAGGGGGCGCTGCGGATCCAGCAACCCGGGCCCGAGCGCGACTACGTGCTCGTGGCAACCGGGGACGCCCTGCTGAAGGTGCGCGGCATCGACGACATCGAGTCGATCAGCGCGGAGCCTGCCAAGCCGGCGACGTCCACGACGCAGGCGTCGGCTCCCGTGGTTCTTGGTTCGTGCGTGTATGCCGCGTGGACCGGGCCGGCGCGGTATCTCGATCAGTGCGACGGCGGCACGGTTGACCTCAAGGACATTCCCGGGGTATCGCCGGGTGATCGCGGCGAGTTCCGCGTCAACCGCGACGCGATCGTGTTCAACAACTTCGTCTCGGGCGACGTGTTCCTCATCGATCAGGACTTCCGCCTGGTGAACGAGTGGGACGTGGCGACGCCGCAGGATCTTGACGCCCCCGAGAGCGACTCCGAGACGCGCGTGCAGACGTTCGAGGAGATGTACGCGCAGCGGTCGGAGACGAACCACGCACCCGTTGCCCGGCCCGACGAGTTTGGGGTTCGCCCGGGCAAGATCACCGTTCTTCCGGTGTTGGACAACGATACGGACGTCGACGGCGACGTCCTCGTGGTCTCGGGAACGTCGGGGATCCCTGCCAGCGCTGGCGTTCTGCGGATCATCGACGACGGCCGGGCGCTTCTGTATGAACCGGCCGAGGGCATGACGGGGACGGTGTCGTTTCGGTATACGACGAACGACGGCAGACCCGGCGGCGTCGCGGAGACCACGGTCGACGTGACCATCCACCCTGACGAGGTGAACGAGCCGCCTCAGCAGTTCCAGGCCGGTTCCACCACGGTGGAAGCTGGTGGCGCGATCACGTACAACGTGCTGTCCAATTGGATCGACCCCGACGGCGACGACCTGCTGCTCGTCGGTGCGTCGATTCCTGGTGCGGACGTCGTGCAGTTCACGCCCAAGGGCGAGGTGACCTATATTCACCGTTCCGCTGAGCTGGGAGACAAGACCATCATGGTCACGGTCTCCGACGGGCGTGAAGAGATGGCGGCGGAGTTCCACGTGACGGTGGAGCCGTCCGGGTCGCTCGCTCCGATCGGCGTGCCGGACTCGGCGACGACGTTCACGGGCACCTACGTCACGTCGTCGCCCCTCGCGAACGACCTTTCTCCGTCGGGGGAGACGCTCGAACTCACGAACGTCGAACCGCTCAACGGCGAACCCACCGTCGCGCTCGATCTCGATAAGGGGCAGTTCGACGTTACTGCCGCCACCCCTGGCACGTACTACCTCAAATACACCGTCGTCGCCGGCATCGAGCAGAGCATCGGGTTCGTTCGGGTTGACGTCGTGGAGCCCCCCGAGGCCCCCCTTCCCCCGGTCGCCGTGCCGGACACGGCCTATCTGCGGGCGAACGAGTCCGTTACCGTCCCCGTGCTGGCCAACGACGTCTCCCCATCCGGGCGGATCCTCGGGTTGCAGAGCGTGACGGTTCCCCCCGGCGCGCGCTACACGGTGGAGCTTCTCGATGGCGCGCTACTGCGGATCTCGTCGGGGCAGCCCCTGACGTCCCAGGAGACGTTCTACTACACGATGTCCGACGGGGAGACGTCCGTCACGGGTGGCGTCACGATCGTGCCAGTTCCGGAGCTCACGAGCCACCAAGCGCCGATCGCCCATCCGGATTCGGCGACCGTGCGCGTGGGCGACATCGCGACGATTGATGTGCTCGCCAACGACGTCCACCCCGACGGCGCCCACTTCACGCTTGACCCCGAACTGATCGAAAGTGACATGGGCCCCGACGGCATCGCGTTCGTCGCGGGCGACACGGTGCGGGTGCAGGCTCCGAAGGAAGCGGGCCAATACACGTTGGTCTACGGCATCACGGACGCCTTCGGTGAGGCGTCGACGGCGGGTATCACCGTGACCGTGACTCCCCTCAACGACGAGGAGAACTCGCCGCCGGTGCCCAAGCAGATCACGGCGCGCGCGTATGCGGGCGGAACCGTGACCGTCGAGATTCCCACGAGCGGCACCGACCCAGACGGAGACTCGGTCACGCTGTACTCCGCCTCGGGAGCCACGCTGGGCATGATTACGTCCACGTCGAGCAACGCGTTCGTCTATCAGGCCTTCGAGGATTCGGGCGGAACGGACGAGTTCTACTACCAGGCGATCGACTCGTTCGGCGCGTCGGCCACGGGCGTCGTCCGCATCGGCGTGATCCCGCGCGCGCCGGTCGCCGCTCCCCCGAACGCCGTCGACGATTCCGTCCTCGTGAAGCCCGGTCGCACGGTCGCCGTGCCGGTGTTGGTCAACGACTCCGATCCCAACGGGTATGCGATCAGCCTCGTCGACCCGCTGCTGGAGGTCCAAGACGGCGTGACCGCAAGCGTCGACCGGGAGCTCGTCATCATCGAGGCGGGCTTCACCGAGGGCACGTTCGGCGTGCGCTACGAGATCACAAACGAGAATGGGGCGAAGGACTCCGCGTTCATTCTGGTCGAGGTCTCCGAGGACGCTCCCGATCAATATCCCGTGGCGATCGATCACGTCGTCGAGTGGGAGGAGGCCGTCAGCCAGCACACGTATGACATCAACCCGTTCCAAGGCGCCCTCAACCCCAGCGGCCACGCCGAGGACCTGATCGTCAGCATCGAGGGCGTCAACGCTGGCGCCGCAGAGATCCTTGACAACGGCACGGTCCGCGTCACGCTCGGCGAGCAGCGCATGGCGATTACCTATCGGCTGACCAATCCCACCGATGGCCTGAGCGCCGAGGCGTTCCTTGTCGTCCCCGAATACATGGCGGATTACCCCCCGCGCTTGTACGAGGACCTCGAGACGCCGATCGTGCCGATGAACACCACCGTCGAGTGGCAACTCAAAGACATTGCCTACGCCCCGTCGGGCAAACCGATCCAACTGACGGACTTGAGTTTCGTCGTCGCGACGCGCAGCAACGGCGACCCCGTCGCGATTGACGGGACGACGCTCAGGTACACGCCCGAGCACAACTACCGGGGTCCAGCGTCGATCACCTTCGAGGTCACGGACGGGACATCCGTGGACGACCCCGAGGGCGTCTCCGCCGTCCTGATCCTTCCCCTCACCGTCGGCGACCCCGAATACCGGGACTACCCACCATCGTTCACGTCTGCGGAAATCCTGATCGAAGCGGGCGAGGCGGCCACCACGTTCGACCTGCGCGGCGCGAGCTCGCATCCGAACCCCGCCATCCGCAACAGCCTCACCTACACGAACCTCACCGGAACCACCAGCTCCATCCAGGCGTCCATCACCGGCGGTGAGATGACCGTCAGCGCCCCCTTCGGCGTCCAGCCGGGAGAAACCGCTGAGCTGCACTTCTACGTGGTCTACGCCGACTTCTACGTGCCAGGGACCGTCACCGTCCGGGTCGTCGCGTCCACGCGTCCCGTCGCGCAGCCCTCGGACGACGTGGAACCCGAGGGCCGCGCGACGTCGACGTACGTGATGCCCGTCCTCGCAAACGACTTCAACCCCTTCGCCGACGCGGGCCAGTCTCTCCGCATCGTCGGAGCGCGCTTCGACGGCGACAATCTTGGTGCGACCGTCAGCTACACGCCCTCGAACATCACCGTCACCACAGGCACCGCGAAGTCCGGGACGATCAACGTGATCTACACCGTGCGCGACGCCACGGACACCGCCGACCGCGAGGTCGAGGGACGCGCCACCGTCATCGTCGCCAGCGCCCCCGAGCCGGTCGCGGACTTCACCCTGGGCCGCGGGGGCGATGGACAGATCACCGTGGTCTTCCAGCCACCCTCGAGTTCGAACGGCGCGGCGATATCCACGTACACCGTTCACGTCGACGGATCACCCGGCGTGGTCGACTCAACCTCGTGCACCCCCGGTGCCACCTGCACCTTCTCCGGCCGCACCAACGGCCAGGCGCAGACCGTGAGCGTCGCGGCGACAAACAAGGTCGGCACGACGTGGTCGACCACGAAGTCGGTCGTGCCGTATGGCACGCCGAGCGCTCCGACCAGCCCGTATGTCGCCTCCGATTCGATCTACGCGACCACCAACATCCGTGCCCACTGGTCCACACCGAGCAACCCTGGCGGCGGTGCGATCACGTATGACTACCAATGGATCGCCGGAACCTCCGGGTCTGGATCGACGACGGGGCTCTCCGGCACGCTCAAGACGGGCATCGGCATCGGCACGTACCGGTTCCAGGTCCGAGCCTGCAACCCCGCCGGGTGCAGCGACTACGTGCAGTCGGGGAACAAGACGATCTACACGCCCCCGCCCCCGCCTCCACCGACGATAACGATGAGCACCCCGTACATGTCCGGCGGGTACTGGCGGTCAACGGTCACCCTGAAGAATTTCCCCAACTCGAACTACCAGGTGCAGTGCGTTCGCACGTGGTGGAACGGAATCGCGTCAACGAATGTCGACTCCACGCACACGGTCTACACGCCGGGGGGTAACGGGAGCGTTACCTGCATCTGGCAGGACATGGCAGTGGAGATTTGGATTAACGCCAGAGAAACGACGACCGGCAAGTCCACACCGCAGGTACACGAACCGTAAGGACGGAACACATGGCTGAGGTAACGGAAAAGCAGGCAACGTGGTTCGCTGAGGCGTTCGCGCAACTTGTCGACAACGTCGGCGTCGCGATCGTGGGCAAGCAACACGTGATCAGGCTCGTGATCACGAGCATGGTCAGTGGCGGCCACGTGCTGCTCGAGGACGTGCCGGGAACCGGAAAGACGGTTCTCGCCAAGGCGCTGGCGAACACGCTGGAGGGGACGCACTCGCGCATTCAGTTCACGCCCGACCTACTTCCGTCCGACGTTACGGGCGTCACGATCTACGACCAGGGCAAGAAGCAGTTCGAGTTTCACAGGGGCCCGATCTTCGCGTCGATCGTGCTCGCCGACGAGATTAACCGCGCCTCTCCCAAGACCCAGAGCGCGTTGCTCGAGGTCATGGAAGAGGGTGCCGTCACGATCGAGGGTGTCACGCACTCGGTGGGCGCCCCGTTCATGGTCATCGCGACTCAGAACCCGGTCGAGCAGGCGGGTACCTACCGCCTTCCTGAAGCCCAACTCGACCGCTTCCTGATGAAGACGTCGCTCGGATATCCGGACCGCGCCATCGCGACGCAGCTCCTCATCGACACGTCCAACCGGGCCCGCGCATCGCTCGTCAAGGCCGTCATCAAGCCCGAAGCGGTGACGACCATGGCCGAGCTCGCCGAGAAGGTTCACATCGACCCGAGCATCGCGGAGTACGTCATCTCGATCGTCGAGGCGACCCGCGAGGACGACGACGTCGCGCTCGGCGTATCCACCCGTGGCGCCATGGCGCTCATTCGCGCGGTCCGCACGTGGGCGCTCTCGGCAGGCCGGGCGTTCGTCACGCCCGACGACGTTCGCGATCTCGCGGTCTCGGTGCTCGCGCACCGCATCATCGTGAATCCGGACTCCGAGTTCGCGGGAATCAGCGCCGAGGAGATCATTGACCGCATCGTCGACGCGATCCAGCCCCCGGCCTACCGCACCGAATGAGCGTCGACGCGCCTCCCGAGACCCGCGGATCCACAGACGATGAGGATTCCGCGGTAACGGTTGCGCCCTTCGTGCGGTTTCTCGCGCGTTCGCGGCGCGGCATCGAGCGGTCGCGGATAGCGGCGCGGAAGAACGCCGCTCGATTCCGAGAGGTGGCGGGGCCCGTCGTCGCGCGGGCGTTGCGTCGGGCGCTTCCCGTAGTGCAGGTCGTATCGCCAGCCGGTTGGACGCTCGCGGCGCTCGGCGCGTCGATGACGGTGGTCGGGTACGCGATGGCGTGGGTCGAACTGACGTTCGTCGGCGTCATGTTGGCCGCGGCCTTCCTCATCGCGGCGGTCTTTCTCATCGGCCGGTCGACCTACGACGTGACGATCGAGCTCAACCCGAGCCGCGTCGTCGTCGGCGGCCGCGCGCGCGGCCGGCTCGCGATCCGCAACAGCGGCACGCGCACCCTCCTGCCCAGCCGCATGGAACTTCCCATCGGCGACGGCGTCGCCGAATTCGGCGTGCCGTCGCTCAAGGCAGACGAGGAGCACGACGAGTTCTTCGCGGTGCCCACGCACCGTCGAGCCGTCATCGTCGCGGGTCCCGCGCTCTCCGTACGCGGAGACCAGCTCGGATTGTTCCGGCGGACCGTGAGGTGGACCGATCCCGTCGATCTCTTCGTGCACCCCATAACCGCGCCGATCCAACCGTCCGCCGCAGGGCTCGTGCGTGACCTCGAGGGACAGGTCACCAAGAAGATCACGAACAACGACATCTCGTTCCACGCACTGCGCGCCTACGTCCCAGGGGACGACCGCCGCTACATCCACTGGCGTACGTCCGCGCGTACGGGACAGTTGATGGTGCGCCAGTTCGAGGAGACGCGACGCTCGCAGGTGACCATGCTGCTGAGCGAGCACGTCGGCGACTACGCGACGCCGGAAGAGTTCGAGCTCGCGGTGTCCGTCGCGGCCTCGATCGGCATCCAGGTGATTCGCGACGGCACTCAGATCAACGTCGTGAGCGACTCCCGACGCCTTCGCACGCATTCGCCCATGTCCCTTCTCGACGACTCGTGCCGCGTGGACCTGCGACCCCGCACCTACCGCGACGCGCGAACGTGGGCGCGAGTGACGACGTCGCGTCTTCCCGTCCCGTCGGTGTTGATGATCATCGGTGGCGCAAGCATGACGATCGACACGTTCCGTAGCATCGAGTCGCTGTTCCCCACGGACACGACGATCCTCGCCTTCCGCGTGGCGGAAGGGGAGTCACCCAGCGTCCGCTCGATTTCGCGCATGCAGGTCATCACGGTTGGGGCGTTGAGCGACCTTGCCCGCTTGCTACGAAAGGCCGCATCGTGACCGCCGCGCCCATCGATAGCGTGAGTCGGCCCCCGCGCAAGCGCGGGCCATGGATCAACATCGCGGTGATCATGGCGGCGACGGCGGTCGGTCTCGTCGGGTATGCGGCCGACTTCGCCAACCACACGTATCTCCTTGCCGCGACCGGAGGTCTCCTCATAGGCGGCGGGGTCGCATGGGTCGCCGCCCGCTACCGACTGTCGCCGCTCCTGACCGCAGTAGCGGGGATCTCCGCATTCTTCGTGCTCGGAACGCCGTTCACCATGCCGGGGCTCGGGCTCCTCGGCGTGCTACCGACGCCGCGTACGTTCGCGGGTCTCGCGCGCGGGGCCGTCGACGGGTGGGCGGATATCGTCACCCTGTCCGAACCCATCGAGGCCCCGTACTACCTGTCCGTCGTTCCGTTCCTGACGGCCTGGCTGGCCGCGCTGATCGGGTGCTCCCTCGCGTTCCGGTGGCTACAGACCCGTACCCGCACCCCATTCCGTTCGCTCGTCACCCTCTCGCCCGCGATCACCGTCTACGTGGCGACGGTTCTGCTCGGCACGCATCAGCCGTACCTGCCGATTGTGCGCGGCGTGCTGCTCGCGGGGCTCGCGCTCGTGTGGATCTCGTGGCGTCAACCGTCGAGCGACGTCGCGTCGACGCGCTCGATGCGCGCCCTCGTCCGCCAGCGCCTGATCGGAACCGCGATCGTCGCCGGCGGAGCGATCATGGTCGCGGCAACGGCTGGCGGGCTCCTCATGCCGCCCCAGGACGAACGATTCGTTCTCCGCGACGAGGTCGCACCGCCCTTCGAACCGCACGATTTCCCGAGCCCGCTCGCTGGCTTCCGGCACTACACGAAGGACCTCAACGAGGACGTCGTCTTCACGGTGACGGGACTCCAGGAGGGAGACACCATCCGCCTGGCCGTGATGGATACGTACGACGGTCGGCTTTGGGACGTGACGAGCGGCGGCCTATTCTCCGACGCCTCAGGGACGTACGAACTCGTCGGAAGCACGCTTCCCGAGGACACCGTTCCGGTGGACGACGCCACGCGCACGGTGTCCGTCAGCGTCGACGACTACTCCGACATCTGGCTGCCGATCGTGGGACAGCCGAGCGCCATAGCGTTCGCCGACGGCATTGACATCAATGCCACCGCCCTGCGCTACAACCCGTGGACGCGCACGGGAGTCGTTACCACCGGTCTCACGTCGGGCATGTCGTACGACCTGACGGTGTCGGACGTTCCCGCGCCGACCGACGAGCAGCTGGCAGGGCTGACGGTCGCGCAGGTCAATCAGCCGCCCATCTCGAACGTGCCGAGCATCGTGTCGAGCAAGGCCCAGGAGTTCGAGGGCGAGGCCGATACCCCGCTTGCGGCGCTTCGGTCGATCGAGAAGACCTTGCACGACACCGGCTTCCTGAGCCACGGTACGAGCTCCGGCTCGTCGACCGTCCCCTCGCTCGCGGGTCACGGGGCGGACCGCCTCACCTCGATGTTCGAGAAGTCGACCCTCGTAGGCGACGCGGAGCAGTACGCGGCGGCGTTCGCACTGATGGCGCGCGAGTTGGGTTACCCGGCGCGCGTTGTCATGGGCTTCGCGCCCGAGATTCCCGAAAACGGCGGCCCGGTTACCGTTACGGGGGACGACGTCACGGCGTGGGTCGAGGTGCCGTTCGAGGGCGTGGGGTGGGTCGCCTTCTTCCCCACCCCCGACAACATGGACGTGCCGCGGGACGAGGAACCGTTGCCGCGTGCGGAACCGCAGCCCCAGGTCCGTCAACCCCCGCGTACCGACGAGCTTCAGGATGAGGTTGCCTCCCCGGTTCAGATCGACCAGAAGGACGAGGAGGATCCCCCGGTCGATCCGGCGGGCGTTCCCGGATGGGTCTGGGCGCTGCTCATCGCCCTGGCCGTCCCGGTGGTCCTCTACGGGTTCCCCGCGATCATCGTTGGCGTGGCCAAGTCCCGTCGACGCTCGCGCCGGCGTTCGAAGGGCGCCGACCACCAGCGCGCTGCGGGTGCGTGGGACGAGGTCGAGGACGCGTACGCCGAGCTCGGATACTCCGTCGCGGAGACGGGCACGCGCATCGACAAGGCACTCGACTTCGAGGACCAGTTCCACATCGAGATCGCCGCGAGGGTAGGCGAGTTGGAGGCCAACCGTCGCAGGGCAGCGGAGCGAACGGAAGCGAAGGTCGCCAAACTTGAGGCGAGCCAGCACGACGCCGACGTGAAGAACCCTCTGCTCGCGTTCCGGGAGGCCACGGTGCTGCGCGCCAAACAGGTGAGCGTGTGGCATCCAGGCGTCGCGGGAACGGAATCCTCGCTCCCCGTCCTGGTAGGCCTTCGCGACCTTGCGGTCGATACCGACCGCGCCGTCTTCTCCGGCGAGCCGACGTCCGAGGAACAGCTGGACGCCGTATGGCGCACCTCCGACGAGGCCGTCGCCGCCGCGCGAAAGTCCGTTGGTTGGGTTCGCCGAGAGCTGTCGCGGTTGCGTTTCCGGTTCCGTCGGACGCGGCCAGGCGTCACCGGAAGCCCGACAGTCGCCGCAGCTCCTACTCCGACTAGCCCCGAAGTGTCGACGCCCGAGAGCGAGGTCCTTACGCGATGAAGGTCAAGGTCACTCTGAAGCGGCCCAACGGCCCCGAGATCGACGTGATCGTCGGCGCAGACGCGTCCGCGCCCGTCGGCGTCATCGCGCAGGCGCTCGCGGAGGCGGATCCGTACGTCAAGCCGGGTACCTCGCGACCTCTCGCCAAGCCGACGCTCGCCGTATTGCGCGATGGGGCGAGCCCCGTCGGCCTCCCCGCCGAGGTCGAGCTCGGCGCAGCCGCACTCGGCTCGGGCGACACGGTTCAGCTCGCGACCGATGGAGAGACCCCGGCATCCTCCAAGACCGCGTCGTCGCTCGCCGTCACGCTGACGGCCGTGGACGGCCCCGGCGCCCCTGCCACCGTCCGGCTCACGCTGGGCTCCCACGACATCGGCCGCGACAAGGGCAACGCGTTCGTGCTGGACGACCCCTTGGTGTCCAAGCGTCACGCACGCGTCGACGTGACGCCCAACGGCGTCAAGTTGATCGACCTCAACTCGGCGAACGGGATGCTCCTCGACGGCGAACCCGTCACGCGACTTGAGGTCGCGGGCGGTGAGTCGTTGATCTTCGGAGACACGACCGTCTCCTTCGCGGTGTCGGGAGGGGAGGGTATTGCCGCGAACCGTCCCGCCGGTCCGATCACGTTCCTTCGCTCGCCGCGAGTCGAGAATCGCTACGGCGGCGAGGAATTCCCGGGACCCGACGTGCCCTCGGAAATCGACGGCCAACCGTTCCCGTGGCTCGCCATGGTCGCACCGCTCCTCATGGGTTCCGTGATGTTCTCCATGACGCACAATCCCACGTCGATCATGTTCGTCGCGCTGTCGCCGCTGCTGATGCTCGGGAACTTCATCGCGGGACGTTCCACCCGGAAGAAGAAGTTCGAAAACGCCGTCGCGAAGTTCGATGAGCAGCTTGCCAATCTCGACGCGAAGCTGGAGGCAGAGGTCGAAGCGGAGCGTTCGGTCCGGCTCGTCGAGCACCCGAGCACGAGCGATATCGTGGCGAGCGCCGCTTCGCTCGGAACGCTGCTCTGGACCCGACGTCCGGAGCACTGGAACTTCCTTGCGCTTCGACTCGGACTCGGGACGCTGGAGTCGCGTAACACCGTCGCGGCGAAGGGCGAGGGCTCGGGCATGCCCACCTTCCTGGACCGATTCCACGAGGTCAGGGACCGGTACGCCACGATTTCCGACGTCCCGGTCCCCGAGAACGTCTTCGAGTCCGGGTCGCTCGGTGTCGCGGGGGATCGGGCGCATGCCGCCTCGACGACGCGTGCGCTCCTCGCTCAGTTGATGGGTCTTCATTCGCCGGCCGAGCTTGTGGTCGCCGCGATCGTCGGGCCGGAGACCACTCAGCACTTCGAGTGGCTCAAGTGGATGCCTCACACCTCGAGCCCGCAGAGCCCCATGGACATTCACCACCTCGCGAACAGCGCGACGAGCGCCACCGCCCTCATCGCGACGATCGAGGAGATCGTGGATCAACGCCTCACGTCCTCGGAGTCCGACAAGGACGCGCGGGGCGCGACGGACGCGGGGGGCTCGGCGGTCGATCGAGGAGCGACGGTCGGTCGGACGCCCGACGGTATTACCGTTCCGGGCGCGCCAACCCCGGCCATCGTCGTTCTGATTGCCGACGACGCGCCCATCGATCGTGCCAGGATTCTTCAGGTCGCGGAGCGGGCGGCGGACGCTGGCGTGTTCCCCGTCTGGTTGGCTGATCGCGTCGAGAATCTGCCCGCTGTCGCGCGGACGTATGTGAACGTCGGCGCTGGCGACGAGGCCGAGGTCGGTTACGTCCGCCAGGGCCGCACCATCCCGTTGTCACAGGTCGAGCAGTTGTCGATCGACGAGGCGCGCGCGTACGCGAAGAGCCTGGCCCCCGTCGCCGACGCCGGCGCCCACGTCGAGGACATCGGCGACCTTCCGCAGAGCGTTCACCTGCTGAGCCTCCTCGGCCAGGAGGTCGCGACCGTCCCCGATCGGGCCATCGAACGGTGGCGGCAGAACGACTCGATTCACGATCGCACGGGGGCGGCGCCAAGCAAATCGAAGCGCACGGGGAGACTTCGCGCCATCGTGGGCCACGGAGTGCTCGACGCGATGCACCTCGACCTTCGAACGCAAGGCCCCCACGCCCTCGTCGGCGGAACCACGGGATCCGGAAAGAGCGAGTTCCTCCAGGCGTGGGTGCTCGGCATGGCGGCCGAGTACAGCCCGGACAGGGTGACGTTCCTGTTCGTGGACTACAAGGGAGGCGCGGCGTTCGCGGACTGCGTCCACCTGCCCCACACCGTAGGAATCGTCACGGACCTCAATACCCACCTCGTGCGCCGAGCGCTCACGAGCCTCAGGGCCGAACTGCACTACCGCGAGCGGCTACTCATGCGGAAGAAGGCCAAGGACCTCATCGAGCTTGAACGCCGGGGTGATCCGGAGAGTCCCCCGCGCTCGTCATCGTGATTGACGAGTTCGCCGCCCTGGTCGGCGAGGTGCCGGAGTTCGTTGATGGGGTCGTGGACGTCGCCCAGCGCGGGCGTTCGCTCGGTATCCACCTCATCATGGCGACCCAGCGTCCCGCCGGCGTGATCCGCGACAACCTGCGCGCGAATACCAACCTGCGCGTCGCGCTTCGTATGGCCGATGAGGCCGACAGCGTCGACGTCGTCGGCGAGAAGGTCGCGGCCGGATTCGATCCGGGGCTTCCTGGCCGTGCCGTCGCCAAGACCGGGCCGGGACGCCTGACGGCGTTCCAGTCCGCGTACGCCGGGGGCTGGTCGAGCGCCGTGCCGCCGAAGCCCACCGTCGATATCGCCGAGCTTCGCTTCGGGGCTCCCGTGGTGTGGGAGCGGCCCGAGACGGACGAGGACGAGCAGAAGGACCAGGGGCCGACGGACCAGCAACGCCTCGTGGCGACCCTGTCGAAGGCGGCGACGGCGGAGAAGATCCCCGCCCCACGCAAGCCGTGGCTCGAGCCACTTCCTCCGGTTTTCGATCTCACCAAGCTCCGCCAGCGAACGGACACGGAGATCCTTCTCGGCGTCCAGGACATCCCGCAGCAGCAGCGCCAGCAGGAGGTCTATTACCGGCCAGACGAGGACGGAAGCCTGGCGATCTACGGCACGGGCGGCTCCGGCAAGACGGTCGCGCTGCGCACCCTTGCCGTCGCGTCAGGCATCACGCCTCGCGGCGGCCCGGTCGAGGTATACGGAATCGACTACGCCAACGGCGGCCTGAGCATGCTCGAGGCCCTGCCGCACGTGGGCTCGATCGTCCCGGGCGAGGATCCGGAACGCGTCATCAGGCTTCTGAGGACCATGCGCGAGGAGCTGGAGTCCCGGGGCCCGAAGTTCGCCAAGGCGAACGCGGGAAGCATCGTTGACTACCGCAAGGAGACGGGGAAGACCGATACCCCGCGAATTCTGCTCCTCCTCGACGGCTTCGCGGCCTTCCGCCAGGAGTTCGAGTCGACCTCCGCGCGGGCCGTCTGGTACGAGGTGCTTCAGCAGCTAATCGCGGAGGGTCGCGGGCTCGGGATGCACGTCGCACTTTCGGCGGATCGCGCGGGTAGCGTGCCCACCTCCATCAACAGCAGCATCCAGCGCCGCGTCGTCCTCCGCCTGGCTGACGATACGGCCTACGCGATGCTGGACGTCCCGTCGGACGTCGTGGGATCGGGATCGCCCCCTGGTCGTGCCGTCCTCGACGGACTCGAGGTGCAGATCGCTCTCGCGGGCGGGGCGCCGGGGGTGAAGGACCAGGCGAAGGCCATCGTCGAGATCGGCGAGGCGATGACGCGTGCGGGCCGCAAACCCGCCCAGCCCGTCGGGATTCTGCAGGAGGTGTACCCGCTCGAGTCGCTCGCCAAGGACGTGGACGGACTTCCTGTGGTCGGCATCTCGGAAGAGAACCTCATGCCCATCTCGTTCGATCCGAGCGGGGCCTTCGTTCTCGCCGGCCCGCCGGGAAGCGGCCGCTCGATCGCGCTTGAGGCGCTTGCCGCCTCGGTGATGCGCGCGGACCCGAAGGCCGAGCTGTACTACCTGGGTAACGCCCGGTCGACGCTTGGCGCCGATCGGATATTCAAGGCTGCCGAGACGTCGATCGAGAAGGTCGAGGCGCTCGCGCGCAAGCTCGCGCCGATCATCGAGAAGGACGGCGCGAAGAAGATGGTCGTCGTGATCGAGGGGATCTCCGACTTCCTTGGAACCCCGGCGGACGACGCTCTCGTCGGGCTGATCAAGGCCACCAAGCGCTCCACGAACCTGGTGATCGCCGAGGCCGAGACGTCGAGCTGGAACTCCTCGTGGCCGTTGCTCGCTGAGGTCAAGGCGGGGCGCAGCGGAGTGATCCTTCAGCCCGACAGCCTTGATGGCGAGTCGCTCTTCAAGACGAACCTTCCGCGCGTCTCGCGTTCCGACTTCCCGCCGGGGCGCGGGTATTACGTCGCGCGCGGTAAGTACACGCGCATTCAACTACCTGTCGCACATCCACGTGCGGTGAGTTCATGATGGGTAAGTCTGCCCATCGACGCGGGCTGGCGACATCGTTAGCGTGCGATATACGGCACAACCGAAATGAAGGGCAGTGACATGGCAAACATGAATGTCTCGTACGACCAGATGCGCGACGCAGCTACTCGCCTGACTACGGGCAAGGACGACATCGGCGCGAAGTTCAACGAGATGAGCCACACAATCACCCAGCTGGTCTCGTCGGGCTACGTCACCGACTCATCGTCGTCGGCGTTTCACGACACTTTCGAGAAGTACGTTCAGAGCTCGCGGATCGCGCTCGACGCGCTCGACGGCCTCGCGGGCTTCCTCGTCCAGGCTGCGGACGCGCTCCAGCAGACCGACACGGGCCTCGCGGGCAAGATTCGCGGCAACGCCTAGCACGTACGTGATGAGCGTGGAGCCGCAGCGATGACGACCCCACGCGAACGCGAGTACGGAGCGAACGGATATCCGTTCGCTCCGTAGTTCGTTTTCGGGCCAGTCATTGGCCCTGTCGGAACGTCCCCGGGACGCGCTCGTCGCGCCGCGATGCCCCATCGGCCAATAGAGTGGGGCGATGGACGTCGTCGTGAGCGAGCTGAGGTAGGTCGAACGATGCAGTGTGCCGGGTGTGGACTGTCGCTCCACAAGCGCGATCGGATTTGCGGGAACTGTGGCCTGCGAGTGGGCTCGTCGCGCAAGACCGTGCCGACGGCCCCGAGCCACGACACGCGCACCATGACGGGCCGGCCCATTAGCGCTCCGCCCGACATCGTGCCACCTGCGGTTCACGCTCCCGAGGAAGAGCCGCCCCCGGCACATTCCATGCCTCCCGTTCCCGTACCTGCCCCGATCGCTTCCTCATTCACGCCGGTTCCCGTGCCGGACGAGGCACTCCCCGACGAGCCCGTCGTCGAGCCCACCGACGCGATCGTCGAGGAGACGGTCTACGCGCCGCGGAGGCGAACGGGCGCCCGGTGGCGTCTGACGCTTCCCCAGGGGACGGAAGTCGAGTTCGCGACGCGGGCGATCGCGGGCCGCGCCCCCCAGGCGCCCGAGGGCTGGGACGGAGCGACGCCCGTGGTGATTGACGATCCCGACCGCACGGTCTCGAAGACGCACGCCGGGTTCTACGTCGACGGCGACGCCGTGTTCGTCACGGACCTCGACTCCACCAACGGCGTGGCGATCGTCAGCGCGGACGGCCAGGAAATCATCCTCGAGCGCGGGCAGGCGGTAGCGATCCCTGAGGGGGCGGACGTCGAGCTCGGATCGTTCGCGATCCGCGTCGAACGCATGTAGGGCGGCGGTTGTCGCTCAGCCGTTCCCTATTTCCGTAACCGTGCTTACGCTGAAAACGTGACACCTCCCGCGATTCCCACTCTCGACCCAGACGCGGCGCTCATCGTCGTAGACCTTCAGCGCGGCATCGTCGCGGGCGCGAAGGCGCATCCTACGGAAGTCGTCATCGCGAACGCGGCCAGGCTCGCCACGGAATTCCGCGCGCACGGCCTCTCGGTCGTTCTCGTCAACGTGACGGGCGGCGCTCCGGGACGCGTAGAAGCCGCACGGCCACCCGGACCCATGCCCGAGGATTTCGCCGAACTCGTGCCCGAGCTCGACCCTCGCGCCGCCGACGTTCGCGTCACCAAGCGCCGATGGGGCGCCTTCTCCGAACCGACGCTCGACGCGGAGCTTCGTGAGCGCGGCGTGACGCAGGTCGTGCTGTGCGGGATCGCGACGAGCTGGGGCGTCGAGTCGACCGCGCGGCAAGCCCACGAGCTCGGCTACAACGTCATGCTCGTCGTCGACGCGATGACCGACATGTCGCCCGAGGCGCACGAGAACAGCGTCGAGCGCGTCTTCCCCCGCATCGGCGAGCGCGCGACGACCGACACGGTAATCGGCCTTCTCGACGTCGGACCATCCGCGTAGGGTGACGCCATGTCGACCTCCAAGGAGACCGTCGCCCGCCTACTCGAGCAGCTCGAGCCTCTCGACGTGCGAGCGCACGCGATGTTTGGCGAGTACGCCGTGTATTGCGACGAGAAGGTCGTCGCTTTCGTGTGCGACGAGACGTTTTTCCTCAAGCCGTCGTCGGCGTCTCCGTCCCTAGGCATCGCGCTCGTTCCGGGGGCGCCGTACCCGGGCGCGAAGGACTACTGGGTCATCGGCGAGGCGATCATCGAGGACGACGAGGAGTTCCGACGCGTCGTGAAGACGACGGCCGACGCTCTCTCGAAGCCCAAGCCGAAGCCGGGACGCCGCGGTGGTGCCGGGGGCGGCACGGGGCCGGCGCGATAGGAGTTTCCGTCAGGGCATGCGGGTGAGCGTCTCTCGCGTCTAGCCTGGCGGTATGCCAGGCACTGGGGACGGGCATCGGGTCGCCGCCTCGGCGGTGCGCCGAGCGTCCGTCGCAGATGCACGGCTGATCGCGGCCATCCACTCCCGATCCTGGCGCCACGCGTATGCGGCATTGCTTTCCGAGGAACTCCTCGCGGCTCGCGACCCCCGGGAACTCGCGGCGGACGTGATCCGCGCCATGACGGCCGACGACGCCGATCAGACGTTCCTTGTCGTCGAAGGTGGGCGGGGGCCCGTGCGGAAGGTCGTTGGTTTTGCGGTCCTCGGCCTCGCGCGCGCCGATTCCGCTCGGGGCGTGGCCGGCCCGGTGTCCCAGATCGGGCAGCTCCTGAGGATCTACGTCGACCCGAAGTGGACGGGCCGCGGATACGGGCACGCGCTCCACGAGGCGATCATCGAGACCGCGTCCGCGTCGGGGTTTCGCGCGCTTGTTTTGTGGGTTCTCCCGACGAACGCGACGGCGCGCGCGTTCTACGAACGGCACGGGTGGACATACGACGGAGCCGAGCAAACGGAGTATTTGGCCGGGATTCCGGTCCAAGAAGTCCGGTACATCCGAGATGTGTAGCGCCCACGTTGACCTGCCCGGGACGGCGACCAATACTCAGGTATAGCCTCGGCGCAGGAGGTCGCCCATGTCGCGCGACGTGTTCATTCAGGCCTTCGAGAATGGCTCGCCGGTTTTCCTTCGCCACGCGTCCGTCGAATCGCTCGTGGCGCCCTTCGTTCTGGCCACGCGCACCGGGGTCGCTTCCGTACTGATGCAGGACGGCGGGGCCGAGATCTGGGGGTACGGGGACGACGGAGGCCTCGCCGTCGTCGGCGCGACGGGTGTGGAGATCTGGGAACTCGTCGTCGCGATTGCGCGCGCGAACGGCGCGGCCATCATCCCCGTTGGCGGGACGCCCATCGTCGCCGATGCCGCCCTCATCCCGGGACTTCCCCCCGAGGGGCGCGACAAGACCGTCGTGGTTGGCTCCGGCGTGGAGTTGGCTGAGGCGCTCGAGGCCCAGGGGCCGTACGAGCCGCGCGAAATGCTGGACGAATAGCCTCTCGCCCGTCGGGCAGGAACATCCTTACGTTCGCTGAACGCGCCTCCGCATAGCGTCAGGCCCGTAACCGAATCGGGGGACGTATGCCCCGCATGAGAGCGAGCGGATGATGAGAGTACAGACCATGGCACGGGCGGCGGTCGCTATCGCCGGCGTTGCGGCGCTTGCAGGATGCGGCGCCTCGGGCGACGCGGGCATCGCGCACCTCGCGAACGCCGACAACCCCACCGCCACCACCAACGCCTCGACGCAGAACGCTGAGGAACAGGCTCTCGCGTTCGCGCAGTGCATGCGCGACAACGGCGTCGACTTTCCCGATCCTACGGTCGACGCGAACGGCAACCCGTCGTTCGAGGGTGCGTTCCAGCGTTCGCAGGATGGAGGCTTCAACCCGGGTGACACAAGCTTCAGGGACGCGATGACCGCATGTGGCGACCTCATGACGGGGTTCTCTTTCGGCGGGGGTCCTCGCGGCGGAGCGTTTGACTCGACCGCGATGCAGGACGCCATGCTCCAGTACACGCAGTGCCTGCGGGACCAGGGTCTGGACGTCGGCGACATCACGTTCGACGGTCCCGGACTCCGGGGCGAAGGGACCGGACCGGGCGGGTCGGATGTCGCTCCTACGGCGGCGCCCGACGGCGGTGCCGCCCCGGCCGCGGGACAGTTCCAGGGCGGAGGCGACCCCACGGACCGCTTCGCGGAGATCCTGGGGCAGGACGCTAACGATCCCGCCTGGATCGCCGCCAACGACGTGTGCGGATCCGTGATTCAGGACGCCATGTCGAGCCTCGGCCTCGGCACCGCCGCGACACCCGCAAACGGAGGTAACTAGGTGTCCGGGCGGGGCCTCGTCGCCACGGGCGACACGACGCTCGAACAGCTCGCTGACGTCGTCGATGCTAGGGGCCGCCACTTCCGGCGAACCCTGGTACTCATAGGAGCCGCCGGCCTTGTGGCCGGAGCGGGGTTGGCCTCGGCCGGATTCGCGATCGCTGCCGCGGATTCCGGCGGGGCCACCAACCTCACCGTGTCGCTCGAACCGGTCGCGGTCGAACAGCGCGACGTGAACCTCTTCACGGATTTCGCGGGAACTCTCGGGTATGGATCGACCGTCGATGTGGGCGCCGCGTCAGCGGGCGTCGTCACGGCGATAAGCGATGAGGGCTCGGACCTGAAGCGAGGATCTGTTCTTTACCGGATCGACTCCAATCCGGTCATCCTGTTCTATGGAGACCTGCCGATCTGGCGCAGTCTCAACAGCCGGTCTGCCGACGGCCCCGACATCCTTCAACTCGAAACGAACCTTGCCGCGCTGGGCTACACGGCGGACGGCAACATGACGGTCGACGAGGACTTCACTTACAACACGGGTCTCGCGGTCAAGGCGTGGGAGACCGCGATGGGCTTTTCCGACCCGGACACGACGTTCGACGCTACCGAGGCCGTCTATCTTCCCGGCGTCGTACGCGTCGACTCCGCCGTCACCCGTGGCACGGTCGCGACCAGCGGCACCGCCGTACTCTCCGTCGCCGTGATCGACGATGTGGCGGACGCGGTCGTCGGCGATCACGGCGTGACCTCGACGTCATCTCCGACCCAGACTGTGTCGCTTCAGGTCTCGACGTCGGACCAGTCTCTGTTCACCGAGGGCCTGCCCGTCCAGGTTGAGCTTGCGGACGGAACGGTCGTCGACGGCTCGGTCGATACCGTTGGGCAAACGGCCAAACGGGTCTCACAGAACCCTAACTCCGACCTGTACGTCGAGGTCACCGTCGCGATCACCGATCCGCCGGACGGCGGACTGGTCGAGGGCCCTGTGACGGTATCGGTGCCAAGCGAGACCGTGACGGCCGCGACGATGGTTCCTGTGCGCGCCCTCGTGGCGCTCGCTGAGGGAGGGTACGCCGTTCAGGTTCAAGGAGCCGACGGCACGGCGACGTACGTCGCGGTCGAGACCGGCGTCTTCTCGGACGGCTGGGTCCAGGTGACGGGGAACGTCGCCGCGGGCGACATGGTCTTGGTGCCCGCGTGAGCGCCCCCCAGGCCGTCCTCGAGCTTGACGAGGTCACGAAGGTCTACCCCGGTCACCCTCCGGTGCGTGCGCTCGACGGCGTGACCCTGACGGTGGGGCAGGGCGAGCTCGTCGGCGTCGTCGGCCCCTCGGGCTCGGGAAAGTCCACGCTCCTTCACGTTGTCGGCACCCTGGATCGCCCCACGTCGGGCGCGGTCCGTATCGCTGGCCACGAGGTCTCTGCGCTGTCAGACAAACGGCTCTCCGCGGCGCGAAGCAGGCTGATCGGCTTCGTGTTCCAGCAGTTCTTCCTCGTCGAGAGCATGACGGCGCTCGACAACGTCGCCACCGGGCTTCTCTATACGGGAGCCGGTCCGCTCGAGCGCCGCTTCCGTGCCTTCGAGGCTCTTCATCGCGTCGGCCTGGGGCATCGCGTCGAGCATCGGCCAACCGAACTCTCGGGCGGCGAGCAGCAGCGCGTCGCCATCGCCCGCGCCCTCGTTAACCGCCCTGCGATCATCCTCGCGGACGAACCGACGGGAAACCTTGACTCCGCAACCGGGGCCGCAACGATGGATCTCTTCCGCGACCTTCACGCGGAGGGCGCCACGATCGTGATCATCACCCACGACCGAGACCTCGCGGCCACGTTGCCCCGACAGATCCATATTCGGGACGGACGAATCGAGAGCGACGAGCGCGCGAAGGCGGTGGCGACCCGATGAGCCTCGCGGTGGCGCGTCGCGCTCGCGACGACGACGGATCGTACGAGATCGGGACAAGCAAGGTTCGGTTCGCGGAGCTTCTCCGAGCCGGGCTTGGCTCGCTCGGGCAGCGCCCCGTCCGAACGGCCCTCAGTGCGCTTGGCGTGACGATCGGTATCGCCGCGATGGTCGCCGTTCTGGGTCTGAGCGAATCGAGCCGCGCGGATCTCGAGGCGCAGATCGCGGATCTCGGCACGAACCTCCTGACGGTCCAGGCGGGCAGCGGGTTTGGCGCGGGCGACGCGACGCTACCCGAGGAAGCGGCCTCGTCGATCGCGCGTATCGGCCCCATCGAGTCCGTCACGGGAGTCGTCACGCTCGGCTCTACGGTGCTGCGCAACTCCGAGGTCAACCCCGAAGCGACCGGTGGCCTCCAGGTAGCCGCCGTTGACCTCTCGCTCTTGACGACGCTCAACTCGTCCGTCGCGGTCGGCGAGTGGCTCAACGACGCGACGGCGGACTTTCCGGTCGTCGTGCTGGGCGCGGTAGCAGCGGAGCGCCTCGGAATCTCCGACGTAGGCGACGGTCAACAGATCCTCGTGGGCGACCAGTGGTTCACGGTCGTCGGTATTCTCCGGCCGTTCCCCCTCGCCGCAGATCTCGACCGCTCCGCACTGATCGGCATGGGTGCGGCATCGACGTACCTCGGTGCGGATCTCAACCCCAGCACCATCTACGTGCAGACGGACCCCCGCTACGTCGAGGATGTGCGCGGCGTACTCGGAGCGACCGCGGACCCGGAGAATCCGGAGGAGGTCGAGGTGAGCCGGCCGTCCGATGCGCTACAGGCCCAGCTCGCGGCGGACTCTGCGTTCACGTCGCTCTTCCTCGGGCTTGGCGCGGTCGCGCTGCTCGTCGGCGGCGTCGGCATCGCCAACGTCATGGTGATCGGAGTGATGGAGCGCCGCGGCGAGATTGGCCTTCGCCGCGCCCTCGGCGCGACGAAGCGGCACATTCGCGGCCAGTTCCTGCTCGAGGCGCTAGCGCTCGCTGGCATGGGCGGGCTCGCTGGCGTGGGACTGGGCTCGGCGGTGACCGCCGTCTACGCCCTCAGCCAAGGCTGGCGCGTCGTTCTTCCTATGGTCGCGATCATCGGCGGAATCGTCAGCGCGCTCGCGATCGGAGCCGTCGCGGGGCTGTATCCCGCGGTGCGTGCCTCCCAACTGTCCCCCACCGAAGCTTTGAGGTCGTGACGTGATGGAACACCTACGTATCCGGCGAGTCGGTACCACTCAGGGTGCGGTGGGGCGCGGCTCAGCGCGCCCCACCGCGTGGGCAGGGGTACTCGTTGCACTTGCCCTGCTCACGGGATGCTCGACCCCCGCGAGCGACGTCAGCGCAAGCCCGACGTATCAGACGTCTGCGGTGACGCGAGGCGATTTGACGGAATCGGTGTCGTTTCCTGGGGTCCTGACATACGACGCCGCCTTTCCCGTCGTCTACCAAGCCGAATCGTCGACAACCTCGGCGAGGGGAGCCGCCCCGGTCGCGTCCGGAGGGATCGTGACGTGGGTGGCCCCCGCGTCGTCCGTCCTGAAAAGCGGTGACGTGATGTACCGCGTGAACAACGTGCCGGTGGTCTTCCTGGAAGGAAGCGCCGTCCTCTGGCGTCCCCTTGAGGCGGGCGACACGGGGTCGGACGTTCTCGCGATCGAGAAGGCGCTCCAGGCCCTCGGCTACAACTGGAAGAAGAAGGTAATCGTCGATACCTCGTACTGGTCGACCACGGCCGCCATGGTCCAGGATTTCGAGACGACGTACGGGTTACCTCTCACGTCGGCATTTCCGTTCCAGGCGGTGGTGATGCGGCCGGCCGAGGTCATCGTGACGGACGTCGCGCTTGCGGTGGGGGACGCGGTGAGCGCGGGCGACACCGTGATGACCGTGAGTGATACGGCGCGGGTCGCGACGTTCTCCGTGGATCCCGCAGATCGTGCATCCGTCGCCGACGGGCAGGACGTTACCGTCCGATTGCCCGATGGTACGAGCGTCGCGGCGACGATCGTCTCCGTCTCCTCGGGCCTTGACTCGACGACCAGCGCATATGGCGCCCGAGCGCTTCTCTCCGAGGCCGTCGCGGGCCTTGGTGACAAGGTCGACGTCACCGTCAAGGCGTCGGTGCCTCTCGCGACGGGAGCGCTGCTCGTGCCCTCGACGGCGCTCGTGAAGCGCGACGATGGAACGACCGTGGTTAGGGTCGTTCGGGACGGATCGCGAACGGACGTTCCCGTCACCGTTGTCGCGACGGCAAGCCAGAAGACCGCCGTCGACGCGCCAGGGTTGGCGGAGGGCGACAACGTCATCGTGACGTAGGACGATAACGGGAGGAGGCATCCGTGCGCATACTCGTCGTCGAGGACCACGCGGCCCTCGCACGTGAGGTCGCCTTGCGCCTTCGTCGCGAACGGATGGCCGTCGACGTTGTCGGCGACGGCGTCGAAGCCCTCGCCAAGGTGGACGGGACGGACTACGACGTCGTCGTCCTCGACCGAGACCTTCCCGGAATCCACGGCGACGACGTCTGCCGCAGACTCGTAGCGATGGAACCCTCGCCGCGCATCCTTATGCTGACGGCGGCGCGCGGCATCGACGACGTCGTCACGGGGCTTCACATCGGCGCGGACGACTATCTCTCCAAGCCTTTCGCTATGGCGGAGCTCGTGGCGCGGATTCGCTCGCTCGCGCGGCGGTCCGAGGTCGCCACAGATCCGATACTCACCGTCGGGTCGCTTGTCGTCGATCCCAACGCCCAGAAGGTCACCCGGGACGGGCGGCCGATCTCGTTGTCGCTCAAGGAGTTCGCCGTCCTCGAGGTGTTGGCAGCGCAGCCGGGGAGGCTCGTCTCTGCCGAGCAGTTGCTGGAGAAGGTGTGGGACGAGTACGCCAACCCGTTCACGAACGCCGTCCGCGTCACGATGGTCACCCTGCGTCGCAAACTCGGCGAGCCGGGCCTCATCGTGACGGTCAAAGGCCGGGGCTACCGGCTCGTTCCCGAGGGAGAAGCGTGAGATTCACCGTTCGCCTGAAGATCACCGTGCTATTTGCCGTGCTCTTCACCGTCCTTGCCGCCGTCCTCGTCGCGACTGCATATTCCTTCATGGCGGCGAAGACGACCCCGGCCGCCGAGGCCGAGGCGCGCGCCCAGGTTTTTCGCGATGCGCTCACGGAGGCCGGCGTCACAGTCCCCGATATTCCGCCCCGGATCCCGCACGAGGGACAGGGTCAGGGCCAAGGTGACCTCTTCGTCGTCGGGGGACCGAACGACGAAATCGCGATCGCCATTCACGACGTCCAGGAGCAGGCGCGCCAGAACGTCCTGCACGACCTCCTGCGTATCTCGATCCTCGCATTCGCGTTCGTTGCGCTAATTGCGATTCCGTTGTCGTGGTGGCTCGCGGGCCGTGTTCTTCGGCCGATCGACGAGGTCGTCGGCGAGGCGAACGCCCTTTCGGCTTCGAGCCTTCACCGCCGACTCCCTGCCGATGGTCCGGACGATGAGTTCAGGCGGCTCAAGACGGCGTTCAACGGCATGCTCGACCGGCTCGAGTCTGCGTTCGACGCGCGTCAGCGGTTTGCTGCGGACGCGTCCCACGAGTTGCGTACGCCGCTTGCGGTGCTCGGTGCGATGGCCGACAACACTCTGGAGCGGGGGCGCGTGCGCGGCTACACGCGGGACTTCGCCCAGGAGGTCCGGGCGCAGGTGAACCGTTCCGAGTCGCTCGTCAACTCGCTACTCACCCTTGCCCGCGCGGACGACGTCGACTACCTCCACGAGCGCGTGGACCTTGCGGACCTCGCAGCCGCCTCCGTGAGTGCGATCGCGGACAGGGCCGCGCGCGCAGGGATAGAGATCGAGCTCGACCTCGCCGACGCGCCGATCGACGGCGACCCTGTATTGCTCGGTCGGCTCGTCGACAACGCACTAGACAACGCGGTCAAGTACAACGTCGACACGGACGGTCGTATCGCGTGCGCGACGGGCGTGCGTAACGGCTTCGCGACGGTCACGGTGTCGAACACCGGGCCGAAGGTTGCCCGCTCCGATGTTCCCCGCCTGTTCGAACGCTTCGAGCGCGGCGAGGCGCGTAGCGAACGCGACGGTCACGGGCTGGGGCTCCCGATCATTCGGCGAGTCGCGGAGGCCCACGGGGGCTCGGCGGAGGCGACGCCGCGTAAGGGTGGCGGTCTTGAGGTCACCGTACGCATTCCGGCGGCGGAGTCGCCCTCCTAGCCCAGGAGCGTCTCACCCACGAAGCCGCCCTCGGCGCAGCCGGGCGGGATCGCGAACACCGCGGATCCCACGGGCGTGGTCCACGTGTTGAGCAGATCCGCCTCGTCGAGTCGCCGCTGCACGGGGACGTACTGACGATTGACGTCCGCCTGGAACGTGGCGAAGAGCAGGCCGACGTCGGAGAGCTGGCCTTCGGGTGGCGTCTCGTCGTACGTATAGGGGCGGCGGAGAAAGCGCTCCTCCGGTGTCGCGCCGTGGGCGCGTCGAACGTGCGCGGCGGAGTTGATCACGGGAAACCCGATCGAGTCGACCGCGTCGAGATCGGGGATGTCGCTTTCGCGCTCCCCCGTGATGGGAGCGCCGTCCGACAGGCGACGGCCGATGGTGTTTTCGCGACCCACCCGGTCCACCTTGTCCCAGTTGTCGAGGTCCATGCGAATGCGCCGAAGCACCATCGACGTTCCTCCTGCGAGCCAGCCGGGAGCGCTCGCCCACACCACCTTCGCGAAGTCCGCGGTGCCCGGGGTCGGATTCACCGTGCCGTCCACCTGGCCGAAGAGGTTGCGCATGGTGTGGCCAGCAGGATCGGTTCCGTAGCTCCGTCGGAATCCGGCTTGACGCCACCGAAGGCTCGCGAAGCGGTCCGTATCGCGGCGGATCAACCGGCCGGCGTGCGCGATGGTCATGGCGTCGTCGCCACCGATTGCAACGAGAAGATCGCCGTCGTTCCACCGAGCCTCGAGTCGATCGATTCCGAGCGGCGGCAGCGAGCCGAGCCAGGTCGGGACCGCCGTCGGGTTGGCGCGGCGAACGAACTCCCGTCCGAACCCGAACGTCACCGCGAGGTTCGCGGGCCGAGCGGCGAGCTCCGGTTCGAGGTCTGCGAGCGCGGGTTCGCCCGCCATGAGGCGACGGGCGTCGTCGCTGAGGACGCGCATCATTCGCGCCAGGGCGGCACGATCGACGTCGGGCTTGAGGTCGAACGCGAAGTAGGTCGCGAAAGCAGGAGGCGGGGTCTCGACGCCCGCCTGGTGGACGCCGAAGAACGGCACAGTCGAGGCGCCGTTCAGGCCCGCCGCGTCGGGGCGTGGAGGCGCGGCGAAGCCTGGTATCAGCCCCTGCCGCTCGGCGGCAGCGCCAGCGACCGCTCCGAGTCCGAGGGCGGCTCCTCCGTAGAGGAAGCCGCGCCTACTCGGGCCGTCCGCGGCGACGTCGGACTCGCCGCGGTCCCGCGCTTTGCCTGCCATGGCGCCGTCAGGAGGCGGCGTCGGGGGTCGGCGACGTCGCTGCGCCCATCGTGCCGCCTCCGGTGTACGTCTCGTTGCCACCGGCGAAATCCTTCGCGATCGCGTCGAACGTCAGGGTGGAGTCGTCGGAGAACGTGAGCGTGATGGTCACGGTGTCGCCCGCGACTATCGGCTCGGTCACGCCCATCAGCATGATGTGGAATCCGCCCGGCTGAAGCGTCAGGCTTTCGTGCGGGGCGATCTCGAAGCCGCCGGGCTTCGGTTGCATGACCATCGCGCCGTCGTCGCCCATGACGACCTCGTGTAGCTCAACTTTGCTGGCGGAGGACGTCTCGGCGGAGACGACGGTCACGGTAGACGACGTGTTGTTGGTGAGGACGCCGAAGGCGGCGGTCATTCCGGAGTCGACGCTCTTCACCCACGTATCGGTGATCGTGTACGGGGCTTCGGAGGACGGTTGCGCGCAGGCGGAGAGGCCCGCGAGGACGAGAAGGGTCGCGGCGAGCGCGAAAGCGCGCCTCGCCGTTGGACGAGTAGGGGACACGGGGGCTCCTGGATTGTGTGTGCGTAGGGCAATTCTATCGAGGAGAACGGTGGCGCAGGGGCATTCGTGAATTACGCAACCTTTAAGGTTCCTTAATCGGAAAGTGACTTAGGTCCCAATGGGGAAGGTAACCCCAGCCTTACCGTGAATCGTGGGAGCCAGCATCGGAGGCGGCGAATGACCATCACCACCCGAATCCTCGATGTCGAGGGGCTGGGCGCGCTCATCATCGAACTTCGGGAGCGCGGATTCACCGTGATCGCTCCCACCGTCCGGGACGGTGCCATCGTCAATGCGCCCATCGAATCCATCGACCAACTACCGCGCGGAGTGGGCGACGACCAGGACGCGGCACACTACCGGCTAACCGAACGGGCCGACGACGCCTTCTTCGGTTACGCGGCGGGCGCACAGTCCATGAAGCCGATCCTCTTTCCAGCGGAAGAGCTTCTGTGGCGTGGCAAGCGCGACGAACAGGGGGCGTTCACGGTTGAGCCCGCACCTGCGGACGACGCCGCGCCATATGCACTCTTCGGTATTCGAGGCTGCGACCTGAAGGCGATCGCGATTCACGATGTCGTCCTCACGAGCCGCGCGTTTTCGGACGCGCACTACTCCGAGCGACGCAAGGACGCGTTCGTCGTCTCGGTCACGTGTGGAACCCCGGCCGGTACGTGTTTCTGCGCGTCCGTCGGCGCCGGACCGCGGCCGTCGGAGGGATACGACCTCAGCCTCACCGAAGTCATCAAGCCCACCTCGCATACCTTCGTCGTCGACGTGGGAAGTGACCGCGGCGCCGAGGTGCTTGACGCGATCGGCGCGAAGACCGCGACGCCCGAGCAGCAGACCGCCGCGGATGACATCGCCAAGGACGCCGCCCTCAACATGGGCCGCGACCTCAACACCGACGGACTGAAGTACCTCATGTACGCGAGCGCAGAGAGCTCGCACTGGGACGACGTCGCCTCGCGATGCCTGTCGTGCACGAACTGCACGCTCGTGTGTCCCACGTGCTTCTGCACATCCGTCGAGGACGTCAGCGACTTGACCGGTAATGAAGCCGCGCGCCACCGCGTGTGGGACTCGTGCTTCTCGGAGGAGTTTTCGTACATCCACGGCGGCAGCGTCCGCGAGAGTTCGCGCTCGCGTTACCGCCAATGGATCACCCACAAGCTCGCCTCGTGGGAGGACCAGTTCGGCATGACGGGATGCGTCGGCTGCGGCCGCTGCATCACGTGGTGTCCCGTAGGTATCGACATCACCGCGGAGGCTGCCGCCCTCCGCGGGACGCCCTCATCGGCGAGGAAGTAGGAGCAGGGACATGAGCACGATCAAGGAGATCAAGGACTACCTTCCCGAGCACCCGTTCTTCAAAGGCCTCGAACCCGACCTTGTCGAGTTTCTCGCCGGGTGTGCGCGCAACGTTCACTTCAAAGATGGCGAAATCGTCTTCAAGGAGGGCGAGAAGGCCGACGCCTTCTACGTGGTTCGCAAGGGTCGCATCGCCATCCAGGTGCACAACCCCGCAGGCGGCGGGATGATCTTCGATACCGCCGACGCGGGGGACGTCGTGGGCTGGACGTGGCTCGTACCGCCGTACAAATGGCTCTTCGACGCGACAGCGTCGGAGGAGACGAGCGCCGTGGCCTTCGACGGCGAGTGCTTGCGAGGCAAATGCGAAGACGACCCGGCCGTCGGCTACGCCCTGATGAAGCGGGTGACCGTCGTGATGTATGAGCGACTCGAGGCGGCGCGTATGCGTCTGCTCGACCTGTATGGGACGGCAGGTAGCTGAGATGCCAGCGACGAAAGCTCGGGCGAAGGGAGCCCCCGCCGATCCGATGGTGCCTCGCACGTTCACCGTGCTTTCCGTCCACCAGGACATCCACGACACGTACACGCTCGAGCTTGAGCCGACCGACGGCGTGCCGCTCAGGTTCAAGGCCGGCCAGTTCACGATGCTGCAGGCCTTCGGCGTCGGGGAGATACCCATCTCCATTAGCGGAAGCCCCGTCGAGGATGGCCCGCTCATTCATACGATCCGGCAGGTCGGGGGCGTATCGAAGGCTCTCGTGAGCGCTCAACCCGGATCCCAGGTCGGCGTTCGCGGCCCGTTCGGAACGAGTTGGGACGTGACAGACGGAAAAGGCGGCGACGTCGTCATCATTACCGGCGGCATCGGCCTCGCCCCGCTTCGTCCCGCCATCCTCGAACTGCTTGCCGAGCGCGACCAGTACAACCGCGTCGTGCTCCTGTACGGAGCCCGCACCCCCGAGGACATCCTCTTTGGCGACCAGCTACGCAAGTGGGCGGACCGTCAGGGAATCGACGTCGAGGTCACGGTCGACAACGGGCCGCACGGTTGGAAGGGTCGCGTCGGCTTCGTCACTCAGCTCATCGGCCGCGCATCGTTCGACCCGTCGCACACGCTCGCGCTGATCTGCGGACCCGAGGTGATGATGCGCGCCTCGGCGAACGAGTTGCGCCAACGCGGCGTCCCTGCAGGCACGATCCGACTGTCCATGGAACGCAGCATGAAATGCGGCATCGGTCTGTGCGGCCACTGCCAACTACGCGAGCACTTCATCTGCCTGGACGGTCCCGTCCAGACGTACGAGGTTCTCGCTCCCCTGATGCAGAAGTGGGAGCTCTGATATGTCCGACGCGCCCCTGCCCAAACTCGCCGTATGGAAGTTCGCCTCGTGCGATGGCTGCCAACTCAGCCTGCTCAACTGCGAGGACGAGTTGCTGTCGATCGTCGGCGCCGTCCACATCGCCTACTTCCCCGAGGCCACGCGAGCCTTCGTCGAAGGCCCCTACGAGGTGTCGCTTGTCGAGGGATCCATCACAACGCCTGAGGACGCCGAACGGATCCACGAGATTCGCGAGAAGTCCGGAATCGTCATCACCATCGGCGCCTGCGCCACAGCTGGCGGAATTCAGGCCCTCCGTAACTGGGGAGACGTCGACGAGTTCCGATCGATCGTGTACGCCCACCCCGAGTACCTCTCGACGCTAGACACGTCGACCGCCATCGGCGATCACATCAACGTCGACTTCGAACTCCGTGGGTGCCCGATTGACAGACACCAGCTCGTCGAGGTGCTCGCCGCGTACATCCAGGGACGCAAGCCCAGGATCCCGACGTACTCGGTATGCGTCGAGTGCAAGCGTCGAGGAAATACGTGCGTCGCCGTCGCGAACGGGATTCCGTGCCTCGGCCCCGTCACGCAGGCGGGGTGCAACGCGCTATGCCCGTCCTTCGCGCGCGGGTGCTACGGATGCTTCGGGCCGCAGGACACTCCGAATACGGCGGCGCTTGCCGCACAGCTCACCGAACTCGGCATGAGCGACGCGGACATCATGCGGGTGTACCGCACCTTCAACGCGGACGCCGATGCCTTCAAGGCCGAGTCCGAACGTCATGAGAAGGCATCGAGTTCAGCGAAGCAGGGGGTCGCGAAATGACGCACCAGCTCAAGGACGGAAGCCAGGTCCTCCAGGTCGGGATGCTCGCCAGGGTCGAGGGCGAGGGCGGGATGCATATCGCCATCAAGGACGGCGTGGTCGAGTCGGTCAAGCTGAACATCTTCGAACCGCCTCGCTTCTACGAGGCGTTCCTGCGCGGCCGCAAGTACACGGAGCCGCCGGACATCACGGCGCGTATCTGCGGTATCTGCCCGGTCGCGTACCAGACGGCATCGGTCGAGGCGATCGAATCGATCGCGGGGGCGGTCACGACGCCCGAGATCCAAGCAATGCGCCGACTCCTGTACTGCGGCGAGTGGATCGAGAGCCACGCGCTCCACATCTTCATGCTCCACGCGCCCGACTTCCTTGGATACGACTCCGTCATCGAGATGGCGGCCGACCACGGTCCCGTTGTGGAGATGGCGTTGCGACTCAAGAAGACGGGCAACGACCTGATGGATCTCGTCGGCGGGCGCTCCATTCACCCCGTCAACGTCAAGGTCGGTGGCTTCTACCGCTTCCCGACGAAGGCGGACATGATGAAACTGCGGCCCGCCCTTGAGCGCGGGCTTGAGGAGTCGTTCGAGACCGTGAAACTCGTCTCGACCTTCGACTTCCCTGACATGGAGCAGCCGTACGAGTACGTCGCACTCCGTCACCCCGACTACTACGCGATCGAGCGCGGGACCGTCGTGTCCACGTCCGGAGTCACGTTCCCGCCGAGCGAATTCCCCGAGCACATCAAGGAGTTCCACGTCGAGCACTCGACGGCGCTTCATGCGAGCTTCGACGGCGGGATGTACATGGTGGGCCCACTCGCTCGATACACCCTGAATTTCGAGCAGTTGAGCGACCGGTGCAAGGAGGCCGCGCTCGCTGCGGGCCTCGAGAAGACCTGTCGCAACCAGTTCAAGTCGATCATCGTGCGCGCCGTCGAAATGGCGTACGCGTACGAGGAGGCAATCCGGATCATCGACGAGTGGAAGGACGGGGCGGCGCCTTCCGTCCCCGTCGGCCCTGCAAAGGGTGAGGGCATGGGAGCCTCCGAGGCACCTCGAGGCATCATCTTCCACCGCTACATCACGGACGAGAACGGGCTCATAGAGGACGCACAGATCGTGCCCCCGACGTCGCAGAACCAGCCGTCGATCGAACTCGACCTCAAGACGGCAGCGCAGCAGTGGGTGGACCTCGATGACCACGCGCTCACGCACCGGTGCGAGCACGCGATCCGCAACTACGACCCGTGCATCTCGTGCTCGACCCACTTCCTCGATCTCAGGATCGAACGGTCATGACTCCCGCGGCCGCGCCCCGTGGCGAGCTGCTCGTCGTCGGCCTCGGAAGCCCCGACCAGGGGGACGACACCGTCGGCCCTGCGATCGCGGAAGCCGTCGCGCGCGAGCACCTGCCAGGGGTGACGGTCGCGATCCACGAGGATCCCACCTCGCTGATGCACCTGTGGCACGACGTCGACGCGACCCTCGTGATCGACGCCGTGCTCTCCGGCAAACCGGCGGGCACCCTGACCGTCCTCGAGGTCGGAACCGGCGAGCAGGCCCTCGCCCCGGAAACGTGGGCGGAGACCGGACGCGGGGGAACGCACGCGTTCGGGCTCGCGACCGCCGTGGAGCTCGCGCGAACGCTCGGACGGCTTCCCCGCCGCGTCACGCTCGTGGGAGTCGAGGCGGCGACGTTCGAGCAAGGCGCGGACCGAAGCCCCGCTGTCGAAGCGGCGATCGCCGACGCGGTCGCGGTTGTCCGGCGCACGGCGACCGAGAACCTTGCGGAGGCCGTCTGATGTGCCTGGGCGAGGTGTGCGAGGTGACGGAGGTCCGTCCCGGCGGTCGCGCCTTCGTCCGGGGGCCGCAACGCGTTCAGGAAGTCCTGCTCCTCACGCTCTCCGACGACGTCGCCGTCGGCGATTGGCTCGTCTGCCACTCAGGCTTCGCGCTCGGACGAATCTCCGAGGACGAGGCCGCCGACGCCCAGAACATCCGCACCACCCGAACTACGGAGGTCTCATCATGACTCGAACCCGCCGCACCGGAGTGCTTCTCGCGCTCGCCACCGCGTGCATTAGCGGCGTCGCCATCTTCGTCAACTCGAACGGAGTGCGGGCGTACGGTAGCGCCGCCGTCTACACCACGGCGAAGAACATCGTCGCGGCCCTGGTGTTGGTGGCGATCGTCTCCGTCCTCGCGCGTCGAGGCACGCCGCTGACGCGACCACGTCGCCCGCGAGGCTGGGTCGCGCTCGGCGCCGTCGCGATTGTCGGAGGCAGCGTGCCGTTCGTCCTCTTCTTCGAGGGCCTGGCCCGCGCGAGCGCCACGCAATCGGCGTTCCTCCACAAGAGTCTCGTGATCTGGGTGGCGATACTCGCGGTCGTCGTGCTTCGCGAGAAGCTCTCCTGGGTTCATTACCTCGCGATCACGTTGCTCATCGCAGGTCAGGTCGGCCTCAATGGAGGACTCTCCGGGATCCTCGCCGTCTTCACGGACGGCGGCGCGATGATGATCCTCGCGGCGACGCTCCTGTGGTCGGTCGAGGTCGTCATCTCCAAGCGCATGCTGGCGGACGTCACGCCGTGGACGTTGTCCATCGCTCGTATGGCGGGCGGTGCGGTCGTTCTTCTCGCGTGGTCTGCGGCCACGGGAACCATCGGGCAGATCGTCCCGACCTCCGCGGTCCAGTGGGGCTGGGTTGCGTCGACGGGGCTGCTTCTCGCCGGATACGTCGCCACGTGGCACCACGCGCTCGCGCGGGCCCAAGCCGTCGACGTCACCGCAGTGCTGGTCGCAGGCGCTCTCGTGACGGCGGCCCTCTCGGGAGCGCTGCGCGGAGTGAACCTCGCGCCCACGCTTCCGTGGCACGGACTCATCCTCGCCGGAACGGCGACGTTGGTTTTCCAGATGTGGCGAAACCGGCCCGAGGGCGCCCTAGCGCTCGCCGCAGGGGCCCGTTCGTAGGGGCGAGCGATGGCCGACGGCGTCCTCCTCTTTAGCCGGTACGCGTACCCGCCGAACCAGCTGGGTTACTGCGGTCCGGCTAGCCCGGAGCAGTTGCTCGAGCAGGTATCGGCCGGCGCGGCCGACGGAGGCCTGCGGCAACTCGCGAAAGGGTTCGAGGGCGCCTGGCCGTACCTCGAACTGATCGCCGATGCCGCTGGCATCGCCGACCCGCTCGACGAGCGCGTCGTCGAGGCCTACTGGATCGGCAATCGACTGCTGAACGGCGTTGGCCCCCGCCTCATGGGCGACTCGCTTGAGGCTCGCTTCAAGAAGAGGGCGGCCGGATCGTGGGACAACCTCGCGGAGACCATCCCCGCTGGCGCCGTCCCGCACCACAGCTTCCACGTCTTCGCCGTGTACCCGTGGCTCGGGCTTCTGCGGGAGGGACACGTGGACGAGCCGCTACGAGTGCTCGACCGGTGCCGGATCCGATGGGGCCAGGTCGTCGAGGTGATGGGAGAGGAGGCTCTCGTGCGATCGCGTCGCCTCGAGTGGACGGGCGGGCAGCTGATCCTCGGGGAGTCCAGCGTCGAGCGCGCCATCGTCGGATTGGACGGCCTGGGCCTCGCGGGAAATCTCGCGCCCGGAGACTGGTGCTCCCTTCACTGGGATTGGGTGTGCGAGCGGCTCGACGAGTCCCGCCTCCGGGCGCTCCGCGACGTCACCGTTCGACAACTGGCGATGGTCAATAGCCTTGGGCATCCGGCGCCGGCCGCGGTGCTCTCCTAGGAGGCCGCGGTGCACATTCCCGACGGATACATTGGCCTCCCCACCTCGGTGGGTGCGGGAATGCTATCCGTCGGCGCGGTGACCGTCGCGACGCGCCAGGCCGGGCGTTCGCTTCGGGGGCCTGAGATTCCGTTGGCCGGGGTGTCGGCGGCGTTCCTCCTCGTGGTGCAGATGCTCAACTTCCCCATCGGCGCAGGTACCTCGGGGCACGTCATCGGGGCCGCTCTCGTGACGGTGCTCCTCGGGCCACGGCTCGGCCTCGTGGTGATGTCCGTCGTGATCGGTATTCAGGCGCTCGCGTTCGCCGACGGCGGGATCACCGCGCTCGGACTCAACGTGCTCAACATGGGGGTCCTCGCGGTCCTCATCACGTGGGGCATCGTGGCGCTCGTCTCCCGACTCGCGCCCCGGCGCCCGGGAATCCTCGTGGCGGCGGCCGCGTTCGCCGGATGGCTGTCTGTCGTTGCCGCGTCGGCGGGCTTCGCCGCCGAGTACGCCATCGATGGCGGCGGCGCCGTCCCCGCGACCACGGTGCTCGGCGCGATGGTGGGGGTCCACGCGATCATCGGGATTGCCGAGGGGCTTGCGACCGCAGCGCTCGTCACGGCGGTTCTCGCGAGCCGGCCCGACCTGGTGTACGCGGCCCGACGCGCGGGAATCACTCACCCGAGTCGAGCCGGGTTGGGCAGGAGGCCGGCGTGGGGTCTGGTGGCGGTCGGTGCGATGGTGTCCGCCTTCCTCTTCGTTGTCGTCGTGCCGCACGCGTCTCGTCAACCCGACGGCCTCGAACGCGTCGCGAGCGTGCACGGTCTCGACGCCGACCGTACGGGGGTGGCGCCGTGAGGCTTCCGCACGCGCATGCGCTCTACGTCCACGGCGACGGCGTCCTGCACCGTGCACCTGCGACCGCCAAGGTCGTTGCCCTCCTCGTCTTCGCGTGCGCCGTTGCCGCGATCCCGAGAAGGGGACTTGTGTTCTACGCGATCGCCGGTGCCGTGCTCCTCGCCGTGATTGCGGTGGCTCGTCTTCGTCCGCGCCTCGTCGCGAGCCGTCTTGTCGTCGAGGTTCCGTTCGCTCTCGGGGCGATCATGCTCCCGATCCTCGGAGACGGCTCGCGGGTGACCGTCCTCGGCCTATCCCTGTCCTCGACCGGGCTCTGGGCGGCGTTCGCGATCATCGCGAAGGGCACCTTGTGCCTTGGCGCGGCCGTCGTTGTCACCGCGACGACGACCATTCCGGACTTGCTCGCGGCCCTGCGTCGCCTCCGTGTACCGGCTGTGCTCGTGGCGATCACGGGATTTGCCGTGCGCTACCTCGACGTGATCGCGGAGGAGGCCAGACGAACAAGCGTCGCCATGGTCGCGCGCGGGTATGCGCCCCGGCGCCTGTCGCAGGCTCGTCCACTCGCGAACGCGGCCGGGTCGCTCTTCGTGCGTTCACACGAACGCGCCGAGCGGGTCCATCGCGCGATGATCGCGCGGGGCTACGCGGAAGGACGATCATGACAGCCGCGATCGACGTCCGAGGTCTCCGCTACGCGTATCCGGACGGAACCGAGGCCCTGTCGGGTCTCAGCATGCGCATCGAGGAGGGCGAGCGGGTTGCGCTTCTCGGGCGCAATGGCGCGGGGAAGACGACGCTCCTTCTTCACCTCATCGGCCTTCTCGAACCGGATGGGGGGCAGGTCGAGGTCGGGGGCCACGCGGTGACGCCGGACACGGTTCGCGAGGCGCGTCGGCGCATCGGTCTTGTCTTCCAGGATCCCGACGACCAACTCTTCATGACGACGGTCCGCGACGACGTCGCGTTCGGCCCCGCAAACTATGGGCTTCGCGGGCGAGAACTCGCCTCGCGGGTCGAATGGGCGCTCGGGCAGGTCGGGATGGAAGCGTCTGCCGAGCGAGCTCCGCACCACCTCAGCGTCGGAGAGCGACGACGGGTCGCGCTGGCGACGGTGTTGGCGATGAACGCCGACGTGCTCGTTCTCGACGAACCATCGGCGAACCTCGACCCCGTCGCCAGGGACGAATTCGCGTGCACCCTTCTCGCGCTCGACCGCACCGTCCTCATGGTTACCCACGATCTTGCGTACGCGCTCGATGTCTGCGACCGCGCGCTGATCATGGACGGCGGGCGCATCGTCGCGGACGGACGTGCCGCCGACATCGTTGCGGACCGCGACCTCCTGGGGGCGCACGGGCTCGCCTCTCGTGCGGGCACCGACGCGCGGAGGGAACGTCCGAAAGGCGGCGCGGGCGACACTCGAGGCGGACGACCGTAGCGGCCTATCGGTCTCGCCGGTTCAGCGCGCGTGACGCAGCGCGTCGCATCTCGCAGGGCGCGGGCGGGCACGGGTCGATACGATCGAACTGCCTGCGTCGACGATGCCGAGAGGGACGAGATGACACCCGAGAGTGGTACGGAAGTACCGGACAGCGGTGCGGGCGAGTCGCGGCCCGGGCGCGGCCTTCGCGGCATGAGCGGTCGCTGGACTGTCGTCGCGCTCGGGGTTCTGGCCGTCGCGGTCATAGGCGGTGTCGTGGCGGTGGGCGTACGAGGTTCGGGTGACGCCCCCGCAGCGAACCCATCGCCGTCCGTTGGCGACGGGTCATCTCCCTCGGCCGCGCCGTCCGTCACGGGCGGTGCCGTTCCCGGAGGCACCGGAGCTGCCGCGTCGGCGTTTGACGACGGCATTGCCGAAGCGTCGCTTCCCGCGCTAGCGCCGCAACCCTCGGCCGACTACCCGGTCGCGTACGTGCTCGAGGACTGGGTGTGGGATCACGTCGACGAGCGATGGGGCCTCGCGTTATACATGAGCGTGTACGGGCTTTCCGACAATCGACGACCCGTCGAGCTGTACCTTGTGAGTCCCGAGGGCGTGCATTTCGAAGTGATGGAGGTCTCGCCGGGAGTTACCTACGGCGCCCACATCGCCAACGCGGACCTCGGGGCTCGGACGGCCGTGATCGCCTTGAGCGACGAGGCGGAGACGTGGCGGGAGCGCGTAGATCTCGCGTCGGGCTCCGTGGTGAAACGCTACGACGATCGCGCGGAGGGCGTTGCTCAGACCTTCACGTGGGTCATCGGCCCGTACGTCGATGGAAAGGAGTTGCGGGGCACCGATCTCTACGACGACGAGGAAAACTTCTCCGGGTACTCGCTGACGTTGTGGGATAGCGCGGGAGGAGAGAGAACGCTGACCCCATCGACGAATGGCGTCGCCCTGCCCGCCGGGGGTCTCGGGCTCCCCACAGGCGATCCCTCATATCCGCCCCCCGACCCTCGCTATCAGCCGTTGGTCCACCGCGACTATCGAGAGTGGTCGGGCTCGGGGCCGGAGGCGACAGTATTCGTGGCCGACCTCGTCGACGAGGTGATTCGCCCCGTGACGATCCTGTATCCGGGTGGCCGTGATCGGTGTTCCGAGCCGCGGTTCTACTTCGAGGGATGGAGCGTGATCTGGTGCGAGGACGGAGCATACGGGGATCCGGGGTACTCGAGAATCGCCTATCGCGTCTACTTTGACGGCACGACGCCTGCGGTCCCGACCGATCCGGCCGAGGATCCGGTCGGGAATCTCCAGTGGACCCGAGCAGGTTTCTCGATCGATTACGGACCGGACAACCTGGCGGTGGCGCTCACGGACGTCGCCGGGGACACGCCGGTCGACGTATGGACGACGAGCGGCCCTCAAGATCGCGGCGTCGAGCGCCCCGTCAAGGTGGGGGACGGCGCGTATATCGTGATCGCTCCGATGGAGGTATTGGGGTACGACCGCGCGACGGCCACGGTCACCCGCATCTCGGCGGACGTGCCGATTGTGGACGATTGGTCGAGCCTTATCTCGTACGTCTCGTTCGCTCGTCCGTACGATCCGTGGGCCGAGCGGGAACCGAGCTCGTAGCCGCGCGCGGCGTCGCCGCGCGCATGACGGACCCCCGGACGCTCGTTCGCCCGGTGGCGAACCACCGGGCGAACGACGACGGCGCGAGGGCCGATTTGGGGAAGCGTCGCCGCGCGGGGGAGCGGCGGCACGCCCGAACTAGATGAACAGGAGCTGGGCCCCGTCCGTCATGTCGATGAAATCCGCGGCGGTGATGATGTCCTCCACGTCGTCGCGTAGGTCATCCATGGTGAGGCGGCCCATGTCGGCGCTCATCTTGCAGCCCCAGAGGTGACCACCGGCGGCCGAGATCTGGTCGAGGAAGTCCGGCACGTTCGGCACGTCAAGCTTGTCGATTTCGTGCTTGAGGTACCACGTAGCGAACGGCTGCATTCCGGGGATCCACGCGAGCCACTGGGGCATCCGTACGCCACCGATCGGCAGGTGCATAGCGAAGTTTCCGACCGGGCTGAACTTCAGCTTCTTCTGGCGCTTCTTGTGGACCATGTCGAATCCCCAGAAGGTGAAGAACAGATGCACCTCGACGCCCTCACCGAGCGCCGCGTTCGCGAGGATTAGGCCGGGGTAGGCCATGTCCAGGTTTCCCTTGGAGCAGATAATCGCTAGCTTTCGGTCCGTGGACTCACTCCCGAAGTTCGGGACGACGGGCTTGGTGTCAGCCATGATGTGGTCCTTTCCGCGTTCTAGACGCAGCCGGCGGGCTTGGGAAGCCCCGCGATGTAGGCCATCTTCTTGGCCGGCTTCTGGGGGAACAGCTCGAACTGCAGCTTCACCGGGAAACCTCCGAGGAAGTTGACGCGTCGCGTCGTCGCGGTGGTTCCCTCAGCCGCGTAGTCCTTACGCAGGAAGGTAATGACCTCCCAGTGCTTGTCGGTCATCTCGATGCCGATGTTCTTGGCGAGCTCGGCACCCAGCTTCTCGTCCCACTCGTCGTACTCCGTGAGGAAACCCTCGTCGTCAACGTGGATCTCCCGACCGAGCATGTCTTGGGTTGGCATGGCTCTTTCCTCTCTTCTGGGGCAATCAGTGTTCGGCGGGGCGTCGCTTGCCCCGCGTCGACAGGTGTGCGGAAATCGGGATGTAGCGCCCCGGTAGAAGGAGCCACCAGTAGGCGAATCGGAACGCGAGTTTGCCCCAGTGGTTGAGGCGCGTCTCCTTCAGCAGTCGCATCGGGCCGATGACGGGGAAGGGGAAGGATCCAGGCAGCGGCTCGATCTCGTAATTGAAGTCGATGAGCAGGCCCTTGCCGTGGCCGGATTCGACGAAGCACGTCGCGTGCCCGTCGAACGCGTGGGTCATCTCCTTGCCCGCGATGAGCTGGAGGAAGTTCTGGGGGAAAAGGTCCAGCTCGTAGTGCGCGACGGCACCCGCCTTCGACGTCGGGATGTTCGTCGCGTCGCCCACTGCAAACACGTTCGCATACTTCGTGGACTGCAGCGTCTCCTTGTTGACGGAAACGAAGTTCAGCTCATCGCCGAGCCCGGAGCCCGCGATGAAGTCCGCCCCCATATTGAGCGGGATGGTGACGAGTAGGTCGAATGGCACCTCGCGCTCGTCGTAGGAGTAGATCGCGCTCGCGTCCTCGTCGACGCGCTCAATGACGAAATCGGGTTCGACCGCCACCCCACGCTTTCCGAGCATGTCGCCTAGCGTCGCCGCGGCGATGGGCTTGGTGAACGCCCCGGGCAGAGGAGTCACGTACGTCAACTCGACCTTGTCGCGGATGCCGCGCTTGGCGAAGTAGTCCTCCGCGAGGAACGCGAACTCCAGCGGCGCGACCGGGCACTTGATCGGCATCTCGGTGACGTGCACCACGACCTTGCCCCCCTCGAAGGTCTCCAACTTGTCGCGGAGGGCCCTGGCGTCCTCGTAGGTGTAGAACGAGTGGACGCTGTCGTGCCAGAGTTTTCCGTCCATGCCGATCGTCTGGTCGGGGCGCGGCTTGGTTCCGGTAGCGATCACCAAGTAGTCGTAGTCGAGCGACGTTCCGTCGGCGAGGACGACGACGTTGTCTTCGGGCTCCACGGATGTCACGGCCTGCTTCACCCACGTCACGCCCTTGGGGATGAATTTCGTGAGCGGCTTGTCGATCTTCTTTTCGGAGTACATGCCGACCGCGAGGAAGAGGTAGCCAGGCTGGTAGTCGTGGCGCTCCGCCGGGTCGACGATGGTGATCTCCCACTCGTCCCGAGGTAACTTCTTTCGAAGCTTGTTCGCCGTGATGACGCCTGCGGTACCCGCGCCGATGACTAGTAGCTTTTTCATCACTCGCTCCCTCCGGTAGATCCGGGATGCCGTGCGATCCGAGAAATGGTTGCCGCCACTCGGGGGAGTGCCGATAGCAGGACGGCCCGATCCGTTGCGGTGAGGTGATAGAGGCCGTCTGTAACGTCGCGTTCGGAGTCGGGTGGCCAGTCACCCTGCGCCACGCCGCCCGCGAGTACCATTCCGACGAGCTGGTTGCCGTCGCGTACCAGGGCGCGCGCGCATTCGAAGCCGTGAGGGCCCACGCGGAAGGCGGGCGCGAAGGCTTGTTCGTTCGCGAAGGCCTTCCAGTCGTTCACGCAAGCCTCAAGTACTTCGGGGTCGTCCTGTCGCATCGCGAACCATGAGCACGGGTTCGCGACGTCGGTGACGGGCTCCCCCTCCATGTCCGTGATGACCATCATCACGCCGAGGAGTTCGGCGACCAGGTCGAGAGTCGGCTGTAACCGATCCGCATCTCGGGGCGTCAGGGAACTCGGGTCGGAACGGCGCGGCCCCCCGGGGGCATCCGGAAGGCTGACGCCTGCGCCGTTGAGAAGGGCGCGAATGGGCTCGGGGGGGAAGCGCCATTGGCGGCCGACCTTGATAGCGGGAAGGCGGCCATCCTGCGCCATGCGATAGACGGTGGACTTGTCGACGCCGAGAAGGGACTCGACGTCCTCGGCGGACATCAAACCCGCCGTAGACGACTCCTGCACAATCCTCATGAACTGCAGACTATGCAGTTACGGAGAGTCGCGGTCGGGACCTAGGTCCCGCAGTGCAGATTATGCAGGTACAGGTGCGCGGCGGATGCAGAATATGCAGATACTCGGGCAGCCTCAATCGCGGCCCCACACGAGGTGGGACCGTCGACGTCGGCCGTTTTTACTCGGGGTCCGGATCCGTCTTCGGGAGATCCTTCGTCTCCTGAACGTCCGGGACTGCGTCAGCGGGTGGCGCTTCCGGTGCCGGGACCGCCGTGGGAGCGGGTGCTACCGGGGGAGTCGGCGCCCCCTCAGGTGCCGGAGTCGCTGTGGGCTTCGACGCCAACTTCGTAGCGAGGAGGAACGCTCCGAGACCGATCAACGCTAGAAGAAGGACGCCCCCGACGATCCATATCCACACGGGGATCGAGGAGGACGACGACGAAGAAGATGCATGCGACGTACCGGAATCCTCGGCGACTGCGCTCGTTGACGGGGCTGCGCTCGCCGCAGGAGTCGCCGTGGGCGACGCTACCGCGTGCGGGGTCATGACGACGGTCACGACGGGGTCAGGAGCCGGCGGAGCTGCCGACGGAACGGCACTCCCGCGCGCGTACGGCGCGGCATCCTGGGTCAACATGTTCCAGGTGACGGTAGTTCCAGAAAGCGAGCCGTTGTGCTCGACGACGGGACCCGGGAACGTCACCTTGAGGGTCATCGAGCCGCCGTTGTCCGTGACCGTCTGCTTCGTGGACGCATCATTGGGGTCGATCGCGGCTCCCGTGACGACGTATTGCGTGCCGACGCGTGACACCGCAATCTCGTAGTCCTCCGTCGCGGTGAGGAAGGTGGTGATCGGCTCATCGGTGAACGTCACGCGATCGCCGAGCCAGCCGGGTTCCCCGAGGTCCGTCACCGTCGAGTGCAAGAACCCGGCGGCGACAGCCGGAGCGTCGAACGGCGACGTCGGTGTGGTGGGGTCAACGTAATCGGTATCGATCGCGAGGACGATCGTTCCATCGACCGTGTTGTCCTCGTTCAGGATGTACGTTCCATCCTCCCGAAGGCACCCCGTGAGCGCGAAGACGCCGATGACCGCGAGCGCCGCCAGACTGATCCTGCGAGACATGTTCTCCCCTTTCCCTACGGCTAAAGTAGCGGCCGATCACCTCGCGCGCGAGGGAAAAGGGAAAGAATGCGGGGCGGACGCGCAGCGTCCGCCCCGCATTCTATTTTCCGTTTACTCGTTCGGAGAGCCTTCGCCGGTCGGTTTCTTTGGGCTCGGCTTCTTCGTGACGGGCTTCGCCGGGGCTTGCGCAGCGTCGGCCTGAGACTCCGGTTCCGCCTCAGGAGCCGCGGCGGCATCAGGAGCGGGAGCGATGGTCCTCCGGCCTCGCATGGTCACGGCGAGGACACCGCTCAGGGCGCCGAGCGCGACAAGCAACGCGACACCGACGATCCAGATCCATGCCGGGATCGAGGTGCCAGCATCCTCGTCGGAGGCCGCGACCACGCTAGGGCTTTCGCTCGGGCTCGGGCTCGGAGTGACGGCCGCCGCGGCCGTGGAAACCGGGCTGGGGGTCACCACGACGGTGACGACCGGATCGGGCTCCGTCGCAGGCGGGGCCACGACGCTCGCCCCGGGCATCGGGACAGGAACGGGGTCGCCCACCGGGACGATGATGGTGAAGTCGGGCAGCGGGTAGAACACTAAACCCGCATTGCCCTTGGCGTACGGGGTATCCGTGACGGTCAGCATGTCCCACGCGGCCCATCCCGGCTTCTCGCCAGAGGCGGACGACTCCTTGGCGCCCGTCTGCTCGACGAGGCTCCCCGGGAATACGACGGTGAGCTGAATGAATCCGTCGTTGTCCTTAATGGTCTGTCGCATCGACTCGTCCTCCGACGTCGGCGTGTATCCGTGAACGACGTACGTGTTTCCGGCCTTGACGATCTGAATTCCCCACGCTTCGGTCGGCGGATTGGCGAAGGAAGCGAGAGGCTCGTTGGCGAACTGGATCTGATAGCCCTTCCACGTTCCGCTATCGAAGGGCGAAATGGAGGTGTTGTCGAAGAACGCGGCGATGTCGTCCGCCCCCGTGCCGCGATACGGATCGGTGTCGTCGACGTACGCCTCGTCAAGCGCGACGTAGATCGTTCCGCTGACCTTGCCGTCCGTCTGGACGTAGTAGTAGGCACTCTGACGCATACAGCCCGTTAGCGTCAGAATCGCGAGCGCTGCCACGCACGCGATGATGATCCTCTTCCCCATGGCTTTCCCCTTTTTCGTGCCTCCCACGTACTCACACGGTATCGCCGTGGCCGATCCGGCGCACGAGTCTGGAGGGGGAATCTAGATGCTGGGGGGAACGTGAGGACCTTCCACGAAGACCTCATCGACCCTGACGCGACGGTGGCGAACGGCGCGCAACCACGGGATGGTGGCCGTTGCGGTGAGAGCGACAAGGATCGCCGCTCCCCCGGAGAAATGGAGCCCGGCGCGCGCGCCGGTGCCATCGATCAAAGCGCCACCTAGCCAGGCGCCAACGCCCACGCCGACGCCGATGCCGATCCTCGACCACGCCAGGCCTTCCGTCAGCTGATCCTGCCGAACCGACTGCTGAATGGTCGCGTCGGCGGTAGCGAAGAGGGGCGCAATCACGCAACCCGCGAAGAATCCGACCACGGCGAGCGTGACGAGCGTGTTTTGGAAGGAGAGAAGGGAGAAGCCGATGGCGATCACGTACGACGCCATCACGATGCGCCTCCACATCGGCCACTCCCAGCGACGCGCCCCATACGCGAGGCTTCCCAGGAAGGAACCGAGCGCGATCACGCCCAGGACGGCCCCGGCCCAGCTCTTACGCCCAAGTGAGTCAGCAAATGCGACGACGGAAATGTCCATCGCTCCGAAGATCAGGCCCATGGCCGTGGAGATGAGTGTTACGGCGATCACCGCTCGCGGAATTCGCAGACCCAATCCGCGGCTGTCGGTGCCCTTCCTCGCGGGTGGTTCGCTCGAGGTCTGGGGAAGAAGAATGCTCATTCCCACGACGAGCGAGCCGGACGCGACGATCAGTCCTGCGGCCGGGTGAACGCTCGTCGTCAGGATGGTCGCGAGCGCCGGTCCCCCGACGAAGAGAACCTCGTCCAGAGCCCCCTCCAGCGAGAATGCCGTGTGGATCTGATCATCGGTGGTGAGGATGTGCGACCACCGCGCGCGGGTGAGCGAACCGACGGGGCCAGACAAGGAGGCGAGAACGACGGCGAGCCATAGGAAGGGTTCGGGCCCGCGAAGCATCGCCGTCGTGATCGCGATCGCCGTTCCCACGACGCTCAAGACGACGAGCGGCCACATCGCCGCTCGCTGACCGATGCGATCGACGAGCCGAGCCGTCGGTACCGTCTGGGCGGCCCAAACGAAGACGCCGATCGCGGCGACCCTGCCGGCCATGGCGTACGAGTCGTACTGGATCTGAATCATCAGAATCAGGCTGATGTTGAACATCGGGATCACGAGGCGCGACACGAATCCCGCGAGCGCGAAGGCCGTCGCGCCGGGGCGTGAGAGAAGATCGCGGTAGCCGGAGAACACGGTTCATCGTCCCACCCTGCACGGACTCCGCCGTCACTCTGGCCCGGGACCCACGAGGCGTCTCTACGTCGACGCAGGACGGGCGGATCGCTTGCGCTGCCCAAGGATGATGAGCCCGGCTGCGATTAGGACGAGGAGTACGGCGCCGCCGATGATGAAGTAGAGCGCCGCGTTCGATCCACCGGGAATGGCGGGGGCTGCTCCACCTGCAATAGCGGAGCCCGTCGCGTGCGGCTGCTCCGTGAGCGTCAGTAGATTCCACGTGACCGTTGTGCCCTCGAGCGTGCCGTTATGGTCGCCCACCTGGCCGGGGAACGTGACGCTCATCGTCGCTACCGCATCGGGCGAAGCTAGCGCGGTGTCGGCACCGCTGGGCGTCGGTCCCACGAACACGAACGTGTCGCCCTCCCGCGTGATGGAGCTGTCGAGGGAGACGAAGCCCGCGATGGGCTCGTCGGTGAACGAGATTTGCGTGCCGATGTAGCCGTCCTGGTCGTATGGCGTGACCGTTGCGTTCACCAACTGATCGGCGGGATTGCCCTGGGTCAGACTCTCGATGAGTTGCTCATCCGTCAACTCCATCGATGCGCCCGCACCCTTTTCTACGGCGAACAGAAGTTCCCCGCTGACGGTGTTGTCGTCGTGAAGCGTGATGTCGCTGACCACGCGGACGCATCCGGTGAGAGTGAGCGTGAGGGCAACGATCGCGAGGATCGCGCCGCGCCTCGTGCGGTTCATGAAGTGCCTTTCTCGGTCAGTCTCAACGCGTCGGGTTGCGAACGCGGACGCTACGTATCGAGCGTATCTGCCACAAGACTGGCAGCCGCCTCTTGAACCTGGGCCAGATGCTCCGCCGAGGTGAAGGATTCCGCGTAGATCTTGTAGACGTCTTCGGTGCCGGAAGGGCGCGCCGCAAACCACGCCCGATCGGTGGTCACCTTGAGGCCACCGATCGCAGCTCCGTTTCCGGGCGCCGTCGTTAGCGTCGCCGTGATGGGGTCGCCCGCGAGAGTTGTGGCCTTGACCTGCGCGGGAGAGAGCGCGGCGAGGGCGGCCTTCTGTTGGGGAGTGGCCGGGGCGTCGATGCGGGCGTACCAGCTCTCGCCGAGTTCGTCCACGAGGCCGCGGTGTAGCGCCGAAGGCGAGGCGCCCGTCGTCGCGGCGATCTCGCTCGCCAACAACGCGAGGATGATCCCGTCCTTATCCGTCGTCCACACCTGCCCGTCGCGCCGCAGGAAACTCGCGCCCTGCGGACTCCTCGCCCCCGAAGGCGACCGTTCCGTCTATGAGCCCGGGTACGAACCACTTGAATCCGACGGGCGTCTCGATCACGCGAAGTCCGAGTTTGGTGCCGACGCGGTCGATCAGCGCGGACGAGACGAGCGTCTTTCCGACGGCGACGCCATCGGGCCACCCGGGTCGTCGCCCGCCGTAGAGGTAGGCGATCGCAGCAGCTAAGAAGTGGTTGGGGTTCATCAGTCCGCCGTCGCGCGTCACGATTCCGTGCCGGTCCGCGTCGGCATCGTTCCCCGTGGCGATGTCGTACGGTGCGTTCGGATCGGCCATCGTCTCGCGAAGCCCTGCCATCGCGTACGGCGACGAACAGTCCATGCGGATCTTGCCGTCCCAGTCGAGGGTCATGAAGGCCCAGCGCGGATCGACGTCCGGATGGACGACGACCAGATTCAGACGGTGCTCCTCGCCAATGGCGCCCCAGTAGTCGACGGCGGCCCCCCCGAGGGGGTCCGCGCCGATCCGGACGCCTGCATCGCGGATGGAGTCGAGGTCGATGACGGAGGGAAGGTCGGCGACGTACGCGGCGAGGTAGTCGTGGGGCCGCGTCGAGTCCGCGTCGAGAGCCTTCTTGAGAGCGAGGCGCGGAACCTTGTGGAAGCCCTCGGAGAGAATCTCGTTCGCGCGGTCCGCGATCCATCGGGTGGCGTCCGAATCGGCAGGGCCGCCGTGCGGGGGGTTGTACTTGAAGCCGCCGTCGCGCGGCGGGTTGTGGGACGGCGTGATGACGATGCCGTCTGCGAGGCCGGAGCCCGACGTCCGAAGGCCATCGCGGTCGAGGGCGCCGTTCGCGACGAGGATCGCGTGCGAGACCGCGGGGGTGGGGGTAAAGCGGCGTTGGGCGTCGATGCGGACCTCGACCTCGGCGGCGGCAAGCACCTCCATCGCGGTCTCCCACGCGGGTCCGGAGAGCGCGTGAGTGTCCTTGCCGATGAAAAGCGGACCATCCGTTCCCTCGCGTCGGCGGTACTCGACAATCGCCGCCGTCGTCGCGACGATGTGCGCCTCGTTGAACGCCGCGTCGAGCGACGATCCGCGGTGCCCCGACGTTCCGAAGACCACGCGTTGTTCGGCGATCGACGGATCGGGGATCGTGTCGTAGTAGGCGCCGATCAGGGCGTCGACGTCAATAAGGTCTGCAGTCTGGGCAACGGTTCCGGCGCGATCGTGCATGTCATCACTCTTTCACCTCGCGAGGAACGCGGCTACCTCGGCTCGACGCGACGCCGCGCGAGCCGTGCTCTCGGTAGGCTGGGGGCGTGGCCGCGAAACGAGCGTCGAGCGCGACGTCGGACAGTCCTGCCGTCACGCGCCCCAAGCGGGCGCCCGCGCGCGTCGCGGCCATCATCGTCGCGTTCAATCAGGAACGCCGCATCGCGAGCACGGTGCGCGGAGCGCTCGCAATTCCCGCCGTTGACCTCGTGTTGGTCGTGGACGACGGGTCGACGGACGAGACACAGTCGGAGGCCCGCGCGGCTGGCGCGGTGGTGGTTCGACACTCCCATCGGCGCGGTCGATCGGCCGCGATGGAGACCGGTTTTGCCGTCGTGTCCATGCGGGACGAGCCCGAAACCACCCGCGACCTTCTGCTCCTCGATGGGGGACTGGGCGACCACGCGGTCGGCGCAGCCCCCCTCGTATCCGCGGTGACCGAAGGCGCGGCCGATCTTGCCATCGCCGTCCAGTCCGGGGTCGGCGACCGCGCGACTCGTATGGCGTCGGCGTTGGCGCGCGGCGCGATCGAACGGGCCTCGGGATGGTCGCCATCGCAACCTCTCAGCCGCACGCGCTGCCTCACGCGCGAGGCGTTGGAAGCGGCCCTCCCCCTGTCCCACGGGGCCGGGCTCGATGTCGGCATGACCTTGGACGTGTTGATCGCAGGGCTCACGGCCACGGAGGTCGAGTGCGACATTCGCGTTCGTCCAGCCCCTGCGGGGATGCGGGCTCCCCTGCTTCACGCGAACCAGTACCGCGACGTCATGGTCGCCGTTAGCGCCCGTCGAATTCGTAGCGGTCTGGCGGCGACGCAGAACGCGGTCGATCCGCGCGGACTCTTCCACCGAGAGGACGACGAGTGACCAAGCCCCGATACGCGTACTTGGGACCGCAGGGCACCTTCACCGAGATGGCCTTGCGCGCGATGGTGCCCGCCGAGACGGTCGAGGACCTCCCTCAGCCGGACGTTCTCACGGCGCTAGGAGCCGTTCGCTCGGGCGCAGCGGACTACGCCGTCGTCGCGATAGAGAACACGGTCGAGGGCGGCGTGACGGCGACGCTTGATGCTCTCGCAGAAGGTGCCCCCCTCGTCATCCTCGAGGAGGCCATCGTCCCGGTCGTCTTCGAGCTGGTGGCGCGCCAGGGTACGGCGCTCGGCGATATTCGGCGGATCGCGACGCATCCGCACGGCTGGGCTCAGTGCCGCCGGTGGCTCAACGCGAATCTTCCCCAAACGGTCCACGTCCCGGCGTCGTCGAACACGTCCGCCCTCGCGGCGCTGACCGACGATTCCCTCCCGCTGAAACAGGTCGGCTACGAGGCCGTTCTCGCGCCTCCGGGAGCGGGCGCCCGCTCGGGGCTTGAGATTCTTCAGACCGGCATCACCGACAACGCCCGGGCGATGACCCGGTTCGTCAAGGTGGGACGCCCCGAACCCGTGTCGGAACCGACGGGCTCGGACAAGACGACGCTCGTCGTGCACCTGCCGGAGGACCGCTCGGGCTCGCTGCTCGAGATGCTGGAGCAGTTCGCGGCCCGCGGCATCAACCTTTCGCGCATCGAGTCCCGGCCGATCGGCGACCGTCCGGGCCAATACTCCTTCTCCATCGACGCGCTCGCACACGTCGGTGAAGAGCGGATGGCCGAGGCGCTGATCGGGCTGAAGCGCACCTGCCCGCTCGTTCTATTCCTCGGCTCCTATCCGGCCGTGACCGTCGAGGGCACCACCCCGCTCGCCGAGGGAACGCGCAACGAGGACTTCGTCGCCGCGCGGACGTGGGTCGAATCGGTCCGACGCGGTAAGACCGTCGACTAGGCCGATTCTCGAGAACGGACCGTCAGGCATCCGGCGTCGACGACGGCGCGGATCTTGATGGCTCGCCCGAGGAGTTCTCCGTCGGCCTGGACCCGTTGCGGCGCCTCCATGACGATGTCGACGGACGGCCCGCGCGCGTGATCGATGCGCCCTGCGCGCCACGCGTCGGGAAGCGTCGGCGCCTGGACGGCCCGGCCCTGCATCACGACCTCGCCCACGAGGCCAGCCCAGCCAGCCACTCCGGCCCTCGCGTCGAGCGTCGCGATGTCGAGCTGACCGTCGTCGATGCGGGCATCCGGCACGAGCACGAGCCCGCCGGGCAAGCGCCCGCAGTTGACGATGAGAACGGTACGCATCTTTCCCGTGACGGGTTCGAGTCCCTCGACGGTCACGGACGCGTGCATGCGCTTCGCGCGAAAGTGCCGGAATGCCGCAACGAAGTAGGCGAGCCACCCGAGTCGGCGCTTCAGGCCGTCTCCCGCTCCAGCGACCATCTCCGCGTCGATCCCGACGCCCGCCATGACGAGAAAGAGGTACTCGCGTTCCTCGCCCGAGTCTCGCGTGACCGTCAGGCGGCCGATGTCCACGACCGAATTCGAGCCTTCGAGAATGGCAAGAAGCGCTTCGCTCGAACTACCGAGCGGGATATCGACGTTCCTTGCGAAGAGGTTTCCCGTGCCCATGGGGATGATTCCCAGGGGCAGGCCGGACTCGATCGCCACGGCCGCGACCGGTCGAACGGTGCCGTCGCCGCCCGCCGCGATCAACACGTCCGCTCCGGCCGCGACGGCCGCGCGCGCGAGATCGAGCCCCGTGTCGCCGACGGCGGTGTACAGCCATATCGGTTCCGGCATGTGGCGTGCGGCGCAGGTTTGGTAGGCAATCTCACGCAGGCGTGCGGCGCCCGGCTTGGTGGGGTTGACGATGAAGGCCAGCCGTTCGCGGCCCGGGCGTTCCGTGGCAAACGCCGCCATCAACTCTGGAGGGAGTTCTCGAACCAATAACACTCGACGGAGCCACGGGCGCATCGTCGCCGGGTCGCGTTCGCCGAGCCGTCGAAGCGCGATCGCCGCGATAATCATCGCTATCAGCGCGACACCGACCGCCGCCCACGCCAACCATTGCCACCCCATGGAAGCGAGCCTACGTCCCGCCGATACACTCGTCATCATGATCGACCTTCGGCTTCTGCGTTCGGATCCCGACGTCGTTCGCGCCAGCCAGGTGGCGCGCGGCGATGACCCCGGAATCGTCGACGCGGTGCTCGCGGCGGACGCGGGGCACCGCGCCGCGCTGACGGAGTTCGAGGAGAAGAGGGCGGAGCAGAAGGCGCTGGGCAAAGCCGTCGCTCAGGCGAAGGGCGATGACCGCGCGAAGGCGCTGGAGCAAGCCCACGCGGTCGCCGCGAAGGTCAAGGAACTGGAAGCTGCGGCGAGCGCGGCGGCGGAGGCCGCGACGGAGCTCACGCTTCAGATCGCCAACATCGTCGAAGACGGAGTTCCGTCAGGCGGCGAGGAGAACTTCGTCGTCCTGCGCGACGTCGGAGACCTCCCCACCCTGGACAACCCGCGCGATCATCTCGAGATCGGCGAGGCGCTCGGCGCGATCGACATGGAGCGTGGCGCCAAGGTGAGCGGCGCCCGGTTCTACTACCTCACCGGTATTGGCGCGCGACTCGAACTCGCCATACTGAACGCCGCGCTCGACCACGCCATGGCGTCGGGCTTCACCCCCGTCGTCCCCCCGACTCTTGTCCGCCCCGAGGTCATGCAGGGGACGGGCTTCTTGGGCAAGCACGCCGACGAGGTATACCGCCTGGCCGCCGACGACCTTTACCTCACGGGCACGTCCGAGGTTGCGCTCGCGGGCTATCACGCCGACGAGATCCTCGACCTGGCGGACGGCCCGCGTCGCTACGCGGGCTGGAGTCGGTGCTACCGGCGCGAGGCGGGTAGCCACGGACGTGACACGCGGGGCATCATTCGCGTGCACGAGTTTCACAAGGTGGAAATGTTTTCCTTCTGCACGGCGGACGACGCCGCGGCCGAGCACGCGCGGTTCCTCGAGATTGAGGAGGCGATGCTCGCCAAGCTCGAGGTGCCGTACCGCGTGATCGACGTCGCAGCGGGAGACCTCGGATCGAGCGCGGCCCGCAAGTACGACTGCGAGGCGTGGCTTCCCAGCCAGCAGCGTTACATGGAGGTCACCTCGACGTCGAACTGCACGACGTTCCAGGCGCGACGCCTCGGCGTCCGCGAACGGGGCGAGGGCGGGACCGTTCCGGTCGCGACCATCAACGGCACGATCGGTACGACGCGGTGGATCGTTGCGCTGCTCGAAAATCACCAGCGTCCGGATGGCTCGGTCTACGTTCCCGAGGCGCTACGGCCGTATCTCGGCGGGCTGGAGACTCTCGAGCCGACGGCCTAAGCCCGCGCGAACACTGCCGGTGGAGTCGTAGGGTCGAGGCATGGTTCCGGATCCTGCCCGACATGCATCCGCCCCTCGGCCCGGATGACTGGCGCATGGTCGGCCTCGATGTTGACGGCACGCTGATGCATTGGGGTGGCGAGATCTCAGCGCCGCGTCGCCCGCGTCGTCGAGCAGGTTCGCATGTGCCGGAATCACGTGATCCTCGCGACGGGTCGCAGCATCGTCGCGACGATGCCCGTCGCCGAGGTGCTCGGCATCAGGCGGGGTTGGGCCGTCTGCTCGAACGGGGCCGTGACCATCCGGCTGAACCCCGCGGCGCTCGGCGGGTACGAGATCGCCGAGAAGGTGACGTTCAACCCGCGCGGAGCACTCGAACTGATCCGCGACGAGATGCCCGAGGCGAGATACGCGGTCGAGGACCTCGGCGTCGGATACCGCGTGAGTCACGAGTTCCCGCACGGAGACCTCTCCGGTCGCCAACGGGTGGTCTCGTTCGACGAGCTCTGCGCGACCGAGGCGACCCGCGTCGTGATCCGCGCGCCAGGCGAGCATGTCTCGCGCTTCGACGATCTGGTGGGACGCATCGGCCTCAACGAGGTCACCTACGTCGTCGGAACGTCGGCGTGGCTCGATCTCACGCCACCGGGCGTCTCGAAGGCGTCGGCGCTTGAGGCCCTGCGGCGACAACTCGGCGTGTACCCCGACCACACGGTCGCGATTGGTGACGGCTACAACGACATCGACATGCTGAGGTGGGCGGGGTATTCGATCGCCATGGGAAACGCGCCCGACGATGTGAAGGCCGTGGCGGACGAGGTCACGGCGGATGTCGTCGACGACGGAGTCCTTCCGGTACTCGAGGCGTTGATCGATCCCGAACGTCTCGCGGTCATTTAGCCGGACGCCCGCGCGGGCTATTCTCGAACTGACCCGGATCCGATGACGGGAGGGCGCGATGAACTGGCTGGCATCCTCTGCGCACGCACGGTGGCTCGAGGCCGAATCCGACCGGCTACTTGACTTCGCCCGAGCGTCACGCGACCCCGAGGGCGGCTTCGGATGGCTAGGTGACGATGGCTCCCGCGATACGGAGCATCCCCGCGACCTGTGGGTCACGGCGCGCATGACGCATGCGTTCGCGCTCGGCTCTCTCATGGGGCGTCCCGACTGCGCGGCGTTCGTCGACCACGGGCTTGCCGCGCTCAGTGACCTCTTCCTCGATGAGGCCTATGGCGGCTGGTTCGCATCGATCGGGCCGAAAGGCCCAGCGAACGACGCCAAGGAGGCCTATTCCCACGCCTTCGTCATCCTCGCGGCCTCGTCGGCCACCGTGGCGGGACGGCCGGGAGCGGCCGAACTTCTCGACAGCGCCCTGACGACGTTCGACGAACACTTCTGGGATGACGCGGCCGGCATGGCGCGGGAATCGTTCAGTCGAAACTGGAAGACCGAGGAGGAGTACCGCGGCCTCAACGCGAACATGCACACCGTCGAGGCCATGCTTGCCGCGTCCGACGCGCTCACGGCCCCGAAGTGGCTGGTCCGGGCGCTTCGCATCATTGATCGTTCGGTTGGAACCTTCGCGCGCGACAACGACTGGCGCCTACCCGAGCACTACTCCGCGGACTGGACGCCGCTTCCCGACTACAACAAGGACGCACCGGCGCATCGCTTCCGTCCGTACGGCACGACGATCGGGCACTCGTTCGAGTGGGCGCGCCTCACGGTCCAGGCGGCGGCGTCTCGCGAGCAAGGAGGGATGGTGGCGCCCGACTGGATGATTCCTGCCGCGCGTTCGCTCTACTCGACGGGCGTGCGAGACGGATGGCAGGCCGACGGCGAGCCGGGCTTCGTCTACACCATCAACTCCGACGGCGAACCGGTCGTCCGCGAACGGATGCACTGGGTGGTCGCGGAGGCGATCGGTGCGGCGGCGGCCCTGTATCGCCGGACCCGCGTAGAGGAGTACGCCGAGCATTACCGCCGGTGGTGGGAGTACGCGGGCGCGCACCACTTCGATCGCGGTGGGCGGATCATGGTGGCACGAGATCGGGCCGGACCATCGTGTCTCGCGGACCGTGTGGGACGGGAAAGCCGGACATCTACCACGCATTGCAGGCGACGCTCATCCCGCGCGTGCCTCCGAGCCCCGCCATCGCGTCGTCGCTCGGCGCGGGAAACCTGTCCTAGGACGCCTCGCTATCCACGGTGAGTACGATCTTGCCGAATACGTCGCCCGAATCTAGGGCCGCGTGAGCCGAGGCGGCTTCGGCAAGCGGGTACGTCGCGCCGATCACGGGTGCGACCTGCCCGGGGATCCAGGGCCACACGCTTTCCCGAACGTCCGCAACGATCGCTTCCCGCTGGGCGAGGGGTCGCCCCCGAAGCGTGGTTCCGGCGATGGTCGCCCGTGACCGCAGGAGCGCGCCGAGGTCGAGCTCGGCGCGGCTTCCGCCCTGAAGGCCCAGCACGATAAGTCGCCCCCCGGGTGCCAACGCGCGAAGATTGCGGTCAAGATACACGGCGCCAAGGATGTCGAGGACGATATCGACGCCGCCCTCGGCTGAGGCGATCTCGGCGAAGTCATCCTCGATGTAGTCGATGGCGACGTCTGCGCCGAGTCGAGAGCATTCGGCCGTACGCTCGGGCCCTCGGGAGGTGGTGAGCACGTGAAGTCCGGCCGCTTTCGCGATCTGGATCCCGAGCGAGCCGACTCCTCCGCTGCCTCCGTGGATCAGAATCGAGTCTCCCGGGCGCGCCCCCGCTACGCGGAGGTTGGACCAGGTGGTACATGCAGACTCGACGAGGCCTGCTGCGGGGATCATGTCCAGTCCCGGCGGTACGGGCAACACGAGCCCCACCGGCGCCACGCACATATCGGCGTATCCGCCGCCGGGGAGAAGGGCGCAGACCGCATCGCCCTCGGCGACGGTCTCGACACCGGCGCCCACGGCGTCGATAAACCCCGAAACCTCGAGGCCTGGCCACTCTGGCGCGCCCTCGGGCGGAGGGTAGTGACCCTGGCGCTGAAGGACGTCGGCGCGGTTCACACCAGCCCCAACGACGCGGATCCGTACCTCGCCTGGACCCGGGTTAGGGGTCGGGCGCTCCTCGGTTCGTAATACCTCAGGACCGCCGAAATCGGAAAAAGTGACAACTATCACAGAGAATCCCCCGGTAGTGCCGTCATGGATGCATGCCACTAGCGTCTCATGTGTAGCGAGTTAGGCAGTTTGTGCTCATGGCAATCGGCACCGTAGCCGATAACAAACTGGTATGGGACTGCCGGCTCGGCAGTGACAACAGTGTTCGGAAACTCCGGCACGGAGCAGGGAGAGGCTCGATGTTCGGCAAACTCGGTGTCCGCGGGAAGATCCTCGCGGTCGTTGCCGTGCCGATTCTCGTGCTGATCATCGCGGCAGGAACGCTTACCTTCGCGGCGGCCCGGACCCTCGACTCCTCGCGGAACGTTGAGCAGGTGATCGCGGTCGTATCGTCGGCAAATACCCTCGCGACGGATCTTCAGGAGGAGCGCTACAACCTTGCCGGGTTGTACGACACCTACTCACGCACGGCACCGCAACGCGACGCTGCGGAAGCGGCGACGGACGAGGCGTTTCTCGCGTTCCTCGCCGCGGTCGCGAGGGTTCCAAGCGCGAATAGCGCGCAGGCAGAGGAACTTCGCCAGGCCGTCGTCGACGTCATCGGGCTTCAGGACACCACGGACGCGAATGGAATCGAGACGGTCGTTCCCGCGGCGAGCGTCACCGAGGAGAGCCGGACGGGCATCAATACCTTCCGGGTCGTTACTATCGCTCCGGACGCGGTGGGCCGCCTGACCGCACCGACCCCTCCCGAGATCGTCAACCTCCGTAACTCGTACCGGGACTTCGCCGGTTTGCTCTACGGTGTGGCCGGACGCACGGGCCTTAAGGACGTTAACGACGCGATCAACGCGCTTGCCGAGCACGTCTACGAGGAAGGCCTCGCCTCCGGCGACGCCCTGGAGGGACCGCAGCCGTTCGTCGCCCCTCTTGAGCTCGCCGCATCGGCGACGGACGCGGCGCTCGCCGATTTCCGTACGGCGGTTGGCGAAATCAGCACCCGAGAGACGAACGCGGCTCTCCAAACGTCGGCGCAGGCCGCTCTGTCGTACCTCGACAACATCGACACCCGTCGCGACAGCTACCGGGCCCTCGAATTCAGCACCGTCGACCCGTCCGCGTGGTACGAACAGCCGATTCCGCAGCTTCGCGGCCTCGGTTCCATCGTCACGGACGTCATTCCGCAGCGCGATCTTGCTAACAGGCTCAAGGCATATACGTCGGTGAACTCGCTCATCGACGCCATCCGTCTCGAGGAGAGCTTCGCTGGGAACGTTATTCGTCACGGCGAGTTCTCCGGTCAGGACGAGGTGACGACGCTCGCCGACTTCCAGGCTCGTACCGACGTGGCGCTGGAAAACGCGAGGGCTTCGATTCAAGTCGTCCCTGGCGCGGGCGCCATTCCGGGATTCGGCGCGTCGTACGACGCCGAGCAGCGTTCGTCATTCAGCCAGGTTCGATTCACGTTGCTGACGGGTGACAACACGCTCGTCAACGGTCTGGACGACGCGCGGTGGATCGGATACGCCGAAGCGGAGATCTCCCTCTCCTACGCGCCGATCGCGGAGACGCTGTGGACGGACGTTCAGTCCCAGGCGAAGGCAGAGACAGGTTCAAGTCTGGCGACGACGGTCTTCACGGCTATCGGCGCCGCGCTCGTGGTTCTCGCGTCGCTCGTCGTCGCGCTTTTCATCGCGCGTGGCATTGTTCGCCCGCTACGACGCTTGACGACGACGGCTACCGCTGTCCGCCAGGAGCTCCCCCGCCTGGTGGAACGCGTCGCCCTCCCTGGCCAGTCGGTTGACGTCTCCGAGGTCCAGATTCCCGTGGAGTCCGCTGACGAAGTCGGGCGTCTGGCCGAGGCCTTCAACGCGGTTAACGCGGCCACGTTGGCCATCGCAGGCGAGCAGGCCGCCCTCCGTGGATCAATCTCCGAGATGTTCGTCAACGTCGCCCGCCGCGACCAGGTTCTCCTCAACCGGCAACTCGCGTCGATCGACGAGATGGAGCGTACGCAGGACGACCCCGACACGTTGATGAAACTGTTCGCGCTCGACCACCTCGCGACCCGGATGCGTCGTAACTCCGAGTCCCTCCTCGTGCTCGCCGGTATCGACTCCGGGCGCCGCATGCGTCGCCCGATGCCGCTATCCGACGTGATCCGGACCGCGTCCTCCGAAATTGAGCTGTACGAACGCGTTGATCTCGTTCTCGACGCCGACCCGTCGATGGTCGGACACTCGGCCCTCACCGCGGGCCACCTTTTCGCCGAGCTTCTGGAGAACGCGACCGTCTTCTCCGACCCGGACTCGAAGGTGGAGGTTCACACGTTCGAGAAGGATAACGGGTACGTCGTCGAGATCCGCGACAAGGGTATCGGCATGACTCCAGACGAGCTTCGGGACGCGAACGCTCGCGTGGTGTCGTCGGCGGCGTCCGAGATCCTTGGCGCTCAGCGACTCGGCCTCTTCGTCGTCGGTCGAATCGCTCGTCGTGTTGGGGCGAAGGTTGAGCTTGAGAGCGAGGAGGGTAAGGGAACGACGGCAACCGTCACTCTTCCGCGAAGCCTCTTCGACGCCACGGTTGCGCCCGAGGTCAAGGCGCCGTCCTCCGTATCGACGTCGGACGAGAAGCTCAACGTGCCTGCGGCGCTCGTCTCACACTCCTTGGACGAGGAGGTTGACGAGTTCGATCCCGACAGCGTCGCGAGCGCCATCGCGCAGAACGCGTCCGAGGCCGTCGATACGTCTCGCGGGAGTTCGAATCTTGATGAATTGATCGAATCCGACGCCGCCGCAGCTCCAACAAGTGAGGAAGTCGACCTCGGTTCGCTGACTTCAGGGCTGACGGCGAAGGGACTTCCGTCCCGCCGTCGGACGCCGAAGAAGGCGGCGGTGCACCCGGAGACTTCGACGATCCTGGGTTTGCCGGAGCACCCGACGACCGGTCAACTGGACGAGTTGTCTCGCGAGGCCGAATCGGGCGAGGCTGGCGGACGCGTTGCGGAACGTCGCTCCGCGATGTTCCGAGGGTTCCGCTCGCGCGGTGTTGACTCGGAGCCCGTCGACATCGACCCTGATGCCGAGTCGCTGGGACACATGGCGCGCCGTTCGGGCGTCGCCGATTCCGGTGCCGCGGACGCACCTGTCGCTATTCCGGAGCTTGAGGACGAACCGAAGGCAACGGACGAGCCGACGCTAGAGGACGCGCCCAAGGAGACGGACGAGCCGGACGCTGACGAAGCTCCGAGGGTGCAGGATGAACCGGACGTCGTCGACGAGTCCACCGTGCAAGACGAACCCGAAACGTCGACAGACTCGAGTGAAGTCGCGTCAGGCGCAGATGTGACGGACAATGTAAAAGCGGACGAAGCGGTCGCAGTGGACGACTCAACAACCGACTCCGAGGATGCCTCGGCGGACGACGAGGGCTCGAAGGCGGAACCCGCCGGAGACACGCCGGAGGACGAGGAAGGATCTATGGCACCCGACTGGAGCACCGGGCAGGACCCTGCGATTCGGCAGGGCTTCGACCACGGTGACGCGGCGTACCCCGGATTGAACGAGGATGGCCTCCCGCTTCCTGCCACGTCGATGCCTGTTCCGGGCCTCGCCCCTGAGGACGACGCGGATCCTTCTGCCACGCCTGGTGCTTGGTCCGCTGACGCGCAGGATCCGTACGCCACTCCCGAGTACCCCGCGCTGGCGGTACCGTCGGCGACGGAACCGGCCGCGCCGCACGCCGCAGCTGCGATGCCCCCCGCGGAAGAGTCCACCCCTAGCCTGGATGCCCTGATCGGCTCGAAGCCGAGTGCAAGCGCTCCCGTGGAGAAGAAGCGACGGGGCCTGTTCGGTCGCCGTCGTAAGTCGAAGCCGGCCGAGGACGAGATTCCCACCGCGCGCGCCACGACGTCTCCATTCCCCGCAGTCGCACCCGTAACGAACACCTACGCCGAGCCGGTCGCGGAGGCTGCGCCAACGTATGAGGCGCCGGTTGCGGATGCGGTTTCGCCGTATGCGGAGCCGGTCGCGGAGGCTGCCCCAACGTATGAGGCGCCGGTTGCGGATGCGGTTTCGCCGTATGCGGAGCCGGTCGCGGACGCCGCCCCGACGTATGAGGCGCCAGTTGCGGATGCGGTTTCGCCGTATGCCGAGCCGGTCGCGGAGGCTGCGCCGACGTACGACCTTCCCGGAATCGAGCCTGTCGCCGCGGACCCGGACTGGAAGATCTCGACCGCTCCCGACGACGCGCAATCGGCACTTGCCGAGTATGCAACCGTCGAAGGCGCCACGGCCGACACGTCCTTCGACGACGGGTGGGGCACACCTCCCGATGGCCAACCTCAACTCGCGGATGAGGGCAAGACGCCCGAAATCCCCGCTCTCGCGCAGCCGAGTGACGCCCCCGAATTTGAACCGTACGCCGCGCCATCACTGGAGCAGGCGGCTCCCGCTGAAGAGGCCCCGAGTTCGTCGCTGTTTGGCGACTGGACCGTTGCCCCCGCCTTGCCGACGGACCTCGATCCCGGCGTCCCTGAGGAGATCGCTCCGGTCACGGACATTGATGCGGCTGCGCTCGGTGAGGCTCAGGCCTACGCGGTGCCGGAGTATTCGGCTCCCGAGGCTTCGGGTGAGGAGTTCCCGGTGAACTACGACCTCGCTTCGCTCGACGCGCCGTCGAACCCTGATTTTGCGGAGCCCGGAACCGGTGCCCTGGAAATCGCTCCGATCGAGTCCGTGCCGCTTACCGGCGAGATGGAGACCGCCCCGGAGCCGGTCGTCCCGGATCTCGAAGTCCCACCCCTCGAACAGGTGCCTGATCAGGCGGCGACTGAGCCGGGTCTTGCGTGGGAGTCCACTGAGCCGGCGGCTCAGGACGCGATCCCGATGCTGGAGGAGGATGCGCCGCCGCCTCCGATGCCCGTGCCCGACTATCCGGCGCCGGTCGCGGAGCAGGCCCCGTACGCCGAGCAGGCCCCGTACGCCGAGCAGGCCCCGTACGCCGAGCAGGCCCCGTACGGAGCGGCCGAGCCTTACGCGGGCGACGCGGCGTACCCGGGCGCGCAGCCGTATGGTGCGGGAGCCGACGCGAGCGCGTGGAGCGCGTACTCCCCAGATCAGTTCGCGCAGCCCTATGGTTGGGAAGCCGCTGGAGCGGAGGCGCTCGAGGTCGCTGGATACGAGCCGGACTACTCGGGGTATAGCCCCGAAGCCTTCAGCGCACCGCCGCCCGAGGAGGACTACGATGCGGACGTCGCGAGTGCGGTGTTCTCTGAGCTCAGTTCGCTCTCGAAGGAGCGTCCGACGGTTCAGCGGACTCGCGCAGGCCTGACGCGTCGGGAGAAGTCCGCCGTCGCGACGGCGGAGCCGCTCCCCGAGGTTGCCGAGGCGAAGCCAGCCGACCGCGACCCCGAGGCCGTGCGCGCGAATTTCTCAGGCTTCTACACCGGAACGGCCCGTGGTCGAGCAGACGCCGCGGCGAACACACCAGACGTTCACGGCTCTTCGGACGAAGGAGTCCAGCCATGAACCGTATACCGATCGCTTCCCCCCGGGGCGAAGCAACAAAGGAGGACCAGTGACTGCGCTCAGCACCGAAGCCACGAATTTCGGGTGGCTGCTGGACAATTTCGTCCAGACTGTCCCAGGCACGCGCCACACGCTGGTCGTCTCCGCAGACGGCCTCCTGATGGCGATGTCAAAGAACCTCGACCGAACCGGCGGGGACACGCTCGCCGCCGTCGTATCCGGAATGTCGAGCTTGACGCGCGGAGCCGCGCGTCAACTCAACGCTGGCGAGGTTCGCCAGTCCATCATCGAGATGGACGAGCTATTCCTCTTCCTGATGAGCATCTCGAACGGTTCCGTATTGGCCGTTGCCGCAGACTCGACGTGTGACGTCGGGCTTGTCGGCTACGAGATGACCCTGCTCGTGTCGCGCACGGAGAACGTGTTGACGCCGCAGCTCATTACGGAGATGCGCCAGAATCTTCCGACTGACGGTAAGTTGCGCGACAGCGCCGGGAGTTAACTATGCCGACCGATGACTACGCACACGGAGTCGTTCACGACGACGACGCGTATACGGTCCGTCCATACGCGGTAACGGGCGGGCGTATCGCGGGAGAGTCGGACGGCCTCGCTCTCGAGACTCTCGTCGAGGCGAGCAAGGACGACAAGACTTTAAAGGGATTGACCCCTGAGAAGAAGAAGATCCTTCAGCTTGCTACGGAGGATTTCATCTCGGTGGCCGAGCTTTCGGCCCACTGCAAGCTTCCGCTTGGAGTGGTCCGGGTGCTGGTCGCCGAATTGGCGGAAACTAAGTACCTAACCATCCATGCCACTGCACCTGTGACGGCCACCGTCGAGGACCGCAGCGGTATCACCCTGAGTTTGTTGGAGAGTGTTCTCGATGGCATCGCAGCCCTCTAACGCGACCGTCGCCGACGGCGCCGCACACGTCGCTCCGACCGTGGTCAAGATCGTGATCGCTGGTGGGTTTGCCGTGGGCAAGACCACCTTCATCGGCTCGATCTCTGACATCGACCCCCTCAACACCGAAGCCGCTATGACCGAGCACTCGGTCGGCGTCGACGATGCCGGGGGTATCACGGAGCGCAAGACACATACAACCGTGGCCATGGACTTCGGCCGCATCGCCCTTCCGGGCTCGCTCTGGCTGTACCTGTTCGGAACGCCGGGCCAGGACCGCTTCCTCTTCATGTGGGACGACCTGGTGCGCGGCGCGATTGGGGCGGTCGTCCTCGTCGATACCGAGCGCCTCGACCAGTGCTTCCCCGCGGTCGACTACTTCGAGGGCCGGGGTATCCCGTTCATCGTCGCCGTCAACTGCTTCGACGGCGTAGCTCGTCACCAACTGGACGATGTTCGTGAGGCCCTTGGGCTCTCGCCCGAGGTTCCTTTGATCTATACGGACGCGCGAGAGCGTGCCGCGACGAAGCAGGCCCTGATCGCCGTTGTGCAGCTCGCGATGGAGCGCCTGAAGTAGGGCGAGCCGAAGCGTGACGAAATCGCCGGGGCCGGTCCGCCGCGTGGGGCGTGACCGGTCGTGCGAGTCGCCGCTACGCTGAATCGCGTGATCTACCTCGACGGTTCCGCGCTGTGCAGATTCCTGCCCGGCGTCCGTCATCACGCCGAGTGGGGCGCGTGGGCGCAGTCGCGCATTGCCGATTTGGTTACGACGCAGTTGGGCTTCACCGAGTTGCGTCAGGCCGCAGAACTCTATCCTCGCCGTTCGATCGAGAAGATTAACGAGATCGTCGATACGGTTCGCGCGGGTGTGAACGTCATCCAATTCAGCGACGACAACGTGACCATCTCCAGCCACGCCACCGTCGTGCTTAAGCCCTTTGCGGCGCTGCACCTGGGGGCCGCCGCTAGCCACGCGAACGTCGACACGATTGCGACGTACGATCCCGCGCTCGCCAGCGTCGCCCGTCTGTACGACCTCAAGGTCGTCTCTCCCGGCCTTCCCGACGACTGGTATCAGCAGTACGACGGTCCGCCTGAAGAGTGGAAGCCGATCGCGCTTGACGCGCCGCGCGAACCGGGCGTCGAGTTCGAGGTGCCCGACGTGGCGCCGAAGCCCGATATCTACATGGAGGCGCTCAAGGCGGCCGAAGCGGAGTCTGCTCCTCCAGTCGAGGACACGGACGAGGAGGAGGCGAAGGACGAGGACGCCGTCGACGCCACGGACGGCGACGCTACGGACGGCGACGATCCGAACGAGGACGAGCCCGATGAGGACGAGCCCGACGAGGATAGGCCCGACGAGGATAGGCCCGACGAGGACAAGTCCGACGAGGACAAGCCCATCGACGGCGAGAAGGTCGAGGCCGCACCGGTCGAAAGCCCGCCCGCGGAGCCGGAACCTGCCGGGACGAACGATCAGGGGGACGCCGGGAATGGCGAACCGATCGTGGTTGAGCCGGAGATGTCTGAGTTCGACCGGGCGTTGCATGAGGCTGAAGCTGCGGCGATCGCGCAGGGTGAGCCCGACGCGCTCGACGACGAAGCCGAGGATGGTCGCGAGGACATAGCTGCCGACGGGGGAGACGCCGCCGCCCAGGAACGCCCGGGTACGTATCGTCCCCGCGTCGAGGCGTGGCGTGGCCCGGCGAAAGAGGGAGAGGATCCTGAGCTCGAATCGGGTGACGATGAGCCCGTAGGCGACGGCCGACCGTGGTCGAAACTTCCGGAAACACGAGCGCCGACCCCCGCGCCTCCGACGCCGCCCGCCGCGCCCTCCGACGCCGCCCGCCGCGCCTCCGACGCCGCCCGCCGCGCCTCCGACGCCGCCCGCCGCGCCTCCGACGCCGCCCGCCGCGCCTCCGACGCCGCCCGCCGCGCCTCCGACGCCGCCGATTCCCGTCCGCGGATTGAGCGCCGAAGACGCGATGGCCGACGCTCCCACGCCCGGATCACTTCCCGAGTTGGCTCCCCCGTCGCCTGCCGACGCCGTCTCCATTCCGATGATCCCCCGTGAGGAACGAGGGGTACCGCCGATAGCGCCTCCACGCGATCCTGCAGGTTCCCCGCCTCGGCGTCCGATGTTCGAGACGGACCCGCGCCCGGACTCGCGAGCCTCGCGGCCCCCGGAGCCCGTACCCCCGGAACCGCCGGAGGAGTCGCAACCCCTCACGGTCCCGATTACCTGGAACGTCGAGCTCGACGAGCCCGAAACGTTGACGCAACATCGCCCGGCGCCGACGCCAGTCGTCCCGGCGGTGCCCGTCAACCGCGAGGTGCGGCCTACGGGGCTGACCCTCGACGCTCCCAACCCGGCGTCCGTGCCTGCGCTCGAGCCGACGGACGGATCTCAGGCCCCGCCACCTCCCGCGCCGGTGGTCGCGCCTCCGCAGGAACCTCGGGTGGCGGAGATCTCGCCGCGCGAACGTAAGGCGCGCGAGAAAGCGGAGAAGAAGGAACGCGAGCGCCGCGAGAAGGAAGCGAAGAAGAAGTCGCCGCCTCCCGCGAAGAGCCCTCAGGCGCCTCCTGAGCCGGAGCCGGACGCCCCCTACGTGCCCGAGTCCATCGCGGACGATGGGGCGTGGAAGTTGGAAGACGTCATCGACTTGGGGAAGCCGAAGCGTCGGAAGTAGCCCACGCCTGGCACAATGACGCCGAGGAGAGTTGACCGAGCGGCCGAAGGTGACGGTCTTGAAAACCGTTGAGGCGTCATGCGTCTCCGTGGGTTCGAATCCCACACTCTCCGCTCAGGGCGTCCGCGCGGGCGACTAGCAGCAGTCGCAACAGACGTCGAGAAAGGCTGAAACGGCGCGCACCGCCGAGACGTCGAGCCCGTAGAACACCCGGGCCCCCTCTCGGCGCTTGCTTACGATTCCCGCTTCAGCAAGTCGCTTGAGATGGTGGCTCACGGTCGCCTCGCCAACGGATACGGCGGGAGCGAGTTCGCGAGTTGTCAGCCTGTGGTCTTCTCGGCCAGCAAGGATCGAGACGATCATGACGCGTACGGGGTCGGCGAGAGCCTGCAGTCGGAGTGTGATCTCCGCGGCTTCGTTTGGCGTCAGGCGAGGTTGTTCGCCGAGGGGCGCGCAGCACAACTCGTCTGGCGCTTCTTCGACGATCGGAAGACTCTTCATGTCCCAAGTCTACTCCGAGATTTGACAGATATCGAAACATGGTGGATTGTGATGTTACGACGAACATCGAAAGGAGGTGATCCTCATGACGTTCACTCGATTCGACGGTGGCTGTTGCGGTGGCTGCTGCTAGCACGGCACTCGCGTCAGCGCCGGGCGGCCGACCGGCGTTGACGCCCTGCGCGGGCGCGTTGGCCCGTCCGTGCCGCCCTCGTCCTCGGGAATCGCCGCCTTGACTCTCGTCGCTATACCCGGTATATATACTGGGTATAGCGAATCCCAGGGAGGGTGCAATGTCGGTACCGATGAGCCTGTTGGCGATGCTCAAGGAGCGCCCCATGTACGGGCTCGAACTCAAGAACGCGTTCGAAGAAGGCACCGGCGGTGTGTGGCCCCTCAACGTCGGCCAGGTCTACACGACCCTCGCTCGCCTCGAGCGCGACGGTCTGGTCGCCACGGCAGAGGGCGGCGAACCTCAGCGCCTCTACGAGATCACCGCGGCAGGCCGGGAGCGGGTCGAGGCGTGGTTCGCCGAGCCGAGCCCGCGATCCACCGACACCCGAGACGAGGCGGTCCTCAAGCTCTCGTTCGCGATCCGCGCGCCCGGGGTGGACGTCGAAGCCGTGATCCAGGCGGAGCGACGCGCGCTGATCGAGCAGTTGCAGGAGTACACGAGGCTCAAGGGCAGGAGCGGGGAGGACGACGACCTCTCGTGGGCGATCATGCTCGACTCCTTCATCTTCTCGACCGAGGCGAGAATTCGGTGGCTCGACGCCTGCGAGGCGCGGATCGCGAAGGCGGAAGGTGCCACCGACTCGGCTCCCCGGGGGCTCGGGTCGACCACCGCGAACACCCTCGATACGTCCACGGACGCCCAGAAGGCGAGCAGGTCGTGACCGCCGCTCTCGAACTTGTCGGCGTCACTCGCACGTTCGGCACGGGGCACACGGAGGTGGCGGCGCTACGCGAGGTGTCGCTCGCGGTCCAGCGGGGGCAGATGCTCGCCGTCATGGGCCCCTCAGGGTCCGGAAAATCCACGCTTCTGTCCCTCGCGGGCGGCCTCGACAGCCCGACGACGGGCGAGGTACGCGTCGACGGTACGTCCTTCGACGCGCTCTCGCCCACCGAGAAGGCGCGCCTGAGGAGGACCCGACTCGGGTACGTGTTCCAGCAGCTCAACCTGGTCGAGAACCTCACCGCCGCAGAGAACGTCGCCCTCCCGCTCGAGCTCGACGGGATCCGTAAGCGCGAGGCTCACGCCGCGGCGCTCACCGCGCTGGAGACCGTCGGGCTTGCCGACCTCGCCGGGCGCTTCCCTCAGGACCTCTCGGGCGGCGAGCAGCAGCGCGTCGCGATCGCGCGAGCCGTCGTCGGCGAGCGTATGCTCCTCCTCGCGGACGAACCCACGGGCGCCCTCGACTCGGTCACAGGCGAATCGGTGCTTCGTCTGATGAGGCGACACTGCGACGACGGCGGCGCGGCCGTGCTCGTCACCCACGACGCACGCTTCGCCGCCTGGGCGGACCGCGTCGTCTTCCTTCGGGACGGGCGGATCGTCGACGAGGCGGTCGGACCGACGTCGCCGGAGGACTACCTCGCCGGGCGGACGCGCCGATGAAGGCCTCCGCCCGTCGGGCGATGATCCGACTCGCATGGCGGAACGTCCGTAGGGACCGCCGCCGCAGTTCGCTCGTGCTCGCGATGATCGCGGTCCCGATCTTCGGCATGAGTGTCGCGGGGGTCTACGTCGCGAGCTCGACGTCGACGACCGACGAGATGGCGGCGGGGCAGATGGGGAACGCCGACCTGTCCTTCGGGCCCGACGGCACCGAACTCTCGGATCAGCAGATCCGCGAGGCGTTCCCGACGTCTCGCGTCACGATCACCACCGACTGGTTCTCCCAAACGGTCGCCGGGGGCGAGCTACGGTTCGTGATGACGACCGACGCGAGTCCGGACGATCCGATTCTCGCGCCGATGTTTCGGATGACCTCGGGGGTCGCACCGACGTCACCGTCGGAGATCGCCGTCTCGCCACGGGTTCTGAAGACTTTCGACGCGAATATCGGCGACACCATTCCGTTGGGTAACGACGGCGCGACCTACCGCATCGTCGGGACCTTCATCACGCCGCTCAGCCTCGGTGAGCCCCGAGCCCTGGTGAGTCCGGGATCGCTCGCCGGGCGACCGAACACCTCGCGCACGGCGTACGTCACGTTCGCGCAGGGCGTCTCGGAGCAGGACGCGATCGCCCGAGTCAACGCCCTGGGAATCGACGGATACAGCACGCGTTCGATGTACGACGAATGGGCACCCTCGAAAGAGAGCCAGATCAGCGTCGTCGCCGCGGTCACGGCCGCCGTCCTCGCCGAGACCTGCCTCATCGCCGCGGCCGCGCTGATCGTCGGGACGCGTCGTCAGATGCGGATGATCGGCGTGATCGGGGCCGCGGGAGGAGAGCCGCGCCACACCCGCGTCCTGGTCGTCGCGGGCGCGGCTCTGCTCGGATTCGTGGGATCGGCGCTCGGCCTGGTCGCGGGGATCGCGCTGTCCGGGGTCCTTATCGCGACGCATCGGCTCGACTCGATGGCGGGCCATGTCCTCGACGCGGTCCGTGTCGAGTGGACGCTCCCCGTCGCCGCGCTCGCGCTCGGCACGGTGGCGGCGACCCTCGCGGCGCTCGTTCCCGCGTGGTCGGCTGCGAGGATCGACACCATCAGCGCGCTCGCGGGGAGGACGCCGCGGCCGCGGTCGGCGGGGGCGCTCGGCGTGTGGGGTGTGCTCGCGACGCTCGTGGGGCTTGCCGCGACCGCGTGGGGCGCTTCGTCGCGATCGACGGCGATACTCACCGCGGGCATCTTCGTCGCCGTCGGGGGTCTGCTCCTTGCGATCCCGCTCCTCGTCGGCTGGGTGGGGCGCCTCGCGAGCCGCCTCCCCCTCGGCCCGAGGATCGCCGCGCGGGAGACGGGGCGCAGCGGACGACGCACGGGCGCGGCGGTCGCCGCCGCGACGGTCGCCCTCATCGCCCCCGTCGCCTTCGCCACCGCGAGCCTCGCCGACGAGGCGTACTCGCGCGCCCATCCCACGATGTACGCCGACCAACTCATCGTGTGGCTGCCGGGCGGTCCCTTCGGCGCCGAGCAGGTGGACCTCTCGTCGTTCGAGGCGCGCCTGAGGCGCGAGGTGTTGCCCGACGCGACCGTCGGCACGATCTCGCTGGCGGACTACGGCGAAACCTGGAACCCGCCGACGGACGGGGGGCCGCATACGTCGTTCGTCGCCGGCCCCGAGTACCAGGTCGAATGGAACGGCACTACGGAGACGCAACGCGACGCCGCGTCGGTCTCCATCGGAGACCACGCGCTCCTCGCGGCGATGCACGCGGAGGCGTTCGACGACGACCTCGACGCGGGGATGTTCGTCGTCCTCGCCCCGCACATCATCGACAACGGCGTCGTCCACGTCGAAAACCCCGCCGACGGTTCGTCGAGGGACTTTCCCGCCGTGGACGCGTCGAACGGGCGCGTGAGGAACGGTTGGGGCGTCAACGGGGTCGTCGTCTCGGCCGAACGCGCCGCGGAGCTCGACCTCGTCGCCGAAGCGCCGCAGCAGGTTGTCGCGCGGGCGACGGATCCGATCACGCCGGAGCAGCTCAAGAAGGCTAAGGCCGTCGCCGCCGACTTCCCGGGGGTGACGGTGAACGGCCTCGCCGACACGCAGATCGACGACGGCCCCTTCCGAGCCATCTTCCTCGGCTTCTGCGCGCTCATCGCCGCCGCGATCGTCGCGGTCGCTGCGGCGCTCGTCGGCGAGGAGTCGCGGCGCGACCGGGCGATCCTCGCCGCCGTCGGATCGAGCCCGCGCTCCCGGCGCGTCATTGACGGCAGCCGCACCTTCATCCTGACGGCGCTCGCGGGCGTCCTCGCGCTCTCCGCCGGATTCCTGCCCGTCGTCGCCGTCAACCTCGGTCAGGACAACGGCAAACCCGTCGTCTTCCCCTGGATGGTGGCGCTCGCCGTCGTCGTCGCCCTCCCCGCCATCGCGGGGATCGTCGCGGGTCTTGCCTCGCGGCGCATACCGGCGGGGCATCTCTTGCGACCTCTCGAATAGGTCCTCGCCGCCGTTGGCGTCACCGCCTACCGGGCAGGTAGTCTGTGGGGCGTTCTGGGAGACGTCGCATAGTCCGGCCTAGTGCGCGGTCCTGCTAAGACCGTGAGGGTCTTAAAGCCCTCCGTGGGTTCAAATCCCACCGTCTCCGCCACACACGCAAGCAGATATACTCGTGACTCGGCCTTCGGGCCGTGCGCCCGTAGCTCAACGGATAGAGCATCTGACTACGGATCAGAAGGTTGGGGGTTCGAATCCCTTCGGGCGCGCTCTGCGGTTCACCGGCCTCTAGAGGCCCTGAGCCATCCCCACGGGCTGCCCCTCCGCATCCAGGTCGATGCGTCGCGTGGCGCCCTCCGACTCGATCACGATCGACACGGCCGTCTCGCGGCCCGTCGGCGCAAGCCTGACCGTCAGTCGCCCCTTGTCGACATGCATGAGCGACTCGGTGATGCGATCCGTCAGTCGACGCATCGCGACCGGGTTCGGGAGGCCACCTCCCCGGTCGTCGAGCAGCGTGACCTCGACGCCCCGGCGTCGCGCCGACGCCGTCGCCGCCGCGATCTCGGGAAGGTGGAGCGAGCGGGCACGGACACTATCGCGCAGGGTTGCCTCGGCGAGAAGGTAGTCGATGCGCTCGTGCGGGGCGACCTGCGACGATCGGGCGATCTTCGCGAGCAACGGGGTCGCGACCTCGGCAAGCTCGGCGACGCGCTGGCGGCGAATGTCCTGCTCGGCCTCGGAGCTTGCCGCCGCGGCCGCAAGATCGAGCGAACGGGCGTTGAGGCTGTTGATTCGACGAGAGGCGCGGCGTAGAGCCCCCCGGAGGAGCGTTCCGACGAACAGGATTCCCGCGTGCGTGTCGAGCAGGAGAACGCTCGCCAGGGCGCCGCGCCCGACGCTCACCGCCCACCACGCCGTAATCGCACTCATTACCGCGAATCCGAGCCACGCGAACGCGGGCCGTCCGCGCATGGCCACGAAGAACAGCAGCCACGTGTTGGCTCCGAAGTGCCACGCCTCACGCCCGAGGTCCGCCGTCGGCGAGAGCTGCCAGGAGAGTAGCGCCGTGCTGGCCGCTACCGCGATGAGCACCCAGAGGGTCCACTCGATCGGGAACGGGTCGGGGTGAGGCACGACGATGAGCACAGCGGCGGCCGAGACCATGAGCGCGGCGACGATGCACGGCCACGGTGACGCCACCCGATCCAGAGTCGACAGCGTGAAGGTCAGGTTGCCGATGACGAACAGTCCGAGAAGTAGCGGGGCGCCGACCTTCCCGATTCCGAGAAGCCTGCTGACGTCCGTGCTCGCCGGGATCGATCCCGACCGGACTGTGGGGCCTGCGCCGACGGCGGTCATGAGTGACGATCCCATTGCAGAGTGACGGTGGTGCCCTGGCCCTGACGCGATTCGACCTCGGCGCGTCCTCCCTCAAGCAGCCTCATGCGTTCGAAGATGCTGACGCGAATGCCGAGCCGACGGTCGTGAACACCCCGGAGGTTGAAGCCCCTCCCCGTGTCCTGGATGGTGGCCCTGACTCCGGTATCGGTGATCGTCGCGGTGACGACGCGCGAGACCTCAGGGCCGTCGCCCGCGTGAAGAACGCTGTTGCGAACCGCTTCGCTCATCGCCTCGGTAAGTGCCTCCACCACGTGCGCGGGAATGGGCACGTCGCTGTGTACGGCCGTCCAGAATTCGACCTGGTCCCCCGACTCGCTCACTGCGGCGCGCAGGGCCGTCACGGCGTCGGCTGGTAGGTAGTCCGGCGCCTCGTCCGGGTCGATGGAGAGCGTCGCGATGCTGGCGAGTGCGGACTCCGCCTGCTCGGCGAGCCGGTGGCCCGAGCCCTCGCGGGCCGCGTAGAGAAGAACGGACATGATGTCGTCGTGGATGATCGCGTTGATGCGCGCCTGTTCCCTTTCGCGGGTTCGGCTTGCCGCCTCGAGCGACGCCTGCGCACGCGCCCTCGCGGCGACGAGGTCCTGCTGTTGGGCCGCACCGACGACGGCCCCCGAGGCAAGCATCAAGATGGTGCAGAACACGACGGCGCCGAGTCCGTCGAGAACCGCGGCCCTCAGGTCTTCGCCCGTGGCGGCGTAGCGAACGATAGCGACGATGGGTCCCTGCCCGACGCCGTATAGCCAGACCCACTTGTTGCGATAGGTCACGGCGGCGAGGGTGGCGGGTACCGCGTTGATCCCCTGCATCCACGGCGAGGCCGTGTGCGCGACCGCCATGGACGGCACCCAGAGAAGCTGAAGCAGGACGAAGCACACGGCGATTCCGCCGCCGATGGTCTTCAGGGTCGCGATCGGGAGGATCCACGCGAGCGCGGTCAGCGTCGCCGGGATCACGACGCCGACCAAGACCGCCGATACGGCGAACGAGAGCGTCAGTTCCGACCACTGCGTGCCGATCTTCGGAAGAAGCAAGACGCCGAAGATCAGCGCACCGATCCCGGTCGCCATATACAACGCTCTCTGCACGCGCTCGCGGGCGCGGTGCAGGTCCGCGTTGCGCGCGCTCACTCCGGGCCCTCCAGAAGACCGTCTTCCATGGCTCGGCGAAAGAGGTCGACGCGGGAGTGGGCCGGGCGTCCGGCCTCGGCGTACTTCTTGCGAATGCGGGTAACGTAGTCGGCCACCGTTTCGCGGGACAGTCCGGTCCGTTGCGCCACGGAATAGGCGGTCTCTCCCGAGGCGTACAGGCTGAGGACCTCCTGCTCGCGCGGACTAAGTCGTGCGTCCTGGAGTTCGGTGTCCGCGTCGATAGCTGCGGCCCAGTCGGTGCCGAACACCTCTCCGCCGTTCGCCGCCGTTCGCACCGCCTCGAGCAGAACCTCCGGCTCCGCGGACTTGCGGATCAGGCCCAGCGCTCCGCTACGGGCCGCCTGCTGAATCAGGCGACGGTCTTCTGCTCCCGTGTAGATCAGCACCTGCGAGCCGCGACGGTGAACGTTGGCAACGTTGTCCGCCGGCGATGTCCCGTCGTTCAGCCGAAGGTCGAGAACGACGAGGTCGATCGGTTCGTCGATGCTGTCGAGCTCGTCGACGGACATGACCATGCCGACCAGCTTGAGATCAGACGCCGATTCTATGAGGTCGCGAAATCCGATGGAGATCAGCGCGTGATCTTCCACCAACGCAATGGTGCGAGGGGCCCCCATGATCCTCCGTCGGTAGCCGTGGCTCTACGGTACCCAAACCCGACCAACGTGCGCATCCGCTGACGGAGCGCAATTCATCACATTCCTCCTGCGCCGTCGACCACGAAACGCTCGGAAGCCGACTAGCCTGGCACCAGGGGAGCGCCCGCTCCTCGGATCGGAGGAGCGGACCCATGCGCGCAGCGCGTCTCTCCACGGGCATCCTCCTGGCCGTCGTGGTGCTTGCCGGATGTAGTGGGCGTCCCGTCGCCTCACTCAAGACCGGGGAGTGCTTCGACTTCGACCGAGCGGCTCAAGACGTGTCGTCCGTGGAGATCATCGAATGCTCCCAGCCGCATGTTGCCGAGGTCTTCGCGGTTTTCAACGTGAACCTTGACGCCTATGACGCCACGGCGATCGCCGCCGCAGCGGACGAGAAGTGCCTGTCCGCTTTCGAGCCGTACGCGGGAATCCCCTACGCCGCGGCCACGTACTACTACCGGACCTTGGCTCCGACGGAAGAAAGCTGGGCGGGCGGAGCGAGGTCCGTTGTCTGCTTCGTATACCCCGTCGAGGGCACGCTCGACGCGAGCATTAAGAAGTCCGACGCTTAGTCGACGAACGTCGCGTTGTCGGCTACGAACGAGCCCCGGATTCCGTCGTCGCGGTACACCACGCACACGCCCGTACGTTCGCCGATGCCCCAGCTCGCCTCGGTCGGAATCCACGCGACCCACCTGAGACCCGCGTCCCAATCTGTTGCCTGGAATTCGCTGGACCCCGCAAGGCCCGGCTGAATTCTCGCGCCGCAGAAGTCGAGGACCGTTGACGTCACCTCGTCGCGGCCGGGCCACTCGTCTCCGCGGAACGTGTACTGCGCGACCGCCTCGGCGACGTGTCGAACGCTGCATGGGACGGCGGTGACCTGCGCGACATCACCGTCGCCAGGGAGCTTGGTAAGGCACGTGCCGACGCCGACCTGCAGGGAGTTGATGGTCTGGCCCGTTCGGTCGGTTACGGTGACGTCACTCGTGCCGATTTTGTGTCCCACGGCGGTTCCCAACACGGTAGCGAGCGCCACGAGCGCCACGGCCACGAGGACGACGGGGATGACCCACAGTCGCGAACGGCGCTTCGGTTTCGACGCCTGCCACCCATCGCCTTGGTACGGCGCGGGGTACAGACTCTGGCGATCCGGCGTGGTCATGGAACCACGCTACCGGGAGGCGCGGAGAAGTCCACAACGATCGGGACGTGATCGGACGCGCCCTTGCCCTTGCGTTCATCCCGCACGATCGAGACGGCGTCGGCCATGGCCGCGAGCGCGGGTGACGCGTAGGTGAAATCGATGCGCATTCCTTCCCCCCGAGGAAACCGCAACTGTTGGTAGTCCCAGTACGTGTAGGTCCCGGGTTCGGGCAGGAATCGTCGCGTGAGTTCGGCGTAACCGGCGTCGGAGATGCCTTCCAGGGCTGCTCGCGCGTCATCGGCGACGTGGGTCGCGAGGTCGGGCAGGCTCGCGTCCCACACGTCCGTGTCGAGCGGGATGACGTTCCAGTCGCCGACGAGCGCGACGGGGCCCGCGTCGGACCATCCAGCCGCGACGGCCGCGAGCGCACGAAGGAAGTCAAGTTTGTAGGGGTAGTGCGGATCGTCGAGCGTCCGCCCGTTGGGTACGTACACGCTCCACACGCGGATACCCGCGCACGTCGCGCCGAGCGCACGCGCCTCCACAACCGGGTCCTCGCCCGGTTTCCCGAACGCGGGCTGCCCGGGGAACTCGTTCGCGACGTCGTCGAGACCCACGCGCGACGCGATGGCTACCCCGTTGAACTGGTGAAGGCCGTGGCAGGCAATCTGGTATCCAGCCGCCTCGAACGCAGCGATCGGAAACTGATCCGGCCGGCACTTGGTCTCCTGCATGGCCAGAACGTCGACGGCCTCTCGCTCGAGAAACGCGATAACCCGATCGACGCGCGCGCGGATCGAGTTGACGTTCCACGACGCGATGCGCATTGCACCACGGTACCCGGCTGACCGTAGGCTGGGGCCATGACATGGGCTTTGGTGACAGGCGCGACTGCGGGGCTTGGCGCGGAATTCGCTCGACAGATCGCGGCGGGCGGACAGAACGTCGTTCTGGTCGCCCGAGACGAGAACCGCTTGGCGGCGGTCGCCGAGGAGCTCCGATCGGCGGGTGTCGAGGCGGACGTTCTCGCGGCGGATCTGAGCACGCGCGCGGGCGTCGATCGGGTGGCGGCGCGGCTCGCAGACGACGCGCGCCCCGTCGAGCTTCTGGTGAACAACGCGGGCTTCGGCCTGCGCCACGGATTCCTCTCCTCCAGCCAGGACGAGCTGGACGAAGCGCTGGACGTCATGGTTCGTGCGGTAATGCTCCTCTCGCAGGCCGCCGCGAACGCGATGCGGCGTCGCGGCAGCGGCCGAATCATCAACGTAGCGTCGGTGGCCGTCGAGCTCCCGAGCGGGCCGTACTCGGCGCACAAGGCCTGGGTCCAGACCTTCACGGAATCGCTCGCGATGTCGCTGCACGGAACGGGCGTCACCGCGACCGCCGTGCGTCCCGGGTTGGTGCATACGGAGTTCCACGAGCGCGCGGGGCTGGACTTCGGGTCGACGCCGAAGTTCGCTTGGCTCGAGGCCCCGCCCGTGGTGCGTGCGACGCTCCGCGCGTCGCGCCGCGGTCGTGTCCTTGTCACGCCAAGCGTTCGCTACGGGGTGATGATGGCCGCGCTTCGCATTCTTCCTCGCCGCTGGGTCCGCAGGGCTGCGCGCTCCCGCGCCGGACGGTAACGGCGCGGAACGCCCGGGCGCTTCTGGGGCATGTCGGTAGGCTGTCGATCATGACCGAACGAAGCCCGCGCGAACGGCTACGCGACCTGATTCTCGACCTCGCGGTGGTGCGCGGTCGCGTCACCCTCGCCTCCGGTAAGGAAGCCGACTACTACGTTGACCTGCGCCGGGTGACGCTGCATCACGAAGGTGCCCCGCTCGTCGGCGAGCTTCTTTTGGACCAACTCATCATGGAGGGATACGGCCCGGACGACGTCGACGCCGTTGGCGGGCTCACGATGGGCGCCGATCCGGTTGCGTCAGCACTTCTCTTCGCCGCCTCGGCGCGGGGTCAGGCGCTCGACGCGTTCCTGGTGCGCAAGGAAGAGAAGGCCCATGGCCTCCAGCGACGGGTCGAGGGTCCTGACGTCGCGGGTCGTCGCGTCGTTGCCGTGGAGGACACGTCCACAACGGGAGGATCGGTTCTTACCGCCGTCGAGGCGCTGAGGGCGGAGGGCGCGGAGGTCGTAGCCGTCTCCGTCATCGTCGATCGCGACACGGGCGCTCGGGAGGCGATCGAGGCCCAGGGGCTTCCGTACTTCGCGCTGTACCAGATCGCCGACCTCGGCCTCGAGCGGCAATGAACTACCGCTTCTCTCCGGGAAGCATCATCTCCTCCGTGCTGGGGGCCTTGAGCGTCGTCGCCTGGATGCTCTTTCACTTCGACGTTGTCGCCATTGCGGGTGCGTGGCCGTACATCGCCGCGGTCGTCGTCTTCATTCTGGCGGGCGTGTGGTGGGCGTGGGACATACGCTCCCAGGGTCGGCATCAGCGCGCCATGACGCAGTTCGCCGATCACGTGGACGGCTGGGAGTTCGCGTACGCGACGCCCGCGTACGGCAGGCGACTTCGCGCGTACCCATTCGGAGTCGGGAACGAGCAACGCGACCTCGATGTTATTCACGGACCCTTCAACGGCTTCTCCTGCGCCTCCTTCACGCACCAGTACGAGGAGGGCACCAAGGACGACGAACTCAAGACGCCGCGATCCTGGCAGATCGACATCGTCCACCTGCCCTACCCGCTCGCGACGATCGACATCCTTCCGGATGACATCCTGGCGAAGTTCGCGAAGGTGCTTCGCGGGCAGGACATCGATTTCGAGAGTTCGGCATTCAACGCGGCGTGGCGCGTCAAGGCTGGCGATACCAAGTACGCCCACGACATCGTGCATCCGCGCATGATGGAACGACTGCTCCAACCCGACGCACGCGGAATGGCGATCCGTATTGAGGGGGCGACGGTGTACGCGTGGGCCGTTGACCGGCACGGTCCCGAGCACCTTGCGCGCAGGCTGGGGGTGCTCACCGCGATCGCGAGGCTGATTCCCGAGTTCGTCTACCGGGAGTTCAAGGAGATTCACGATCGAGCGGCCGAGGCCGCTCGCAAGCGCGAGGAGGCTGCGCCCGACTGGGCCACGACTCCCTTCGCGCTGACGAGCGGGCGGTACACCGATCTGGGTCGTGCGCAATACGACGAATCGCTGCGTCCCGTCTATGAGGACGACGAGTGGTTTCCGACATCCCCGGCTCCGCCCGAGGATCCGTCGTCGCGTCCGAGTTCGTAGGCCGCCGTGTCCTCCATGAAGTACCGATCCAGCTCGATCAACGTCCTTCTCGTCCTGCTGACGGTGACGTCGGCGGTCGGCGTCGTCGCCCTATCGCCGGAGGTTCCCGTCGTCGTGCGGCTCTTCGCCGTCGCGGGCGTCGTCGCCGTATTCATCACGCTTTCGTTGTTCGCGCACTGGGCGCTGACGAAGGATCGTTCCCGTATGGCAATGTTCGCCGCAGTACGCGGGTGGGAGTTCTACGCGAAGGCGGAGGATCTGGCTTCCCGTTTCTCGGTCTTTCCTTTCGGCACCGGGTACGGGGGCTCGGCGCTCAACGTGCTGACGGGCGTCCACCGATTTCATACGTGTACGACGTTCACCTACATGATTCTCCGTCCCGCCCCGCAGATGTATCAGATCACCATGGTCGAAATCGGGGCGAACGTTCCGCGGTTCGAGCTGCTCCCGGAAGACGTTGTTGCTTCCGTCGCGAAGATCGCAGGCGGGCAGGACATCATCGTCGGGAATCCCGCCTTCGATGATCATTGGCGCATCGTGTCCGAGTACGAGGGCTTCGTTCGCGACGTGCTCAATCCCGAACTCCAGCGCAGGCTGTGCCGACGCGCGACGCGCGGTGTCCCGCTGGCAATCGACGCGGGAGCGGTCCTCACGTGGCGCGCGGGGCCCGCCAGCGTCCTGAGCCTGTCGCGGCGTCTCGACGTCCTGATCGAGGTTGCCGAGGCCATCCCGGACGATTGGTGGAAGAGGTCGCCCCGTCGCCTCGACGACGAACTTGCGTGAGCGGTGGGCAGAAATCGCCCCGCCCGCTAGCATCACGGTAGGACCAAGACCCTAAGGAGGGTTCTTCATGCCAGTCGCCGCAATCATCGTGATCGCCATCGTCGTCATCATTCTTCTGTGGGCGGTCGCGCAGTACAACGGGCTCGTCAAGCTCCGCAACCTGGTGCAGGAGGCGTGGCGCCAGATCGACGTCGAGCTTCAGCGCCGACACGACCTCATCCCGAACCTTGTGGAGACGGTCAAGGGCTACGCGAAGCACGAGAAGAGCACCTTCGAGGAGGTGACGAAGGCCCGCGCCACGGCAGCCGCCCCCGGATCAAGCCCGGCGGAACAAGCCGCACAGGAGAACGTCCTCACGCAGGCGCTGGGCAAGCTGTTCGCAGTCGTGGAGAACTATCCCGAGCTCAAGGCGAACATCGGCTTCCAGCAGTTGCAGGCCGAGCTCACGAACACCGAGGACCGCATCGCCGCTGGTCGGCGCTTCTACAACGCGAACGTCCGGACCATCAACACCAAGGTCGAGACCTTCCCGACGAACGTGATCGCCGGCGTCTTTGGATTCCACAAGGAGGAGTACTTCGAAACCACCGACGCGGCGACTCGCGAGGCGCCGTCCGTCTCCTTCTAGTCTGGGTATACGAAGGGCCCGGCGCTACGGCGTCGGGCCCTTCGTAGTGCTCGGGTACGTTTACGCGGTGGCGCGCTTCGCCTCGATGCGGTGGCGAATCCACTCGACGGCGATGGGGATGAGCGAGACGACGAGGACGAGCACCACGGCAATCTCGTAGTGGTCCTTGACGAAGGCGACGGAACCGAGCGAGAAGCCGAGAAGCGTGACGCCCACGCCCCACACCAGCGCCCCGATCACGTTGAACATCGCGAAGTGGCGGTACGGCATCTTGCCTACGCCTGCCGCGACGGGGATGTACGTACGCACGAACGGCACGAACTGGCCCAGGATGAGCGCGCGTCCCCCGTACTTGGCGAAGAAGGCGTGCGTCTTGTCGATATTCGCCTTCTTGAAGATACGTCCGTCGGGGCGGCTGAAGATCTTCGGGCCAGCGAGCCGGCCGATCCAGTACCCGCTTTGAGGCCCGAGAATCGCAGCGATTCCCGTGATGGTTGCCACGAGCCCGATGGGCATCGTGATCACGTCGTTCGCGGTGAACACCCCCGCCGTGAAGAGCAGGGTGTCGCCGGGAAGGAGCGGGAAGAGGAGTCCCGTCTCAATGAACTCGACCGCCGCGACGCCCCAGACGGCCCAGGAGCCGAACCATTGAAGAAGCGTTTCGGGGTCCATCCAGGACGGTCCGAGGGTGGGAAGCAGATTCGTCATCACCCGCACAGCCTACGTGCGCGCGACCGTAGGGGACGCCCGCGTCATGCACCTTCCGCGCCGGATGCCCCGCGCGCGCTAGCATCACAGCGTGGATGGGCAACTGGCCGCCGCTGCGACATTTGTCGCGCACGCGCGTGCGTGGCGGGCCGGGCGCGCCCCGAAACCCAGCTACGGAAGCCTTTCCGCGTTCCGTCATGCCCACGAGTTGTACTTCGATACGCCCGTCGGACTGGTCATCCCAGGTCACGAGCGTTACCGCCCCAAGGAAGTTAGTCGATGGCTCGACTGGATTCCTCGCGCGGGACCGCGGGACCTGCGCGTCGGCGTCGAGGGCGGCGCGATCCGCGACTCCGCGTTGCCGAAGAAGGCCCGGATGGCGACATTCTCGCCGTTCAATTTCACGGTCGTCGATACGCGCGGCCGCCGCGCGGCCTGGGTATCCGACCGCGAACCCGTCACGGCGGAGAAGAACCGCCGCGGCCTATGGGTGGTGCACTTCCGGCACATTGACGACACGGAGCTTGCCCCCGAGATCTATATCGACGAGGCGACGGCGCGCCTCCAGGCGGTCATCGTCCGCGCTCTGGACCACGCCCGACGCGAGTCCCGGCTCGCCCAATGGGCGGGCTCGCTTGAGCGAGCGCTCGCGGTTCTCGCCGGCGCGGGGCCGCCCCAAGGACAGTTCGACGTGCTTCCCGATTACGGGTACACGGACGAGGCGATGCGCCTCGTCACGGCGGCGCACTACGCATGGATTCTCGGCGGAGAGGGGTCGTGGAGCGACTACGACGCCCGGACCCGCGAGGACGGGCAGTTGCACGATAGGACGACCACCGAGCTATACGCCTGCCTCATCGAGGGCGTCATCGCGGCGGTCAACGAGGGACTCGACGCGTGACGGACGAGGGCCCGACCGAGGAGCCCTCCGTAGGCGTCGGCCCGTGGGACGGCCCGCCACCGCAGGGCGAGCAGTGGGACGCGGAGTTACTCGCAAACGGGGATCGACGCAACGTCACGGATCGCTACCGCTACTGGACGATGGAGGCGATCGTCGCCGACCTCGACGCACGCCGCCACCCCTTCCACGTCGCCATCGAGAATTGGCGCCACGATCTCAACATCGGCTCGATCGTGCGAACGGCGAACGCCTTCCTGGCCGCCGAGGTCCACATCGTCGGCAACCGCCGCTGGAACCGTCGCGGCGCGATGGTGACGGATCGCTATCAGCACATCCGGCACCACCCCGAGGCCGCGGACCTCGCGGCGTGGGCCGCGGACGCCGGACTCCCGATCCTCGGCATCGACAACATGCCGGGCGCGGTCCCGCTGGAGACGTACGCCCTTCCGCGTGCGTGCGTCCTGGTGTTCGGCCAGGAGTCGGTCGGGCTGTCCGACGCGGTGCGGGAGGTGGCGGTCGATACCCTGGCGATCGCCCAATACGGAAGCACGCGATCCATCAACGCCGCGGCCGCCGCGGCGATCGCCATGCACACCTGGATTCGCCAGCACGGCGACATTCCGGCGGGCCATGCGCCGCCCGTTCCGCCGGGCTCAAAGTCCCGTGACCGGCAGACCCCGAATCTGACACAATAGACGCGGACAATCCGCATCGAAAGCAGGAGATACGCATGGCTATCGCCACCCCCGAGTCCTACAACGCAATGCTCGACGCCGCCAAGGCGGGCAAGTACGCGTTCCCGGCCATTAACATCACGTCGTCGTCGACCGTGACGGCCGCGATCCAGGGCTTCGCGGAGGCGGAGTCCGACGGCATCATCCAGGTTTCCGTTGGCGGTGGGCAGTACGCCTCCGGCGCCACGATCAAGGACCAGGTTGCCGGTTCGCTCGCGCTCGCGGCGTACGCCCGCGAGGTCGCGCACAACTACGGCGTCACCATCGCCCTCCACACGGACCACTGCGCCAAGGAATACATCGAGACGTGGATGAAGCCGCTGCTCGCGAAGTCGGCCGAGCGAGTCGCCAAGGGCGAGGACCCCATCTTCCAGTCCCAGATGTGGGACGGCTCCGCCGTTCCGATGGCGGAGAACCTGAAGCTCGCGCAGGAGCTGCTCGCGCTGTGCCAGAAGGCGAACGTCATCCTTGAGGTCGAGATCGGCGTCGTCGGCGGCGAGGAAGACGGCGTCAAGGCCGAGATTAACGACAAGCTCTACACGACGGCCGAGGATGGCCTCGCGACGGTCGAGGCGCTTGGTCTTGGCGAGAAGGGTCGCTACATGACGGCCCTCACGTTCGGCAACGTTCACGGCGTCTACAAGCCCGGCGCGGTCAAGCTTCGCCCCGAGATTCTCGGCGAGATCCAGGCCGAGGTCGGCAAGAAGGTCGGCAAGGACATGCCGTTCGACCTCGTGTTCCACGGCGGTTCCGGCTCGACGGCCGAGGAGATCGCAGCGGCCGTGAGCCACGGCGTCATCAAGATGAACGTCGACACCGACGCCCAGTACGCGTACACCCGTCCGGTCGTGGAGCACATGTTCCGCAACTACGACGGCGTCCTCAAGATCGACGGCGAGGTCGGCAACAAGAAGATGTACGACCCGCGCGCATGGGGCAAGATGGCTGAGGCCGGCATGGCGGCGCGAGTCGTCGAGGCCTGCCAGCAGCTCGGAAGCGCCGGCAAGAAGATCAAGTAACGAGACCGCGAGGGTCCCCGCGGTCGGATGGCCGCGGGGACCTTTCTCGTGGGAGGAGGGCATCATGCCCGGAATAGTGCTCGTTGGCGCCCAGTGGGGCGACGAGGGCAAGGGGAAGGCCACTGACCTTCTCGGCTCTCGCGTCGACTACGTCGTCAAGTACAACGGCGGCAACAACGCCGGCCACACCGTCGTCATCGGCGGCGAGACGTACGCCCTCCACCTCCTGCCTTCTGGCATCCTGACGCCAGGGTGCACGCCCGTCATCGGCAACGGCGTCGTCGTCGACCTTGGCGTGCTGTTCGGGGAGATCGACGCGATCCAGGAGCGCGGCGTGGACGCCTCGGACCTGCTGATCTCGTCGGCAGCGCACATCATCACGCAGTACTCGCGCACCATGGACAACGTCACCGAACGCTTCCTCGGCTCCCGCAAGATCGGGACGACGGGGCGCGGCATCGGGCCCGCGTATGCGGACAAGATCAGCCGCGTTGGCATTCGCGTCGGCGACCTGTTCGACGAGGCGCTGCTGCGCGAGAAGGTCGAGGGCGCGCTCGAGCAGAAGAACCACCTGCTGGTGAAGGTCTACAACCGCCGCGCCATCACGGTCGACGAGATCGTCGACGAGCTGCTGTCCTTCGTCCCGCGCCTCGAGCCGATGGTCGCGGACACCTCGCTCGTCCTGAACGAGGCCCTCGATCGCGGCGAGACCGTCCTGTTCGAGGGCGGGCAGGCCACCATGCTCGACGTCGACCACGGCACGTACCCGTTCGTCACGTCGTCCAACGCGACCGCAGGCGGCGCGTGTACCGGCTCCGGCGTCGGCCCCACGCGCATCGAGCGCGTGATCGGTGTGGTCAAGGCATACACGACGCGCGTGGGCGAGGGTCCGATGCCCACGGAGCTTCTCGACGATTCGGGCGAGCGCCTGCGGACGGTCGGGCACGAGTACGGGACGACGACGGGCCGGCCCCGTCGCTGCGGTTGGTACGACGCGGTCGTGGCGCGCTACGCGACGCGCGTCAACGGGCTCACGGACTTCGTGCTGACCAAGCTGGACGTGCTGACCGGGCTCGAGACCATCCCCGTGTGCGTCGCGTACGACGTGGACGGCGTCCGCCACCAGGACCTGCCGCTCGACCAAGCGAAATTCGGCGAGGCGGTTCCGGTGTACGAGGAGTTCGAGGGGTGGACCGAGGACATCACGGGCGCGCGGAAGCTTCGAGGACCTGCCCCCGGCGGCGCAGCGCTACGTGCTCGCGCTCGAGGAGGTCTCCGGTTGCCGCATGAGCGCCATCGGCGTGGGCCCTGGCCGCGACGCGATCGTCGTGCGTCACGACCTGCTCGGCGCGTAGGCGAGATCGTGCCGATGCCCAACCCGAGGGAATATAGCCTTACTCGCGACATCGTCATCTCGTTGACGATTTCGGCCGGGTTGGGAGTGTTCGCCTTTGCGCTGGATCGCCGGCTAGGTAACGCAGCGTGCTTTGTCGGGTTCTTCATCGCGGGCTCCGCGTTACGTATGGGCGTGGAAGCGATCATCCGTCGAAGGAAGGCGCGCAGGACCGCAGCGGTGACGTCCCCGGTAGAGTAACGCGGGTGAAGGTTCTCGTCGTCGGCTCCGGAGCTCGCGAGCACGCCCTCGTCCGCGCTTTGCGCCTCGACCCCGAGGTCACCAAACTCCACGCCGCCCCCGGCAACCCCGGCATCGGCCACGTCGCCGAGCTTCACGACGTCGATCCGCTCGACCCGGAGGCCGTCGTCGAACTCGCCAAGACGCTCGCGGTGGATCTCGTGGTCGTCGGCCCCGAGGCGCCGCTCGTCGCGGGAGTGGCGGATCTTGTCCGCGCCGCGGGAATCGCGTGCTTCGGTCCCAGCGCCGCTGCGGCCGAGCTCGAGGGCTCGAAGGCGTTCGCCAAGGACGTGATGGCCGCTGCTGGCGTACCAACCGCGAAGTCCCGGTTGTGCTCGACCTCCTCAGAACTCGCGGCGGCGCTCGACGAATTCGGCGCCCCGCACGTCGTCAAGGACGACGGACTCGCCGCAGGCAAGGGCGTCGTCGTGACGGACGACCGCGACGCGGCCCTCGCGCACGGGGATGCGGTCATCGACGCCGGAGGGAAGGTCGTGGTCGAGGAGTACCTCGACGGACCGGAGGTATCGCTGTTCTGCCTGTGCGACGGCACGACCGTGGTCGCGCTCGAGCCCGCACAGGACTTCAAGCGCGCCTACGACGAAGACGAGGGCCCCAATACCGGCGGCATGGGCGCGTACAGCCCGCTTCCGTGGGCGCCCCAGAACCTCGTCGACGAGGTCGTCTCGATGGTCGCCCGCCCGACGGTCGCGGAGATGGCGCGGCGCGGCACGCCGTTCCAGGGGGTCCTCTACTGCGGGCTCGCTCTCACCCCTACGGGCATTCGCGTCATCGAGTTCAATGTCCGTTTCGGCGACCCCGAGACCCAATCGGTTCTCGCACGGCTCGAGACGCCTCTCGCTGGCGTGCTCATGGCGGGCGCGACGGGCGGCCTCGACCGTCTTCCTCCCCTCACGTGGAGCCCCGACGCGGCCGTGACGGTCGTCATCGCGGCCAAGGATTACCCCGGGACGCCACGCACGGGCGATCCCATTGGCGGAACCGAGTACGCGGAGGGCGAGACGGACGTCCACATCCTTCACGCAGGCACCGCTTTAGGCGACGACGATGCGCTCGTCTCGGCGGGCGGCCGCGTCCTTTCCGTCGTGGGCATGGGCCCGAGCCTCGCCGCGGCGCGCGAACGCGCCTACGCGGGCGTCGAAGCCATCACCCTCGCCGACTCGCATTACCGAACCGATATCGCTCTGACCGTTTCGAACATGGAGGAATAATGGCTGCCCCCTCGCTCCCAGCGGCCCCCGACGTCCCCGGTTGGCGTCACATCTACTCGGGTAAGGTCCGTGACCTGTACGAGCCCGTTGACCCGCATCCCTTCGGCGACGTGCTCCTCGTCGTCGCTTCCGACCGCATCAGCGCGTACGACTGGGTGCTCCCCACGACCATCCCCGGCAAGGGAGAGGTGCTCACCGCGCTCAGTCTGTGGTGGTTCGACAAGGTGCGAGATCTGGTGCCCAACCACACCATCGAGGCCGAGGTTCCGAAGGAGGTCGCCGGACGCGGCATGATCGTGCGGAAGCTCGACATGTTCCCCGTCGAGTGCATCGCCCGCGGGTACCTCACGGGCTCCGGGTTGATCGAGTACGGCGAGAAGCGATCGGTGTGCGGCGTGCCGCTACCGGAGGGTCTCGTGGACGGCTCGCGCATCGAGACCCCCATCTTCACGCCGACGACCAAGGCCGACCTGGGCGAGCACGACGAGAACGTCACGTTCGACGACGTCGTGGCAACGGTGGGCGAGACGGAGGCTGCGGCGCTTCGCGACCTGACGCTCGCGGTATACGGTCGGGCGCGGGAGATCGCGGGGGAGCGGGGCATCATCCTCGCTGACACGAAGCTCGAGTTCGGCCGCGACTCGATGGGCATGATCGTTCTGGGCGACGAGGTCCTCACGCCGGACTCGTCGCGCTTCTGGCCCGCCGACGAGTGGGAGCCGGGGCGCACGCAGCCGAGTTTCGACAAGCAGTTCGTGCGCGACTGGCTCACGTCGCCCGCGTCGGGGTGGGATCGGAAGTCCGGCGAGGCGCCGCCCGCGCTGCCCGACGAGATCGTCGAGAAGACCCGCGCGCGCTACCTCGAGGCGTACGACAGGCTCGTCGGCGCCTAGATCCCTATCGGGATAGTTCCCCACACCATGAACATGTGGGTGAGGAACAGGAGCGCGTAGAACAGCAAGGCCAGCACGTACGGTGACGCGATCTCCTCGAACGCCGAGTACTCGCCCTTACGCTTGCTTGGTCGCACCGTGAGGTACAGGCCCCGCAGGAGGGCGAGGGTGGCGGGCAAGCCGAGCAGGACCCATAGGACAAGGCTCGTCTTCTGCTCGAAGCTCACGATCCGAGCGTAGGGCTTCGCATGTCGCGGCGCGCGGTGAACGGCGTGACGCTGAGGGGCCGTGCGGCGTACCGTCGAGGCATGATTACGTGCGGAGTCGATCTGGCGTCCCAATCGGCGGACACGGCGATCGCCGTCATCGACTGGGGAACCGCGTCTCCGCGTCTCACGCAACTGGAAATCGGCGTCGACGACGAGATCATTCTCGAGGCGGCGCACGGTGCGGATCACGTCGCCATCGCCTCGCCATTCGGCTGGCCCGATCCGTTCCTCGAGTTCATCGTGAGCAACCGCACGGGCACCGTCCCGAACCCGCGACGCGTCGCGACCACAAGCGGTCGTAACCGCATCATGTACCGCACGACCGACCAGCGTCTGCGCGAGATGCTCGGGCTCAAGCTGCTGCCGTCCACGGCGAACAGCATGGCGGCGCAGACCCTGCGGTGCGCGGGGATCCTGGCGCGGCTTCGCGAGATGGGCATCCCGGTGAGCCGCGCGGGCGGCGGGCGGGTATTCGAGGCGTACGCGCCCGCAAGCCTGGTCGCGTGGGGACTGGACGAGCCCAAGTACAAGACCACCCCGGCCGCCCGTGTGCGGATCGTGGAGCAGGCGGCGAGGCGAGTGTCGCTCGACCTCGCCGATCACAGGGCGGCGTGTATGGAGTCGGATGACGCGCTCGACGCCCTGGTCTGCGCGCTGACGGCGCGCGCGGTCGCTCTTGGCCTGTGGCGCCAGCCGCTCGACCCGGACGAGGTGGAGCACGCGCCGACCGAGGGCTGGGTGTGCATCCCGAGCGGAACGATCGACCAACTGCGGGAGAGCCCTGCCGACGGGCCCGGCGTCCCCCGATAGACTGCGCGCATGGCCACGATCGTCGTCCACGTCATGCCCAAGCCCGAGCTCCTCGACCCGCAGGGCAAGGCCGTCGGCTCCGCGCTCCCGCGCCTCGGCTACACGGGGTTCACGGAGGTGCGCCAGGGGAAACGATTCGAGTTGACCGTCGACGGTGACGCGACCCCCGAGCTCCTCGCGCAGGCGCGCGAAGCCGCCGAGACCCTGCTGTCGAACCCGGTGATCGAGGACGTCGTTGCCGTGGAGGTTCAGGGGGCGTGAGCGCGAAGATCGGCGTCGTCACCTTTCCCGGTTCGCTCGACGATCGCGACGCCGCGCGCGCGATCCGCATCGCCGGCGCCGAGCCCGTCGCCCTGTGGCACGCCGACGCCGATCTCAAGGGAGTCGACGCCGTCATGCTTCCGGGGGGTTTTAGTTACGGCGACTACTTGCGCGCGGGCGCCATCTCGCGTTTCGCGGCTGTGATGACCTCCGTAGTGGACGCCGCGAAGGGCGGAATGCCCGTCCTCGGCGTCTGCAACGGGTTCCAGATCCTGTGCGAGTCTCATCTGCTTCCCGGAGCGATGATCCGCAACGATCACCTGCACTTCGTGTGCAAGGACCAGGTGCTCGAGGTCGAGAACAACCAGACCGCGTGGACGCGCGAGTACGCGGTAGGGGACCGGATCTCGATCCCGCTGAAGAACCAGGACGGCCAGTACATCGCGGACGCGAAGACCCTCGACGCGCTTGAGGCCGAGGGTCGGGTGGTATTCCGGTACCGCGAGGGCAATCCCAACGGTTCCGCGCGGGACATCGCGGGCGTGACGAACGAGCGCGGCAACGTCGTGGGGCTCATGCCGCACCCGGAGCACGCGTGCGAGCCGGGCTTCGGGCCCGATTCACGCGAGGCGGGACGGGGCGGAACGGACGGCCTCCGGTTCTTCTCCTCGGCGATCGCCTCGCTCCTGGCGAAGGCGTAGCGCCCGCGTGGCGGCGGTCACGCTGGAGCCCGTCGGTTTCGTGTCGAATGATCGGACAAAGCCGACGGACGACGGCTGGGGTGACGTCGATTCGACCATCACGATCGACGAGCGCTTCCCGGTCGAGGCGCTCGCCGGTCTCGACGAGTTCTCGCACGCCGAGGTCGTCTACCTGTTCGACCGCGCCGACGCCGCGCGGACCACGACCGGCGCGAGGCGTCCTCGGGGCCGCGAGGACCTCCCGGCCGTCGGCGTCTTCGCCCAGCGCAACAAGGACCGCCCGAATCACATCGGCGTCTCGCGTTGCGAGATTCTCTCCGTCGAGGGCCGGTCGATCCGGGTGCGCGGTCTCGACGCGATCGACGGCACCCCGGTGCTCGACGTTAAGCCGCACTTCGGCGCGTTCGTCCCGGACGCCGCCGCGGTGCGCGAGCCCGCGTGGGTCGCGGAGATTACGCGCGAGTACTTCTAGCGCAGGACTCGTCGCCCGATGGCGAGGCCTCGTTGGGCGCGTGACGAGTGCCACACCGCTTCCGGTTGCAGGAAGCGCTTTCCGGGGCCAGCATCAAAGTAGCGGTTGTGCATATCTCCAATGTTGGGGGTTTTGCGATGCTACGGAAGTTCGCGCGTGCTCGGGCGATGGCCCTTGCGACGGCCGCCGCACTCCTCGGGGTCGTCCTCGTCGCTACTCCCGCGTCGGCGGCGCTTACCGGAGCGAGTTCGACGAGCACCGCGACGGTCACCGGCGGGACCACAACGACGCTCGCAGGCATGTCGGTGACGGCCGCTGCGGGCGACAGCCTCTCGATCACCGTCTCCACTTCGGTCGGCACCCTGACCGTCAATACCGGCAACCGGTATAGCGCTGGCGTACGGATATACGGCGACGGGGTCGCAGGTCGCGTTCACCGGCAACGGAACGCAGGTCAACGCGGCCCTCGCGTCTATTCAACTCAATACGTCGGCCGCGTCGAAGGGATCGAGCGCGACGATCGCGATTGTTGCCGCAGAGGGAACGAGCAGCGTTGTCTACAGTGCGGACAACGGACACTTCTACGAATACGTCGCGAGCCCTGCAATCACCTGGTCGAACGCCTCGACAGCGGCTCGCACGAGTCGTACGCGAGCCAAGTGGGTTATCTCGCGACCGTACCGAGCGCCGGGGTCAACGCGCTCATCACCAGCAAGATCCCTGGCGCCCTGAACGTCTGGCTGGGGGGTCAGTCGATCGCCAACTACGGTGGCTACGCGCGTTCATGGCAGTGGATGGACGGCCCGCTCGCTGGCACAGAGTTCACGCGATGCTCGTCCGCCTCCGGTACCTGTGACTACGTCGACAGCGGCGCGTTCTATCAGAACTGGTCGACCGGCGAGCCGAACAACTGGTCGAACTCCGAGGACTACATCGTGACGAACTGGAATGAACCCGAACGGGCTCTGGAACGACCTGGGAGGTAGGCGCGACGAGCGCCTCGGGCTACGTCGTGGAGTACGGAGATCTGGTCTACGGCTCGACGGGATTTTCCGGAGCTGTATTCCGATAGCTCCTCCGTGCCGATCGTCGGGGTGCCCGACCCGCCGACCGGGGTGTCCGCGGCGTCCGGACTCGGGCAGGCGACGGTGTCGTTCACCGCTCCCGTCAACGACGGCGGCGCCGCGATCGACACGTACCTCATCACCGTCTCCCCCGGAGGGGCGACGGTCGCATGCGCCGCGAGCCCGTGCACGGTCACGGGACTTGACCGGCGGGCAGTCGTACACGTTCGGAGTCCAGGCGCACAACGCGTACGGGTACTCGACGACGGCATCGTCGTCGGCCATTACTGCAGGACTTGCTCCCTCGGCGCCGAGCGGCTTCTCCGCGACGCCGGTCGTCGGGACCTCATACTCCGACTCGGTGAGCTCCACGGGGTACCCGGCTCCCTCCTATTCGGTGACAGCTGGCGCCATGCCCGGCGGGCTGTCCCTCAACGGGAGCACCGGCGCGATCACGGGCACGCCAACGACGTCGGGCGCCTGGAGTGTGACGATCGCCGCCACGAACGCGTACGGCTCGAATACGACGACGTTTGCGGGCACGACGGGTTCCGCGCCGACGATCAATACGACGTCCCTCGGCACGCTCACCTGGGGCGTTCCCGTTGATTTCTACCTCAGCATCGATGGGGTTCCTACGCCAACGGAATCGGTTTTCTTCGGCGCCTTCCCTTCGGGGCTCACGCTTGACCCCGACGGCCGCGTGCACGGGACGCCGGACGCGGTGAACGTGTATTCGGTCATGGTGAACGCCACTAACGTCAACGGGACGGCAAGCCAGTTGTATGGCGGGGTCGTGAATATGGCCCTGCCGTCCGAGCCGACGATCACGGGAGTCTCGGAAGGGAACGGCATACTCTCCGTCGAGTTCACGCCCCCGTCCTCGAACGGCGGCGGGACGATCATGACCTACATGTACTCGCTTGACGGCGGGACGACGTGGCTTCCGCGCGACACAGGCACGATCGAGAGCCCTCTCACGATCACGGGTCTCACGAACGGCACGACGTATTCGGTGATGATCCTGGGCGTGAACTCCGCGGGATCCGGGTCTCCGTCGAGCGCGGCTCTCGGTCGGCCCCATTCCGCGACCCTGGCGGCGACGGGGGCGAGCATCGTCCCCGTGCGGCTCTCGTTGGCCTTCATCCTGTCCGGGGCGGTCCTCCTGGTGGTCGCGCGTCGCCGCGAACGCGCCTGGAGCGTCGCCGAGGCCTAGCGCCAGCCGAGCGCGGGGGCGACCTCGCGCACGATCACGTCGAACGTGTGGGCGTTGTGCTCCACGCCGATCTGGCTCGGAACGGTGATGAGGAGCGTGTCCGCCGCCGCGATGCCCTCGTCCCTCTCGAGCTCGGCGACGATCTTCTCGGGCGCGCCAACGTAGGTCCGCCCGAAGGTCGCGCGCGAGTTGTCGATGATCCCGATCTGATCGCCGCCCTGGCCCATCGACTCCTGAAGCTCGATCGCCCCGAAGTACGCCTGATCCTCCGCCGTCGTGATGGGCAGGATGCTCCGGCTGACGCTGAAACGCGCGGCTCACGCTCGTGCCCCGCCTCCTTGAAGGCGGCGCGGTACGCCTCGATCTGGCGCGCCTGGATCACCCCGAGCGGCTCGCCTGTCGCCTCGAGTACGAGGGTGGAGGACATGAGATTCATGCCGAGCTCGCCGACGCGCTTCGCACTGTCGATGCTGCCCGCCCCGTACCAGATGCGCTCGGGAAGACCGGGGCTGAGCGGGGAGATGGGGAGCATGCCGTTGACGAGGTGGGGTGCGTGCCCGTACGGGGTGGGGCTCGGATCGGCGACGCCCTCGCCCGCGATGGCCCTGCGGAATAGGGCGATACGCTCGGCCGCGTCCTCGACGGGAAGCTTGCCCTCGGGGAGCGGGATAGCCGAAGGCGCCTGGGCCGTCGGCGACGACCTCGGGTGATCCTCGGCTGACGCCTAGCTGGAGCCTGCCGCCACTGATGAGGTCCGCCGTCGCGGCGAGCTCGGCCATGTAGAGCGGGTTCTCGTAGCGCATGTTGATGACGCCCGTGCCAAGTTCGATGCGGGAGGTACGCGCCGCCATGGCCGCAAGCAGGGGGAAGGGCGAGGCGAGGTTCTGCTCGAAGTGGTGGACGCGGATCCATGCCCCGTCGAATCCCACCTCCTCGGCCGCGACAGCGAGGTCGATCGTCGCGAGCACGGTGTCCTCGGCGGTACGTACGCGCGATCCCGCGCCCTTCGACCAGTGTCCGAACGACAGGAAACCCAGGTTCTTCACGATGTGCCCTTCGTTGACATGTCCACTACCTGATCCAACGTCGGCCGCCCGCACCACATTCCCGCCCGGCGTGCGACGGGCGTCGGCGGTCGCGGAACTACGCTGGAATCGTGCTCACCGTGCGCCGCGTCCCCCACGGCGACGCCGACGCGTCGCGGCTGTGGAAAGAGATGTGGGTGGAGATCGCCGAGCGCTACGGCGACGTCGGTCACGACTCCCACCTTGAGCCCGACGGCATGGTCGCCTTGCTCGTCGGATACATCGGCGACGAGGCCGTGGCGACGGTGGCGGTCCGCTTCAAGGCCTACGGTTCTGCGCCCCCCGAGGCGGAGGTTAAGCGGCTGTTCGTGCAACCCTCCCAGCGACGCAACGGGTTCTCGCGCATCCTCATGGGGGCGGTGGAGGACGTGGCGCGCCGAATGGGCGCGACGCGGGTGATCCTCGAAACGGGTACCGAGCAGCCGGAGGCCCTCTCCCTGTATCGCGCGATCGGCTACGGCGAGATCCCGCCGTACGGGGAGTTCTCCCACGACCCGCGCTCCGTCTGCTTCGCGAAGGATCTGGCGACGCGCGTCCTCGTCGTCAACGGGACGATGGGGGCTGGCAAGTCGGCCGTCGCTTCCGCCCTGGCGGACCGCCTGGGGGACCAGGGCGCGCGCTACGCCTGGATCGACGGCGACGCGCTCTGTCAGGCCGGACCGCCCGACGCGGACGACCCGTACAACCAACGCCTGCTGTTCGACGCGCTCACGGGTGCCGCTCCCGCGTTCCGCTCGCGCGGGCTCGGGCTGGTGATCGTCGCTCGCGCGGTGGAGGACCCCACGGACCGGGAGCGCTACGCGCGGGCGTTTCGGTCCAACGGTGGCCCTGCTGAGGTGACGATCGTTCGGGTGACGGCGCCGGAGGAGGTGCGATTCGCGCGGATCGATGCCAGGGAGCCCGAGGGGCCGTGGCGGGAGTTCGGGCGGGCGCGCACCGTCGAGCTCGAGGAGGCGCTCGAGGCGATCGACCTGGACGACTTCGAGTTCGAGAACGCCGGTCGCGCGGCCGCGGAGACGGCTGCGGCGGTGTGCAGTGCGATCGGATGGGGACTCGAGACCTTCTAGCCGGATGGAAGGTCGGGCGTATCCTGGGGGAATGAAGATCGGAGAACTCGCCGAGCGCGTCGGCGTCAGCGCCAAGACCGTTCGGTACTACGAGAGCATCGGCCTGGTCGCCGAGCCCGACCGGACGTCGTCCAACTACCGCGACTACGACGAGGCCGCGGCGGACCGCCTGCGCTTCATTCGCGACTCCCAAGCGGCCGGCCTGACGCTCGCGGAGGTGGGCAGCATCCTCGAGATGAAGGACGCGGGGAAGTCCACGTGCGGCCACACACGAGACCTGGTGCACCGCCACCTCGCCGACATCGACGCGCAGATCGCGGCGCTCCAGGCGCAACGGGTCGAGATGGCGGCGCTCGCGGAACGCGCCGACGGCGTGGACCCGGGAGCGTGCACCGACCCCCACCGTTGCCAGGTGATCGCCGCCTCGACCGGCAGCGCGCACCAGCCGGGTGGGCGCCGCCTGCTGACGCTGGCGAGCACCCCGTAGGGCGCGGACGGCTCCTAGAGGTCGTTCCCGGCGTACGAGAGGTTGAAGCTCTTATTGGTGACCGGGAAGTCCGGCAGGATCGTGTCGTTCATCGCGAGCGGCAACGCTGGCCAGTTGAACCACGAGGGATCCACGATGCTCGCGCGAGTGAGGCGACGGCCGGGATCCACCTCGACGCGGTGGACGATGGTGCCGCGCCAGCCTTCAACGATGCCCACCCCACTGCGCAGGGGTGCCTGGGCGTCGGTCCGGCGCGGTCGGGCGGCCGCGAACTCAAGCCTCTCGGCGCTCGCGACCAGGGCGCACACCATCTCGGACGACGCGGCGAACTCGTCGACCCTCACGGCGAAGCGCGCGAGAACGTCACCCTCGTGCTTAGCGAGGCGCGCGACGTGTCAGGTCGGCTGACGGGTGGTCGATCCGGGCGTCGACGGGCACCCCGCTGGCACGGGCGACGTAACCGAGGCACCCGAGATCGTGCGCCTGTTCCTTGGACAGGAGCGCTGTTCCGACGAAGCGATCGCGGATCACGGTGTTGGCGAGGATGAGCTCGGCGATCTCGGCTAGGTCCGCGGCGAGAAGGCGGATACGGGCCGGGTCGGGCAGGGCGAGAAGACGTACCCCGCCGGGGTAGATGGCACCGCGCAGGAGCCGCGAGCCCGTGCACGCCTCGTTGACGCGCAGCAGCTCCTCGCGAATACGCTGCGCGTGGGAGTTCGCCAGCGAGAAGCCCACGTCCATGGCGAGCGCGCCGATGTCCGCAGCGTGGTTGTAGAGGCGTTCGAGTTCCACGAGCATCGCGCGCAGCTGGTGGGCGGGGCCCGGGACCCGCACGCCGAGAGCCTCCTCGACCGCGAGCACGTGCGCCAGGGCGTGTGCCGCGGACGTATCCCCGCTGATCCGCTCGGCGAGGGGGGTCGACTCCAGCGCCTCCCGACCCTCGAAAAGCTTCTCGACGCCTCGGTGGGTGAACCACAGGCGCGCCTTCAGCTTGATCACGCTCTCGCCGACCACAGAGAAGCGGAAGTGGCCCGGCTCGATCAGGCCGGCATGCACCGGGCCCGACCGGGACCTCGTAGACTCCGTCGCCCTCGACCTCGACAAAGGGGAACGGCTCGTTGCTCGTGAGGGGCGGCATCTCGCCCGAGTCGCGCCGCATCGGGAACCACCGGGACGGCCAGTGTGCGTGCCGGATGAGACGGTGAGGAAGGGGGTGGTCGGTGGGGACCACTCCGAAGAGGTCGTGCATCGCTCGCTCGAAGCGCGAGGCGGGGAAGGAGAGGCGGCCCAGCGACGGCACGCGCGGGTTGCGCGCGGGGATGACGACGTGGAGTTCGATTCTGCGGTCGGGTGAGCCGGCAACGAAGAGGTAGACGATCCGGAGCTTCGCGCCCTCGTCGTGAGCCGCGACGAGTCCAAGGCGGAACCCATCGACCAAGAGGTCGCGGGCCCGCGCGACGAGGCGCGAGGCGGAAATCGCCTCGACCGCGCGGTTCATCGCCCCGCTCCGAGAGTGATCGCGGCGGCGTCGAGCAGATTCGTTAGCGGCCCGATGCTGAAGGAGAGCGCGACGGCGATGCCGATGCCGAGGATCAGGCTTGCGCCGACGGCCCGGCTCGGAGCGAAGGGAGCCTCGCCGCCCCCTGGAGCTCCGAGCATCATCGACGCCCCGGCGCGCACCAGTCCGGCGAACGCGATCGCGACGAGCAGGAGCATGGCCGCGAGGAGCCAGCCGAAGTGCTCGGCGGTGAGCGCGCGCGCCACACCCCACTCGCTCGCGAACATTGCGAAGGGGGGAAGCCCAAGCAGGACGACGATCCCGAGGGTGAAGGCCGATCCCACCAGCGGGGATCTCGCGAGAACCGCTCGTACGTTCGCGATGGCCGTGGAGCCGTGCGCTCCCTGGATGGCGCCGGACGAGACGAAGACGAGCGCCTTCGCAACGCCGTGGGCGAGGACGTGGAGCAGGAGCGCCGCGATGGCGAGGCGCGTGCCGATCGCCGCGGCGATGGCGACGATCCCCATGTTCTCCATGGAGGAGTACGCCAGCATCCGCTTGAAGTCCGTCTGCACCACCAGGAGCAGCGATGCCACGGCGAGCGTCAGGAGCCCCATGACGATGAGCCCGACGCGCATGAACCCCACGCCGAGCGTCAGGTCGATGATCGACTTCACCCGCAGCAGCGCATAGAACGCGACGGAAAGCAGGACGCCGCTCATGAGCGCAGAGACCGGCGCGGGCGCCTGACTGTGCGCGTCAGCTAGCCACGTGTGGAAGGGGACGAGGCCAGCCTTCGCTCCGTACCCAAGAAGGAGCAGACCCGCCGCAAGGCTCGTGACCCGAGGATCGAGGTTCGCTGCGCCGGAGAGCAGCACGTCGATGTCGAGGGAGTGGTTTCCAGGTTCGCCGGTCGTCGTCCCCGCGAAGTACGTCAGAACGGTCCCGAGGAACGCGAGCGCGATGCCGAACGAGCAGATGATGACGTACTTCCAGGTGGCCTCGAGCGCCGCCCGGGTTCGGCGGTGTCCAACGAGGAAGGCGGTGACCACCGTGGTCGCCTCGATGCCGACCCACATGACGCCGATGCTCATCGCCATCACCGCGACGGCCATCGACGCGAGGAAGAGCGGAAGTAGCACGCCGTAGAGGCGTGCCGCTTGCGGGCTGGTGTGCTCGTCGGCCAACTCGGTGTCGATGTAGCCGATGCTGGCGAGGCAGGCGAGCGTCGCGACGGTGCCGATGACGAGGAGCATCGTCGAGCTCAGGGCGTCGGAGTGCAGGAGGTGATAGCGATCGGTGAGGGGCTCGCTGCCCGCGAAGAACGCGAGGACGACGCCGGTCGCCAGGATCGCGACGGAAGACGCAACCGTGACGATTGCGGTCCAGCGGCGCCAGCCGAAGATCGCGGCGAGGCCCGCGGCGATGAGCGGGGCCGCGACGGGGACGAAGAGAAGGACGGCCACTAGTCTCGGAGCTCCCTCAGCTGGTTGAGGTCGGTGCCCCCGAAGGATCGCCGCATGCGGTCGGTCAGCACGCCGAGGACGATCATCGCGAAGAGGATGTCGAGCGACGCCCCGAGTTCGACGATGAGGGGCACGCCCGCCGTAATGAGAAAGGCCGTCGCAGCGATCCCGTTGTCGAGCATGAGGAATCCGATTGCCTGAGACATCGCGCGCCTGCGGCTCACGAGAATGAAGACCGCGATGAGAAGCGCCGCGAACGCCGCCGGGGCCGCCCGGGTGCCCGGCGTCGGCGAATGCTCGATCAGCGGACGCGTCGCGGCGTAGGCGACCATGGTGAGCGCGGCCGTGATGAGCAGCGCGGCCGTGGTGTTGACGAGTGGCGTCGTCTCGCGCGCGTGATGCTCCTCGCCACGGACGGCGCGCGCGAGCAAGAACGGAAGAACGAATCCCCGAAGCGCGAGCACGACGATTCCGACGGCGATCGGCATCCAGGCTCGTTGGTGTATCCCGTTCGCGATGGGGATGGCGGCGAGGGCGACGCCCTGCCATGCGAGGAGGCTGATGGTTGCCCGAATCTCGCGCCGCCAGACGATGAGGACGGCGGCAAGAAGGAACGAGCCCGAAGCGAACGTGAGGATCCCGGTGTAGGTAGCGGTAATCATCGGCGCCGTCCCATCAGCGGCCAGCCGCAGGGAGGAAGGCGCTCGCGGTGACCGCGAGAACGCCGAGCAGGAAGGATCCAGCGAGGAGCTCGGGAACGCGGAAGAGCCGAAGCTTGGCCAGGAAGGTCTCTCCTATCGAGAGGGCAATGGCGAGAAGGGCGACCTTCAGGGCCACGACGCCGACGGCGACGAGGATCTGGAGCGCGGTCGGCGTCCCCGGCGCGAGGCCCCACGGGAAGAAGAGGTTGCCGAGCAGGACGAACAGAACCGTGAGCCTCATCCCGCTGGCCCACTCGACGAGCCCCAGGCGCGGTCCCGCGTATTCGAGCGTCATCGCCTCATGGATCATCGTTAGCTCGAGGTGGGTGGCGGGGTTGTCCACGGGGAGGCGTCCGGTCTCGGCGATGATGACGATCACGAGCGACGCGAAGGCGAGCACGCGCCCGAGCGACAGGGCCTGAGCGGGGTTCGCCAGGGTCCCGCTCGCGATCTCGGCGAGGTTCGCGGAATGGACGCGTAGCGACAGCGTGAACAGCACCAGGAGGATCGTCGGCTCGACGAGGGCGACGACCGTCATCTGCCTGCTCGAGCCCATGCCGCCGAACGCGGTTCCCGTGTCCAGCGCGGCGAGGGCGAGGGCGACGGTCCCCAGGAAGAGGAGCCCGACGACGGCGACGAAGTCGCCCGAGGAATCCAGGGGCGACCCCAGGCTCACGACCGGGATGATCGCCGCGATCAGCAGCGTCGAACCCACCAGGATGAACGGCGCCGCCCGGAAGATCACCGTGGTGCCCTCGGGGGTGATCTGCTGCTTGCGGAAGAGCTTCCTGAGGTCGCGCCACGGCTGTCCGATGCCACCACCCCTGCGTCCCTCAAGCCTGGCGCGTACCTGCCTCATGGCCCCGATGACCAGCGGCGCTCCCAGGAGCACCATCAGAACCTGCAGCGCGGCGACCGCGATCGAGAGTGCCATCATCGCCCCATCACGATTGCGACGAGGAGCCCGATCGCCCCGAAGAGCAGGTACAGGTGAATGCTGCCTGTGTGGACGCGGCGGACGCCGCGCGCGAGCGCGACGACCGCGCGCACGACGGGCCAGTAGAGGTGCTTCTCGATGGCGTCAACGGGCGCGGTCCGGAACGTCACCTTCTCGATGAGGTAACGCGACTCGGCGACGTGCGTCACCGCGACGTCGGTGTCGGGGCGAAGGACGTCGTCGAAGACGCGTTGGAGCGGCTCGGCGAACGAGGTCGCGGTGTATTGCATGCGAGGAGTGAGGGCGGGCCCGCCTCCGGCCCACAGGGGCCTCACGGAGGAGGCCGGCCGCGAACGGACGCCCCATCGGGCGAGGAGAAGCGCGAGGGTAAGCGCGACCGCGAGAGATGCCGCGAGGATGGCGGGCGATACGGATCCTGCGGCTCCCGGCAGGCGAAGGATCACGCCAAGGTCCGGTCCCTGAGCGTCACCGACGCTGGGTAGGGTCGCGGAGACGCGCGCCAGGGCGGGGCCAAGAGCGAGGGGCGCGACGGCGACGACGATGCAGCCGAGGCTCGCGAGGCCCATCCCGACGAGCATGGTCGGGGAGGCTTCGCGCGCGTTCTGGGCGCCGGGCGAACGCGGCCGCGCAAGAAACCCGATTCCGAAGGCCTTGACCATGGCGACGATGCCGAGCCCCGTGGTGAGCGCGAGCGCGCCTACGGACAGCGGCATCACCAGCGAGAGCAGCGTGTTGTCGCCCTGCGGGGTGTGGATCAGGCTCTGCAGCAGGAGCCACTCGCCCACGAATCCGGCCCCGATCGGAAGGCCGGTCGCGCCGAGCGCGGCGATGCCGAACAGCACGGTCGTGTATGGCATGCGGCGGGCAAGGCCTCCGAGGCGATCAAGGTCGCGTAGCCCGGTTCCGGTGAGTACAGAGCCCGCGGCCAAGAAGCCGAGCGCCTTGAACGCGGCGTGGGCCACGAGGTGCACGAGGGCCGCGACGAGGGCTATCGCGGCCACCGACGCCACTCCCGACGCGCCGAGAAGCATCGAGGCGCCGAGCGCGAGGGCGATGAGCCCCATGTTTTCCGTGGTCGAGTACGCGAGGAGCCGCTTGAGATCGGCCGCGACGGAGGCCTGAAGAACCCCGAATACGGCCGACGCCGCGCCAAGGACCATGAGCGTCGTGCCCCACCAGCGGGGCCCGGCTCCCAGAACCTGAATGTCGATACGCACGATCCCGTAGATGCCCAGGTTGACCATGGCGGCGCTCATTAGCGCGGAAACCGGGCTGGGAGCCTCGGGGTGTGCGCGGGGAAGCCAGGCGTGGAGAGGGAGGAGCCCGGCCTTGGACCCGAATCCCACGAGGGTAAGCAGGAATACCCCGTTCCGAAGCGCAGGGCTGAGTCCCTCGGCACCCGCGCGTATCCCGGCGAAGTCGCCCGTGCCGGACGACGACGAGAGGGTGGCCAGTGCCACGAGGATGGTGACGAATCCGATCTGCGTCAGCACGGCGTAGAACAGGCCAGCCGAACGCACCTCGCCGCGGCGGTGTTCGGTCAGCACGAGGGCGAGCGAGGCGAGCGCCATCGCCTCCCATGCGAAGAGGAACGTCGTGACGGAGCCGGCCGCGGGAACGATGAGCAGCGCGAGGACGAAGACGGGAAGCATCGCGAGCGGGAATGCGCGCCCAGTGCTCGCGGCGGGCGTACCCGACGGCGTAGACGCCGACCACGATCGCGACCGCGCCCGTGAGCGCCATGAACGCGCCGCCAAGCGCCTCGAGGTCGATCCGCAGCCCGGCGAACGGGACGAGCCATCCGACGCTCGCGTGCAACGGCGCTCCCGAAGACGGCTCGCATGCCGAGGACGACTCCGAGTATCGCCGAGCGCGGTGGTGGTGGCGCCTGAGGCTATCGGCGCCGGAGAGGCTTCGCTTCACCGTCCGGTGACCGTCCGGAGCGTCTCGACGATCTGGTCGGGGTGGGCGGGCACCCGCGGAGCTCGACGTCGACGGGAACGAAGTCGCCGACTACTCCCACGACGCCGTAACCGTCTCGGAACATGCCCCCGTTGCACGCGCAGTCTCCGAGGGCGATGACGAGCCGAGGTTCTGGCGTCGCCGCGAACGTGTCGATCAGCGCGCCGCGCATGTTGTGCGTGACGACACCCGTGACGAGTAGGGCGTCGGCGTGCCGGGGTGAGGCGACGAGGCGCGCGCCGAATTGCTCGGCGTCGTAGACGGAGGAGAAGGCGCCGGAGATTTCAAGCTCGCACCCGTTGCATGATCCCGCGTCCACGTGGCGCACCTGAAGCGAGGCGCGGGTGCCGGTCGGAGGCGGGACGACCGTGGCGGGCGCGGCGGGAGAGGGCCGCACGATGCGTCCCGTCTTGAGGATGCGGGTGGCCCAGCTCACGGTGTGCTCACGGGCTGGGCGCTCACGGGCGGTTCGCCTCGTCCGCCTGGACCGCCTCGTCCGCGAGCTCGCGGAGAAGGTCGATCTGATCGGCGAGGAGGCTGGCGAGCAGGGCTCGCGCCGACGCGAAGAGCGCGGGCGTGTCGGCGGACGTCAGCGCGTACGTCACGGTTCCGCCTTGCCTGTCGTCGGAGATGAGGCCGGCGTTGCGGAGGACGGCGAGCTGCTGGGAGAGGTTCGCGGGCGCAACCCCAATCTCGGCGACGAGCTCGTGAACGGGGCGCGGGCCGTCCAGGAGAAGCTCCAGGATGCGAACCCTGACCGGGTGCCCGAGGGCGCGAAACAGGCTCGCTTTCGCCTCGTGGAGGGGGGTGGTCATGGGGTTCCTTCGTCTGGTGGATCGGTGCCATCGTAGCCCCGACTTGCAGAAAAGCGAAATTGCGCAAGTAGGCAGCAAGGAATGTCGGGTTCCCGCTTGACGTTCCAGTCAACTGGAAGGAATAGCGTGAAGACATGACTACCAAGGAGATGGACCTCGCCATCGGCGGGATGACCTGCGACCACTGCGTCCACCACGTCACCGAGGGCCTCATGGGGCTCGAAGGCGTCACCGACGCAAGCGTCAGCCTCGAGAAGAAGAGCGCCCACGTCACCCTCGACGGGACCGTCGAACCGGACGCGATCACGACGGCAGCCAAGGCCGCGATCGCGGAAATCGGCTACGAAGTTCTCGCGTAGGCAAGACACGGAGGGAGCGCGTCGTGACCACGACGCAGGACCACGCCGAATCACCCGTCATTGAACTCCCCGTGGGAGGAATGACGTGCCAAGGCTGCGTCGCGAACATCACCCGCGGACTCACCAAGCTTGAGGGCGTGGGCGAGGCGACCGTCAACCTCGTCACCAAGCGCGCCACCGTGCGTCCCGACGGCACGGTGGATCCCGCCGCTCTCGAGGAGGCCATGACGGCCGCGATCACGGGGCTCGGCTACGAGGTGCTCAGTGCGCCCCCGGCCCCGGACGGCGGGACGACGAGGCGACTGCCGAGCATCACATGAGCCGGGCCGACGAGCACGCCGCGCACATGCAGGCGGACGCTTCGCGCGTCGCGGACTACCGCAGGCGGTTCACGCTCGCCGCCGATCCTTACCGTGCCGCTCCTCCTGATCTCGATGATCCCCGCGTGGCAGTTCGGCACGGGCACGCCGCCCGCCTGGGAGTGGGTCGCGTTCGCGCTCGCCACCCCCGTCGTCTTCTGGTCCGCGTGGCCCTTCCACCGCTCGACGGTGAAACAGGCCCGTCACGGCGCCGTCAATATGGACACCCTCGTGACGATCGGGACGGGAGCCGCGTGGATCTGGTCCACCGTGGTGCTGCTCGGCGCTGCGCTGGGCGTCGCCGTCTTCGCGTCCGGCCACGTGTACTTCGAGACCGGCGCCGTCATCGTCACCCTGATCCTCCTGGGCAAGTGGATCGAGGTCCGCTCCACGTCCCGCGCGGGTGACGCGATCCGCGCCCTATCCAAGATCCAAACCAACGTCGCGCGGCTCGAGAACGGAACCGAGATCCCGCTCGACCAACTCGCCGTCGGCCAGCGCTTCGTCACTCGCCCAGGCGAGACCATCGCCACGGACGGCGTCGTTGTGGACGGCGGGGCAGCCGTTGACGCCTCTCTCGCCACGGGCGAGTCCGTTCCCGTACACGCGGGCGTGGGCGACGACGTCATAGGCGGCACCATCGCCACCGATGGAGCGCTCACCATCGAGGCGACCCGCGTGGGCTCGGAGACCATGCTCGCGCAGATCGCGACGATGGTGGACGAGGCCCAGTCCCGCAAGGCCAACATCCAGCGGCTCGCTGACCGCGTGGCGAGCGTCTTCGTCCCGGTGGTCGTTGCCATCGCGCTCGTGACGCTCACCGTGTGGCTTCTCGCCACGGGAGACGTCAATCGCGCCTTCACCGCCGCCGTCGCGGTGGTCATCATCTCGTGCCCCTGCGCCCTCGGCCTCGCCACCCCCCTTGCCATCATGGTCGGCACGGGCCGCGGCGCCCAGCTCGGGACCCTCATCCGCGGCGGGCAGGTGCTGGAGAGCACGCGTCGCGTCGACGTCATCATCCTCGACAAGACGGGAACGGTCACCGAGGGCCGCATGGAGGCCACCGAGGTGGTCGCCCCCGGGTTCGACGACGAGGCCAAGCGATACCTGATCGAGGCCATCGCCTCCGCCGAGAAGAACTCCGAGCACCCCGTCGGCCGCGCCATCGCCGCTCTCGTCAAGACCCATCGCGACGTCACGGACTTCAGCATCACGGCAGGCCAGGGCGTCACCGGCACCGTCGCGGGCTCGCCCGAGGCCACGGGCAAGGACAAGGAGTGCGCCGACCGGGAGCCCTCGGTGGTTCGCGTGGGCTCGCGACGGATGTTCGACACGATCGCCCCCGAGCTCGAGGAGGCGGCGGCCGCCGCCGAATCCCTCGGCAACACGGCCGTCTTCGCGGGCCGAACGGCGGTCCCGGCGTCGGGCGCCGCTATTCCGGTCCGTACGCCGGCGTCGGCCGAGGCCGTCGTCATCGTCCGCGACGCGATGAAGCCCTCGTCCAAGGGAGCCGTCGCGGCGCTGAAGAGGCTCGGCCTCGAGGTCGTGCTGCTCACGGGCGACAACGAACGCTCCGCGAACGCCGTGGCCGCCGAGGTGGGCATCGACCGCGTCTACGCCGAGGTGCTCCCCGGCGAGAAGGCCGACGTCGTGACGACGCTCCAGGGCGAAGGAAAGCGGGTCGCCATGGTCGGGGACGGCATCAACGACGCCCCGGCGCTCGCGCAGTCCGACCTTGGCATCGCGATCGGTACGGGCAGCGACGTGGCTCGCGAGGCGTCCGACCTCACGATCGTCTCGGGCGACCTCATGGCCGCCGTCGACGCGATCCGGCTCGCGCGGCGAACCTTCGCCACGATCCGCGGCAACCTCTTCTGGGCGTTCGCCTACAACGTCGCGATGATCCCGCTGGCCGCTTTCGGCATCCTCAACCCGATGATCGCGGCGGGCGCGATGGGCTCGTCGTCGCTCTTCGTCGTCGGCAACTCGATGCGGCTCAGGAGTTTCAAGGCCGCGCGTTAGCGACACGGTCGCCCGGCGCGTTCGGCGATCCGGTGCAATAGTGAATCTATGGGTATCGACGCCAGTGCGGACATGAAACGCCGAAGCCGTGGGCTCGGGCCGGAGGGCCCCCTCGTACGGACGCGTCGCGCTACTACGGTCGGAATCGGCGTTCTCGCGGTGGTCGCGGTCGCGGTCGCGCTGGCGACGCGTACGCCAGCAGCCGTCGTCCTCTTCGCTCCGGCGCTACTGCCCGCGGTGGTGGGCGCCGTCGTCATCATCGTCGCGACCACGGCGCGTGAGCGCCGCATCCTCGGCGGCGAGACCCTTGCAGCGCGCCCGTGGTGGGCCAAGCCGCAAGGAATGGCCCTCGCGATCGCAGGGGCGACACTCATCATCCTCGGTGCGATCACCCTCGAAGCCGGCCTGATTGCGGAACTCGACAGCGTCACCTTCTGGGGTGAGCCGCAGACGGCGGCTCAGACCTGGGAGGAAGACTGGGGCTTCGTCATCGCGGGCGTGGGCGCGATCGTCCTGCTCCTCGGCGCCGTCCTCTTCCCCGTCGCGGCGATCAAGGCCGCGACCGCGCGCGCGGCACGCCTTCAGTCCCGCTAGGGCCGGTTGATTCAGGTGGCTAGGTCTTCGCCGAGGTACCTGCGCGTGCTCCGTCCGCGCCGCTAGCAGTCGTTGTAGCGCCAGCCTTCGGCCTCGCGAATCCACAAGAAGTCGTTCGTGCCAGCCTTGCCCGAATCGTACGAGACGGTGGCCTCGTCGCCCACATCCCAGGCAAACTCCAATGATACGTAGGGGGCGCGGTACGGGTAGTCGCTGAGGTTTTCGCCGAAGTCGGCGATGTCGGACAGGTACCTGTTGCGGTCGCGGTTGACGTCGCGACAGTGCTGGGAGAAGAACGAGTACGCGGTTTCTCCGTCGCCGGAGAAGACGGCCTTCATGTACGCGTCGGAGGAATCGAGCAACGCCTGCATCTCGATTCCTTCGATGGCCGAGGTGACGTGCGGAGTCGCCAACGGCGTGACCTTGGGCGACGACGAGCATCCCGATCCGACCACGCACACGGTGACGATAAGTCCGATGACAGCAGACACGCGACGCATCTTGTTCCCCCTTGCCGGTGTGGTGCAGCCAGCGTATCGAAACGGAACCAGGTCTGCTCAGTACCGTGGAAGCGAGCGACGCTACAAGGCCCCGAGCGCCTGGGCCAAGTCTTCCTTGAGGTCCTCGACGTCCTCGAGGCCGACGCTGAGCCGGATGGTCCCGTCGGATTCCCCGATGGCCGCGCGGCCCTCGGGCCCGAGGCTCCGGTGGAACGTGGTTGCCGGGTGCGTGACGATGGACTTCGCATCGCCGAGGTTGTTGGAGAGCTCGAACAGGCGCAGCGCGTCCATGACCTTGAACGCCGAAGCCTTCGCGTCGCCGCCCTTCGCTGGGGCAAGGTCGAACGTGACCACGGTGCCGCCGATGGACATCTGCGACCTAGCGAGCTCCACCTGCGGGTGCGAGTTCAGGAACGGGTAGAGGACGCGCGCGATCCGGGACTCGTGCTCCAGGAACTCGGCGATGGCCAGCGCGCTCGCGGCCTGCTGGCGTACGCGCACCGCGAGGGTCTCGAGCCCCTTGAGCAGTACCCACGCGTTGAACGGGCTCAGCGTCGGGCCCATCTGGCGCACCATCGTCTTGACCGGCCCGCCCACGTACTCGTCCGAGCCAAGGATCGCCCCGCCCATGACGCGTCCCCCGCCGTCGATGTGCTTCGTCGCGGAGTAGACCACGGCGTCGGCGCCCATCTCGAGGGGGCGCTGACCGATGGGAGTGGCGAAGACGTTGTCGACGACGACCATGGCGCCGGCCGCGTGGGCGAGCTCGGAGACACGGCGAACGTCGACGACGTCCTGCATCGGGTTCGTGGGCGTCTCGAAGAAGACGGCCTTGGCGGGGCGGGCGAGCGCCGCCTCCCACTGATCCAGCACGTGCCCGTCGACGAATTCGACCTCGATGCCCCACTTGGCGAAGAACGTGGTGAAAACCTGGATGGACGAGCCGAAGAGCGCGCGGGACGCGACGAGCCGGTCCCCTGACACGAGGATCGACCCGAGCGCGACGAATACAGCCGACATGCCCGTGGCGGTCGCGAAGCACGCCTCGGCCCCCTCGATGGCGCGCAGGCGCTCCTGGAACGCCGTGACCGTCGGGTTGCCGTACCGCGCGTACATGTAGACGTCCAGCTCGCCCGCGAAGGCGGCCTCGGCGTCGGCGGCACGGTCGTAGACGTACCCCTGGGTCATGAAGAGACCCTCGGACATCTCGTGGTGCTGCGAACGCTCGATGCCCGCCCGGATGGCGCGCGTGTCAGGGCGGTACTGGGTCAGGTCGGGCTCGTCGGTCATGCGGCCAGTCTAGGGACTGAGCGCGCGCGTTACTGGTGCCAGGGAAGCCCGGCGGCCTTCCAGCCCTCGTGGCCACGGTGCCCGTCCTCGCCGGGAGCGCCCTCGAAGCCGTCGAGCATGTTGTAGGACGGGCCGATGCCGGCCTCGGTCGCCGCGATGGCCGCGCTGATGGATCGCTGGCCGGAGCGGCAGATGAAGATGACGGGCGCCTCGGCGCTGGGCTCGATGCCTGCCGCGAGGAGTTCCTGGATGAAGTTCTGGGTTGGGCTCGCCGTCCGGGTACGTGGTCCACTCGACGAAGAGGGTCGGCCGTCCCGCGTCCGTCGTGTCGGGGACCCCGACGAAGTTCCACTCCGCACTCGTGCGCACGTCCACCAGCACGGCCTGCGGATTGGACTGAAGGAACTCCCACGACTCCTGAGGCGTAAGGTCGCCCGCGTATCCCTCCGTCACGCGGTCGCCTCGGCCGACGTCGCGTCCGCGTTCTCGCAGTCACCGCGGCCTTCGCCTCCGCAACAGCGGCCTTGGCCGCGGCCCCTGCCCTGTCCGCGTCCCTTACCCTCGCCGTCGCACTCGCCGCTGGCGCGGTTCGCTCCGCCGCAGCACTCGTCGTCATCCGCGACGGGGGCCAGAAGGTCGGTGTGCTCGGTGGGGCTCTCGGTGCTCATGGTTCCTCCGTGGGGCGCTAGAAAACGTGCTCCGAGTCTACGTGAGCGGTCGGGCCAGTCCGTCTACCCCGCCGCTCGCCTCAGCGCCTCGACGGGAGTCCGGGGCCGCGCGAACAGCCCGACCGCGAGCGACCCCGCGAGCGTGACGGCTAGCATCACGACGATCACGAGGCCTGCCGCCGCGAGACCCCACGCGGCGACGGTGACGTTCCAGTGCCACGAGTACGCGAGCAGGTTCGGAGACAGGGCGGCTCCCACGAGGTGGATGGCCAGCGGTGCGAGCCAACCGAGCAGCGCGCCGATGATGGCGGAGCTTCCCATGACGAACCACTGCCGTGCGGCCGAGGCGACGCGCTCGGCGTTCGCGCTCAGGCCGAGCGCCGAGCGCGTCGCCGCGTCCCCGGCGAACGTCGCGCGTGCGCTGAGCGTCACCACCACGGCGACGAACGTGACGATGCCCGTGATCCATCCGACGGCACCGACCATCCCCTGCCACGAGAGTTCCGAGTTCCACCAGTGGTCGAACGACGGCAGCGGCGGCTCGCCCCATCCCCGATACGCCGCGTCGTAGTCGATCGTCTGGGCCGCGTTCGCCGTGGCCGTCCACGTCGCCGCCGCGGCAATCGTGAACGCGGCGATCGACGCGAACGTATAGATGCGCCGGTGGGCCGCGAGGCCGTCGCCGGCAGCGATGAGCCAGGGGCGCCGCGTGCGAGACAGATATTCGGCGAGCCCGCGGACAAGAACCCGCGAACCCTCGATGACGAGCGCGACGCCGGAGACGACAAGGACAATCATGGAGAGCCAGAGGACGATGGTCAGCGGATTGTCGTCGGAACGCTCGCCCCGCTCGTAGAACCAGAAGAGGACGCACCAGGCGAGGACGGACCCGGCGAAGATGCCCGGCACCCACCACGGCCCGACGGTCCGCGATACCTGCGCTTCGCTGACGGGGGTGACGGGCTTGAGCGCCGCGACGGGCGCGACCCTGCGCCGACCAGAACGCGGGGACCGCCGCGACGGCGCCTGCGATGAGGAGCCCGACGCCGACGCCGGCGAGCAGGATCGCGCGGGGCACGCTCGGGGAGTGGGCAGGAGCGCGTCGGGGTGGCGCGCGTGGAGCACGCCGAGCGTCGCCGCGACGGCCGCGACGCCCGCCGCGAGGCCGACCGCGATCCCGGCGAGCGAGACGATCGCCGTCTCGACCACGGAGGAGAAGGCGACGGTACGTCGGGTGGCGCCAAGGACCCGAGCGGTGGCCGCCCACCGCGTCCGCGCCTCCGCCTGCGCCCGACCCATGCCGAAGGCGGCGACGATGATCCCAAGAACCGCGAGCGCCGCAGCCGCGAGCGACCAACACCCGGTCGTGTCCGTGTACGAGCAGTCGCCCGAGTGAACGAGAATCCCGTGCCCTGCGGCGCCAAGTAGTCGAAAGTCGCAGCAGTACGGCGCGAGAGCCGCGCTGTCGCCGTTCCACGCGACGAAGGTTTCGATCAACTCGTCGTCCCCTTGACGGTCACGCTCGGGAGACCGGTCGCGACGGCCGCCGCGTCGGACCACGACACGTACGCTTCGGCGCCCGGGTTCGTCCAGTACGGCGCCACCGAGAAGTCCTTGAAGATGCCCGAGACCGTGAACGTCATGCTGTGTTCGGGCCCGGTCGGCGGGGCGTCGCGTGAAGACGACGCGGTCGCCCACCATGAGGTTGATTGTCGTGGGCGAGGGCGTGGCTCACCGCGACCTCGCCGTGCTGAGGAGCCGCACCCTCGGCGAGGTAGCGATCCCAGCGGTAAGGGCGTCGCGAGCGCCACGACCGGGACGTAGCTCCCTGACCTCCGGGTCGGCGAATGTCTGCACGAACGCGGTGACGGGAACCTCGTCGGCGGCCTCCGCGATGAGAGCCGTGACCTGGTCGAACGGAAGGAAGTTCTCGAGCGTCGCCATGGTCGGGATCGTCCGGGGCGGGCGCCGATGGCCGAGTGGAAGAAGGCGGCGTGCTCCATCGGCGCCGAACTCGTAGTTCGCTTCCTGTGAACGCGATCGCCGTCGCACCCGTCACCATCGCGTACGTGGCGAGGCCGAGCGCGAACGCGAGCAGGCCCGCGCTCCACGCCGTGTACCGCCACTGGGAGCGGAGCTGCTCACGTACGAGCCGGAGGATCACGACTGAACCCCCTGCAGCGCGTCGAGCCCCGCGAGAACGGAGTCCGGCGTCGGGTCGGTGATGTGGCCGGCGACTTTGCCGTCGGCGAAGAGGAGCACGTTGGCTGCGTACGACGCCGCGGCCGGGTTGTGCGTCACCATGACGACGCTCTGGCCGAGTTCGCGGCACGCCTGGCGTAGGTGCGACAGCACCTCGGCGCTCGCGTGGGTGTCGAGGTTCCCGGTGGGCTCGTCCGCGAGCACGACGTGCGGCTTGGTGATGAGCGCCCGCGCGATCGCGACGCGCTGCTGCTGGCCGCCGGAGATCTCGTACGGCCGCCGCGCGAGCTCGCCGCCGATCCCGAGCATCGTCACGAGCTGATCGAGCCACGCCTCGTCGAGCGGGATGCCGTTGAGCCGAAGCGGCAGGATGATGTTGTCGCGCCCGCTCATCGTCTGCATGAGATTGAAGCCCTGGAACACGAAGCCGATCACCCGGCCTCGCACGCGCGCCGCCTCCTTGTCGGGCAGCGCCGTCAGGTGTTCGTCGCGGATCCACACGTCGCCGCTATCCGGCTTGTCGAGCCCCGCGAGAAGGTGGACCAGCGTCGTCTTTCCCGACCCTGACGGACCCATGACGGCCGTCAGCTTCCCCTCAGGGAGGTCCAGGTCGACGTGGTCCACCGCCGCGATGGCGGCGTCGCCCGTCCCGTACGTCTTGGTCAGGCCCCTGGCCTTCACCGCGATTGCCGCGTCGGGCGCGGCCTGCTTCTTTGCCATGCCACCGACGCTACGGGCGCGGCCGTAGCCGCCGCATCGGACCGTGGGATGGATCGCGGCGATACCCGGGTATTGGGATGGCGTGCCTCACCCGGGAACTAGGAGCTCGGGTCGAGCACCCGCCCCACGAACAGCACCGCGCCGGTGGAGTTGTCCCGGATGACGTACAGGAACGGTCGGTCGACGGTGATCGTGATGAACTTCTGGCCCTGCGCCGCGGTCACGTCCATCATGATCGCGGTCGCCGCGGCCGCCTCGGTTCCGGCCTCGTCGACCGTGATGCTCGCCGCGTGGATAGCGTCGGACACCTCGATGTCCGGGCCGATCCCGTCGAGCCCGCCGGAGTTGAACAGGCCGGTCACGCCCAGGTCGCCTTCGATGACGTCCTTCAGGCCGATCTGGGAGTCGCTGGTGAAGCGCGGGAAGGAGAGATCGACGGTCTTGTCCTTCAGCGAGGCGTCCACCCGGCTCACGAAGTCCGTCCCGAGCTTCTCCTCGATGTCCGCGTAGTCGGTCCTTTTCGGAACGATCACGAGCATCGACAGATCGCTGCTCGCGTAGGGCAGGTCGAATGCCGTATAGCTGTCGGCGACGACCGCTTTCAGCGTGCATCTCGGATTGATGCATGAAAGGGACCTTCACGCGCGAGTCGTCGAGGAGGGTGAACGGACCGTCCTGCGTCGCTCTCTCCTCGAAGGGCGACGCCCACTCGGCCTTGAGGTACAGCGCGTTGACGAGCACGAGGCGCGTGTCGGGCGAAATGGTTCCGGCTGGCAGGAGGTCCTTGATCAGGCCCCGCGTCTCGTCCTCGACCCACCCGTTGATGTGGGAGCGCGACCCTCCGGGATTGCCGACGAAGTTGGCGGGCTCTATCCCCGCGCCGAACCACTTCTGAAGATTCTCCGTATAGGCGGGCACAACGTCGTACGTCTGTTCGCGGAACAACCGATTCGCGAGCGCGACGGTTGGCGGACTCGGCGGGACGTAGTCGTACTCGGACGTGGGCTCGGGTGCGGGGCCGGGATCGCTGGCCGTCGCCTGCTGAAGCGTATTGAATGCGGCCCACCTGGCGTCGCCGTCCACGGGGTAGCGGAATAGCTCGTCGAGCGCATCGGACACCGAACCGGACGCGCCAAGGTCGAGCATCCCGAAGGCGAGGCCGATCGAGATCGGGGACAGCACAATGTCGTCGTTCGACGTGGCGGCGATCGCGTGGAAGACGTCGTAGCCCGCGTCGTTGATGCCGATGACGACGCTCGGGGCGTCGACGGAATCCGCCGTGGGGCGGTCGACAACGGGGTCCTCGTACGTGGTCGTGCCGCACCCGCCGAGCACGACCGCGACGGCAAGAGAGAGCGGAACGAACGACTGGCGTTTCATGGGATCCCCTTTGCGATGCGCCTATCCTCCCGTACGTTCAACGACCGCGCGCGGCGAAACGTTGGGCCGACGGGCCGCCGTCGTTCGAGGGTCGTTGAACGGGCGACCCCCGCAGAAATCTTCTATGCTCCGAACAAGCCACAACGGAGGGAGGGGCGCGATGGTCGACGCGGTGTTGGAGATCTACGTGAGCCTCGCGCCCGTCATCATTGCGGGGATTCTCAACATGGTGTGGTGCACCACCAGCTTGGCCCCGAAGCTCAACCGGCCGCTCGACAACCGCGCCGTCCTTCGGGACGGGCGGAGAGTCTTCGGGGATAACAAGACCTGGAAGGGTCTTCTGGGGATGGTGGTGCTGGGTGCGGTTGCCTTCGTCCTATGGAGCCTCCTGGTGCAGGGGACGTCGCTCGTCCAGTGGGACCTCTTCCACCAGCGGCACGCCGCGACGCTGGCCTACGACGCCTTCGCCGGGGCGCTCCTCGGTCTCGCGTACGCGCTGTTCGAGCTCCCGAATAGCTTCCTCAAGCGCCGCCTCGCCATCGCGCCGGGCAAGGAATCTGCGGGGCCACGCAAGTGGCTTTTCATCGTTCTTGATCAGATCGACTCTGTGGTCGGGGTCGCGGTGGTTCTCGCCATCCTGGCCTCAATCTCGGCCCTGTTCTTCCTTGGCCTCATCCTCGTCGGCGGCATTACCCACATCCTGCTCAACATGGCCCTCTTTGCCGTCGGTCTTCGGCGCAACCGATTCTGAGTGGAGACACTGAGGCGATGATCCTGGATCTGGCCGATGCGGCAGCCGACGCGCCTGGCGTCGGTACCAAGGCGCGCACCCTCGCCCAGCTGAAGGCCGCAGGATTCGCCGTTCCAGACGGCGCGGTCGTCACCGGCGCGACCCTCGACCGCGTCATCGGACACAACGGCAGGGCCGAGCGGGTCGCCCGCGCCCTGGGCACGCTGTCGAAGGACACCGTCGCACAGGTCGCCGACGAGTTGGCAGACGCGTTGGCCGACCTGCAGTTACCGGACGACGTCGTGGGCGAGCTTCGCTCACGCGTGCGGCCCGACGGCGTCTACGCGGTGCGGAGCAGCGGCGCGCAGGAAGACCTCGAGGGTCTTTCCTTTGCGGGCCAGTACGACACCCTCCTCGACGTCGCTTCCGCCGACGTTCCGGGCGCCGTCCTCGAGTGCTACCGATCCCTGTTCGGCCGAACCGTCCTGAACTACATGCTGGACAACGGGATCACCCCGTCCACCACGGGAATGTCCGTGATCGTGCAGGACATGGTGCGCGCGGACCTGTCCGGCATCGCCTTCACCGTGAACCCCCTGACCGGGGCCGACACGGAGATCGTCATCGAGGTCGCCCAGGGCAGGGGCGACGCGCTCGTCTCGGGCCAGGTCGCCCCCGAACGCCACAGCTACGACTGGTACGAGGACCGCGTCGTCGGGGTCGACGAGCCGTCAGAGGGAACGCTCCTCGGCGAGGCCGAGCGCGCCGAGATCGTCGCGACGGCGCTGCGGATCCAGGAGAACTTCGGCCACCCGTGCGACATCGAATTCGCCGTGGCGGGCGGGAAACTCATCATCCTGCAATCCCGCCCGATCACGCGCGTCGGCTATTCGGGGATCGCGGATCAATGGACCACGGCCGACTTCAAGGACGGCGGCGTCTCCGCCACCGTGTGCACGCCGTTCATGTGGAGCCTGTACGAGTACATCTGGGAGATCGAGCTGCGACGGTTCCTCCTGGACGCGAAGATCCTGAAGAAGCGGGACCTGCGCAAGCTCGGCGACATGTTCTTCGGCCGGCCGTTCTGGAACCTCACCGTGGTCAAGAAGGCCATGTCGAGCGTCCCCGGCTACCGCGAGCGTCAGTTCGACAACGAGCTGGGGGTGCGCCCCACCTACGAGGGCGACGGCGTGGTCACCAAGGTCACCGCCCGGTCTCTGTGGCGCGTGGCCCGGGTCGCGGTCGCCATGAACCGCTTCACCAAGGAGCGGCAGCGCACCAACGCGACGCTGCACGCGGAGCTGCTCGCCCGGTACGACGAGCTCCTCGCGCGCGTCGAGGAACCCATGTCGGCGGAGGAGTTCGGGGACGCGTGGCGCCACCTGGTGACGGTCGACTACCTCCGTACCGAGGGGTCGTATTTCTGGCAGATCTTCATCAACACGATCCACCAGTCGATCAGCCGCGACAGCATCGTGAAGGTGTCGGGCGACGAGGGCTACCTCGCCCTCATCGGAGGGCTGGAGGAGGTCTCCCACCTACGCCCGTTCTACGAGATCTGGGACCTCACGCGACAGATTCGGGCCGAACCGGAGGATCTGGCCTTCTGGACGGACACGAGCGACGCCGACATCGAGGCTCGCCTGAGGTCGGGTGACGCGGCCCACCACCTGGGTGACGTGCAGGCCTTCCTCGACCGGTACGGCTACCACTCCTCCAAAGAGCTCGACGTGACGTATCCCGACTACGCCGAGGACCCCAGCGCCGTCATCGCCATGTTCCGCGACACCGCGGCACTGGACGACGGCTTCAGCCCCGCCGAGGACCAGGCCCGGGTCGCGGCGTCGTACGAGGCGCAGATGGCGCGAATCGAGGAGAAGGTGTCGCCGCGGAAGTACCGCAGCGTTCGAGCGCGGGTGGAGCGCATCCGAAAGATGCTGTGGTGGCGCGAGGAGTTCCGGGACGTCTCCACGCACTACTACCACCTGATCCGCCTCTACACGCTTCGGCTGGCGCGGCAGCTGCGCGAGGCTGGCGTCATCGATGACGAGTCGGACGTCTGGTTCGCGACCATGGGCAACCTGTGCGATCACCTTGAGGGAACCCTTAACACGGCGACACTCCGCGGCATCATCGGCCGTAACCGGACCTACTACCAATCGTTCCGGCACTACCCGGGCGACAACGAGATTGGAGTCTCCTTTGGCGCGGGGGCGCGCGAGGCCACGGCCCGCGGCGGCGCGGGGACGCTCACGGGGGTTGGGGGCAGCTCGGGCACGGTCACGGGTACCGCCCGCGTGATCGCAGGTCTCGAGGACATGGACCGCCTCCAGCCGGGCGACATCCTGGTGACGCGGTTCACCGACACCGGCTGGACCAGCAAGTTCGCGATTCTCAGCGGCGTCGTCACCGAGTACGGCGGCATCCTGTGCCACGCGGCGATCGTGTCCAGGGAGTACGACATCCCGTGCGTCGTGTGCGCGGACAAGGCGACCACGGTGATCCCCGACGGCGCGACCATCCGCGTCTCGGGCACGACGGGCGAGGTCACCATCATGAAGGAGGGAACGCCATGACGCGTCGAAACCCGTTCCTCGGAGTCCTGAACGGGGCCGTGGTGATCACCTACGCGGGCGTCGCGAGCGCCGTCCTCGGGATGTGGCTTGCCATCACCGCCCGGATCGAGGGCGCCCTCATCGCGCTCGTCATCGCCGGGTTGTGCGACCTCTTCGACGGCCCCGTTGCCCGGCGCGTTGCCCGCGGTGAGGACGCGCGCCGCTTCGGCCAGGAGATCGACTCCCTCGCGGACATGGTGTCCTTCATCGCGCTGCCCATCGTCGTCGCGTTCGGCATGGGACTTCACTCGATCTGGTGGGTGCCCCTCTTCGTCGCCTACGCCCTGGCCGGCGTGACCCGGCTGGGATACTTCAACGCGGTGACCCGGACCGACCCGACGGACCCGCGCGACGGTGCCGCGGGTTCGCTACTACCGCGGCGTCCCCGTGACGTACGCCGCGCTCGTCCTTCCGGTCGCCGCGCTCGCGACGCTCGCCGTGCCCACGGGCGGGCGACCGTGGCTCTTCGGCGGCGTGCTCGCCGTGATGGGCCTCCTCTTCGTGCTCGACGTGCCCGTTCGCAAGCCCAGCGGCGCGGCGTACGCCCTGTTCGGTGCGCTCGCGATCGGCCTCGTCGTGGCGCTGTCCTTCGCGACGTTGTGACATGGCCACGGTCTACGACAGATCCTCGGGCGAGTGTCGCGACGAGCCGCAATACGGAGACGCGGGCCTTCGGTTCGCCTACGGCACGAGGGTTGGTCGGTGGCTCCTCCCGCTGACCGCGGTCCGGCACTGGTTCTCCTCCGCGAACGCAGTGGCGCGGAGGTTGCCGCTGTCGAAGCGAGAGATCCCGGCGTTCGTCGACGCGCACGGCATTGACCTCGGCGAATTCGAGGATCGCCCGTACCGCAGCTTCGCCGACTTCTTCACGCGGGCCTTCCGGGACGGGGCACGCCCCGTCCCGGCGGGCGACGTGCTCATCAGTCCCGCGGAGAGCAGGGTGACCTGCGCAGACATCGACGACGCGACGCGGGTCACGATCAAGGGCCACTCGTACGGCGTGGACGAGTTGCTGGGCGACGCCGACATGGCGCGACGCTTTTCCGGCGGCACCTGCCTGGTGTTCCGCCTCGCCATCGAGGATTGTCACCGGTACTCCTACGTCGACGACGGCGTGACCGTCTCGAGCAGGCGAATCCGGGGCGTCCTTCACACGGTGAGCGCCGCGTCGGCCCGGTACGGCATCTACCGGGAGAACACGCGTACCTGGGACCTGCTCCGCACGGAGCACCTCGGCGACATCATCCAGATGGAGGTGGGGGCCATGCTCGTCGGGCGGATCCGCAACCACGGGAAGGCCGCGTTCTCGCGGGGCGAGGAGAAGGGGTGGTTCGAGCTCGGCGGCTCCACGATCGTGCTCCTGCTCGCCAAGGGCGTCGTCGCCATCGACGACGACATCGTGGAGTGGTCGGGGCGCGGCACCGAGGTCAAGGTGCGGCTGCACGAACAGGTGGGAACGCTGTGCTGAAGCGCCAGTGGATCTACCTCAAGGAGATGTACCCGGTAGGCGCGCGGATCTTCGTCGCGGCCATCGTCTTCTTCGAGCTGTACTTCGTGCTCCTGCTGAACTACGGCTACACGGACATCCACCTGGGCGCCCAGGAGGCCGTGGGCACCCTCACGGTCTTCACGTTCCTGATGCTTCTCAGGATCGCCGACGACTTCAAGGACTACGAGACGGACAAGCGGCTCTTCTCCGACAGGGCCCTTCCGTCGGGCCGCGTGACGCACCGCGACCTGTGGGTGCTGCTCGTGGTGTCCGTGACGGTGACGGTGGCGCTCAACGTCGTCTTCATGAACAACCTGCCGTACTTCGCGTTCCTCTACGTGTACGGGACCTTGATGTCGCTGTGGTTCTTCCAGCGCGACAAGATCCAGCCCAACCTGCTGCTCGCCCTGGTGACCCACAACCCCGTCATCATGGTGATGAACATCTACGTCATCTCGTTCACGTGCATCAAGTACGGGCTCGACGGCCTCACGCCGACGACGTTCCTCCTCGCGTTCACCCTGTACTTCCCCGGGCTCATCTGGGAGATCGCGCGCAAGGTCCGCGCCCCGGGGGACGAGACGGAGTACACGACGTACTCGAAGATCTTCGGCTACCGCAAGGTCACCCGGTTCCTCCTGATCCTGACCCTCGCCGACGTGGTGACGAACCTCCTGCTCGCGTACCGCATCAACCGTTTCGCGCTCATCCTCCTGGTGGCGAACGTCGTCTGGATCACGGTGATGTTCCGCAGGTACATGAAGAACCCGGAAGCCTTCCCCCTGATCAAGAAGGTGGACCGCTACGCGTTCGGCACGGAGGGCATCATGATCCTCGCGGTCGCCGCCCATCTCCTGGGCTACGTGTGAGCCGCGCCCCGTCGCCTACGCCGCCGCCCTCCCTGGGGGGCAAGGCGGACCGGCTCGTCGAGCTGCGCGCGATCGGCGAGCGCGTCCCTGCCTTCGTCTGCGTCGGCCCGGGCGAGGATCTCGACCCCGCCGCGCTCGAGGAGATCGCGGCGCCCGGCGAGACGTTCGCCGTGCGCTCCTCCGCCCTCGGGGAGGACGGCGAGGAGCGATCCTTCGCGGGTCAGTTCGACACGTACCTCGACGTGCCCCTCGCGGAGGTGCCGCGCCGCGTCGCCGAATGCCGGCGCTCGGCCGAGGCGCCGGGCGTGCGTCACTACGTCGAGGCGCACGGCGCGTCGCACGAGCCCATCGGCATGGGCGTCATCGTCCAGCGGATGGTCCACGCGGACCTGTCCGGGGTGGTGTTCACCGCGAACCCGCGCGGCCTCCTCAACGAGACGGTGGTGACCGTCGGGCGCGGGACGGGCGACAACGTCGTCGCCGACAAGGTGCCCACCACGACGTACTACCGCAACGCGTCCGACGGCCTGACGTACCTCGAGACGTCGCCGGAGGCACCGACGCTCGACGCCGACACCCTCGACGAACTGGTGGCCGTCGGGGAGCGGATCCGGGACGCGAGCGGCCGGCGACATGGACATCGAGTTCGCGATCGAGGCGGGCGTGCTGTGGATCCTTCAGGCCCGGCCCATCACCACCCTCGGGACCGGCCCGGTCGTGACGCTCGACAACGCGAACATCGTCGAAAGCTACCCGGGCCTGACGCTGCCGCTGACGGCGAGCTTCGTGCCGCGGGTCTACTACGGCGTCTTTCGCGGCCTCGCGCTTCGCGCGACCAGGAACGAGCGGATCGTCGAGAAGTTCGACGCCGTGCTGCGCCAGATGGTGGTGGCATCGTCCGGGCGCATGTACTACCGGATCGACCACTGGTACCAGGTCCTCCAGGTGTTGCCGCTGAGCCGACGCATCATCCCGGTGTGGCAGGACATGATGGGCGTCCAGGACCGCAGCTACGAGGACGTGCGGGACCGGTTCACGCGGTGGCAGCGGCTCCGCACCTGGGGCAACGTCCTCCGCGAGTTCCTCGCGACCCCGGCCGGCATGCGTCGGCTGGAGACGGACGTCACCGAACTACGCGAGCACTTCCGCACGCGCATCGCCGACGCGACGACCACCGAGGACCTCCGCCTCCTCTTCGACGAGATCGAGGAGCGTGCTCTCCGACGCTGGGACGTCACCCTGCTGAACGACCTCCACGCGTTCCTGTGGACGGGGCTTCTCACGGCGACGCTGCGCCGCGCCGTCGACGACCCGCGCGAGGCGGCCAACGCCTACATCTCCGGCATCGCGTCCATCGAGAGCATGAAGCCCGTTCGGGCGCTCGTGGAGCTCGCCGCCACGGCGCCAGCGGACGACCTTCGCGGGATCTCCACGGACGCCGAGGCGCGCGCCTACCTCGATGGAGAGGGCGAGTTCCCCGCTCGGCTCCGCGAGTACGTGGACGTCTTCGGGGACCGCTTCCTGGAGGAGCTGAAGCTCGAGTCAGCGACGTTCCGGTCCGAACCCCTGCTGCTCCTGCGGACCATCCTGACCTACTGCGAGGATCCCGGGCACCTGGAGGAGGTGCGCCGATCCCTGTCCCGCCCGCACCATCCGGACCTCCCGCGGGCGCGACGCCCGCTCGTCCGGTGGCTGGCGCGCAAGGCGGCCCAGGGCATCGAACGCAGGGAGTCCTCGCGCCTCAACCGCGCGCGCGTCTACGGGATGGTTCGTCAGATCGTGCTTCGCGTGGGAGCGAACCTGGAGGCGGAGGGCGCCCTCGACTCGGCGTCGGACGTCTTCTGGCTCACCATGGACCAGCTCTTCGAGCCGACGCCGCACGACCTGCGGCGGGACGTCGAGCACCGACGAGCCGAGTACGAGGACTTCCGTCGCGTCCCCGCCTCCCGCCGCCTCGTGTTCGCGGGCGAGATGTTCCACCGACGGGTGAACATCGAGTCCGTGGCGAGCGCGGTCACGCGGCCCGACGTGCTGCGAGGCGTCCCCACGTCCGGCGGCCAGGCGCGGGGGCGGGTGCGCGTGGTCCACGACCCGCGCGACGTCCTGGACGGGCACGACGGCGCCTCGGGTCGCGCGGTGCCGGGCGGCGAGATTCTCGGTCACGCGGATGACGGATCCCGGCTGGGTCTTCCTTCTCGCCATGGCCAGCGGCCTCGTCTCCGAACGCGGGTCGCTGCTCTCCCACACCTCGATCATCGCGCGCGAGCTCGGCATCCCGGCCGTCGTCGGTGTCGCCGACGCGATGACGCTCCTGCAGGATGGAGACCTGGTCGACGTCGACGGCGACCGAGGCGACGTGAGGGTGGTGCGCGATGCTTGACGTTCGCGAGGTTGCGACGGGCGAGCCGGGCGGCCTTCGGGACTTCCTGGCGGTTCCCGGGACGTTGGACCATCCCCACGTGGGCGGCAGGGACGGCGGACGCGCGGGAACTCCTCGCGGGCACGCACCCCCTGAGCCGCCAGTGTTCCGTGCGGGCGTTCGTCGCGTACCGCGAGGGGGAGCCGGCGGGGCGGGTCCTCCTCACGCGGTACGAGGGTCAACCCGAGCTGTACCTGGGGTTCTTCGAGTGCGTCGACGACGAGCAGGTCTCGGCGGGGCTGTTCGAGGCGGCGGAGCGCGTCGCCGCCGACGTCGGAGCCACCGCGATCGTCGGCCCCGTCGACGCGAGCTTCTGGGTCCGGTATCGCCTCAAGGCGAGCGGCTTTGAGAACGCGCCGTACTTCTCGGAGCCGCTCAACCCGCCCTACTACCTTCGGCTCTTCGAGGCGGCGGGGTACGCGGTGAGCGATACCTACGTGTCCCACCTCTTCCCCGGCGCCCGGCCCGACCAGGACTTCAGCGCCTTCGAGAAGCACCTGGACGACCTCAAGGCCCGCGGCGTCGTCATTCGGTCGCCCCACTGGTGGGAGTGGGGCCGGACCCTGCGGGAGATTCACGGGCTCCTGCACGAGCTCTACAGCGACTTCCCCGTCTTCGCTCCGATCGACTACGACGATTTCCGTGCGATCTTCCGAGGATTCCGACTCCTGGCGGACCTGTCGATGGTGTCGATCGCCCATCACGAGGGCGAGGCCGTCGGATTCATGGTCGCCATGCCCGACTACCCGGCGTCCATCTGGACGGGTTCCGCCGCGCGGCGCCTGCTGACCGTGGCCCGCACTCGGCGGCATCCCGGACGCTACGTGTTGCTGTACCTCGGGGCCAGGCCCGAGTACCGGGGCCTGGGCGCCACCATGACGGGACTCGTGGCCCGCGAGGTGAATCGCCGTCGCGCCGGGGCCGTGGGGACGCTGATCCACGAGGGCAAGGTAACGGAACGGTACGCGCCCGACCTCGTGGCGGCCCGAAACACGTACGTCCTGCTCCGCAAGGAGCTCTAGCCGCCCGGCCGCACCAAACCGGTCTCGTACGCGATGACCACGGCCTGTACGCGGTCGCGCGCGCCGAGCTTGGCGAGCACCCGGCCCACGTGCGCCTTGACCGTGGGCTCGGCGAGGAACAGCTCGCCGCAGATCTCCTGGTTGGAACGGCCGTGGGCCATGAGGATCGAGCACCTCGCGCTCGCGGTCGGTGAGCTCCTCGAGGCCGGCGCCGTCCGTCGGCTCCGGAAGGCTCGAGGCGCAGGCGTTCCATCAGGCGGCGCGTCGCCGACGGCGCGAGAACGGCGTCCCCGGCGTGCGACGCGGCGGATCGCGCCGAGAAGCTCCTCGGGAGGCGCGTCCTTGAGCAGAAACCCGCTCGCTCCCGCCTTGATCGCCGCCACCACGTACTCGTCCAGGTCGAAGGTCGTGAGGATGATGATGCGCGCGTCGGTCGTGGCGGCGAGCTCCGCCGTCGCGGCGAGCCCGTCCATCCCGGGCATGCGCACGTCCATGAGCACCACGTCGGCGGGCGTCGCGGCGAGGAGACGCGACCGCCTCCTCGCCCGTGCCGGCCTCGGCCACGACCTCCATGTCGTCCTGCGAGCCGATCAGCATCCCGAAGCCCGCGCGCACCAGCTGCTGGTCGTCGACCAGGGCCACCCGGATCGTCATGCCGTCTCCCCCCTCGGCGTAAGCGGAAGTGCGCGCGCGCACCACGTACCCGCCGCCGCGCTTCGGTCCGGCCGAGAGCGTACCTCCGAATATCGTCGCTCGCTCCCTCATCCCCTCCACGCCGGTGCCGCCGCCGCCCCGCCCCGACGCCGCGCCCCTGCCGTCGTCGCTGATGGTCAGCTCGACCGCGTCGGTAGCCCATCGGAGCTGAACGTACGCCGCCGCCTTGGGGCCCGCGTGCTTGAGCACGTTCGTGAGCGCCTCCTGGACGATGCGGTAGACGGCGAGGCCCGCGCCGATGGGCAGAGGCCGCGGCGTGCCCGTCGTCACGTACGGAGACCTCGAGGCCGCCGTCGCGCACCGAGGCGACGAGCGCGGGGATGTCGTCGAGCGTCGGCTGGGGACCAAGGTCCGTTTCGGGATCGGTGGAGCGGAGGACGCCGAGGAGCCCGCGCATCTCCGTCAGCGCCGCTCGGCCCACCTCGGCGATCGTCTCGAGCGCCCGCGTCGGGGCGCCGGGATCCTTGGGTGCGGCGAAACGGGCGCCGTCCGCCTGGGCGACGACCACGGTGAGGGTGTGCGCGACGATGTCGTGCATCTCCCGCGCGATGCGGGCGCGTTCGTCGCTCGCCGCGAGGGCGCGCGCTGCTGCGGCGTCGGAGGCGTCGACCTCGCGCTCGCGCGCCGCCTGTTGCGCCACGCGGCGCCCCCGGATCCAGAGCGCGAACGCGCCGATCGACGCGACGACGGCCACGGACCACGCAAGGGGCTCCATGGGACACACTGTAGGCCGCACCGCCGGTGGAGCGCCCCGCGGGACTAGCCTCGGGGTGAGGGGCCCGGAGGAGGATCGACCATGGGGAAGTTGCTGCTGAGCGACCTGCTCTTCGCGCTCGCCGCCGCGATCCTCGGCGTAAGCCTGCTGATCGCGTTCCTCGAGTACCAGGCGCCCGGAATCGTGCGCTCGCTCGCGCACTACGCGATGCACCGCATCCTTCGACGGCCCGACGCCCCGGCCGAATATCCCGCGGGCGAGGACGACAACCTGGGAGGGCGGCACTTCTGCCCGTCGCATTGCGACGCGGATGGCGACCTCCCCGGAGAGGTCTACGCCAACCCGTACGAGGCGCACAAGGAGCTCCCCAAGTTCCGTCGCGTGATTCGGACGAGGTGCCACCACGCGGGCGACTACGGCATCCCGCTGCACTGCCACGACGTACGGGAGCTCCACTGGTGGGAGCACAACTGGATCGTCTACGGGATCCTCGGGCTGGTCCGACTCAGCCTGAGCGCAGCTAGCTGCCCCGAGTACCTTCGCGGGATCCTGGCGGACCATCTGCACCCGGTCCCCGGACCCGTGTCTCGGAACGTGTACTTCATCAACGGCGTCTACACGAACCGGAAGTCCGCGTCCCGACAGCGCGAGTACGTCGAGTCCTTCTTCGGCAGCGATTACGACGTACGACTGCTGTACAACCGCATCGACCTGCGCCTCGATCCGTGCCAACTCAGCCATGACTACACCTGGGGGATCGCGAACTCCCCTGCGACGACGCCGTTCCGCTCCCAGCCCGCGCTCGCGGCCTACGCGCTTCTGCTCGACGGGTATCGCAGAAAGGCGGAGATCGCCTTCGTCGGTTTCTCCGGGGGAACGCTGCATATCGCGATGGCGATCCGCGCGTTTAGGACCGTGCCCGAGCACCAGGCCTACCTCCGACAGAAGGTGCGGGTGATCGCGGCAGGGAACCTGATCCACCGTTCCTCGCACTTGGACTTCTCGATGTCGCTGCTCCAGTTCGAGCCGCACGTCGATCGGCAGGACGGGTTCGCCCGAGCCTTCACCGGGGGCACCTACACGTTCGACGACGGGCGGAGCTTCGACCTGGGAACGCCGCAGTGGCGGAAGGAGATCAACGTCGGCCTGTGGACTAAGACGGGAACCGAACTCCTCCTTCACGACGACGTCGCGCGTTATCACTCGATAGAGAACAACTACCTTCGCGAAGAGCCGTGGAAGGCCCCGGGAGAGAAGGAGAAGCGGACCACGCGACACGTCGCGCATGAGGCGCTCGGTCCGCGCGTGGAATCCGGGATCACGAAGGGGCTCATCACGCCGGAGAAGAAGAAGCGAGCAGCGCGGAGCAAGAAGAGCTAGCGTTCCACCCCGAGACGGGGGCGTCGTTGATCACAACTCGGCCGTTCAGGTTGCCCCGAGGCCCTCGCACTGACACCATTCAGGGGTGATACCCAGGGAAGGCTTCCTCACGGCGCTCGGCACCGTTCTCGTAACCGCAGCGGGCGTGGGCCTCGCGTTGGGCGCGCACGCGTTGTTCGGGGGTGCGGTCGCTGACCCAGAACCGAGCGTTTCCGTCTCGGCCTCGCCGACCGTTGAAGCGCGGAGCGATTTCTGCGCCGTGATCGACGACATGGCCGTCGCGGTGAAGGACGATCCGCTTTTCAGCATGGAAAACGGGACGGAGCCCGACCCGACGCCGACCGAGTCGGCGGCGATCATGCAGGCGATTCACGAGCAAGGCCAAGCCATCATCGACTTCACGAAGAAATACGCCGACTACGAGACGCAGGCAAGTGAGATCGTCAACGATCCGGACGTTGCCGCCGCGTTCATGTCTGACGCCGAGGCTATGACGGCGATGGGCGACAAGTTCGGGCAGGCCCTCCTCGGCGCGAAGAGCGAGGAGGACTTCCTTGGGGCGTTCTTCCTCATGGGGACCGATCCCGAGTACGCCGTATGGGGCGAACAGAGCGACGCTGCCCAGAAGATCATCGGGCCATATGTTCTCGACGAGTGCGGCGTCGACCTCGTCGCGCTCCAGAACGGGACCAGCGGCGACACCGAGACCACCCTCCCTGTGACCGCAGCGAAGGCCGACGCATCGACCCTCGGCATGGAGATCGCAACCTTCTTCGTCGACTGGTCCGAGGGCGACGCGCTCCCGGAGATCAGCGTCCAGTCCGGCACCTACTACCTCAGCACGACGGAGACTAAGGGCACCGCGACGACCTTCAGTTCGTCGTCCATCGGCCAAGTGTCCGATGGCGTCGACCTCGTCGATCAGGAGATCAACAGTCCCGTCGACTGGTGCGTATCTGTCGCGGCAGCTGGCAGCGCGGACGCGACGTATCGCTACACGGCGACCGGCGGGATGGAGCCGGGTACCTGCGCCGACCGCGCGAACGAGTAGGCGCGACCCGCCTAGTCGCGGACGATGATCTGCTGCCCCGTCACGTGGTCGACGGTCTTGGGCGCGACGAACGATACGGCGATCGCGGCGAGCGCGAAGGCCGCCGTCGGGACCAGAAGGAAGTACCCGAGCGCGGCCCCTGTGGCGGCGACCATCAGGAACAGACCCGAGAGCCACGCGCGGAAACCCGCCGCGTAAATGGCCGCGATGACCGCGAGTAGCGCCGCGCACACGTACGCGAGCCGCGCGTTGAAGTCGCTATCGACAGCAGAGCTCGCGTCGGTGCCAAACCGTAGACCGTCCGTCGACAGGAACGCGGCGAGGGCCTCGATCGCGATCACGAGCACCGCGAGCCCCACGAGAACGGCCACCGGACCCATGGGCGCGCGTCCGTCCGCGTCCGGGGCCCAGGTCACGTGGCGCAACTCCACCCGCCGGACGGGGCTGGACGACGCCAGCGATATCACCACGCCGATGACGACGAGGACGGCGCTGAAGAGCCACCCGATGGGCCCGAGGAACGCGCCAGCCGCGCCGAAGAACAGGAGGGTAGCCGCGAGGTAGAGCTTCCACTTCCACACCAGCAGGACGCAGACCGCGACGACGAGCACGCTCACCCCGATCAGGAGCGGCGTGCCCCACTTCGGGGCGTCGCCTCTCCCGCCATTCGAGTTGTCCGAGGCGCGAACGGCGTACACGATGACGCTCTGCACCACGAGGATCGCGATGGCGAACCAGAAGAGGGGGACGGGACGCTTGGGCTGGGTGATGGTCTCCATGACGCCACCCTAGTGAGCGGGCGGCGGTCGCGCACCGGTTCGGCCCGGCCCGGTACCCTGGTGCCCTACCCACTTTGCCGCCGAGGGAGCCCATGACCCCGCCGTCGTCCAAGCCCGCAGCACCCGTCATCGACACGGTCGAGAACGCTGCGGCAACCCCGGACCAGGAGCAGCCGTACGCCTCTCTCGGCCTCAAAGCCGACGAGTACGCGATGATCCGCGAGATTCTCGGCCGGCGCCCCACCACGGCCGAACTCGCCATGTACTCGGTCATGTGGTCGGAGCACTGCTCCTACAAGTCGTCCAAGGTCCACCTGCGCCAGTTCGGCGAGAAGATCACGGACGCGATGCGCGAGAAGCTCATGGTCGGCATGGGCGAGAATGCGGGCGTCGTGGACATCGGCGACGGCTGGGCCGTGACCTTCAAGGTCGAGTCACACAACCACCCGAGCTACGTCGAGCCGTACCAGGGCGCGGCGACCGGAGTCGGCGGGATCGTGCGCGACATCCTCGCGATGGGCGCGCGCCCCATAGCCGTCATGGACGACCTACGGTTCGGCGACATCTCCCATCAGGACACCGCACGCGTGGTCCACGGCGTCGTCGCGGGCGTCGGAGGCTACGGCAACTGCCTCGGCCTGCCGAACATCGGCGGAAGCGCGTCCTTCGACCCGTGCTACCAGGGCAACCCGCTGGTCAACGCGCTGTGCATCGGGGCGATGCGCCACGACGACATCCACCTCGCGAGCGCCGAAGGCGTGGGCAACAAGGTGGTTCTCTTCGGCGCCCGCACCGGCGGCGACGGCATCGGCGGCGCGAGCATCCTCGCGTCAGAGACGTTCGAGGGCGGAGTTCCGGCCAAACGGCCGAGCGTCCAGGTGGGCGACCCCTTCATGGAGAAGGTGCTCATCGAGTGTTGCCTCGAACTCTTCGCTGCTGACGCTGTGCTCGGCATACAGGACCTCGGCGCCGCAGGCATCTCCTGCGCGACGAGCGAGCTCGCCTCGAACGGCGGCGTCGGGATGCACGTGTGGCTCGACGACGTCCCGCTGCGGGACCCCACGCTCAACGCGGGCGAGATCCTCATGTCCGAGTCGCAGGAGCGGATGATGGCCGTCGTCGCTCCCGCGAAACTCGACGAGTTCCTGGCCATCACCGCGAAGTGGGACATCGAATCGTCCGTCATCGGCGAGGTCAACGACTCCGGTCGGCTGACGATCGACCATGGCGGCGTGAGCATCGTCGACGTGGACCCGAAGACGGTCGCCCACGACGGTCCGGTCTACGACCGGCCCTACGCCCGCCCCGCGTGGATGGACGGGCTCCAGGCGGACTCGGCAGCGAGCCTCGAGCTTCCGGCGGACGGGGACGCGTTGCGCGACACCGCCCTGGCCCTCCTGGGCTCGCCGAACCTATCGAGCCGCGACTGGATCACCTCCCAGTACGACCGCTACGTCCAGGGCAACACCGCGATGGCACGCCCCGACGGCGTCGGCGTCGTCCGCGTGGACGAGGAGACCGGCAGAGGCGTGGCCGTCGCCACGCGTTCCAATGATCGCTACGCCAAGCTCGACCCGTACCAGGGCGCGCGGCAGGCGGTCGCGGCGGCGTACCGTGCCGTCGCGATAGCTGGCGCCAGCCCGCTCGCCGTCACGGACTGCCTCAACTTCGGGAGCCCCGAGGACCCGGACGCTATGTGGCAGTTCGCCGAGGCTACGCGCGGAATCGCGGACGCCTGCCAGGACCTTTCCGTCCCCGTCACGGGCGGCAACGTCAGCCTCTACAACGGCACGGGAGAGCCCGGCCGCATCGACTCGTCGATCAACCCCACGCCCGTCGTCGGGATCCTCGGGGTCCTCGACGACGTCGCGCGCGCCACGCCCTCGGGTTGGCGCGAGGAGGGCCAGGTGCTGTACCTGCTGGGCCGCACGCGCGCGGAGCTCGACGGCTCGCAGTTCGCCGCGCTGTCTGGCCACCTCGGCGGACTCCCGCCGGCTGTCGACGTCGAGGCGGAGCGCCTGCTCGCCGACGTGATGGTCGCGGCGTCCCGCGACGGTCTGGTCGATGCGGCGCGCGAGGTCGCGGAGGGAGGGCTCATCACGGCCGTCGCGCTCGGATGCCTGAGGTACGGCGTCGGCGCGCGGATCTCGGTCGACGACGTGTGCGCTCACGACGGGCTCACGCCCGCGGAGGCGCTCCTGAGCGAGTCGCAGGCGCGAGCGTTGTGCGCCGTTCCGCGTTCGGAGGAGCAGCGGTGGAGCGACATGCTCGCCGTACGAGGAGTCCCCGCGCTGCGCATCGGCGTCACGGACGATTCGGGCCAGATCGAGGTTCAGGGGCAGTTCACGCTGACGCTGGACGACGCCAGGGCGGCGTGGTCGTCGCCGCTGCCTTCCCAGTTCGGATAGTCGTGGCGCGCCGTCGCGTAGACGTAGGCGTGGGCCGCGCGGCGCTTGCGCGCTGGGCCGAGGGCGGGGGACAGGACCAGGACCTCGCGACCGCCGTGCGCTTCACGCTCGAGGAACTCGCGGCCCGCGCTCCCGGCGGAAGCGTCGAGATTCGCGTTCCACCGTACGGCGCCGCTCAATGCATCGAGGGCACCCACCACTCGCGCGGTACGCCGCCCAACGTCATCGAGATGGAACCCGAGACGTGGCTGCGCCTAGCGGTTGGGGGGCTCGCGTGGGAGGAGGCCCTCGATGGGGGCCGCGTACAGGCGTCGGGGACGCAGGCCTCGCTTGACGGGTGGCTGCCTCTGTTCGCGCAGGACTCCCGTGGGCCAGGCGGGCCCACGTGATGGTCGCGAACGCCTAGACTGTTCCCGTGAGCGACGCCACCTCGAAGGAGCCCTCGCAGGCCGAACTCGACGAAAACTCCGTTCCGGCGTTCATTCGCCGGTCGCCGCGCTTCGCGCGTGTCATTGGGACGGGGGCTCTCGCCGGTTTCGCGCTGGGGTTTGCCATCGCGCTTGGTCTTCCCGGCCACGGCGCGAGCTATCGCATTGCCTCCGCCGTTTTGATCGGACTCGGGATCGCCATGGTCGGGGCGCTCGCCGCCGGGGCCATCGCGACGCGCGTGGACGGGCCCGACCCGCGCCAGGGCGGCCCGACGTGGGAGGGCAAGGACAAGATCGACGCGGAATTCCTCGAGCGGATCGAGCAGGACGCGAAGCCGTCGCCGCCCGCGACGAAGGCGCCCGTGAAGGCGGCGGCTGTCGCGAAGAAGGCGCCCGCGAAGAAGGCGCCAGCGAAGCCCGCATCGTCACGGTCGTCCACGACTGCCCGCCACAAGGACGGATAGTGCGCGGGGGCGACGGGAGGCTGAATCACGACCTGCTCCCCGGTGAGAAGGGGCCCCAAGACGCCTGCGGCATCTTCGGCATATTCGCGCCGGGCGAGGATGTCGCGAAGCTCACCTACTTTGGTCTGTATGCGTTGCAGCATCGCGGCCAGGAAAGCGCGGGAATCGCCGCGTCGAACGGCGAGCAGATTCTCGTCTACAAGGACATGGGGCTCGTCAGCCAGGTCTTCGACGAAGGAGCCCTCCAGTCCCTCACGGGGCACGTCGCGATCGGTCACACCCGTTATTCGACGACGGGCGCCAGCACGTGGGCGAACGCGCAACCCGCGCTCGGGCCCACGGCGCATGGGACCGTCGCGCTCGGCCACAACGGCAACCTCACCAACACCCCCGAACTGTTGGCCCTGCTCGAGGAACGAGCGGGCGAGGGCAAACTGCTCGACTTCGTTGGCGGGCATGGGTCCGATACGGCCGTCGTGACCGCGCTCCTCGCCAACGAGGAGTTCCCCACCCTCGCCGAGACGGCCCTCGAGCTGATGCCGCGCCTCCGTGGCGCGTTTTCCTTCGTCTTCATGGACGAGACGACGCTGTACGCGGCACGCGACCCCCAGGGCGTGAGGCCGCTCGTTCTCGGCAGCCTCCCCAGCGGCGGATGGGTGGTCGCCTCGGAGTCCGCGGCGCTCGACATCGTTGGCGCGACCCGGATACGCGAGGTCGAACCCGGCGAGATGCTCGTCATCGACGGCGAGGGTGTTCGCTCCCACCGATTCGCGGTTGCGCAGCCCAAGGGATGCGTCTTCGAGTACGTCTACCTGGCGCGCCCCGACACGACGATCGCCGATCGCAGCGTGCACGTCGCGCGCCTCGAGATGGGCAAGACCTTGGCCAAGGAACATCCCGTCGATGCGGACCTCGTGATACCCGTGCCGGAGTCGGGAACCCCTGCTGCCGTCGGGTACGCGCAGGCCTCGGGCATCCCCTTCGCGCAGGGGCTCACCAAGAACGCCTACGTCGGCCGTACGTTCATCCAGCCGTCCCAGACCCTGCGCCAACTCGGCATTCGGCTCAAGCTCAACCCCCTGCGCGAGGTGATCCGCGGCAAGCGACTGATCGTCGTCGACGACTCGATCGTCCGCGGAAACACTCAACGCGCGATCGTCGCGATGCTCCGGGAGGCTGGCGCCGCCGAGGTTCACGTGCGGATCTCCTCGCCGCCCGTGCTGTGGCCGTGCTTCTACGGGATCGACTTCGCCACCCGCGACGAGCTCGCGGCCGTCGGCCACGACACCGAGCAGGTGCGCCAGTCGATCGGCGCGGACTCGCTCGGCCACGTCTCGCTTGAGGGGATGATCGCCGCCACCCACCAGCCGGCGACGAATCTGTGCGCCGCCTGTTTCACGGGTCAGTATCCGATCGAGCCGCCGGTCGCCGCGCGGCACCTTCTCCTCCGTCAAGAGGTGCAGGCATGACGCCGCGCGCCGAGCCGACCGAAGCCCTGACCTACGCCGACGCCGGGGTGGACACGCGCGCGGGAGACCGCGCGGTCGAGCTAATGAAGGAAGCCGTCGCGCGAACGCACGGGCCCGCGGTCGTTGGCGGGGTCGGCGGCTTCGCGGGGCTGTTCGACGCGAGCGCGCTCAAGGACTACCGGCGCCCGCTGCTCGCCTCGTCCACGGACGGCGTGGGAACAAAGATCACCATCGCCCGCGCCATGGACGTTCACCACACGATCGGACGCGACCTCGTCGCGATGGTCGTGGACGACATCGTCGTCTGCGGCGCGGCGCCGCTCATCATGACCGACTACATCGCCTGTGGCAAGGTCGTGCCCGAGCGCATCGCCGACATCGTTCGCGGTATCGCCGAGGGGTGCGAGGAGGCGGGCGTCGCGCTCGTCGGCGGCGAGACGGCGGAGCACCCGGGGGTCATGGCCGAGGACGACTACGACGTGGCGGGCGCCGCGATCGGCGTGGTCGAGGCCGACGCGCTGCTCGGCCCCGAGCGTGTCCGCGCGGGAGACGCCGTGCTCGCGTTCGCCTCGTCCGGCCTCCACTCGAACGGCTACAGCCTGGTACGTGCCATCGTCGCGAAGGCGGGCTGGACCCTTGATCGCGACGTACCGGAGTTCGGGCGGACGCTCGGGGAGGAGCTCCTCGAGCCGACGCGAATCTACGCGCGTCTCTGCCTCGATCTCGCGGCAGCGTCCGGCACGCGCGCGTTCTCCCACGTCACCGGAGGCGGGCTCGCCGCGAATCTCGCCAGGGTGATCCCCTTCGGCCTTGCCGCGACGGTCGCCCGAGACGCATGGATCGTTCCGCCGGTCTTCGACACCCTGCGTGTAGCTGGCGGCGTCCCATGGGGCGACCTCGAGTCAACGCTCAACCTAGGCGTCGGCATGGTGGCGATCGTCGCCCCGGATATGGCCGACGCCGCGATCGCGGCGTGCGAGGGCGTCGGCGTGGCGGCGTGGGTGGTGGGAGAGGTCGGGACGGATGACGGCCGGGCGCTCTCTGGCGACGTCGTGCGCGGAGCGAAGGGGGTCGACGGCGGCGCCGTTTACCTTACTTCGGAGTATCGGACCGCTTAGTCCTCGTCGTCGGCCCAGCGGTCTTCGTATTCGTCATCGAGGTCGTCGATAACGTCCGCGGGTTCGTCGTTCACGTCCGAACCGCCGGAGATAAGCTCGCGCTCAAGCGCCTTGAGATCTGATCCCGCAGGCGAATACTTCAGTTGACGCGCAATCTTCGCGTCTTTGGCTTTCTGACGGCCGCGCCCCATCTCGCCGTCCCTTCTCGGAGTCGAGGGCCGCTGGCGCGGTCCCACCTCATTGGTGCACCGGGTAACTCTACCGCGATACCGAACGAGCGAGCGAATGACCGTATTGATAAGAAAATCGGAAAAGTTGGTAAAACCGCGTCATAGTCGCGCTTGCGCCATGTCTCATCTTGCAGGAGCGGGGATGGCCACGCTCCATGGCTCGAGGGATACGACCGTGATGACAGAAAAGTTGCAGGAGCCCGAGAAGCTCCTGACGCCGAGCGAGGTTGCCGCGATCTTCCGCGTTGACCCGAAAACCGTGACTCGATGGGCGAAGGTCGGCAAGTTGTCGTCCATCCGCACGTTGGGTGGGCACCGCCGCTTCCGCGAGACGGAAGTCAAGATGCTCCTCGCCGAAGCACAGGAACAGCGCTTCGCCTAAACCGACGCCGCGCCTAGGACGAGAGATCGCCGAAGCGCGGTGTCGGCGCGTCGCCGTACTGTAGAGGCGTGACCCCCGTATCTACGCTCCGTGGTTCGGAGCACGCGACGCCATTCGGACCGCTGTCCGTCATCGTCGCGCCGGAAACAGGCGCAGTTCGGGCGTCGGCCTTCACGTCCCTCGCCGACCTTGTTGGCCACCTTCCCCCCGCCCTCGCCTCGCGCGGTGTCGAGCCGGGCGAGAATCCCGACGTCGCGGCTGCGCTACGCGCGTGGCTCGCGGGTGACGCCGACGCCCTCATGCGCGTTCCCGTGCAGCAGGAGGGCGGCTCGTTCTTCCAGCGGGTATGGGACGCGATGCGCGCCATCCCCGGAGGTTCGACGGTGACGTACGGCGAACTCGCGGCAGCTGCGGGGAATCCCAAGGCCGCGCGAGCGGCCGGAACGGCGTGCGCGACCAATACCGTCGCCCCGTTCGTCCCGTGCCACCGCGTCGTCGCGGCTACGGGGTTGGGGAACTACGCCTACGGGGTAGCTGCGAAGCTGGCGATGTTGCGACTCGAGGGCGCGGTCGTCTCGTCGTAATCGCGCGAGAAGCGTCGCATGGCGCTCACGGCGCGCTCGGGGCGAAGGTCCTTGTTCTTCCGGATGACCGCCGAGGCGATGGCAAGGAAGATGAGCGCGAGTACGAGCAACGCGCCACCGCCGACGAGGGCGGACAGCCACAGCGGCCACACGAGCGTCAGCGCGGCGACGCCGGCGATGACGAGCAGAATGACGGCTCCCCCGAGGAGTCCAGCGGCGATGACCATCAGGATCCCGCCCGTGGCGAGGCCCTTGATCTTGTGCTTGAACTCGTCCTTGGCGAGCTGGAACTCGTGACGGACCACGGTCCCCACCTGACCGAGAATCGCGGCGATGATGGAGTTGACCGAGAAGCGGTCGAAGAACGAACGCGGCATGATTCCTCCAGGTGTTGTACGTCTAGTACAACCCTAGTCGGTGGGGCGTGGCAAATGGGGAGAGAGTCCGGTGGCCAGGCCCGGGCTCGAACCGGGGACCTTTCGATTTTCAGTCGAACGCTCTACCAACTGAGCTATCTGGCCCTCATGCGACGCCCAGCCGCAGGGCCGAGCCAATCCTGCGCGACCCCGACGGGACTTGAACCCGCGACCTCCGCCGTGACAGGGCGGCGCGCTAACCAACTGCGCTACGGGGCCTTGTGTGAAACAAGACCGTTTGCAAAAGCAAAGCCTATAGTAGCGGCCCGCGAGGGGTGTTCCGCTACCGGCCGTTCTTCGTACCCCCAACGGGATTCGAACCCGTGCTACCGCCGTGAAAGGGCGGCGTCCTAGGCCGCTAAACGATGGGGGCTTGCGTGACACCGTTATCCCGGCGCCATGGACCTGACACATCCTACGAGTCGGGGACCTATTCACCAAGTTGTGCGAGCACGCGGCGCTCGACGCGGGCGGCGACGCGCGACAATGGCCTCATGGTTCAGATGACGCGCGAAGCATTCGAGGAGGCGGTGGTCGACGCGATCGACACCATCCCGGACGACCTTGCCGCGCTCATGGACAACGTCGTCATTCTTGTGGAGGACGACCCGCCCGACGGCGAGCGGGACCTGCTGGGCCTATATGAGGGGGTCGCGCTGACGGAACGCGGTGACTCCTGGGGCATGGGCGAGCTTCCCGACCGCATCTTCATCTTCCGCAATCCGACGCTCCGGATGTGTCGTACGGCGGACGAGGTGCGCGAGGAGGTAGCCGTGACGGTCGTCCACGAGATCGCCCACCACTTCGGGATCGACGACGACAAGCTCCACGAGCTGGGGTGGGGCTAGGTGGCCAGCGCGGTCGATCGCGACCTTCACCGGGAGATGTTCGACGATCTCGATCGGGACGGGCGTCGCGAGGTTTCGTCACCGTTGACCCGGCGCATGCTCCGTCCACTCGGCCCGCATCACACGGTGCTCCAATTCACGAACGACCTGACCGAGGCGGAGTACGAGGCCGTCGCGGAGATGCTTCGGCCTCGCCCGGACATTACGCTTCGCGTCTACTACGCCGGAGGGGAGTCGACCAGGAGCCTCGAGTTTCTGCGCTTCTTCCCGTTCCTTCGGCGGTTCGACGCGGACGCGATGTGGGACTCGCTCGTCGCGCTCGACGGCCTGAGGTTCCTTCCCGATGACCTCCTGGAACTGACCCTCGGCGCGACGGCGAAGAAGCTTGATCTCGCGCCGATCGGCCGGTTCACGCACCTTCGGGTCCTGAGCCTCGAACGTCAGCAACGGGGGATCGAGGTCATCTCCCGCCTGACGAACCTGCGCGCACTATGGATGTCCCAAATCACGCTTCCCGGCCTTGAGTTGCTCGAATCGTTGGAGCACCTGCGTTCGCTGGTACTCACCCTCGGAGGAACGTCGAATCTCGACGCGCTTCCGCGATTACGGTCGGTCGAGCACCTCGACGTGTGGAATGTCCGTGCGCTCGCGGACCTCACGGCGATCGGGCGCATGCCGAACCTGTGGTGGCTCAGACTTGGCGCGCTCGCCCGCGTCGTCGCCTTGCCGGACTTCGCGGAGGCCGCTCGCCTCGAACGGCTCGAGATCGAGAACCTCTCAAGTCTCCACGACTTTCGCCCGCTGCTTTCCGCGCCGGCGCTCAAGCACGTCGCGTTGTCCCTCGCCTACAAGCTCCAGCCGGAGGACGTGCGCCCTTTGGCGGACCACGCGACCCTCGAGACCTTTTCCGTTGGCACGGGAAGCCTTCGGCGGAACGTCGCGTGCGCCGCAGCCGTTGGTCGGCCGGAATGCGGTCCGCCGCCGATCGTCGATTGGGCCGCGTGACCGGCGCGTACGTCAGTTGCGGGGAGTGCCCGCGATTCCGGTGAGCAGGGCTTCGATGGCCCAGTTCCCGCGTTCCTCACCCGTCCCGCCAACCAGATCGAGCCCGATCTCGGCGATGTGCGGGTAGTCGCCGACGTTGGCGATCGCCGTGCGTAGGGCGTCCCACTCGGTGCGCGAGGCCTCGTCGTCCACGTGCTCCGCATGCTCGGCCGCGCCGGCCGTGGCCCAGAGCAGAAGAAGGTCCACGCCCCACGAACGCTGGCCGATCGGGACGCCGCCCTCCTCCATCAGCGCGAGGATGCGTTCGACGAACGCGAGGTAGTTGTGGCCCGACGGCCGCGCCGTGAGCGCCGAACGCGCAAGATCGGGGTTGTCGAGGAGCAGGCCGACGTAGTCGTTGATGATATGCGCGATGCGTTCGCGCCACGTTGCGCCCTCCACGTCGAGGTCGAGGCCCTCGAGGATCCGGTCGAGCATGTGGCCGTGGAGCTCCGCCATGCTGCGCACGTACACGTAGATCGAGGCGGGCCCGGTATCGAGGCTCATCGCGATCTTTCGCATGGTGACCTTGTCGAGGCCGTGCTTCTCCATGAGCGCCATGGCAGTGTCGACGACGAGTTCGCGGCTGAGGGGCTCGCGCGAGTTGCGCCGGCCACGCCCTCGGCGCTCCTGGTCGCGGGCGTCTCCGAGCCCCGCGAGGCCGTCGGCGATGGCGCGCTGCCATTCATCCTTGAATTCGTCCTTGAGGCGTTCGACCTCCATGCGGAACTCTGCGCGTAGTCGCGCGGGGTCGGGGGGCGCGGACTCGCCCCAGTCGCGACCGGGCCGATTCTTGCCGTTATCGCGTGCCATGCCTCCATTCTAGGGGAAGTGCGAACGGAAAGCGAACATGTTCGTAACGAACTTGACCGTAACGAACATGTTCGCTACGATCACGTTCGGACCAAGATAGAAGGGACACCCCATGACCGCAACACCCACCTGGGCCATCGATGCTCACGGCCTCGTCAAGACCTTCGGCACCCAGCGCGCCGTCGACGGCCTCGACCTCCAGGTACCGACGGGAGCCATATACGGCGTCCTCGGTCCCAACGGTGCCGGCAAGACGACCACCATTCGCATGCTCGCCACCCTGCTCCCCATCACCGAAGGCTCGGCCTCGATCTTCGGCCACGATGTCGCGTCAGAGGGCCACATGATTCGCCAGTTGATCGGTGTGACCGGGCAGTACGCATCCGTCGATGAGACGCTCACCGCTCGCGAGAACCTCGACGTCTTCTGCCGGCTCCAGGGCTACAACGGCAAGGCTTCGCGCGCAAAGGGGAACGAACTCCTTGAGAGCTTCGGTCTCGCGGACGCGGCGACCAAACCCGTCAAGAACTTCTCCGGTGGCATGCGGCGTCGGCTCGATCTCGCCGCGAGCCTCATCTCGCAGCCGCCGCTCATCTTCCTGGACGAGCCGACGACGGGCCTCGACCCGCGTACCCGAGCGCAGATGTGGGACACGATCCGCGATCTCGTCTCGTCGGGATCGACCGTTCTCCTCACGACCCAGTACCTCGACGAGGCGGACCAGCTCGCCGACCGTATCGCGGTCATCGACACGGGACGCGTTGTCGCGGAGGGAACGAGCGACGAGCTGAAGAGCCTCGTCGGGGCCTCGTCGCTTCACCTCGCCCTCCACGACCCCTTCGACCTCGGCGTCGCGCTGCGCGTCGTCGGCGAGGTGGTGGGCGTCGAGCCCATCGTCTCGTCGAACGGGCGCCAACTCACCGTCGCGCTCGACGACGCGTCACTCGTCACCGACGTCCTCATCCGGCTTCGCGACCACTCCGTCGGCGTGGCCCAACTCGCCGTGCAGAAGCCCAGCCTCGACGAGGTCTTCCTCACCATCACCGGCCACGCGGCCGACGCCACGGACACGATTCCCACAGAACAGGAGGCAGCGGCATGACCGCCATCGCCATTACCCCGGGCGCCTCGCGCGTCCTTGAACCCCGCGTCAGCCTCCGGCAGACCGTCCGCGACTCGCTCGCCATGGCCTACCGGAGCCTCCTCAAGCTCCGGAGGACGCCCGAGCAGTTCTTCGACGTGCTCTTCCAGCCCGTGATCTTCGTGCTGATGTTCACCTACCTTTTCGGTGGTGCGATCGCTGGCGACACGGCGAGTTACCTGCCGATGTTCGTGCCCGGCATTCTCGCGCAGGTGGTGCTGACGGCCACGGCCGCGAGCGGCACGCAGTTGCGCGAGGACATGGACAAGGGCGTGTTCGACCGATTCCGGTCGCTCCCGATCGCCCGCATCGCGCCGCTCGCCGGCGCGCTGCTCGCGGACACCGTCCGGTACCTCGTCGCGACGACCCTCACCTTCGCCACGGCGTTTGCTATCGGATACCGGCCGGCAGGCGGCCCTGCTGGCGTCGCCGCCGCCGGGCTACTCGTGATCGCGTGCGCGTGGGCGATGTCGTGGATCTTCGCCCTCATGGGCGTGAGCGCCAAGTCGGCGGCGGGCGTGCAGGGGCTCTCGTTCATGATCCTGATCCCGCTGACGTTCCTCTCGAACGTCTTCGTCCCCGTCGAGACGATGCCCGGTTGGCTCCAGGCGATCGTCCACGTCAACCCCGTCAGTCACATCGTCACGGCCGCACGCGACCTCGCGAACACCGGGACGTTCTCGAACGACGGGTGGCTGGCGTTGCTCGGGGCCGCGACCGTCGTCGCGATCTTCGCGCCGCTCACCATGCGGAGGTACCGGACCCACGTCGGCTAGTTGTCGGGCGCGTCCCCTCTAGGGGAACGCGAGCCCTGTGATCTCCTCGAGGGCCGCGACAAGCGCGACGCGCGCGGCCGAGTCTTGCGTCGCGGGGTTCGGCGTCTGAACCCCGCGGCGCTTGAGGTACTGGCCCGATGTCGAGGCGACCGCGTCGTCGGACGTGGCGAGCCACACCTGCGTCTCGGCCCCGAGGTTAAGCGGGTCGGGTGCGTTGGGCCCGCCCATGTTGGTCTTAATCCACCCGGGGTCGACGGTGTTCACGACGATCTCCGGGTGGCGCGCGGCGAGTTCGAAGCTGAGCATCGCGTCGTGAAGCTTGGAGTCGCTATACGCCTGCATGCCGTCCCACGGGCGGGTGCTCCACTGGAGGTCGTCGATGTGCAGCGCGCCGTTTGCCTCGAGGCCGCTCGTGAGGTAGATCATGCGCGGCGCGAGCGGCATGAGGCACGTGAGGACGAACGGCGCCACGACGTTGGTCTGGAATATGCGCTCGAGTCCGTCGGCGGTCTCGACACGCTCGCCCGATCCGCCGCCAAGTCCGGCGTTGTGGATGATGACGTCGTACGGCCCCTCGGCGTTCGCTTGAGTAGCGAGATCCCTCGTCGACGCGAGGTCGGCGAGGTCGCCTTTCACGACGGCGTACGCGCCGGGAAGCGCCTCGCGCGTGGCGCCGGCGCGGCTGTCGTCGCGGGCGTGGGCTACCACCTCGTGGCCCATCTCGATCAAAGTGCGAGCCGTCTCCAGGCCGATGCCCTGTGACGCTCCGGTGACGAAGATGCGGGACATGTCTCCTCCGTTTCGCGGGTTGATCGCCGCGGCTCGAAGCGATTCGATTTCCTCGCGCCACCCTACCGCCGCGCGCGCGGCGGGGCGTCAGCCCGATGCCACGCCCAGGTAGGCGAGTACGGCGAGAACGCGGCGGTGGTCGTCTCCGTCCTGGGCAAGGTTCAGCTTCGCGAAGATCGACGTCACGTGTTTCTCGACGGTGCCAGCTGACAACACGAGCGCCTCGCAGATCGCCGTGTTCGAGCGGCCCTCGGCCATGAGTGTCAGCACCTCCCGTTCGCGCGCGGTGAGCGCGGCCAGCGGATCCGTCCGACGCGCGACCAGCAGTGCGGCGAGCTCCGGATCCAAGACCGTCCCGCCCGCGGCGACCGTTTCGATCGCCCGCGCGAAGCCGTCGAGGTCCGTCACGCGGTCCTTGAGGAGATATCCGACGCCGCCTGCGCCGTCCGCGAGCAGTTCGGCCGCGTAGGTCCGCTCGGTGTGCTGCGACAGCAGCAGGCATGGAAGGCCCGGGTACGTCGCCCGTAGCGCGAGACACGCGCGCAGTCCGTCGTCCGTGTGGTCGGGCGGCATGCGGATGTCGGAGACGACGACGTCGGGGACGGGGCCCGCGCGGACGGCCCGTTCGAGTTCGGTGGCGGTCGTGACGAGCGTGACGTCGCGATGCCCCATCTCGGCGAGCAGGCGGGCGAGCCCCTCCCGAAGAAGGGCGGAATCCTCGGCTAGGACGACGCGCACGGCACCTCCGCGGTCACGACGGTGCCGCCGTCGGGCCCGTCGCCTACCGCGAGGTTACCGCCCACGCCAGCGACGCGTTCCTCGAGACCCGCGAGACCGTGCCCCTTCGCGACGTGCGCCCCGCCCTCGCCGTCGTCCGAGACGACGACGTTGAGGACGTCCCCCGTCCGACGCACGACGACCTTCGCCGACGTCGCGCCGGAGTGTTTCGCGACGTTCGCAAGGCTCTCCGAGACGACGAAGTACGCGGTCGTCTCCGCGCCGATCGGAAGCGGGCCAGGGGCGTCGCACGCGACCGCCACGGGCACGGTCGATCGCTCCGCGAGCGAATCGATAGCGGCCGCGAGCCCGCGCTCGGCGAGAATCGGCGGAGCGATGCCGCGCGTGAGGGCACGCAACTCCGCGAGAGCCTCGGTGCTAAGACGCTGGGCGTCGGCGATTGCCGCCTTGGCCTTGGAGTTCTTCCCCAGCGCACGATCGGCGGCGCTCAGCTCCATCTGCATGCGGATCAGGCGCTGTTGTGGGCCGTCGTGAAGATCGCGTTCGATGCGACGTAACGCCTCCGACTCCGCCCGCGCCGCAGCCTTGCCCTGCTCCTCGAGCCGCGACACCTGCTGGCGCAGGCGTCCGCCCGCGGTCGAGGCGAGTAGCCACTCCCCAAGGAGGCGGTGCGGTAGCGCGAGGGCATGCACCACCCACGGAAGAGTCAGGATGGCGAGAATGCCCGCCGTCGCCTGGCCCGGCCACGAGTTGAGCCACCCCAGGAACCCCGTGATCGGCTCCATGTCGTCGTTCGGGAGCCAACGACCCCAGAACCACTCGGTGGTACCGCCGAACGCCGCGGCAGTCCAGGTCAGCGCGAGCGACCAGGTCACGACGGACAGCGGGAACGCTAGGAATGCGTGTGCCGAGTCGCGCCACATCTGGCCGTCCCGGAACGCACCCAACATCGACCGGATCGAGAAGCTGCGGTCGGCGGAACCGTACGAGCCTTCGAGCGCGCGACCATCGAGAAGGCGGAGGCGCACCCGTTCGAACCCGGCGAAGCCTCGCATGGTCCACAGCGTGAGGGCGCCGATGCCGACGCCAACCCAGATGACGATCGTCCCGACGGCGATGCTGCCGAGCGTGACGAGGACGACCCAGGAGGCGAGGGCGATGGGAAAGGACGTGAGGAGGTACGCGGTCTCGCGCCCGGCGCGGCGAACGGTGGCCCGAAACCACGTCGGATCAGCGGTGGTGGTGGTCATGATGCTTCCTAACTTAGGACCGGAGAGTCCCGATCGACGAGGCCTACGGTCGCGGCCTCAGGTCCAGTGCACCGCGCGCACCGCGTTGCCGGAACGTGGCTGGTCTCCGTTCTGAGGTAGGGATATCCCCCGCTTCGCCTAGGCTTGCTGTTCGAACGTAGGGAGGAAGTTCGCCATGGACGTCACCGATCGACTGCTGGGTCACAACCGCGAGTACACCCGGAATTACGTCCCCGACCAGCCGCTGCCCCCGCGACTGAAGCTCGCCGTCGTCGCATGTATGGACTCGCGGCTCGACGTGTTCGCGATGCTCGGACTAGAGATCGGCGACGCACACATCATTCGAAACGCGGGCGGCGTCGTCACGGACGACGTCATCCGCTCGCTCGTTGTCTCGCAGCGCAAGCTCGGAACCGGCGAGGTCATCCTCGTGCACCACACGGACTGCGGCGCCCTCACCTTCACGGATGACCAGCTGCGCAACGAGCTGCTCGAGGAGACCGGCCAGAAGCCGTCGTGGTCGCCCGAGAGTTTCGTCGATCTCGACAAGGATCTCCGCCAATCGATGGAGCGCGTCCGCACCAACCCGTTTGTCCCGCGGCGGGATAAGGTGCGGGGCTTCGTGTTCGACGTCCACACGGGTGCGCTTCGCGAGATCGAGGACTAGTCATGTGGGGCGCGTTCATCAAGGCGGTCGTGACGGGCAAACACCGCCTGTCGCCGTGGTCGTACGTCATGGCGGTCGTGACGGTGGTCTACGCGATCTGGCCGCTCGATGCGATACCTGACTACATCACGGGCCCCTTCGGCTTCATCGATGACCTCGGAATGTGGGGCGTCCTCCTCGCGGTCCTCCGCTGGGAATTGGGACGCTTCGAGCGAGGCCGCAACCCCTCGTCGGTGACCGTTGATGGCACCGCGACGACCGACGCGGGCTAGTCCTCGCTACGAACGTCCGCGCCGCCGGACTCCGAGGAGTCGACGGCTCCGCGCCTCAGCAGATCGCGGCGCAGCATTGCGGTTGCCCCGTTGTCCGTCATTGGTCCGCGCTGCGTGACGAGCGAGAAGATCCCGGAACTCGTCCGTCCGTCCACGCGCACCACTCCCACGCCGGGGACGGCGAGTAAAAGTCCGTTGAGCCCGATGCCTCGTGGGGGCGGCGTGCGAACCTCGACCAGGCTGATGGGGACGTCCCAGCCTTCGCCTACTTCGGGAACCCAGCGGAGACGTTCGGTGAGTTCGATCAAGCCAATACGGCGCGCGTCGGTCGGCTCATCGGCGGCGCGAATACCGTGATCGCCGGGGTGAACGGACGCCCCGATGTACTTAATTCGGAAACCTTTCGGGCCTAAATGTGACATAGCACGCACCCACCTCTCCAAGCGAAAACCTACCCGCTAGCGTGGAGCGATGGTTGAGGGTGGCATCGAATTGCGCGAGGCGTTGCGCTATTGCGCCCTACCGACGAGCGTGCCCGTTGAGAACCTGGCGACCGGTATCCGCGAGGCCTACCAGGCGGTTGACCTCTACCTGGGGGATCTCGACCTCGACGACCGCGGGCCGTCGATCATCCGCTATCGACGAGTGTCCGAGGCGGGTCCCCTTCACCTCGAAGTCGGATGGGTGATGCCGGACTTCGCCGACGCGTCTCCCCCCTTCGTGGTCAACGACCTTCCGGCAGGAACGTACGCGGTCAGATGTCACAACGGGCCATACTCGCGCATCGGTGCGGTCACGCGCGAGCTCATCGAGTGGGGCGACGCTCACGACGTGCCATGGGACGTTCAGTGGGAAGAGGAGTCGTCGCGGTGGGGCTGCTGGTACGAGTTGTACCTGTCCGAGCCCTCGTTCGGGCCCGAGGGGCCCACGGGATGTGTCGAGGTATGCCTGCGGGTTCACGGCGCGGACTTGCGCGATGTGTAAGGCATGCCTTACGCTCACCCACATGTTCCGTCGAATGTGCCGCTAACCAGCGCACGTTCGACGTGCGCCCGAACGGGCGCCTTGCCGGCAAGAGTCGGCTAGCCCCCTGACGGGCACACACCCCTCGCACGTGCCAACCGCAAGCCCTGTCATGGGCTCGGCGGGTCAGCGTGCTGCCCTTCCTTGACGTGACCGGGTTTGGATTTCCACCAACCCTCGCATCAAGGAAGAGAGAAGAACATGAGTAGCGACACCTGGTCCTTCGAGACCAACCAGATCCACGCCGGGCAGACGCCCGACGCCGCAACGGGCGCGCGCGCGCTCCCGATCTACCAGACCACCTCGTTCGTCTTCGAGAACACGACGCAGGCGGCCAACCGGTTCGCGCTCGCCGAGCTCGGGCCGATCTACACCCGCATCGGCAACCCGACGCAGGAAGCCGTCGAGACGCGTATCGCCGCGCTCGAGGGCGGCGTCGGGGCGCTCCTGCTGGCCTCGGGCCAGGCGGCGGAGACCGTCGCGATCCTCAACCTCGCGGAGGCGGGCTCGCACATCGTGTCGTCGCCGTCGCTCTACGGGGGCACCTACAACCTGTTCCACTACACGTTGCCCAAGTACGGCATCGAGGTCACGTTCGTGGACGACCCCGATGACCTCGCGCAGTGGAAGGCCGCGATCCGGCCCAACACGAAGGCGCTCTTCGCGGAGTCCATCTCCAACCCCAAGCAGGACGTGCTCGACATCGAGGGCGTGGCCAAGGTGGCGCACGACGCCGGCGTCCCGCTCGTCATCGACAACACGATCGCGACGCCTTACGGCGTCCAGCCGCTCAAGTGGGGCGCGGACTTCGTCATCCACTCGGCGACCAAGTACCTGGGCGGACACGGTACGGCGATCGGCGGCGTGATCGTCGACGGCGGCGCATTCGACTTCGCCAAGGAGCCGGAGCGCTTCCCGCAGTACAACACGCCCGACCCGAGCTATCACGGCCTCACCTACGCCAAGGACCTCGGCGTCGGCGGCATCTTCGGCGTGAACCTCGCCTTCATCCTCAAGGCGCGCGTCCAGCTCCTGCGGGACCTCGGCCCCGCGATTTCGCCGTTCAACGCGTTCCTCATCGCCCAGGGTCTCGAGACCCTGTCGCTCCGCGTGGAGCGGCACGTCGAGAACGCGAGCAAGGTCGCGGCGTGGCTCGAGGCACGCGACGACGTCGTGAGCGTCGCCTACGCGAGCCTTCCGTCGTCGAAGTGGAACGCGAACGCCACGAAGTACGCGCCACGCGGCGCGGGGGCGGTGCTCGCGTTCGAGCTCGAGGGCGGAGCGGAGAAGGCGCGGGCGTTTATCGACGCGCTCGAGCTCCACTCGCTCGTAGCCAACATCGGTGACGTCCGATCGCTCGCCATTCACCCGGCGACGACGACGCACTCGCAGCTCACGGCGGAGGAGCAGGCGACCACTGGCGTGACGCCCGGGACCGTTCGCCTTGCCGTCGGGATCGAGAACATCGATGACATCCTCGCCGACCTCGAGATCGGCTTTGCTGCGATCAACGTGGACGCCGACCGGAATCTCGCGTCGGTTAAGTAGGCGCCCGTGGACGACGACGCGATCGAGAGCGACGAGGTCGCCGGGCGTACGGGACGGGCAGGGCGAGAGCCGATCCCCGTTACCGGCGCCTGGCGGGAGGGGGACCCCGCCGGGAGGCGACGGTTCTTCGATCTCGGGGACCTTCCGCTCGAAGCCGATCCCGTCGGCGTGCTCCCTGGCGTGCGAATCGCATACGAGACGTGGGGCGAACTGAACGTGGCTGGCGACAACGCCATCTACGTTGCCCACGCGCTCACCGGCGATTCGCACGCCACGGGACCCTCGGGGGAGGGCCACCATACGGGGGGATGGTGGAACTCCATGGTCGGGCCCGGTCGGCCCATTGACACCACCAAGCACTTCGTCGTGTGTGCGAACGTGGTGGGCGGGTGTCAGGGGACGACCGGCCCGGCCTCGCGGGACCCCCACACGGGAGGGGTGTGGGGGTCCCGCTTTCCCTACGTGACGCTGCGAGACATGGTGCGGGCGGAGATCGCGCTCACGAACCAGCTGGGTATCGCGTCGTGGAAACTCGTGCTGGGCCCGTCGATGGGCGGAATGCGGGCCATGGAGTGGGCCATCATGGCGCCGGGGCGTGTCCGGGCGATCGCCGTAGAGGGCGCGACCCCAGCGTCGACGGCGGACCAGATCGCGTGGGCGGCACCGCAACTCGCCGCGATACGGGCCGATCCGCGGTTTCGCGGCGGCGACTACTACGAGGCCGCGGACGACGACGGCCCGCACGTGGGGCTCGGAATCGCCCGAATGATCGCCCACGCGACGTACCGCTCGGAGAGCGAGTTGGCCGACCGGTTCGGGCGCGCCTTCCAAGAGGGCGAAAACCCGATTGGCGGCGGAGGGCGCTTCGCCGTCGGCTCGTACCTCGAGCACCACGGCGACAAGCTCGCGCGCCGGTTCGACGCCAATACGTACGTGCGCCTCACGGACGCGATTCTCAGCCACGACGTCGGCCGCGGGCGGGGCGGCGTTGCCCGGGCTCTCAGGGGCGTGGAGATTCCGGCGCTCGTCATCGCCGTCGACTCCGATCGCCTGTACCCGGTGTCCAACGCGGAGTTGCTCGACGCTCACCTTCGGGGATCGAGCGGCGTCAAGGTGGTGCACTCGGACGTCGGGCACGACGGATTCCTCGTGGACTCGGAGCAGGTCAACGCCTACGTGACGGAGTTCGTCGACGGGCTTCCCTAGCCGTCGGCGACGGCGAGCGTGTCGCTGAGCCTTCCGAACTCCGGCGGCATGTCGGCGACAGCGAGCCCGCATGTTCCCGGGCCGGTGTGCGTCATCAGGCTTCCTCCGACGACGGTCTTGAGGACCGGTCCGCGTATCGAGGGAACCTTCGAGGGGTCGGGGGTGGATCCCGCGGGCATTCCCATGAGGGCCACAGGGTGCGCGAGAGTCGTCGCGTACAGCTCGAGCGACGACTGAATGACGTTCTGCGCCTTGTCATACCCGACGACGCGGTCGACGATCGTGCTTTGCGCATCCTGAATAGAGACGACGGGGCGGATCTTGAGAAGGGTGCCGAAGGCTCGGACCATCGCCGAGACCCGGCCGCCGCGTCGAAGGTATTCCAGGGTCTCGACCGTGAACAGGAACCTGCAGGACCGGGCGATCGCTAGCGCGGAGCCCGCGACCTCCTCGGCCGGCCGGCCGTCCGCCGCCACGGCGGCTGCTCCCAGGGCCACGAGAGCTTGGCCCATAGCGATGGTGCCGGAGTCCACGAGCGTGACCGGGACCTTCGAGCGTTTGGCGGCCACCGTCGCGTTCGCCATGGTCTGAGAGAAGGCGGACGAGACGTGGATCGACACGATCGCCGTCGCGCCGTCGCGTGCGACCGCGCGGTACACCTTCGCGATCTCGTCGGGAGAGGGTGCCACCGTGGACAACTCGGCGCCGAGGATTTGTGCGCGAGCCACCTTCTCCGCATCGACGTTCACGTCCTCAAGGAAGGAGTCTTTGTCGAGGTGGATGTGCACGGGAATCGTGACGACGCCGAGCGATCTGGCCACGGATGGAGGCAGCGATGCGGCCGAGTCTGTGACGACGACTACGCGCGTTACTCTCACATCTCCAATGTAGATCGGACGCCCATTCACCGCTCGTTGAACGAGGCGGTCTGCGTCACAGGCCTGGGTAGTGGGGCGGCGCGGCCGTCAGAGGGTGTGAGGAAAATCGGCGGGGAGGTTGGCCGCGCAGACGACGTAGGTCCCTGGGCCGGTGTGGGCCGACAGGCTCGCGCCTGGCGACGCCTCGATCATGATCCCCGAGGTGGCGATGCCGAGGCCGTTCTCCATGGCGCTTCCGCCGACGAGCGCGACGGAAACGGCGGGTCGCGTGAAGTTCGCGATGCAGTCCTCGATGTGGCGGCGAACTTCCTCGCGTGCGGGTTTGGTGTTGCGGGCGCCTCCGGAGCGCGCCATGACGCCGTCCTTGATCGTGAGAATGGGGCGCACGCGCAGGGTGTCCGCGACCGCGCGCACGGCGTTTGGCACCTGTCCATCGCGGTGGACGTACTCCATGGTCTCGACGGTCATGAATACCCGGCTCGACGCGGCCGTCGTACGAGCCGCCTCCGCGACGCGATCCGCAGGTTCGTCATCGAGCGCACGGGCCGCGGCGGCCAGCACCGCGAAACCGGTCGCCATGGAGACGGTTTCGGTATCGATGATGGTCACCGGGATGGGACTCATGCCTGCCGCCTCCGTCGCGTGCGCGACGATCTTCTGCATCTTCCCCGACGTGTGTACGGCGACGATGTGATGCGCGCCGGAGGCGGCGAGTTCCCGATACACCCGCGCGAACTCGCTCGCAGGCGGTTCGAGTATCTTCACGGTCGACTTGTTTAGCAGGGCCGCGACTACCTTGGGCGGGCTGATGTTGACGCCCTCGGTATAGACCTCGTCACCGATCGTGAGGTGGAGGGGGATCACGGTGATGCCGTACTTCGACTGAAGCGTCGAGGGCACGGCGGCGGCACTGTCGGTAATCACTGCGACGCGCCCGTTGGTCACGAGCCCAGCCTAGGAGTTGGGCGCTCGTGAGGTAGGGACCTTTGGCCGGGTGGCGCGGGGGAGAGTACCCGACGTATCAGCGCCGCGACAACGACTCCTACGACGACGCCAGCCCCGTTGAGGATGACGTCGTCGACATCGGCGGAGCGTCCGATGGTGTACTGCGTGGCCTCAATCGCCGCCGAAAGCCCGATCCCGGAGGCGATGGCGATCGCCCAACCCCACGGCCTAGCCCTGCGTATGGCGAGCAGCGCCAGGACCCCTACCGGGACGAACGCGACGATGTTGCCCCAGAAGTTGAGAAGGCCGTACCCGGGTTCGCGGTCCGTCAGCGAGCGAGATATCTCGCGGAACGGTACGAGGTTCGCGTGGCGCGCACCGTCGAAGTTGGGGTTCGCGAGAACGATCGTCCACCAGATCAGGCCGACGGCATAGACGGCGAGCAGCGCCCGCGTCGCCGCCCGCCATCCCCGGGCGTGACCGCCGTCGCCGCGGCGGCTCGCGACGGAGTACGCGAGGCTGGCCGCGATGACGGCGACGATCGCGAGCGGAAGTGCCGTGCCGAGAAGATGTCGCGCGAAGGGGGTCATGGCCGTCGGCGCTCCCACCACGTGCCCGCCGCGTACAGGGCCGTTCCTACGACGCCAGCGAGGACGCAACCGACGTAGTCCTGGGCGGGAGTGAGCGTCCCGAGGAGCGGCTGCGCATTCGACCACGGCCGGAGGGCGTGGACGTCAGAGTAGATAAACGCGTCGAGCAGGATATGGCTGAAGGTGCCGACGAGAGCCGATCCGAAAGCGATGCGCCACGAAATCCGCACCGGGGGCCGGCTCGATCCGAGCGCAAGCCGGAAGGCGGCGTTCGCGAGTGGGCGTCCCGTGACCGCCGCGACGACGCCGATGACCGCCGCACCGATCAGCGTGTGGCTCCAGCCGTGAAGCGTCCCGCGATGCGTCACCAGCACCACCAGAGGTTGCAGGTCGATGAGTACCTGCGCGTAGCCGAATATCACCAGCGAGAACGCGCTGCGGAACACCGCCTTGATCAGGATGCCGGGACCGAGGTGGACCGGGGTGACGGGCACGCGCCTAGCCCTCCTGGGTATCGGCGACGCGCGCGAGGCGTATGGGGGCGAGTAGGGCATCGAGCTCGTCGGGATCATCGGGACCGGGGTCGGCCAGCGACGACGCAAGGTCCGGGCGGACGACGCGCGCGAGGGCGAGGGCGGGATCCGCCGTTCCACGAGTGGCGCGGTCGGACAGAAGAATGGCGCGATCGGCGCGTTCGATCGCCTGGGCGATGCGCCGCGACGCGGCGTGATGCGCGTCGGCAATGTGGTGGGCTTGATCGATCACGAGGAGCGACAGGATCGCGGGCTGGAACGAGCCGGGTGCGCCGAGGAAGTCGTCCGTTCCGATCGCCACGCCCCCGACGGCGCGCCACTCGGTCAGCGCGTTCGCACTGCGGGTTGCGGGCACGGGAATCGGTGACAGCGCGGTCTGGCGCCGGACGGCGCTGACCCAGTGCTCCTGCCGCCCGGGAGGAGCGAGGACGATGGCGTGGCGTTCGCCCGACGCGGCGAGGTGTGCCATCACGGCGAGCACCTCGAGCTCGGGATCGAGGGCCGGATCGTCGCCGAGGACGACGCGCCCCTGGAATACCGCGAATCGTGCAGCGAACTCCTGCGCGGGCGTCAGGCTCGCGCGAAGCAGGGAGAGGTCGAGCGAGGTCGCGTTGATGCGCTTCACGAGGTCGGGGGCGAGCGGTCCGTAGTCCCGCGGGACACGCCGCGGCGCGCCCTTCGTTGCCTCGATCACCGCGTAGTACTCGCCGGGGTGTTCGCGGAAGTCGTCCCACAGGCCGGATCCACTGACGGGGAGGGTGGGCACGGTCCGGAGCCGTCGCGTGATCTGGCCCGCGAGGTCGGAGTCGAGGTGGGGGGTGATCAGTTCGCGAAGTCGTGCGAGCGCGTCCTCGCTCCGCTTCGCGGCGCGCGGGCCGAGGATCGGGCGAAGCGCGGTGTAGGCCGACGCGCGCGACGCTGGGATCAGGCGGCGGGCCTCCTTCGCAACGGCGACGACGGGTTCGCGGAGATCCCCGGTGGCGCGGTCGGCGAGGACGCGGCGACGGAGTGCGCGAAGGAGCGCCGTCTGTGCGGCCGTGGGCGTGTCCGGGGTGAAGCGAGGCGAGGAAGCCGAGATCATCTCGGCCCTGGCGTCGCGCGCGGCGGCGCGGATCGCCCTGGCGTGGGCGAGGTCGACGCCGGGGACGAGCACGAGCGTCGCGAGATCCGCGTTCGCGACGTCGAGGACGGTGGCGAACTCGTCGGAGAGCGCGGCAATAGCCCCCGGAAAGTCGGCACGATCGGCGAGGGCGGCGATGGGGGTCTCGGCGGCGCGGGCGTCGGCGGCCTCGCGTCGGACGACATCCTGCGCGAACGCGTAGTCCGAGGCGCTCAACGCCCGGGCGGCCCGGACGCGGCGGGAGGCGGCGACGAGGCGTTTGGCGGCGCGACGTACTTCACGCGGCGAGTGCACAGGGTCAACTTACCTCAGCGTCTCCGACCCGAGGCTTACGTGTGGCGACGTTCTATGCGAACGCGAATATCGGGGGGAACAACGCGACGACGGCCACCGCCCAGAGAAGGTAGACCGGCACGTACGCCGTCTGCCACCGTTCGGTCGCGGCGAAGGCCCTGCGGCGTCGGAGGAAGCCAAGGGACAGCCACGCCGCCCACGCGAGGTTCACGAGCAGAATGAGGTTCTCGCCGAGCGCCGCGGTGCGGTTGGCCGTGAACCCGTACTCGCCGATGCGCCCGAGAAGGCCGGCGAGGACGAACCCGTCGACGACGAGCGCCGCGACGACGAGAACGAGCTGGAGTCCGTCGAAAAGGCCCGGGCCTTCCGAGGTATCGCGCGCCGAGATGGCGAACAGCACCAGCCCGAGCACGAGCGCAAGGATGAGGTCGAGCACGACGAGGGCGTTGCGGTCGACGGCTTTGCCCGTCCACGCAACGGGGATGACGAACGCGAGGACGACGAGGAGCGCGGCGACGAGCGGGGTGAAGATCTTGGTGAGAACGGGAGCGAGGTTCTCGATGACGCCCTGCTTGGCCTCGACGAGCCACGCCGCGACCACCGCGGCGCCCATCGCGCCGCAGGGTAGGAGCCACTCCACGATGAACGCCGTGGTGTCCACGTCGAATAGGCCGAAGGCTCCCGCGGTGATGCCGGCGAGCACGCCGCCGCCGATCGCGATGAGGCTCATGTAGATCACCCACTCGCCCGTGAAGCGGATGAAGTCCATGCGCTTCGAGCGTGAACGCCAGTCGCCGCCGACGTAGGCGATGCCGACGACGAGCCAGAGAGCGATCGGAAGGTGTATCGCGGTCAGGAGGAGCGTCTGGCCCAGACTCTCGAAGGGGTAGACGTTGGCGAGGACGCCGCCCGCGACGAAGGACCCGGCGAGGACGGCGATCGTGGCGGCCGAGACGCGGCGCTTCCACGCGAAGTATGCGGCGAGGGATGGCAGGAAGAACAGAGCCGCGTTGCGGGCATAGACGTCTCCGTTGTTCGACTCGTCGTACCCGAGTAGCGCCGGGATTTTGAACGAGGCGGCGGCAAGCACGGCCAGACCGATGACCCACCACATCTCGGCGCCGCGCAGCGAGCCGGGGCGCTCCGCGTCAGTGGCCTCCGTTCCGGCGAGAACGAGCTGCTTCCACAGGCGGTCCGAGTGCACGCGGGCGAACTCGCGGGAGATGTCGTCCTGCGCGCCCAGCCGCTTGACGGCGACGAGGAACGCCTCGTCGGGGGCGAGGCCGGATGACTGAAGGTCGGCAGCCTGGTCCCGCAGGTGCGCCTCGAGCTCGTCGGCGTCGGCCGCGCCAATCCCCTTGCGCTTCTCCACGTAGGCGCGCCACTGCGCGACCTGGGCCTCGAAGTCGGCCCGAGCGTCGGACGTCGTCATGTCGCTATCCCTTCGATCGGCCCGGCGACCCGAGCCGCCGTCTCCGTGATGTTTCCCCAGGTCTCGCCAAGGGCGTCGATGACCGCGCGCCACTGGCGTTGGTGGTCGGCGAGCGACGAGCGACCCTTCGGGGTGATGCGGTAGTACTTGCGTTTGCGGCCGGTGTCGGCTGTGCCCCACGTCGCCTCGACCTGGTCCTGTTCCTCGAGCCGGTGGAGCAGCGGGTAGAGCAGGCCGTCGGTCCACTCGATCTGTCCGCCGCTGAGCTCCTTGACCCGCTGGAGGATCGCGTAGCCGTAGCTGTCGCCGTCGGCGAGGATGCCGAGGACCATGGGTGCTGCCGACGCTGCGACCAGATCCTTCGGAATATGCATAGAACTACGATACATAGAGGTGCGATGTATAGCAAGCGCGGGGGGACGAGGCCTGCCGGCCCGACATAGGCTGGCCGACAGGAGCCGCCCAGCGTGGGGCGGTCCGGACCCTCGGGAGGGGACCATGGCCAAGGCCACCGAACCGTTCGATTTTTCCGATCTCACTGCGTGCTTCGTGAACTGCACGCTCAAGCCGTCCCCGACGCCGTCGCATACGCAAGGGCTCATGGACGTCTCGACGGCGATCATGGCGAAGCACGGCGTTTCGATCGACGAGATACGCCTCGTCGACCGCGCCGTCGCGCCTGGCGTCTACCCCGACATGACCGAGGACGTCGTCGGCGGCAAGCAGATGGTCGACGAGTGGCCGCAGCTCGCCGAGCGCGTCCTCGCAGCCGACATCCTCGTGGTCGGCACCCCCATCTGGCTCGGCGAGAAATCCTCCGTCGCCACGCACCTCATCGAACGCCTGTACTCGATGAGCGGTCAACTCAACAATCGCGGCCAGTACCTGTACTACGGGCGCACCGCGGGCGTGATCGTCACCGGAAATGAGGACGGCGTCAAGCACGTCGCGATGAACGTCCTCTACTCGCTCCAGCACCTCGGCTACGCCATCCCGCCAAACGCCGACGCCGGCTGGATCGGCGAGGCCGGACCCGGTCCGTCGTATCTCGACGAGGGGAGCGGCGGACCCCAGAACGAGTTCACGCAGCGCAACACGACCTTCATGACGTGGAATCTGATGCACATGGCGGCGATGCTGAAGCGCGGGGGCGGCTTCCCTGCGGGCGGCAACTCGCGCGCGGAATGGAACGCGGGCGAGCGCTTCGACCACCCCAACCCGGAGTACCGCTGATCCAACGCGGAATGTCGCGTGTTCGCGCCGTGTTGCGTCGGTAGAACCCCACAATCGACGCGAGGAGACGGACATGGCACACATCACCGTTATTGGAGGCACCGGCTACGCGGGAAGCGCGATCGTCGCCGAGGCCGCGAAACGCGGGCACGACGTCACCGCGATCAGTCGTAACATCCCGACCGTTCGCGTACCCGGCGTGACCTACGTGACCGGATCCGGCTTCGACGTGGACGTCCAGAACACGGCCATCGCCGACGCCGACGCCGTCATTCTCGCGACGTCGCCTCGCGGTGACATGGCGGGGCGTCAACTGGAATTGGCGCGGACGCTTGCCTCGCGGCTCGAGGACGAGAACGCGCGCTTCATCGTGGTGGGCGGATTCTCGTCGCTGCGCCCCGCGCCCGGAGCGCCCCGTTTCGCCGAGGGTGACATCCCGCCGCAGTTCCGTGACGAGGCGCTCGCGGGGCACTCCGTGTTCGAGATGCTCCAGGCCGCACCCGCAGACCTCGACTGGACGTTCGTGAGCCCGGCCGCGACCTTTGGCGCCTACGCGCCCGGCGAGCCGACCGGAACCTACCGCCTCGGCGGAGACGTCGCGATCCTTGACGAGAAGGGCGGGTCGTTCCTCACGGCGCCCGGAATTGCCCTCGCGGTCGTTGACCTGATCGACGCCGGAACGCACCGGCGCGAGCACGTCTCCGTGGTGGAGTAGCCCCGCGTCCTCTACCGGAGACCCCGCCAGAACTCGTTCAGTAGGGCGTTCGCAGCAGGGTCGTCCTGGGGCCGGTGTTCGGTGCCGGGGATCGCCTCGCGGCGGGCGCCCGCGGCCTCAAGCGCCGCGGCGATGTCCTCGTAGATGGGATGCCACTGGCCCGTCACGACGATGGTCGGGATGCGCCCACACACGGTCGGATCGAGCGCGAACTCCCACGCGGGCGGTGCGTTGCGGAGGCTACGCCCGAAAGCGGCCGCGCCCGCGTCTCCCGGCGGCGGGTACGGATAGCCGAAGCCCACGAGAAACGGGCCGGCGATGTCGCCGTCGGCGACCGCAGGATCCTCCGCGCGCGCGAAAACGGGGGCGAGGGCCGTGACGAACGCCTTGACGCTGGGAGCCTCGGGAGCGACGGACATCGCGGCGGGCTCGAAGAGGGCGAGCGAGCGGACGCGGTCGCTGTCCCGCGCGGCGATGAGCGCCGCGATCGATCCGTAGGAGTGCGCGACGAGGTCGAGAGGGCCGGTGGTCGTCGCGAGCAGCTCCGCGGCGTGGTCGGCCGCGCCCTTCCCCTGTTCCCTCGCGAGCGTCGCGAAGAGTGGCTCGCTCGGACACTCGAGCGCCGGGTCACCGACCTGGGTGGGCCAGGTCTCGGGGCCATTGGATCCGATGCCGGGAAGGAAAACGGTGGTCATCATCCGACGGTAGCGGATGTTCGCGTCGAGCCCGCGCGCTACAGACCGAGGGCGAGGAGCACCGCGAACACGGCGCCCCCGACCAGCAGAGTGAGCCCGAGGCTTCGCTTCCACGCGCCGGCGGCGAGGGCGGCAAGCGCGGCGATGTGCCACGCCCCGAACGGTCGCCACGTCCCGTGGTCGAGCAGCAGGGCGTTGCCGACGATCGCGCCCATGGCCGCGGGGCCGATCATGCGGAGCGCGCGGCGCACCAGCGGAGGGATGCGCTCCTCGTTGCGCATGAGCGCGATGCCGGAGAAGCGGATCAGGTAGGTCCCGATCCCCGCGAGGACGAACGTCACCCAGATCATGTGGAGTCCGCCGAATCCGCATGAGCCGAGGCGGCCGACGCGGGCGCCCCGCGCGGGCGGACGAGCAGCCCCGCCGTCATCCCAAGAAGGGCGGCCGCCACGATATTGAGGCCGAGCGGTAGGTCCTTGAGCGCGACGACCGTGACGACGCCGGTGATCGCGGCGATCAGCTCGGGTAGGCCGCGGATGCCGGGGATCGCGAGCGCGATGAACATGAGCGGCACGATGACGCCGATCTGCCACGACCCGGGAACCACGGGGCCTAGCAGCACTCCCGCGACCGTTCCGCCGATCCACGCCGTACGCATGGGCGCCGTGACCCCGAGCATGTAGTACTGCTGGAGTGCGGGGGTGGTCCATCGCTCCTGGCCGCGCCCGTAGAGCCCCACGGTCTGGTCGGAGACGAGCCACGCGAGGCCGAGGCGCCAGGGGCGGGTGAAGCGGCTGAACATTGGCGCGAGGGCGGCGGAGTACAGGGCGAAGCGCGCATTCACGATCAGCGCGGAGAGGACGGCGATCAGGACGGTGCCGCCCGCCGCCACCACCTCGACGGCCGCCGTTTGGCCGGCGCCCGCTCCGACGATCACCGAGCCCGCCGCCCCGGCGATGGGATCGATGCCTCGGGCACGGATCAGCGCCCCGAAGGACAGCCCGAAAACCGCGACTCCCGGCGCAAGCCCCGCGACGTCGCGAGCGCCGTCGAGGAACGCGGCGCGGGAGGTCATGCCATCGATGCTAGGGGTTCGACGAGGCGTGTACGTTTTCCGTATGGATCGCACCCGAAGAGTTCTCGTCGCACTGTCCCTCGTCGTCGTCGCCGGGACGAGCGCATGCTCGTCGGCCGCGCCATATCCGTGGTCCGAGCCTGGCCCCGCGATATCCGAGGCATGCGCGGACGTGGACCCGTCGAGCGACGCCGCGGGCTCATGCCTCTTCGTGCGCGACGTCTGGGACTTCTCGCAGCAGGACGTCGTGACGGAGTACCTCCTCATCCAGGCGCGCGCGGAACCTCTGCTGCGCTCCGATCCGAGCTGGACCGTCGACTTCGCCAGCTGGGACGGCACGACCCCGATCAAGGACTACGTCGCGTCACTCAACGAGGCGTTCGTCGACTGGTGGAGTGGTCCGGCGCAAGGCACGTCTGGCCTCGGTTGGGACCAGGGCTTCTACAACGAAGAGTTGCTCATGAACGTCGACGGAACGATGACGCCGATGAACCCGCCACGCACGGTCGCCGACGTCATCGACGAATCGAAGCAGGCGGTTCGACTCGTCGGCGACGACCTGGTGCTCGGAAACTACAACCGCGCCATCGGCCTCGCCCCCGGAGCCGATCAGGACATCGACGTCAATTCCAGCATGCACGTATCCGGAGGCGTCCTCACCCTCGACGAGGACCTAGGCGACGGTAGCGGTCTGGAGGGATACGAGTACGTGCTCGTGCTGGCAGGCCCGCCGACGGAGACGAACGGCGAGGTCCACGGGAACACCGTCGTGTGGCACTTCGACGGACAGCAGACCTACACGGTTCTGCACGCCGTTGGACCGATCGCGAATTAGCTCGGCGTGACGACGCGCCAGCGCGTGAGCCGGAACAGGACGGCGCCGATGCCGGTCCCGATCACGACGATGCCGCCCACGACGATCGCGACGGACGCGTACCCGTCGGCCGGGTCCATGAACGGGTACGGGACCCATCCGTCCGTCGCGCCCCGAACGAGCGCGACAGTGATCCACACCACCGGATAGAGCAGCACCACCCACACGTGCTTCAGGGGGTGTGCCGTGCGCGGCCCCTCGAGCAACCAGTCCGCCAGCACGATGACGCACGAGATGCCGTGCATCGTCAGGGTGGACCACCGATACGGGTCGTCCGCCTCGAAGCCGCCGAGCAGCGTCCAGAACACCACCGTGACGATCACGAGGTACATCGCGACGGAAGCGCGGGCGTACTCGAGCCACACCGGACGCGGCTTGCCCGTGAACGGCAAGGCCACGGAGAGCAGGATGAGCGCGAGAATGTTGCTCTGCTGCGAGAAGTAGCCGAGCGTGTCGAAGAAGGCGAAGTCGCCCAGGTGGACGTGCTTGACGACGTTGGCGACGAGAGCCGCAAGGATGAGGACGGCGCCGAGCAGGCGCCACGTGCGAACGACGGTGGTCATGCGCCGATTTTAGGGTGCGGAAGGGCTACATCTCCTCGTGGGAGTCCGGGTCGGCGCCGAAAACGCGGCCGTCGGCACGGTGAAGGGCCGAAATGGCGGCCATCTCCGCGTCGGTGAGTTCGAAGCCGAACACGTCGAGATTCTCGCGCTGGCGTTCCGGGTTCGCGGACTTCGGCAGAGGCACCGCGCCCAGCTGTATGTGCCAACGCAACACGGCCTGGGCTGGCGTGACCCCGTGGGCTGCCGCGGCGTCGGCGATTGCCGCGTCCTCTCCGGTCGCGGCCGCCCGGCCCAGCGGCGTCCACGACTGCGTGAGGATGCCGAATCGCGCGTGCGCCGCGATCGCATCGGGCTGAAAGAAGTACGGGTGGAGCTCGATCTGGTTGACCGCGGGCGCGACGCCAGAGTCCGCGATGATCGCCGCGAGGTGCTCCGGCGTGAAGTTCGACACGCCGATGCTTCGCGCGACGCCCTGGCGCTGGAGCTCGACGAGTCCGCGCCACGCCTCGCGGAACTTATTGGTGATGGGGTTGGGCCAGTGGATGAGCATCATATCGATGCGGTCGAGCCCGAGGCGCTGAAGGGACTCGTGGCCGGACTGCACGGCGAGGTCGTAGTCGTGGTGACGGCCGGGGAGCTTGGTCTGGACGGTGATCTCGTCGCGCGGGACGCCCGAGCCTGCGAGGAAGTCGCTGATCGCGCGGCCCGCGACGTCCTCGTTGTGATAGTTCACGGCTGAGTCGATCAGCCGGTAGCCGTTCTCCAGGGCGCCGAGGATCGCGGCGTGTCCGTCGTCGCCGCGCAATGGCCACGTGCCGAGGCCCACGGCTGGCATCGCGTTGCCGTCGTTGAGGATGTGCGAGGGGATGGTCATGCCTTCAGACTACGTCCGGGGCGCGCTAGCTCGGGGAGAAGTTGCCGCCAGCGCGGGTCAGCGCGGAGATCTCCGCAACCTCCGCGTCGGCGAGCTCGAAGCCGAACACGTCGAGGTACTCGCGCTGATGCGCAACCGCGGCCGACATCGGTAACGGCACGGCGCCGGATTGAACCTGCCAGCGGAGCACGACCTGAGCGGGCGTCACGTGATGGTCCGCCGCAGCGTTGGCTACGGCGGGCTCGAAGAAGGTGGAGTCCGCGCCCCCGAGCGGGCTCCACGACTGGGTGAGGATGCCGAGCCGCGCGTGCTCGTTGCGCAGGTTCTCTTGCGCGAGCCGCGGATGCAGATCTATCTGGTGGACGGCGGGCGTGACACCCGTGTCGCGGATGATATCCGCGAGGCTTTGGGCCGTGAAGTTGCTCACGCCAATGGAGTGCACCGCTCCACTCCGCTGCAGTTCCACCAGGGCGCGCCACGCCTCGGGGTGCTTCCCGGTCAGGAAGTTGGGTGAATGAAGGAGGAGCGTGTCGATGCGGTCGAGTCCAAGGAGCTCGAGCGAGTCCTGGTACGCCTGGATCGCCTCGTCGTGGCCGTGAAGATGACCGGGAATCTTCGTCTGGACGACGATCTCGTCGCGGGACGTCCCCGAGTTCTTCAGGAACTCTCGCACGGCCCGGCCCACCTCCACCTCGTTTCGGGAGTTCACTGCGGAGTCGATGAGGCGGTAACCGCACTCGAGGGCGGAGAGTATTGCGCTGGAGCCGGCTGTACCCCGAAGGGAGTGGGTGCCGAAACCGATCGCGGGGATTGCGTGGCCGTCGTTCAGCGTGACGCTAGGGATCGTCATGCACCTAGCCTACGAGGCGCGCCGCTTCGCCGCCCGGCGGCGCCAGACCTCGCGCAGCGTAGGGACGAGGATTCCGGCCTCGGCCAAACCCGCGCGCGTGTCGCGGCGACTGAGGTACACGCCCGCGACCCCGATGGCCCACGGAACGATAAGGGATGCGAAGGCGAGGCGGTATTCGGCGAGCGTGTACGTCGAGGAACCTCCTGGCGAGGTCACCTGGAGCACCACGCCGACGAGGAGCACGCCGATGATCGTGGCGACGAAGCCGCCCATGTTGACGAAGCCCGCCGCGGACCCCGCCTTGTGCTCGGCCGCGAAGGAGCGCGCGAAGTCCATGCCCACGAGCGATACGGGACCGCCTGCACCGACCACGAGCGCGAAGCCGACGAGTTGCCACAGCGGGCGAGGCGTCGACGGCGCGAGGAGCGCGACCCATGCGAGCGCCACGATCGCGGCGCTACCGAGCACGAGCCACGAGCGACGCAGCGGGTGGGCGGCGGTGAGCATGCCGACGATGGGCGCGGCGACGATGTTCGCGAGGACCATGCAGGTGAGCAGCATGCTCGCGTCCGCGCGCGAGCGCCCCTCCGCGGTGATGAAGAAGGGCACGCCCCACAGCAGCGCGACGGTGTTGGCAGGGAGGAGGCCAAGGAAATGGCTCCAGAACCCGAGCCGCACGCCCGGCGTCCTCCAGTGCGTCGCCAGGGCGTCGGCGAGCGAGGCGCGCGGCCGTCCCGAGGCGTCGGCCAGCGCGTCGCGACGCACGAGGCGCCACCACACCAATCCCGCCGTCGCCGCGCCCAGCACCGCGAGCGCACCGAACGTGGGACCCCACCCGGAGCGGTGAAGGAGATAGGCGACGGGGATCGCCGACACGAGTTGCCCCAGCTGCCCGAGCAGCCCGGTGATCTGGACCATCACGGGCACGCGTCGCGGAGGGAAGTGGATCGCGACCAGGCGGGTGACGGCGACGAAGATGGGGGCGTCTCCGGCGCCGACGAGGGCTCGCGCGCCGAGCGCCCACCCAAAGCCGGGAGCGAAGGCCATGAGCGCCTGTCCGGTCGCCATGATGAGCGAGCCGATCACGATCACGCGCCCGGGCCCCCAGCGGTCGATGAACGTGCCTGCCGGAACCTGCATCACCGTGTACATCGCGATCTGCACCACGATGAACATCGACAGCGCGGTCGCCTCGATGCCGAAGCGGTCCAGCGCGTCCGCGCCCGCCACGCCGAAAGCCGTCCGGTGCGTCACGGCGACGACGTACGCGCCTGCCCCGACCGCGTAAACGAGCCACGACGCGCGGGGGGTGCGGGCGGCCGTCATGCGTTCAGGGTACGGCTGGCGCGGGAGGGGAGCCGTCAGGCTTCGTCCACGGCCGCGAGTATGAAGCGCTCGACCAGGTCGTCGAGTGTGGCGTCGGCCGTTTCCGGCGGGAGGAGCTCGCCGGTGATCACGGCGAGCAGGCGTCGTTCCGGGAGGACGAACATGTGTCGCCCCATGTAGCCGCGGGTGGCGAAGCCTCCAAACGGCGAGATCCAGCAGTGGTAGCCGTAGGCGGCGCCCGGCGTGTAGCCGGATGTCGCGACGACGTGTTGCCGCGTCGCGACCCGAACCCACTCCTCGGGCACGATCTGCGCGCCTCCCCAGCGGCCTCCGTCGAGGAGCATCCAGCCGAAACGGGCGAGATCGCGGGGGGTGAGGTGGAGGGCGGTGCCGCCGCGGTTCGTGCCGCTCGGATCGGATTCCCAGCGCGCAACGTTGACGCCCAGCGGGCCGAAGAGCCGGTCGCGCGCGTACTCCAGCGGGGTCGCGCCCGTCGCCCGGCGGAGGATCTCCGCGAGGAGTTGGGAGTCGGCGGTGCTGTAGTTCCAGTCGACGCCCGGCTCCCCGGCCATGGGACGCGAGAGATACGACAGCGCCATGGACTCGGCCTCCCAGAGGGCCGTTTCCTCCGGGTCGCCTTCCGCGTACGTCAGGCCGCTGCGCATGGTCAGGGCGTCCTCGATGGTCACGCTGGTCTTGGCCGGAGACAGGTTCTCGATCCCGTCGTCGGCGAAGTAGGTCATCACCGGGGTCTCGACGGACGGAATGAGTCCCTCGGAGATCGCAATCCCCATCAGCATGGAGGTGACCGTCTTGGTGGTCGACATCAGGTGGGGGGCGTCGGCCGGCGTGACCTGGCGCCCCTCGTCGAGGCCGTGCCTCTCGAGAATCCGCCGCCCGTTTCGAATGACGAGGAGGGAGTGGAGGGCGAGCCCGGTCGTCTCGACGTGGTCGAGCCCGGCGTTCAGCGTCTCCTGGTTCATCCCCTCGGCCTCGGGGGTGGAGGCGGGCCAGGCATCGTCGGGGAAGGCGTCGTCGCCCAAGTAGTCCTTCATGTCGATCGCAACAGTACGGGGAGCGTCAGACACGCGCCGATCGTCCCGCTACGCAGTGGCCTGGCGCGTTCCCGTCTCGTGCGCGACGATCGCGGCCTGCGCCAGGGCGAGCGCGCGCCGGCCGGCCCGCGCGTGCACGGGTGGCTCCTCGCTCGCCCGAAGCGCCGCGAGAATCAGTTCCACGTGGCGGTCGAACGTGCCGTGGAAGTCCCGCGCCTCGTCGTTGAAGTAGCCCGCGCGCCACACGCGACCCACCTCGTCGCCCGCCCGGTGAATCTCCAACTCGCGCACGGTGTCGCGGATCACGAGGCGCCCCTCCGTGCCGTTGATCTCCACCAACTGCGAATCCGGGTATGCGTAGGACGAGTCGTAGCTGCCGAGCATGGTCCCCACGGCGCGGTTCGCGAACTCCAGGGCGAGCGCTACGGTGCTCCAGTCGCCGTACGTCTTGTCCGTCATCTGCGCGGCGATGGACGCGATACGCCCGACGAGGTGCTCGAGCATGTCGAAACCGTGGCACTGGGTCTCGATCAGGTTGGCGTGGCGCGACGTCCCGTGGTTCGCCTCGCCACCGAAGCGCCAGGTCGCGAAGACGGGTTCGCCGATCTCTCCGGCATCGATCGCGGCCTTGGCGCGGGCGACGGGCTCCGCGTAGCGGTGGTTGAAGTTGATGGCGAAGAAAAGGTTGCGCGCGGCGGCGGCCTCGATTAGCCGGTCCGCCTCGGCGAGGTCGAAGACGAGCGGCTTTTCTACGAGGAGTGGCACCCCGGCCTCGACCAGCTGGAGGGTCGCGTCGAAGTGGCCCTCGTTGGGAAGGCAGACGGTGACGAGGTCCGGCCTGGCCTCGGCTAGCATCGCGGCGAGGTCCGTGAAGGGCGTGGCGGCGAATTCTGCGGCTCGGGCGGCCGTCCGTCCGGGATCGCGGCCCACGACCGCGACGAGATCGGTATCCGGCCTCCGGGAGAAGATCCTCGCGTGTTGGCGACCCCACTCGCCCGCTCCGACCACAGCGATGCGTAATCGTTCGACCATGGCCGCTCCCTCGTGCCGGGGTGAGACCGCGCTACGCCGCGCGGCTACCTACCACCCTAGACGGGTTCGTCGCGGCTTCACGAAGTCATCACACGACGTACATCGGAGGTTCGCACGCGCCGGATAGCGTGAAGCGCGACACGAAGAAAGGGGTCGCGATGCGACTACTACGGATGGCAGCGCTCGCGGGCGCGGGGGCGCTCGCGTTAGGAGGGTGCGCCGAGGGGGCGGCGGTCACGACCGATGTTGTCGCGACGACCGCGGTCGCAAGCAACGCCGCGGCGCCGGACGTCGTTTTCCGAGACGACGCGCTCGCGGCGGACCTTCTGTTCATCATCGAGGAGGAGAAGCTCGCCCACGACGTCTACGTCGCGCTCGGTGAGGTGTGGGACGCGCGCGTCTTCGCGAACATCTCCCGCGCCGAGGTCCAGCACGCCGAGCTGATGGCCGATCTGCTCGACGCTTACGGGCTCGACGATCCGCGTTCGAGCGAGCTGGGCGTCTTCCAGGACGCGACGCTTCAGGCGTTGTACGACGACCTCGTGGCCCAGGGCGCGGAGTCGTGGGACGCGGCGGTCCAGGCGGGCATCACGATCGAGCGGACGGACATCGCCGACCTCGAGGCCACGATCGCTGGCGCCCCGGACGACGTGCGCGCGGTGCTGGAGTATCTCCTTGCGGGTTCGCAGCGTCACCTGGAGGCGTTCTCGCGCCAGGCGTGATCGGCGGCGACGTCCGTCGCGAGTGCGCCCGGGTTCGCGACGCGTGTCTACGCCTATGCCGCGACCGCGAGGCCCGCACTGTCGGCGTCGGCGAAACCCCCGCCGCTCGCCGCGTCCGAGAAGCGCGCACGGCCGCCGAGGAGCGGTCGACGTTCGCGATCGACGGACGCTGGCGGCACGAACCACACCCGGCCGTCGTGCACGCGGATATCCCATCCGTCGCGATGCACGCGATGGTGGCAGGCGGTGCAGAGCAGCACGCCGTTATCGAGGTCCGTCGGCCCCGCGTCGCGCTCCCACCATCGGATGTGATGGGCCTCCGCCCAGCTGGGTGGGGCGTGGCAATGCGCGCACCCACCATCGCGTTCGACGAGCGCGAAGCGTTGCGCCCTGCTGAAGAGTCTTCGCGATCTCCCGAGGTCGAGAACCTCGCTCTGGCCGCCCATCACCTCGGGGATGACCTCGGCGTCGGCTGCAAGGCGCCGGATCGCGCCGATCGAGACGGGCTCGTCGGTTCCGTCGATCTCACCGAGGCCCGTGCCGGCGCGCAGGTCCTCAAGTCCGACGCGCACGACGACCGTCGTGGTCGCCAACGAACGGTCAGTCGCGTCGCAGCCGAGGGCGTGCCGGGCGAGGTCGGCGAGGGCGTCGGCGCGCATCTGTGGCGCGGTGCGGTTATCGGGGATCGGCGGCGCATCCCCGATGAGACCAGCGCTGTCCGTTATTCCAGTCCCGTCACGCTTGCGTCGGAGCGCCTCGGTGACGAGGCCGTCGAGCGCGGCGCGCACGGGGGCGGCGGTCTCGGGGTCGAGGCGTCCGTCGATGACGACGACGCCCGCACGGTTCTCGTAGACGTTGAGGTAGCGCTCGTCGTAGCGCGCCTGCTCGCGTCGCAGGTGTGCATCCCGGTCGAGCCTCGCCTCGACGTGACGCACTACGACGGCCAGTCGGTCGAGGGGGAGGTCGCGCGCGCGGTCGACCAGGTGCCGTTCCGCGTCGGCGATCGCGTCCAGGCCAGCGGCGTCCGCGACGCGGATGAGCGCGGCCGTGATCATGTTCGCCGCGTCGACGCTCATGCGCCCGCCGTTGACGGCGTCAGCGACGTGGGCGAAACGTGGACGCGCAGTCGCCCTGCCGTCGTCGAAAACGGCGTCGTTCGTCGTCGGGCAGGAAGCCTCGAGGGTCGCGGTGCCGACCGCGATGAGCCGCGCGGCCTCGGCGGTGCTCCCTCCCGTGCTCGCCGCGACCATCCGAGCAGGCGTCGCGAAGCCCTCCCGACGCGCGAGGGATGCAGCGCCGTCGGACTCCTCGGAGCGTCGTGCGACCTCGGCGGACGCGGCTGCCAGGGCGGCGTCGACCCGGCGGCGCAGCGTGGCGAGCTCGCGGTGGACGGCGACCAACTCCGCGCGCGGAAAGACGCCCCACTCGGCTGCGCCCCACGGCGCCGAACCCAACGCCGCACTCAGCGCGGAGTCGGCGGGCGCGGTCGCTGTCATGACTCCATTCCAGCACCGGGGTCTGACACGGAAAGCGGTCCGGACGGTAGCGGAGGCCGTCACTCGGACGAGTCGTCGACGCGTTGAACGGTCGTCACGTAGACCGTCGCCGCGTGAGAGACCCGCCCGACGTCGTCGGCGAGCCGCGTAGCCTCGTCCTCGGTGAAGTTCCCGGAAATCCGCAGCGTTCCGCCGTCGATCGCGCTGATCACGGCGGGCGCGGAGACCACCAGGCCGTCGACCACGATGGCGAGCTCGTTCGCGGGCGACGCGAGCGACGCGAGACGACCGGTCAACTGCGAAAACGCCTCCGCGCCGGAACTCGTGAGGGTGACGGTCACGGCGTACTCCCCGGGGAGGGTCGCGCCCGTGGCGTCCTGCTGCTTGCTCGACTCGGCGCTCGCGACGTCCGCGGCGGACGACGCGGCGGGAGCGAGGACGTACTTCGTCGCGCCGTCGGCGGAACACGCGACGATCGGCCGGTCGGCGTAACCCTTCGTCGGGGGATCTGGGGATCGGGGGATCGGGGGCGCGGCGCAGTCCAGCGCCGTCCACGCGCGCTCGAGGTCCGAGGCTGCGTCCGGCGACGCTTCAGAGGGGTCGAGCGGGGGAATCGCGACGGCCGCAGCGTCGTCGCGCGCCATCACGGGGCGGAACTCGACGCCGAGCGGCGCCTCGAGCGCGACGAGTACCTCGCCTCTCGGCGCGTCGACGAAGCCGCCTTCGATGGTGTCGGGGCTCGCGCCTCGGACGAGCACGGCGTCCGTGACCCCAAGCCGGTGGAGGCGCGCGTCGAGGGCGGCGATCACCCGGTCGCGCTCGTTCGCGGCGGACGCGGCGCCAGTTCCGCCGACCATGGTCATCGAGACGCGCCACGGGTGGCCGGGCGGGATCTCCGACGGGGTCGGGTGGTCGTTCGACGCGCTCGCGCACGACGTCCCGGCCAGCAGAAATCCGGCGAGCGCGACGGCGGACGCGATCCGGCGTCCCCTCATCGCGCGCCGCCCACGGTTCGATTGCTCATGCCGCGTCTCCATCCGCGTCGCGGGTACCCTTCCCGACCACGATAACTCCGTCGGTTCGGGTGCGTAGCGCGCGAGGCCGCGCCGTGCCCGTCGGGCGTGATCGGCGGCCGACTCGGGTCGAAGCCCCCTCCTATGATGGATGGCGAGGGGTAAGGGGTGACCCATGATCGGCACGCGCACATCTTCCGTCCTGGGAGCCATCGTCACGCTTCTGGCGGTGACCGCCTGCGCCGCGCCCAACCCGACCGGGGCGTCGGCGACGCCAGGCTCAGGCGAGACGGCTGCGGAATCCACGCTCCCCGTCGTCGTTCCCGGGAACCACGCTCGGCTGGCGCGGCTCGGGCATCTGGCTTCAGGAGGGCGACTCGTACACCGTCGACGCCTCGGGCGAGGTCAACATCTGGCCCAGCTGCGAGGACGCCAAGGCCGAGGCCGGCCTTCCCGACATTGATTGCGCCGAGGTGCCAGCTGGCCCTGCTGGCACCGTCGCGTTCGACGCCGCCGACGACGGCGAGGGATTCCCGTTCCCGGGCGGCCCGATCGCGGCCCTGGTGGTCCGCGTCGGCGACGGCGCCCCGGCGCTCGTCGGCACGGGCGGCACCTTCACGGCCGACGCCACGGGCTTCCTGGAATTCGCCATCAACGACGTTTCGAGCACGGGCGACAACGAGGGCGAGTTCTCCGTCAGCGTCACCGTCCACGTGGTCGCGTCGCCGGAGATCACGCGGGGTGCGTGGTCGGACACGGGCGCGGTGCTCGCGGCGGGCGAGGAGTTCACCGTCTCGGCGTCGGGCGCGATCAACATGTGGCCCAACTGCGAGGACACCAAGGAGGAGCAGGGCTACCCGGGCTTCGACTGCTCCAAGACCTCCGCCGTCGGCCCGACGGGGACCGACGCGTTCGCCCCGGGCCAGGACGACTACCCCCTTCCCGGCGAGAACACGTTGGCGCTCGTGGCGCGCGTGGGGAACGGGCCGGTGTTCCTCGTGGGCGACGGCGGGACGTTCGTCGCCGACGAGGGCGGCCCGCTGCTGGTGGCGACCAACGACACGGGCTACTGGAAGCAGGACGACCAGGGGACGTTCGTGATCGTGGTGGGCCGGAGCGGCATCGGGGACGGCGTCTACGTGCCCGGAACCTTCGACGGCTGGATCGATACGGGGATCGCGGCGGCGAGCGGGGACAGCGTGGCGATCGCGGCGAGCGGCGAAGTCAACGTGTGGCCGCTGTGCGAGATCGAGAAGGAGGGCGCGGGCGTGCCCGACCTCGACTGCAGCATCGTGACCACGGGCCCGGCTGGCTTCACCGGCGGCAATCCGCCGCCGGCCGACCACCCGCTTCCGCTGCCGGACGCCGCGACGGCGGCGCTACTGGGGCGCTGGGGCGACGGCGCGCCGTTCGTGATCGGCGAGGGCGGCGACTTCGTCGCGGAGGGCGGCACGCTGTTCCTGCGGATCAACGACTCGTACGGGATCGGGGACAACCAGGGCGGGTATCTCGCGACCGTCACGGTCGGGGACTCCGGCGCCGACGGGAGTGGGCCCGTGGGGCTCGAATCCACGGTCTTTGGACATCGATCTGCGAGCGGTCGGTGAGGCCGCGCACGCTTCGGTGGCCACTGCTAATTTGGAACGATGAAAAGGAATTGGTTGATTCCTGCGCTCCTTCCCGCGTTGCTGCTCGCTGGATGTAGCGCCACGCCAACAGTTCGATCGACGGAGACCACCACACCAGGCCCGACCGACACGACGACGCAGGCGGTAGCGGCGCCGACGCCTGACTTCTGGGGGGAATTCCCGGTTCCCACGCTTCCCGCGTCCGAGATTCCTTGGGACCAGGTTGGCGCGGGGTGGTTCCTCCTGGCGTACGACGCAAACAATATCGACGAGATCAATGCGGGCCCGCAGCAAGTTGGAACGATCGACGACACGCTCACGCTCGTTTCCCCCGAAGGGGAGCTCTATAACGTGCGTGACCTCACGGGGAAGGGACTCGGTTCGCTGATCGGCTGGGGCAGCCAAGGACTGCTTGTTCTCGACCAGAACGAGACGGGCCGCGAGCCGGTATTTCAGCACGGTCGAGTGGACGCGATCGATCTTCGGTCGGGCGAGGCAACCGCCCTTATCGCGGACGCCCACCGAACGAGCCGCGTTGCTGTGCTTCCGGACGGCCAAACCGTCATGTGGACGCGGCATTCGGCTGGCTTCGATGTCGATCTCAGGGACGAGAACCTCACGTTCGAAACGCGCCTGTGCGACGACGGGCAGCACTCGGGCGACATGTCGGACCTATCGTCCGACGGTGAGCGTGCCCTATGCCTGCTACCGCGCGCGTCCGATGGGAAGACGGACGTTCTTCTCGTGTCAGTCGCGGACGGCTCGACGACGCCGCTGGACGTCTTTACAAAGGCCGAAGACCAGTACTGGATGGCCGGATGGTGGGACGAGAACTCGGTGATCGTTCGGCGCGTGGAATACGGGCCATCGGAGGAACAGGACACGATTCTGAGTTGGCTCTACGACGTTTCGACTCGGAAGATTCGGGACTTCGATGCGCGTATGGCCGACGGTACCCGGGCTTCGAGCGCCTTCGCATTGGGCGGCTACCGAGTGGTGTCTTCTGGTGCGACAGTCGAGGTGCACAGCCTGAGTGGCGAGCTTCTTGCGTCGTTGCCGTGCGAACCAGAAGCGGTGAGCGGGCACATGATGCTCGCGAGTTGCGGCGCGAGCGACGGCACGGTTGCCATTCACCTTGCGAACCTTGAGACGGGGGAGACGAGCGTCGTCGCAACGTATCCGCAACCAACCGGCGATCGGAACGCCGTGTTCCCCGCTCCGGGCGGCGCGAGGCGCTTCTTCTTTTATCAGTAAGGCCCGTTCACGCGGAGTTCGCCCGCCATTCCACGGCGCGTTCTCCGAGGCTAGTCGCCTTTGGAATCCTTCTTCGACTGCACGCCGGTCCAGATCGCGATGAATCCACCGACGACGACGGCAATGACTATTCCGATCCAGACTGTGGTGTCCATGAGGCTCCCCCGGTATTGACTTTCGACGATACGACCCGCCGTAGAAAAACGTACCAGGGGAGAGCATTCGTCGGAGGGGTTCGCCGTATAGCAACAGTGGGCCCCGTGGGGCTCGAACCCACGACCCGCGGATTAAAAGTCCGCTGCTCTACCAACTGAGCTAGAGGCCCGCGTCGCAAGTCTAGGCGGGATCGCACCGTTTCCCGGTGCCCGGCAGGTCGAGCGTCGTCACCAGAAGGCTTAGTCGCGCCGCTTCCGCTGCCGCACACCAACGCCCGAGAGTCGCCCCGTCCTCGACGTACTCGATCGCGAGCACCGGCTTGCCCGCGTCGATGTACGCGGCGACCTCGTCGCACCACCCCTGCGTCAGGCACTCCTCGGTCACCGCGAAGTCCGCGAGCCCCACGAGCCGCCCAGTCAGGCTCGGCGCGTTCTTCTGTCCTACCGCCATGCCCCGCGCGTGCGCCGCGTCCGCGAGCCACATATACGCGGCCACCGCGTCGTCCGCCGTGAGGGGGAAACCCGAGTCGTTCTCGAACGCGTCGATGTTGTCCGGGTCGACCGCGTCGAAACCCTTCGCGGCGCACGCGTCGAACCGCGCCGCCCAGATCGGGCCCAGGACGTCGAGCGCGCGGAGATCCACGTACCGCTCGTCCGGCCAGTCAGGAAGCGACGCCCCGAGCACCGACTCCGGGAAGTCGCCGACGTCGGGGCGGTACTCCTCCGACGTCCCGACCGAGAGGTAACAGACGACGTAGGCGCCGGTCGCGTGAAGCGTCGCCACGGCGTCGGCGGAAACCTCGTTATCGACGATGACGATGGCGGCACCCGGGTCGTCGGGCACGCCGCCATCGAGCTGGATCTGGAACGGCGCACCCGGTGCCGGGGGCGCGACGTAGAGGACGGGCGGGGTCGTGGACGGCGTAGCCGTGGCGTGGGCGGGAGACGGTCCCGGCGACGAGGGTGCTGGCGACGAGGGCGTCGGCGCCGCACACGCCGCGATCCCCACCGCGACCACGGCGCTGATCCCGATCATCCGCCGTCCCATGCGCCGAGTCTCCCACGCCGCCGCCTCTGGGAGCCTCGACGAGTGGGGGCTATTTTCTCTAGGCGAATGCCGCCGTTAACGACTAGCGTTCAGCCATGAATCATCGACGTGCCAAGGCGCGATCCGCCGCAATCGCCCTCTCCTTCGCCGCGCTCGCGGCGTGCTCCCACCCCGCGGAGACGACGACGGTGACGGCCGGCGCCGACCACAGACGCCACAGCGAGTCCCTCCGCAACCCCTCCCGCGCCGGCCCCGACGCTGGAACCCCCGGTCGACGGAGCACTCCCGGTGGCCGCCTACCCCGCGAGCGCGATTCCGTGGGACGAGGTGGGCCCCGGCTGGTTCCTTCTCACCAACGACCCGGACGCCGGTAACGACGTCTGGCCGCAGGAGGGATCCATCGGCCGGTTCCCCGTGCTCGACGACGCCGTGCAACTCGTGTCCCCGACGGGGGACCTCTACTACGTGCGAGACCTGACCGATATGGGCAACGGATACCCCGTCGAATGGACGGGAGACGCCCTGACGATCCTCGACGGAACGTTCTACTCAGAGTCCGACGACATCCCGCACGGGCCTCTCACCGCGCTGGACCTCGCGTCGGGCGCCGCAAGGGTCGTCAACCCCATGGGGTACATGCCGTATTTCCAGCGGACCCTGCCCAATGGCAACATCGTCACGCAGTGGGGAGCCGAGGGAAGCCTCAATGTCGAGGTCCTGACTCCGGAACTCACGGTGGTCACGACGATCTGCCAGGGCGAGGGGACGGCGACGAGCGTGTCGCCCGACGGGACCCGCGTCGTCTGCCTCGTGCCGGCATCGGGCGGAGGTTCTGACGTCATGCTGTACAAGACGACGGGTGGAGTTGGCAGCCACATCGACACCTTCAAGTACGACCCGTGGTGGTACTCGACGTCGGGATGGTGGGACAACAACAGTTTCGTGGTTGGACGCTGGACGGACGACGGCACCAACCTGGTCTGGACGCACGACGTCACCACAGCCAAGATCGGCGACCTTACGCCTCGAATGTCCGACGGGACGCTCGCGGATAGCTTCGCCGGCGCGGGCGGGTACCGCATTCTCGTGACGGACCATGTCGCGGAGGTTGTCGGGTTTGACGGTGTGCTTCGCGCGACGCTTCCGTGCGCACCGACCGCGATCTCCGGCCATACCGCGCTAGCGGTGTGTGGGCTGTGGGACGGCGGTCAGATCGACGTCGTCGTCGCGAACCTCGACACCGGCAACGTGACGTCGGTGGCGTCGTTCCTCGGCGGCGAATACCAGGACATCAAGGTCTACCCGTACCCGGGAGGCGAGGAAACCGGGCTGTACTAGCCGCTACTGGCACCCTCCCGATTCCCCCGGCGAGGAGGACGGACGCTATTGCGATGCCCAGCATTCGCCTCACGGCCCGAGCGTGCCACGCGAGGGGCGAAACGCGCCCGTGAGCGCGTCGCGCGGCGAGGTGGGACTTCGACTAGCGTCGTGCCACGAGTGGTCGACGAGTCGCGGCAAGGGTGGCGTTGGTCGTGGGCGTGGTCACGATGATCGCGTCATTCGTCGCCGGGGAGAGCGCGGAGTAGCGCGTGTATCCCGCGCCGGAGTGGGAGGACGCTCGACGCGCGCTTCCGGACCGACGCCGATAGGTTGGGCGCATGGACAGGCGATGGTTGATCGGTGGGGGCGCGGCCGCGGTGGCTGCGGGGATCGCGGGCGCCGTGGTGGCAATCAACGGCGCGGGGTCGGGCGAACCGGTCGCACCGCCGACGACCGGGGTGACGGGGTCCGCCGGTCCGGCGATCACGGCGTCGGTATCGCCCGTTGCGGCTCAGCCCTCCCCGCCCGTCGATGGCGCCATCCCCGTTCCCGCCTTCCCGGCGTCGGCGATTCCCTGGCACGAGGTCGGCCCCGGCTGGTTCCTGCTGTCCTTCGACCCGGACGCAGCACAGTTCGCCTGGCCCGACACGGGGCAAGCTCAGTTCCCTCCGCTCGACGCCACCCTCATGCTCGTCGCCCCTACGGGGGATCTCTATTACGTCCGCAGTCTCGACGGCTTCGGCCCGGGACGGGTCAAGGTGTGGCTGGGTGGCGGCGTCGGGATCCTCGATGGCTATGCGATGACGGACACCGACGAGACTTTCCACGGCCCGCTCTCCAAGGTCAACCTCGAGACGGGGGAGGTGTCGGTGGTCAACGACGACGTCTACGATTTTGGCATTCTCGGTGCGCTTCCGGACGGCGGTTGGGTGACGGTCACGCAGCAGGTCGATCAGTCGGACGTGGAGGCGCGAGCGGAGGACTTCGGTGCCTCCACCAAGATCTTCTACGGAACCGGGACATTCACGAGGCTTTCGCCCGCCGGCAACCTCATCGTGAACCTGGAGTGGGACTACCCGAAGTCGAAGGTGATGCTCTACGACCTCGCCAACGGTTCGAGTTCGAAGATCGACACCTTCAAGTACGAGCCTTCGACTTACGAGACTCATGGTTGGTGGGACGCGGACAGATTCGTGCTCACGCGCGAAGATGACTCGGGGAAGACTCTCTGGTGGGCGTACAACGTCTCATCGAGGGAGCTTCGCGACCTGAAGGCAACTCTGTCCGATGGGACACCTGCGCAGGACGCTCGGGGTATGGACGGTTACCGTGTGGTCTCGGCGGGCTCCGCCGTCGAGGTGCAGGGCTTCGACGGCTCACTTCGGGCGACGCTACCCTGCAGTCCGCGCGCCATCTCGGGGAAAGTCGCTCTGACGGTGTGTGGGGAGGCGGGCGGACGCATGGAGATCTCGGTGGCGGACCTGGAGTCGGGCGAGGTGACCAAGGTGGCGTCGTTCGATTCCGGCGCGGACTCGAGTCTGGCGTCCTTCGCTTGGCCGGCGGGCCTCTAGGGCCCGTTTCCGATAGCGTGACGAGCATGAATCTGGAGCGGTGGTGGCCCTACGCGGCCGGGGGTGCGGTGGGAATCGCAGCCGCGGTGGCGGCGGTGGTGATGACGTCGCGGGAGCTGGCCCCTTGCCCACCACGAGCGCGAGCCCGCGATCACCGCGTCGGCGATTCCCTGGCTCGAGGTCGGCCCCGGCTGGTTCCTGCTTGTCTATGACGAGGATGTCGCCCCTCAGGTACTCCGTGATAACCGGGTCTACCACCCCCCGCTTGACGCCGCCGTCATGCTCGTCGCGCCGACGGGCGACCCATTCTTTGTGCGCAGTCTCGAGGGCGTCGGTTCTGGAAGGCCGTGGGCGTGGTTGGGGCGCGACATCTTCGTGATCGACAGTAGTTGGGAGAACGAGACTGACGAATATCCCCATGGCCCGCTCTCCAAGGTCAACCTCGAGACCGGGAAGACGACGGTCGCCAACAACGACGTTCTCAGCAACGTGAGCATTCTGCGTGTGCTTCCCGATGGCAGATTCGCCGTGGAAAGTGTTGGTTGGGGCGACGCGACGAGCGAACGGTCGGTGGGTCTCCTGGGCTCAGACTTCAACGGCCTCGTAGAAAGCTGTTCATCGTGGCACGGTGGGGTCACCCCCCTCGCTCCCGACGGTGCTCGCGTCGTTTGCCTGGAGTGGGAAAACGGGAAGTCTGCGGTGAAACTCCACAACCTCGTCGACGGTTCGAGCTCGAGAATCGACACGTTTATGTACACCCCCGATGCCTACGAGACTCATGGTTGGTGGGACGCGAACAGTTTCGTGCTCACGCGCGTGGATGACTCGTGGAAGACTTTGTGGTGGGCGTATGACGTTTCCACGAAGAAGTTGCGCGACTTGAACGCGAGCCTTTCGGATGGCACGCCGGCCGAAAACGCCCGAGGCATCGCGGGTATACCGCGTGGTCGCGGCGGGTGGGACCGTTGAGGTGCAGGGCTTCGACGGATCGCTTCGCGCGACGCTGCCGTGCGTGCCGACCGCGATCTCGGGGAACACGGCGCTGGCGGTGTGCTGGAACGGGAAGGGGCCGCGGGCCGATCGGACTCATGCGTCGCGAACCTCGACACCGGGGAGGTGACACCGGTGGCGTCGTTCGACAGGGAGCAAGACGCAGGAGATCGGGGTCTACCCGTATCCGGGAGGCGAGCGCACCGGGCTGGCGTAGCGCCTACAGGCAGCCGCCCGCGACGTTGTCGGATTGCGACACGGTCCAGTCGGGATCCGTCCCGGCCTCGAGGATCCGGATGAACGCGACGTGGTCCGGGCCCGTCGTGCCGTCGGGCATCGCCGTGTCCGTCTCGAACACGACGTAGCCGTGTACGTCCGAGATCCAGTACACGTGGATCGTGCCCCAGCCGGCCGTTCCGGTCACGAGGCTCGGGTAGGCGGCGACGAGGTCGGATACGGGCGAGCCGACGTGGATGCCCTCGGCCGTGTGCAGCACGGGCGAGATGATGTCGATGCGGTGCACGATCCCGTCGTTCTGGCCGTCCACGGCAAACGGCGGGCCCTGGTTGGGAACCACGGGGTACGCGGCAACCCAGCGACCAAGGTCTCCCGGCCCGCTCACCTCGGCGTCGCAGTAGGCGGGGTCCCACGTGAGCATGGCCTCGCCCGCGTTGCCGACGATGGGGTCGGTGTGGGTGAGGGGCAGCAGGCCGCTCGTGGTGATGAGCAGGCCGGCGAGCGGGGGGTGGGGATCGAAGGCGGGAGTTGGGGTCACGATGGGCGAGGGCGCAGCCGGGCTCGTAGAGGCGGCGGGGGTCGTCGACGGATCGGCGCCAGCTGTGACGGTGACGACGGCGCCGGATCCGCATCCGGCGAGGGCGATCGCGGCGAAGGCCGCGAGGGGTGCGATGCGTGCGAGGCGCATGGTTGGTCCTCCTTGAGGACGAGCGTAGCCGCGATGCGCTTCGACGCGCGAGGGCGCGGGCGGTTCGCTAGGGTGGCGGCATGACGTACGCCAGGAAAATGTTCGCGCGTGGAGCGGTCGCCGGCCTCGCCCTCGTGGCGCTCGCCGCGTGCTCCGACGCCAGCTCCACGAGCGAGAGCCCGCGTGGCACCGCGAGCCCGCAAGCGTCGGCGAATCCCGCGATCTCGGCAGCCGCCGCGCCGTCGCCCGCCCCGTCCGGGTTCCTTCCCGTCGACTCACTGAGTCAGTCCGATATCCCGTGGGACGATCTCGGCGAGGGCTGGTTCCTGGTCTCGTGGAGCGGTGCCGAGCCTCCGATCGTGGACGAGTATGTCGCGGGTCCGTCTCCTCACGGGTTCTCGTTGGTTGGCCCCGACGCCAGCGTGTACGCGCTCACCGACCTCGGCATCGTCGATGCGGCATGGGTGATCGACTGGCGCGGCGACGAGGTGGGCGTCGTGCGCAACCCCGACGTCGCGGAGGGGGACTCTGGCGACGTCGCGACCATCAACCTCCGGACGGGTGCGGAGAACGCCGTGGTCTCGCGCGGTCAGATTCCGATGGGCGACTACGTCGCGGCGAACGGCGACCTGGTGGGATCCCAGTTCTACGGCGACCTTCCGGTCCCCGTCTTCGCCTACCGTGACTACCGTCCGATCGGAAAGATCTGCGACGGAAACGGGGGTACGAACCTTATGTCGCCCGACGGCGTCCGCGTCGTCTGCCTGACGTTCGACCCTGCGGACGATGGCAAGACCGCGGTCATCATCGGGCGCGCCGACGAGGTCGGCTCATCCGAACAGATCGACACATTCCAGTCGCCGGCGTATCTGTATCGGGTAGCGGGATGGCTGAATGCGGACACTTTCATACTCGAGCGTCGGTCGGAGACGTACGGAGGGCCGAGCACGTTGTTCTCTTACAACATCGCGACCCAGACGATCGCCGAGTACGCCGTTCCCGTGCTGTACGGGACGGATACCGCAGTACACGAGGTGTCTCCTTCGACTTCACGAGCCAGACCTTCGCGATTTCTCACCGGGCGTTGTCGCGTTCTACGGAGTCGATGGATCTCATTGCCGACGTGACGTGCGCAACGAACGGCGACGACCCCGGCTATCCCGGAGCCTGGCGCGCTCCGGCACGTTCGCCCTCGTGACCTGCTTCGGTTATCCGGCCTACGAATCGGCCACGAGCCTCGACCTCGTCGACCTCCGTACCGGAGTGACGACGCATATCGGGACCTTCGATCAAACGATCGACTCTCGTTTCGGCGGCGCCACGCCCTTCGTGAGCTACGGGTAGCGACGACCGCGATCGGGAACAAACCCAGCGCCCCCAGCGTCGTACTTACAGCCCGTCACGGCGCGAGCCGCACGGGCCACACTCTCCCTTAGGGTGAGAGTCCGGCCAGGAAGGAGAACCATGGCCAAGATCACCAAGACCGACGACGAGTGGCGCGCGGAGCTCACCGACGACCAGTACCGCGTCCTTCGCGAGCACGGGACCGAGCCCGCGTGGACCGGGGAGCTGCTCGAGAACAAGCTTCCCGGCACGTACGCCTGCGCGGCGTGCGGCGCCGAGCTCTTCAAGTCCGGCACCAAGTTCGACTCCGGCTCCGGCTGGCCCAGCTTCTACGAGTCCGTCAACCCGGACGCGGTCACGCTCATCGTGGACCGCTCGTACGGCATGGATCGCACGGAGGTGCGCTGCGCCGCCTGCGACTCCCACCTGGGGCACGTGTTCCCCGACGGGCACGGCACGCCGACGGGTGAGCGCTACTGCATCAACAGCGTCTCCCTCGCGTTCAACGAGGGCGACGACCCCGACGCCACCCCCGCGGTTCTCGACGACGCTGAGAAGCCGTAGCCGCGTGGCGAGAGAAGCGAGGTTCCGTCGCCCGGCCATGCTCGACATGGAAGAGGCCGACCAGATCGAAGGCGACATCGACCCTGCCGACCGCGCCCTCGTCGCGCACGAGACAGCGGCGGCGATCGTCCAGCAGGCCCGCGCGAGCCGCGAGCCCGACCTCGTGGCCCGCCTCGTCGCGCTCGTGGACGAGGAGGGCATCGACACCGTGGCGATGATGTGGTCGAAGGCTGAGGCGCTCACGCTCCCCGGGGCGCTATGGCGCCTGTACATGCTGCGCGAATGGGTCAAGTTCGACGCGGACTCTGTGGCGCGCTCCTACGATCACGGCATCCACGCGGCTGGCGTTCGGCACGCGATCGCGGGCGTCGAGGTGCCGCCCGGCCCCGCCGAGGTCAAGAAGCTCGCCGACGACGTTCTGAGCGGCGTATTCGCGGGCGACCTGGCCGTCGCGCTCGAGAGGGCGGGCGCGTTTTGTCGCGTCGCGGCGACGGGAGCGGCCTTCGAGGCGGAGTCCGACGCGGGCCACGCCGACGCCCGCGCGCACAAGACCACGCTCCGCGCGGCCCAACTGCTCCGCACCGGCGAGGACCTGGAGCGGTGCGCCACCATGTGGCGCGAGGACAAGCTCGACTGAGTCATATGGCGCGCCGGTCCCCGCCCGGCGCGAACCCTCGCGACGCGGATTCTTAGGGTACGAACGTAACGATTGTCACTCCGTCTAGCCGGAAACTCCCGGCCGGGGTTACCCTTAAGTAGACGTCGGACCGCGGTAGCCCCGGGCTCCAACTCAAGCCGCCTCGAGCGGCCCAAGCGCCGACTGGCGCTCCCGGTCCGATGTCTAATTCTTGCCCTACGCGAGTAGGTGCGTCTCGATCGCGGCGATGCGCGGCCCCGACTCCGTGTCCACCACGTGGGCAACCAACACGCCCCCCGCAGGCAGGTACGGGTTCTTCTTCGGGAGCTTGCCCCGCGTCCACTTGCGGGTGGCCGCCTCGATCATCGTGAGCAGCGTCGGCATGGTGGGCCGGTGCACGCACACCAGGCGGTTACCGCGCTTGCCCAGCACGTCCGTGAGCACGTCCGCAGCGGCCTTGGGGCGGCTCGCGTGCGCCTCCTCGGTCAGTGCGTCGTGGGTCTTGATCTTCTTGCCGATCGCCGCGGCGTAGGGCAGGACGGTCGAGGTGCATCGCGTAGCGGGGGAGGACTCGATATACCGGACCCCGAACGCGGAAAAGAAGCGGATCAGCTGATGCGCGCGCTTCGCGCCGCCGGTCGTGATGGGTCGGGCGAGGTCGTCGTGCTTCCACGAGGAGCGCTTCTTCGCCCTGGCGTGCCGCGCGATGATGAACGCCCGGGTCTCGAGCCGACCAGCCTCGTACGCCGCGACGAGCGCCTCAAGGGGCTTAAGGTCGGGCGGATTGGTGATCTTGGCTCGCGCCTTCTCCACGCTGAACCAGCGGGTGTTGTCGATCTCCTTCTTGGGGGCGAGCCGGTAGCGCGGGCGCGCGAGGAGCGACGGGTGGGTCGTGTTCATCGTCTCCGCGGCCCAGTACCGGACCACCTTGGGGCGACCGCTGGAGATGGTGTACGAGAGGGTGGGGAGCGCCTGCCCGAGCTCGACCTGCTTGCCCGTCTCCTCGAAGATCTCGCGAATGGCACACTCGGGCAGCGTCTCCCCGCGGCGGATCTTTCCCTTGGGCCACGACCAGTCGTTATAGCTCGGGCGGTGGACGGCGAGGACCTGAAGTTCCCCGTCGCGAACGCGCCACACGAGCGCGCCCGCAGCGATGATCGTGCTGCGTCGCATCGGCGCCATTACTTACCCGTCGCCCTCCGCTTGGGCTGGCGGGCGATGTACATCGCCTGGAGGTCCTTCAGTTGCGCGCCGCGCGCGCTCTTCGTGCGCTCCCACGAGCCGTCCGGCTGCAACGTGAAGGCCGCAGTTGTCGGGCTCATCGACAGGTCGATGTTCTCGAGAAGCGCGGCCTTTTGCTCCTCTTCGTTGATGCGCACCAGGGTCTCGACGCGGCGGTCGAGGTTCCGGTGCATGAGGTCGGCGGACCCGATCCACACCTCCGGCTCGCCCGCATTCGCGAAGGCGTAGATGCGCGAGTGCTCAAGGAATCGCCCAAGGACGCAGCGCACCCGAATGTTGTCCGAGAGCCCGGGGACGCCGGGCCGGAGCGCGGACGTGCCTCGGCACACGATGTCCACCTTCACGCCCGCGCGTGACGCCCGGTAGAGAGCGTCGATGGTCTGCTCGTCGATGATGGCGTTGACCTTGATCTTCACCCATGCCTCGGCGCCCTCGCGCGCCCGGGCGGCCTCGGCGTCTATGCGTTCGATCAGCCCGGTGCGCACGCTCGTGGGCGCGACGAGCAGGCGGCGGAACTTCGCCTTGGGGGCGTAGCCCGAGAGCTGGTTGAACAGCTTGGTGAGGTCCGCACCGAGGTCCGGGTCGCGCGTCAGCAGGCCGTAATCCTCGTACAGGCGAGCCGTGCGCGGGTGGTAGTTGCCGGTGCCGATGTGGCAGTAGCGCTGCAGCCCCGAGTCCTCCTGGCGGACCACGAGCGAGAGCTTGCAGTGGGTCTTGAGGCCCACCAGGCCGTAGACCACGTGCACGCCGGCTTCCTCCAGCTTGCGCGCCCACGAGATGTTGCGCTTCTCGTCGAATCGGGCCTTGATCTCCACGATCGCCAGCACCTGCTTGCCATTGGATGCGGCCTCAATCAGGGAGTCGACGATGGGCGAGTCGCCCGACGTCCGGTACAGCGTCTGCTTGATGGCCAGGACGCGCGGGTCGCGGGCGGCCTGGGACAGGAACGCCTGGACGGACGTGGAGAACGAGTCGTACGGGTGGTGGAGCAGCACGTCGCCGCGGGCGATCGCCGCGAAAACGTTGGCCTCCTGGGCCGACTCCACCGGGGCGAGTTGGTGGTGCGTCGTCGGGCGAAACGCGGGGTAGCGAAGCTCGGGACGATCGAGCGACGCGATCACCTCGAGCCCGGTGAGGTCGAGCGGCGCGGGCAGCTGGAACACGTCGTCGTCCGTGATCTGGAGTTCCCGCACCAGCAACTCGCGGATCCGGGGCGGCAGGTCGTCCGCAACCTCGAGCCTGACCGCCGGACCGAAGCGGCGCCGCTGGAGCTCCTGCTCCATCGCCTTGAGGAGGTTCTCGGCGTCGTCCTCTTCCACCTCGACGTCCTCGTTGCGGGTGACGCGGAACGTGTAGTGGGCGAGAACCTCCATGCCGGGGAACAGGTAGTCGAGTTGCGCGGCGATGACGTCCTCGAGCGGGACGAAGCTTCGCGGCTCGAGGTCGAGCGCGGAGGCGTCCGCCACCTGAGAGGCCTTGCCCTTGGCGTCGACAACAAGGAAGCGGGGGAGAGTCTCCGGAACCTTCACGCGCGCAAACCTGGTCTTGCCCGAATCGGGATCGCGAACCTCGACGGCGAGGTTGAGGGACAGGCCCGAGATGTAGGGGAACGGGTGCGCGGGGTCCACGGCGAGCGGGGTGAGCACGGGGAAGATGTCGCGCTTGAACAGGCTGCGCAGCCGCTCGTGCTCGCGGTCCTCGAGCTCGTCCCAGTGAACGATGCGCACGCCCTCCTTGGCCAGGGCGGGTAGCACGTGCTCGGTGAAGATGTCCGCGTGCCGGTCCATCAGCGCGTGGGCGCGCGCGGTGAGCGCCTCCACCAGGCGCGTCGGGCTCATCCCCGTAGCGGACGGAACGGCGAAGCCTGCGGCGATGCGGCGCTTGAGCCCCGCGACGCGCACCATGAAGAACTCGTCGAGGTTCGAGGCGAAGATGCCAAGGAAGAACACCCGCTCGAGCAGCGGCGTGTGCTTGTCCTCCGCGAGCTCGAGGACGCGCTCGTTGAACGCGAGCCAACTGAGCTCGCGGTCAAGGTAGCGATCGTCAGGGAGCGCCTCGTGCGGGTGCGCGGGGGCCTTGACGACGGGCACGGCGAACGTCTCGTCGCCGTCGTCGACGAGGGACGCGTTTTCGGGAAGCGAGGAAGCCTGGGGCACGGTCCCTATCGTGACACGGCGCTACGGCGACTGCTACCCCGGGTCGCGCGCGGCCGAAGCGTCCCTGCAGGCGTTCGCGGTCGCCAAACGGAGTATCCGGGCGGTTACAACGCCCCTGCAGGCAACGGCGGTCGGAAAACGCCTCCGTTTCGACCGAATCTGCCTGCAGGGAGGCGCTGGCCATCTCCCGGAGAGAAGGTCGCCTCGCGCGAGGGTCAGTCGTCGAGGATGAACGTGACGGCGAGGTGCACGATGTACGCCGTAATCGTCCCGTTCTTCACTTCCACCTTCTGATCCTTGACCCACGCCCCCGTCACGCCGCGAAGCGTCTTGGTGGCGCGTTCGATCCCGACGCCGACGGCGTCTTCGAAGCTCACGTCGCTCGACGCGCTGATCTCGGTGATTCTGGCAACCGTATTCGGCATGGCGACCTCCTTGTCGCGGCGACCGCGCATCGGCCGCACCTCCCACGCTAGGGCGCGCACGACGCCTTGGCTACAGGGTCGTCGCGCGGGGGCCGCGTCGCCCCGCCATTCGGTAGACGGCCTCGACGCCGACGGCGACGACGATCATCGCGGCGAGCACGAGCGTCTTCGCGGGCTCCGTCGTCGCGGTTTGCCACACGAGCGCGGCGAGTGCCGCGACGCAGGCCACGACGCCCGCGATCGAGACGATCGTTCCGCCCCCGCGGGGCTCCCGCTTCGCGTTCGCGGCATTCACCGCGGCGAAGATTAACAGAAACCCTGCGCTGCCGAGCGTCGCGATCGAGGACAGGTCGAACGCGTTCGCGACCACGAGGGTGAGCGCCGCCGTGATGAGCATGCCGCGTACGGGCTGGCCCCACACGGTCTTCTCGAGCGACGACGGTAGCTCCCCGTCCTCGGCGATGGAGCGGCTGAGGCGCGCGGTCCCGTACAGCGTCGCGTTGATCGCCGACGCCGTCGACAGCATCGCGGCGATGGCGATGAGCGTGAAGCCCGCCTGTCCCAGGAACGGCCGCGCCACCTCGGCGAGCGCGTAGTCCTCCGCCGCGACGATCTTGTCGACGGCGAGGTTCCCCACGGTGACCACCGCGACGGCGACGTAGAGGGCGATGACGAAGCCGACGGCCGTGTAGTACGCGCGCGGCAGGGTGCGGGGCGCGCTGCGGACGTCCTGGGCCGTGTTGGCGATGAGTTCGAAGCCCTCGTACGCGAGGAAGATGATCATCCCTCCTGCGACGAGCGGCAGCGGCGCGGACCACGCGGACGTCGCGAGGCGGGCCGGGTCCACGGTGGCGAGCCCCGCGCCGACGAACCCGACCAGGATCACGATCTTGAGCGCGACGATCCACTTCTCGGCCCGCCCGATCGCCCTGGCGCTCAGGAGGTTGAGACCCGCGATCAGGATGATCACGAAGGTGATGAGGCCGTGCTTGGCCACCGTGTGGACGCTCGTGGGAAAGAACGTCGCTCCGTAGCTACCGAACGCGAAGGAGTACAGCGAGAGCATCACGACGTAGCTCAGCCACAGCAGGACGTTGAGACTCCCCGTCGCGAGCCCCGCACCGAACACGCGGTTGAGGAACGTGACGGTGCCGCCGCGGCTCGGGTATGCCACGCTCAGGCGCGCGTAGGAGTGGGTCGTGAGCAGCGCGATCACTCCTGCAAGGGCGAAGGCGAGGGGCGTGCCTCCGTGCGCCAACTGAACCGCGAGCCCGAGGACCGCGAAGATCCCTCCGCCGACCATGCCGCCCACGCCGATGGAGACAACGGCCCAGAAGCCGATCTTCCCGTCGCCCGACGCCGCCGAGGTCATGGGGACATGGTTTCACACGGCCCGGCTAAGGGTCAGGGCACGATGATGGTCGCGTCCATCCCCTTCTCGCGGTCCGTGCCGGATCCGCAGAACAGGTGGTACTCGCCCGAGCCGAAGGTGACGGTGAGCGTCGTCGAGTCGCCGTGCGCCATGTTGGCCGACGCCGCGTCCTCGATGTCCGGCCCGCTGACGTGAAGGTTGTGCGCGATCTTGCCCGCGTTGACCACCACGAACGTATAGGTGCCGGGGGAGAAGTTTTCCTTGGACAGGATGATGGAGTACTCGTCCTCCGTGACGTCCACGAGCGTCCCGGCTTGAGACATGGGAACCGTCGGGCTCACGGTGGGTTCGATGAGGGCAGGTGCGCTCGCGGTCGACGTCGAGTTGGGATCCCCGGACGTTCCCGCGCTCGACGAGCAAGCGGCGAGCGCCATCGTGAGTGCCACGGTGAGGACGAGCGTGCCCCCGTCTTGCGTTGCGCGCGTGTCATAGCGCCCCCTGTTCTACGTGAGTGTCCGAAAGAAGAACGCGCACCCGCGCGGTTCCGCTCCAGACTACGCCGCGACGTCGGGCCATGTCGCGAGCCCGCCAGCCTGTGACACGATGGTGGCATGACGTCACCAGAAGGATTCGAGTACCGCGAACGGAATACGGGCGAGATCGCCGTCTTCCACCATGGCAGGCTCGTGAAGATGCTGCGCGGCGCGGAGGCGAAGGCGCTTCTCGCCGCGCTGAAGAAGGGCGATCCGCAGCAGGCAATGGCCGACGCTTCCGGCGGGCCGGGCTCATCGAACCTCGGTACGGGGATACGGGGCGTTGGTCGCCCGCTGGGCGGCGACGGCCGTTCTCACGCCCACGGAGAGTTCCGGCGCAAGTCCGGCTAGCGCGGGTGCTCAGGCCCGTCTGAGCGTCCGATAGTCTCGCCCCATGGCGACCACGGACGCCCCGCCGAAGGGGCGCATCTCGGGGGCCGATGGCGTGCGCGCGCTCGCCGCGTTGGGCGTCGTATTCCACCACATCTTTCAGAAGTTCGACGCCGGGATCCAAAGCTCCGGGGTCCAGGACCTCCACGCCGTGATCATCAAGGGCGCCTCGGGCGTCAGCGTGTTCTTCGTGCTTTCGGGAATGCTCCTGAGCTACCCGTTCTGGCGCGCGTACTTCGAGAAGCGACCTCACCCGAGCATCCGTCACTTCGTCGCGAGGCGCGCGGCCCGCATCATGCCGGGCTTCTACGCGGCGCTCGCCGTCAGCTTCTGGGTGTCCGCGTTTCTCGCCGGCCGCGACGGCATCCACGTGATCCAGCCGATCCGGCGCCTGATCGCGGGAGCGACCTTCACCTCGGAGTTCCACTGGGTGACGTTCTTCCCGACCGAGAGGGACGCGCCCCTGTGGTCCATCGGCTTCGAGGTGTTCTGCTACGTGCTCCTGCCGCTGTTCATGCTCGCGCTGTTCGCGATCAAGCGGCGGGGCAGGAGGATCGCGTGGGGGTACTGGATCGGCGTGTTCGCGTTCATCCTGCTGGTCAACCAGTGGGTGATCCACACGTTCGTGCCAGGCAACGACGGCCGCGGGTGGCAGTTCGGCCTGCTCGGCGGGGCGAAGGTCTGGATGCCCGACTACAACCCGGTCGGATTCTTCGGGCACTTCACGCTCGGTATATTCGCCGCCGGCTTCATCGCGATGTGGAAGGTGTTCCACGACGGGCGACGCCACTGGGGGTTCGACGCCGCGGCTGCGCTCGCGGCGACCGGGATCGCCACGCTGTTCTGGCTGAAGCGTTACCCCGTGGAGATGGATAACACGCTGAGCCTTCAGCACCAGCCGTACTTCTTCCCGATCCTCGCCGGGCTCGTCGCCGTCCTGCTGGTTGGGCTCGCGTACAGCCGCGTGCTGGGGCGCGTCTTCGATAACCCGTTCTTCCGGTACACCGCCAAGATCTCCTTCGGCCTGTACATCTGGCACTACCTCATCATCCTGTGGGTGGGGCGCGCGCTCGAGGTGGACTTCCTCACCTACGGCGTCGTGAAGGACCTGTGGCGCCTACTCGAGATCGGATCGTTCGTGCTGATTGTCAGCTACGGGGTCGCGACGCTGTCGTGGCACCTCATCGAGAGGCCGTTCCTCGAGGGGCGTTTCTCCGGGCGTCGGCGCTCGCGCAGCGAAGGCCGACGCGTGATCGCCTGGCTCCGGCGGCCTCGCGTCGCCGTATCCGTGACGTTCCTCGTCAACGGGTTGCTACTCGCCTCGTGGGCGCCCCACGTTCCCGACGTGAAAGAGCACCTGAACCTGTCCGAGGGCGTCCTCGGCGCCGCGCTTCTCGCGGGCGCGATCGGTTCGGTCTCCGCGATGTCGTTCGCCGCACACATCAGCGCGAGGATCGGTGCGCACCGCCTCGCCATGATCGCGGGCGTGATGCTCGCCGTCGTCGCACCCCTACCCGTCGCCGCGCCGAGCCTCTGGACGCTCGTGCTTGCCCTTCTCGCCTGGGGCGCTGCAATCGGGTCGATGGACCTCGCGATGAACGCCGTGGCAGCTGACGTGGAGCATCGCGCGGGCCAGCCGCTGATGTCCGGGTTCCACGGGATGTTCAGCCTCGGCGCTCTCGTGGGTTCGATCATCGCGTTCATCGTGATCCGCGCGGGCGCCACGCCGGTGGAGCACATGGTGGGCATGGCCGTGCTGGCGCTCGCAGGTGCGTGGGTGAGCTTCCGCGCGCTGCCGCCCGCGACGCGCGGTGCCGAGGAAGCCGCGTCCGCAGGATTCCGCTGGCCCACCCGCGCGCTTCTCCTGATCGGCCTCATCGCGCTCATAGTCCTCGCGGCCGAGGGGGCCGTGGAGAACTGGAGCGCGCTCGTCCTGAAGGAGAACTTCGGCTCCACGGCGGAGTTCGCCGCGCTCGGGTACGGCGCGCTTTCCCTAACGATGGCCGTCTTCCGCTTCCTGGGGGACGCGATCAACAAGCGCGTGGGCCCCGTGGTGCTTCTCGCCTCGGGTGCGGGCCTCGCGGGCTTGGGCCTCGCGCTCGGGATGATCGTCGCGACGCCGTGGGCGGGCGTGATCGGATTCGGCATCATGGGGATCGGGCTCGCGAACACCGTCCCGCTCGTCTTCTCTGCGGGCGCCGCGCACGGGCGTACGGCGGCGGAGGGGCTTGGTGCCGTCGCGGTGCTCGGCTACATCGGGTTCATCGTCGCCCCGCCGACCATCGGCTACATCGCTGAGGCGACGTCGCTCCCTATCGCCCTCCTCGGGGTCGCGGGGACGCTCGGGGTCGCGGCGCTCATGTCGCGAGCCGTCGCGCCCGTCCGCGAGACGCCCTAGGGCGCTACCGTTCCGTCGATGGCCGAGCCGTCCAGGTTGGTCGCGGTCCCGTCAGTGACCAGGTACTCGAAGTAGGTTCCCGGGAGGAGCCCTCCCGTCGAGTCGTCGAGCACCGAGGGGCACGCCTCGAACGAGAGTTCGACGCGCTTCAACCCAGGCGTGTCATCGAAGGTGAACGGACGCATCGCGGAGAACCCGACGACGACCCCGTCGCGCGCGTACACCCCATAAACGTAGTCGCCCCCGTTGACGACGATCCCGTCGGCCGGGCCGCCCGACGCGGGCTCGGGTACGTCGATCGGCCCAACGAAGACGTAGGTGTCGTCGCCAGCTCGCTCGCGCATACCGGCTTCCGAGACCGGATCGCCGCACTGAAGGCCCAACGCGTTGTGCGCCATGTTTTTCATTTCGGCGTCGTACGCAGTCGGGTCGGCAGTGGCGGCCGGAGTCACAGTGGACGACCCGAGGTGCGAGAACGCCAGCGGCACCGTGGCAGCTGCACCCGCGACGGCGAGCGTGCTGACGGTCGCGCCGACGGCGCTTCCCATGCGTCGGCGTCGGATGCGGGTTGTGACGGAGTCGGCGAGGCCCTCGGGTGTGGCGATCGTGCGCCGCTCGTCCTCGAAGACCGAGCGAAGCTCGCGTTCGATGGCATTCATGTCAGTTCCTCCTTGATGCGCGATGGGCGACGACGTCTGCCCGTTCGGTCGGTTCGGTAAGTTCGGTTCCCAGCTTGGCGAGCGCGTCGCTGAGATAGCGCTTGACGGTTCCCTCGGCGAGGCCGGTCGCCTCGGCGACCTGGCGAGTCGACAGGTCGTCGAAGTGCCGAAGCACAACGCACGTCCTCTCGCGCGGGCTGAGCGCGGCGAGGGCCGCGCGGACGTCCGTACCCGCGACCACGGCGTCCTCGGGCCCGACCACGGCGTCGTCCGACGCGACGGTTCCCCTGACGCGACGCCACAGCGTGCCGCGACGGGTCCGGTCGAGATAGAGCGTGAGCATGGCGCGGCGGACGTATTGGTCGGCAGCTGCGACGCTGGGGAGCGGACGGAAGCGCGAGAACACCTTGACGAGGGCGTCCTGGACGAGATCCTCGGCGTCGGGACGGCTCGCAGTGAGCAGGATGCCGTAGGCGACGAGCGACGGGTATCGCGCGTCGACGACCTCCGTCGCCAGATCTCGCCAGCCGCTCATGCCGCCTCCGATGCCAGTGTGCCGCTTCTGGGGCTTGAACGGCCGGGGCGCCGGATCGGTTGGGGCGCTCTAGAAAACCTCGGGGTTTCTGCGGCGGCGCGTCACGCCCCACCAGATCAGCGCCGTGGTGACGGCGGCGCCCGCGACGGCAGCTCCGACGACCGCGCCGCGTCGGCGGTCGCTCGCGCGAAGGGCGACGGGGCGGCGGAAGTGGAGGACGCCCCATCCGTGCGCCGCGGCCGCGCGACGCATGGCGCGGTCGGGGTTGATGGCGAAGCCGTAGCCGACGGCGTCGAGCATCGGGGAGTCGGTGATGGAGTCCGAGTAGGCGTAGCTGCGCTCGAGGTCGTAGCCCCGCTCCTTCGCCAACGCGCGGATCGCGTCGGCCTTGTAGGGGCCGAAGGCGTAGAGGCTGATCTTGCCGGTGTAGACGCCGTCCTTGGTCTCCATCTGGGAGGCGATGTAGTGCTCGGTGCCGAGCAGCTCCGCGATGGGGGCGACCACCTCGGTCCCCGAGGCGCTGACGATGACCACGTCGCGGCCGTTCGCCTGGTGGCGGCGGATGAGGGCGAGGGCCTCCTCGTACACGATCGGGTCGATGAGCTCCTTGACCGTCTCCTCCACGATGCGGCGAACCTTGGCGGCCTCCCAGCCCTCGATCGTCTCGGCGAGGGCGTCGCGCAGGCGGGCGGTCTGGCGCGCGTCGGCGCCGCCGACGGAGAACAGGAAGTGCGCGTATGCGGTGCGGAGGGCGTCGCTCGTCTTCAGCAGGCCGCTCTCGCGGAAGTCGCGCGAGAACGCGGTCGCGGATGACCTCGCGATGATCGTCTTGTCGAGGTCGAAGAAAGCGGCGGTCGTGCCGTGGTTCGCCATGGGCCCCTCCCGACCCCAAGTCTACGAGGGCGAAGCGGCTGCGGCGTTGACCTGGGGCCGAAACTCCGGACATTCCGGTGTCCCCAGGTTGCGATGCGGTGACGACGTCCGACGGCGGGAAGGGCGGGCTACGCGTGTGGGCTGTCGCTCCGGGAGCCTCGGGCGTATGTCGTTCTCGCGCGTCTCGTTCGCCGGCCCCCTTCAAGCGCTGCTGGAGACGCCGGGAGTGACGGACGTCCTCGTCAACGGCCCGCAGGAGGTATGGATCGATCGGGGCGTCGGCCTCGAACGGGCCGCGACGAACCTCGGGACCGCCGCAGACGTGCGCGAACTCGCCGTGCGCCTCGCCTCGTTGGGGGGCCGGCGCCTCGACGACGCTTCCCCGCTCGTCGACGCGCGCCTTCCCGACGGCACACGGCTCCACGCTGCGCTCCCGCCCGTGGTCGAGGGGAGCGCGGTTCTTTCGTTACGAACGGTGAGATCCGGCGCGCTCACACTCGGAGACCTGGAGCTGTCCGGGATGCTCGCCCCCGTGCTCTCTCCCGTGCTCGCCGGGCTGGTCCAGGCACGGGCGTCGTTGCTCCTCACCGGTGCCACGGGGAGCGGCAAGACCACACTGCTCGCGAGCCTGCTCTCCCTGGTCGATCCCCGCGAGCGCATCGTGATCATCGAGGAGGCTGGCGAGGTCAACCCCAACCACCCGCACGTCGTCCGGATGGTCGAGCGCAGGCCCAACGTCGACGGCGCAGGGGCGGTGGATCTGTCGAGGCTCGTGCGCGAGGCGCTCCGGATGCGCCCCGACCGCATCGTGCTCGGCGAGTGTCGGGGAGCGGAGGTGCGGGACGTGCTCACCGCCCTCAACACCGGGCACCGGGGAGGCATGGCAACCCTGCACGCGAACGCGGCCGCCGACGTACCCGCGCGGCTCGCGGCGCTGGGGGCGCTCGCCCGCATGGACGCGCACGCGACCGATCTGTACGCCGCAGCCGCCTTTGAAGCCGTCATCCATCTCGACGCGGCCGGACCGGGCAGGCGCATCTGCGAGATCGGGGTGCTGCGGCTCGGAGGGAGGACGCGCGAGAGCAGGCTCCGCATCGAAACGGCGGTGCGGGTGGGGCGCGACGGCGTCGTGGAGCGCGGCCCCGGATGGAGCGAGCTCGAGGCGATCCTGCCTGCTGCGGCTGTCGAGGCGCCGCCGGCGCTGAGGGTCGCGGCGTGACACGGCCAGCCAGCACTTCGACCCTCCTCGCTACGACGGACGCCATAGGACTGCTACGAGCGGGCGCGACGCCCGCGCAGACCTGGCGCGACGCGTTCGACGCAGCTACCGAAGCCGACGGGGCCCCCGTGTTGCCTGCGGATCGCGCCTCGACGCGGGCGCTCCGAGCCGCCGGGCGTCTGGCTCACCGCTCGGGAGCCCCGCTCGCGGACGTGCTCGTGACCATCGCCGACTGCGAACGCGCGCGTGAACGATCCGTCGTCGCCCGCGAGCTCGCGCTCGCTGGACCCGAGGCGAGCGGCGCGGTTCTCCGGTGGCTCCCCGTCGCCGGGTGGGCGCTCGCCATGGCCGTCGACTCGCGCGCGCTCACGCTGCTCGCCACCACCCCGATCGGGTGGATCCTCCTGGCCGCGGGCGGAGGGCTATGGCTCGCGGGCCAGCGGTGGATTCGGGCCCTGACGGAGCGCGCGGCTGTAGCCGGGGCGGACGCCGAGGCCGTTGCGCTGCCGCTCGCCCTCGCGGAGGCCGCCGTCGTCGCCGGTCTCGACGTCCGCGCGGCCATCGAGGCTGCTGGGTACGCGCTCGCCGACGAGGACGGGGCCTCGCTCGTGGCCGTGGCGGACGATCTAGCGGCGGGGAGCTCGTGGGAGGTCGCCTGGGGGCGTCACCGCGGCGCCGACGATCCCTTGGCGCGAGCGCTGCGATCGTCGTGGACGGCGGGGGCTTCGCCGCTCCCGACGCTCAGGTCGGTACGGGAGTCCGCCGTCGAGTCGGGACGCACGGACGCGGAGCGCGCCGCCGCGCGGCTCGGCGTGCGCGTGGCGCTTCCTCTCGCCCTGTGCCTACTGCCCTCGTTCGTGGTGCTGGGCGTCGTCCCGTTGCTGCTCGCTGTCGCACGGGGCATGGGACTCGAAACGGTGTCGCCATGAGGCGACGGCTCGAAGAAATGACAGTCGAAGAAACGACGGAAGGGAGAAACGATGGATCGGCTCATGGATGAACCGGACCGCGGCTCCGCGACGACCGAGTACGCGATCGTCACGGTGGCGGCCGCGGGCTTCGCCGCGGTGCTCGTGGCGCTGCTCAAGTCTCCGGAGGTGCGGGAGATGCTTCTCGGGCTCGTGCGATCCGCGCTCGGCGCGGGCTCGTGAGGAGACGTACCTGTCCGCGAGGTGACAGCGGCTCGGCGACCGTCGAATTCGCGGCCGTGCTACCCGCGGTCGCGCTCGTCCTCGGGCTGATCGTGGGTTCGGCGACGTGGGGCGTCGGTGCGGTGCGCGTCCAGCATGCCGCGAACGAGGCCGCGCGTGCCGCGCTGGTGGACTCCGCCCCTGCCGCGCGAGAGGTGGGCAGGCAGATCGCGGGACCCGACGCCACGGTCACCGTTGTCCGCGACGGCGAATGGTGGGTGGTGACGGTCGACGCTCCCGCACCGTGGGGCCCCCGCCTTCACGGGGATGCCGTTGCGCGCGCTCAGGGCTGACGACCGGGGTTCCATGACGATCGTCGCAACCGCGATCGTGGCGATCGCCGTCGTCCTCGTGGTGGCCGTCGCGGGCGCGGGCTCTCTCGCCGTAGCGTCCTCGCGGGCGCGCGGCGCGGCGGACGAATCTGCCCTCGCCGCCGCGGAGAGCGCGCGGGATCTGCGGGCGTTGGGGCGGTCGCGCGAGGAGGGTGCCTACGCCCCGTGCGCGCAGGCCAGGGCGGTCGCCGCGCGGTGGGGCGTGACGCTGGAGCGGTGCGCGGTGTCGTCGCGGGGTGCCGTCACGGTCGAGGTCGCCGTGGAAAGTCCCTTCGGCGTCGTGCGAGTGACGGCGAGGGCAGGCGCGAGATACGCGAGAAGACAGCGAAACGGGCGACTCGATGTGCTGTCGAGTCGCCCGCTCGCATCCCTTCCCCGAGAGGGCCCGAGCACGGAGCGGGCTGAGGGAACCGCTCCGCGCTCGGGAGTCTTACGCCGTCGCAGGGGCGTCGAGGGCTCGGGTCCGGCGGCGGAGGAGGCGTCGTCTCCACCCATGCCGTCCCTGACCACTCCCATCCATCCGGCGGTGTGGCGATGTTGTAGTAGCGGCTTCCGGACTGAACCACTTGTAGTTCGCTGGTTGATCCGTGAGCATCCAGTAGCCTTGTTCGGGTTCGCAGCTGGCTACCGCCGCTCATCGTGGCGCGCCACGTGCCGTACTTGTTCACAGTTCGACCTTGTGCGCGGAGATGCACGTCGTGCCCGAGACGTCGTGCGCGTGCCAGTGCAACGGAGGCTACTCGACGACGCAAGGTCGGAGCCCGTGTACCGGTATTCCGTGACTTAGTTGGTGTAGACCTTGCCGACCGCGAGTCAGTAGTCGTCCAGTCTTGGGTACCGTGCCGTTCGCAGGCTTGACGATCTTCTTGTAGCTTTCGCCGAGCCGTGTCCGATGAACGCTTCCCATTTATATATCTGCCGTGCCGAACTGGCGGTAATCGCGTTGAGTACCATTTCTTGTCACTCGCAGCGTAGTAGCCGGTGCCGCTGAAGTCGGAGCCTTGGTCACCGCTACAGGCACCGTCAGCCGGGTCAAGGTAGACTCCGTGTCGCGATAGACCCACTGGCAGTTCGTGGCGGGGCTCTTGTACTTAGGCCCCCCTAGCCGACGGGTGTTCCTCGTAGGTCGAGGACGTCGCGGCGGCTCGCCTTCGCAGCTGCGGCAGCAGCAGCTGCAGCCTTCGCTTCGGCCGCCTTCTTCTCCGCGAGGTGCTTCGCTTCGATCTGTGCCGCGATGTTGAGTTCGTCGTAGATCTTGTCCAGCGCGGCCCTCGTGGCCTCGTCCTGGCCGGTGAAGCCGGATCCGTACTGCTTCTCGAAGTCGAAGGCCGTCGGCAGGTTGTCGATCAGGTTGCGGTCCTGGGTTGCGGCGTCGTGACGGCTCTGAATGGTGACGTATACCTGTGCGCCGACGAGGCCCAGGGCGATTGCGCTCACTGAGCCGATGGCTGCGGCGGAACCCTGTCGCACAGCGCGTGCGCGGCGTGTCCGGGAAAGCAGCTCGTCGATCGTGCTGTCCGACGGCGAGTAGCCGACGGAGCCGATCTGACCGAGCTGGTTCATCTGCTCGTTGATGTTCATGGCTAGTGTGTCCTTTGCCGTGTCGCAGGGGCCTCGATGGTGCTGTAATCAACGCCAGTTGAGGTGTTCTCTTCGAGAGCTCCGAGGTGGCCGCGGAGTTTCACCGCCGCGTCGGATAGGTACCGACGCACCGCGCCCTCGGAAATACCGAGTTCGCGGCCTATTGCCACGGCCGTGAGGTCGTCGAAGAAACGCAGAACGGTGCAAGCCCGTTCGCGCGGAGTGAGGTGACGCAGCGCTTCTTGAAGATCCGTCCGGAACTCGACCGATGAGGCTCGAGAAGCACTGGACGAGTCTTCCCGCAGGAGGTGGAAGATCCGGCGCCAGGCCTGATTCCTACGTCCCGCGTCCATATGCGCAGAGAACATCGCGCGCCGGACGTAGGCTTCCGCCTCGCCCGCCGACACGTTCGACTTGCCGCGGGAGAACGTCTTCACGACTGCGTCGTGGAAGAGGTCCTCTGCGTCCCGGCTGTTGCCGGTCAAGAGGTAGCCATACGAAATCAGAGCGCCACCGCGCTGGCGAACCAGCTCTTCCAGGGTGTCGGCCCAATTCGGCATGGTCCCCTCTCCGCGGGCCGTCCGTGCGACCGCCCTCACTTACCAATACGAGGCCGACGCCAAAACCCTTGGGGTCCGTGCGGAAATTGTGAGAAAAGCCACACCGCTCCGTTGCGTTCCGGCGTCGTCGGCCCCCGCCTCTCCAGTATGGAAGGCGAGGGCCGACGGCGGGAGGGGGTCAGTGCGTGGTGATTGTCACACTTCCGAGCGAGGTCCACACCTGCATCTCGAGCCAATCTTCCTGGTAGGGCGCCACCGCGACGCCGATCGCGGGCTCGATCGCGCCCCCGTCGGCGGAAGCCTCGCCGGAGGAGGCCGCGAGGTTCGGGTCGATGAGCGGCTCCGGGATCGGCGGAACGATGCCGCCGGTACTCGTCGTCCCGTACTGCTGGAGGGAAACGCTCTGCATCGTCAGGAGCGTGTACGTGCCAGCCGCAAGGCTCGAGGAACCGTCGCCGGAGCACATGTTCACGTCTCGCCACAGGTATGTCCCGGAGATGGAGGCGCCCGGAGCGAGCGTTCCCCAGTAGTCCTCGCCGGAGGCGCCGTCGCTTGCCGGGTCCGTATCGACGGCCATCCCGCCCTTCATGATGTACGGACCGCCGTACGGGTCAACGTTCGCGGGGAAGGCTTGCGCGACCACCTTTCCGTCCTTGACGAGGTACAGATTGCGGTTCGGCTCGCCGTAGAACCCGGGAAGCGAGTACTCCGAGGTGTTCGTCACGGCGAGGGTGATCTCCGGGTTGTTGTCGACCACCCATCCGTAGCTCACGGAGACCTGGCCCGGAATGGTGGCCTGGGTGGATACGAGCCCAAGATCGGCCGAACGTTCGGGGAACGTCAGTCCGGTCGTGCCGTCCCAACTGCACCCGTAGTACGCCTGCTCGGCCGCGAAGGTTTCGCGCCCTCCGGCTCCATTCGGGAGGATCCAGCGCGACGTTCCCGCGGCCATGGTCCACGGAGTGGTGGTCGCGGCGGCGTCGAACAGGGTGCGGGCCATGTCCGGCGAGAGGACGTCGGACGGTGGCGCGGGCGGGCTCCACGGCTCGGGGTAGTACTGCGCGAACGGGTTGTCCACCGGATCGCCCGCGATGGCGAAGCCGATCGGCTCCGACGTCACGCGGACGTCCCAACCGTAGGGCTCCACAGGGAGAGGCGCGATATCGGGTTCGACCGCGTCGGTGGCGGCGGATCCGGTCGCGGGGGGGAGCGGCTGCGCGCTCGGTTCCGCGCTCGGTGCCGCGCTCGGCGTGACGGGCAGGTCCGGGACCAACGTCGGTTCCGGAATCGGGGCCGGCTCGACGACGGGCTCGACGTCCGTGAAGGCCTGGCTCACGACGAGCTCGTACTTGCTCGCGGGCAAGGGGTTCCCGTCGAAGCAGTCGACGAGGGGCAGCGACACCGTCTTGTCGATGGAGGTGTCTCCGTCAGCGAGCGCGAGTACCTCGTCGGTGCCAGAGCCGCTTACCGAGGCAACGACCATCCCCTGCCACAGCACGACGATGGTCGGTCCCTGCGTCGAGACGTCTGTCGCGTCGTGGGCTGTGATCGTGTACGGGACCTCGATGGTCGATCCGCCGTCGGGCGTCTGGTTGCCGTCGAAGCCGACCGTGATGCCGAGGGAGTCGGACCCGCCTGAGCCGTAATCCTGAAGGGGGAAGGAGCCGCACGTTCCCCAGTCGGCGAGGCGGGTGTCGGGGGCGAGAGCCGATTCGCCGGCGCCCACTCCGTCGTTGGCGGGCCGGGGTGCCGCCGCCGCGTTGGGCGCGCCGCTATCTTTCGATCCCACGCCGAAGCCGGGCTGGACGAGGGCGACCACAACGAGCGCGGCGGCGCCGACGCCAGCGAGGCCGTTGCCTGCGCCGCGAATCCCGCGGTTAAGGCGGACTCGTCGGGCCACGCGGTCGCGTGCAACAGAGTTCTCTCCCACGGGCGCGCGGTCGGCTGCCCCGCGGAGAAGATCGGAAAGCCTTGTCATGTCGATGTCCTTTCTGGGCCCGCCGTCACCGGTAGGTGTCGGCGACGGCGGTTTCTACGGAGGCGTCTTCGAGCGGTCCGAGGCTCCGCTCGAGACGGGCAATCCCGTCGGCGAGGTAGCGCTTGACGCTTCCACCGGCGATCCCGAGTTGGCGCCCGATCTGGGGCACCGTCAGGTCGTCGAAGAAGCGCAGCACGACGCACGCTCTCTCTCGCGGAGGAAGGAGGTCGAGCGCGGCGCGAATGTCGGCGCTCATGTCGAGCTCCGGTATCTCGGCGGCCCGGCCGTCGTTCGGACGGAAGAGGTGTTGTACAGCTAGCCACCGCTGATGGCGGCGGTAGCGGTCGACGTAGAGCGTGGTGATAGCGCGGCGCACGTAGGCCTCCGCTTTGAGGGCCGTGAGACCCGGGCGGGGGCGCGAGAACGTCTTGACCAACGCGTCCTGGACAAGGTCTTGCGCATCGGTGGCGTTTCCGCACACCAGGTACGCGTATCCGAGGAGCGCGCGTTCGCGATCGCGGATCAGGCCGTCCATTGCCTCGTGCCAGTCGCTCATCTGGTCCTCCGTCGGAGCCCGGCGGGCCCTCCTGCAGAATGTGACGAACATCGAGGGGGAAACGTTGGGTAAGCCCACCCTTTCCCCCGGGGTCCATTGTTCCCTTAGACTCGCCGGTATTCACGGGAGCGCGGGTCGATTTCCTCGCGCCCGCGCCGTCAAGGAGGACGCATGCTCGCTCAGGCTGGAACCACGGTCACGATCGGTCACACGAGCGTCGTCGTCCTGATTGCCATCGGCGCCGTCTCGTGCGCCGCGCTCGTCGCGTCATGGCTTCTGCGCCGCTGGGTGTTGGGCCGACGCGACGGCACGCCGAAGATGCGCGAGGTCGCCGCGGCGGTCCAGGAAGGCGCCCAGGCGTTCCTAACCCGGCAGATGAAGACGCTGGCGGTCTTCGCCGCCGTCGCCTTCGCCCTCCTCTTTCTTCTTCCCGGCGACGCGGGGGTTCGTTGGGGGCGTTCGCTGTTCTTCCTCGCGGGCGCGGGTGCCTCCGCGACCATCGGCTACATGGGCATGTGGCTCGCGGTGCGCGCCAACGTGCGCGTCTCCGCGGCAGCTGGCATCCCGGAGGGTCGCCGCGAGGGGGCTCGCATCGCGTTTCGGACGGGAGGGGCCGTCGGCATGGGCGTGGTGGGCCTCGGGCTCGGCGGCTCGGCCCTCGTCGTTCTCATCTTCCGCGATCAGGCACCGGCGGTGCTGGAGGGGTTCGGGTTCGGCGCGGCGCTGCTCGCGATGTTCATGCGCGTCGGCGGCGGGATCTTCACCAAGGCGGCCGACGTTGGGGCGGACCTGGTGGGCAAGGTCGAGCAGCAGATTCCCGAGGATGACCCGCGCAACGCCGCGACGATCGCAGACAACGTTGGAGACAACGTCGGGGACTGCGCTGGCATGGCCGCCGACCTGTTCGAGTCGTATGCCGTGACGCTCGTCGCTGCGCTCATTCTCGGAAGGGCCGCGTTCGGCGAGGAGGGGATGATCTTCCCCCTGATCGTCACGGGTATCGGCGCGATCGTCGCGACACTCGGCATCTTCCTTACCCAGATCCGCGAGGGCGAACCGGGGCTCCGCGCGATCAACCGAGGCTTCTACATTGCGGCGTTTATCGGAGCGGTATTGTCTGCCGTCGCCGCGTTCGCCTACCTGCCGTCCTCGTTCGCCGGACTCGCGGGCGAGGCGCTTCACAACGTCAACGGGGATCCGCGCGTGATCGCGACCGTCGCCGTGTTCGTCGGCATCGGGCTCGCGGGCCTCATCCTGTGGCTCACCGGGTACTTCACCGACACGCGCAACAGCCCGACGCAACGCGTCGCCCGCACCTCGCGAACCGGGGCCGCGACCGTCGTGCTATCCGGCATCGGCGTCGGCCTCGAGTCCGCGGTGTACACCGCCACGGTGATCGCGGGCGCCATCGTCATCCTGTTCTTCGTCGCAGGCGGCGTGCTGACCCTCGCCCTCTTCCTGATTGCCCTCGCGGGGTGCGGGCTGCTGACGACCGTCGGCGTGATTGTCGCGATGGACACGTTCGGGCCCGTGAGCGACAACGCGCAAGGCATCGCGGAGATGTCGGGTGAGATCAGCGAGGAAGGCGCGAAGATCCTTACCGACCTCGACGCCGTCGGCAACACGACCAAGGCGATCACCAAGGGCATAGCGATCGCGACGGCCGTCCTCGCGGCGACGGCGCTGTTCGGCGCGTACGAGAACTCCGTTTCCGAGGCGATGGCCGGCGTTGGCGGATTCTTCGCGTACTCGGCCGACAGTGTCGTCGGGGCGATGTACAGCTACCAGATCATCTCGCCGCTGACGCTCGTCGGCGTCATCATGGGCGGCTCGGTCGTCTTCCTGTTCTCCGGTCTGGCGATCGACGCTGTGACGCGGGCCGCGGGGGCGATCGTTTTCGAGGTGCGCCGCCAGTTCAAGGAGATGCCCGGGATCATGAAGGGCACGCAGCGGCCCGACTACGGCCGCGTCGTGGACATCTGCACGCGCGACTCCCTGAAGGAGCTCATCACGCCGGGGCTTCTCGCGGCGACGGCTCCGATCATCGTGGGATTCGGGCTGGGCGTGGGGCCACTGGCTGGTTTCCTCGGCGGCGCGATTGGCACGGGTGTGCTGATGGCGGTCTTCTTGTCCAACTCCGGCGGCACGTGGGACAACGCGAAGAAGATCGTCGAGGACGGCCACTACGGCGGCAAGCACTCGCCCGCGCACGAGGCGACGATCATCGGCGACACGATCGGCGACCCGTTCAAGGACACGGCAGGGCCAGCCATCAACCCCCTCATCAAGGTGATGAACCTCGTGGCGCTCCTCATCGCGCCCGCCGTGGTGACCCTGACCATCGGCTCGGGTGCGAACGACGCCATCCGATACTCGATCGCGGGAGTCGCGGCGCTCGTCGCGATTCTCGCCGTGGTGCGGGCTTCTCGCCTCACGCACGCGATCGAGCGGGCCGAGCGCGCGAACGTTCCCGCGTAGGCGCGGCGCGGGTGTCAGACCCTCGCCGTAGGCTCGGGGAGTAGTCAAGATCGCGTGACCTTTGCGTCATATCGGCGCTTTCGGAAGCGGCGCGTCGACCCGGGACCTTAGTCCCGATTCGGGCTCCGAATCGCGAAATTGGCACTACATATAGCCAAGAAACGCCGCCGAACCACTACATGTAGTGGTTTTCGGACTAGCCTCATGGAAGATTCGTAGCACGCGAACTCATGAGCCAAAGGAGTCGACATGACCATCGCCGCCGTCGAACGCGCCAAGCCCGTCATCAACGTCGAGAAGTCCGTCCAGGAATATCTCGACCGTAGCGACTGGCGTGTCAACGCGAACGCGAACCAGGGATACTCGCTCGGCGGGCTCATCCTGAACACCGCGGGCAAGGTCATAGCGAACTACTGGCTCAGCCACGTGTACACGCCGCAGGCCGGCGAGGCGCACCGCAGCGGCGACCTCCACATCCACGACCTCGACATGTTCTCGGGCTACTGCGCCGGCTGGTCGCTGCGCACGCTGCTGGCGGAGGGCTTCAACGGCGTTCCAGGCAAGGTCGAGGCGAGCCCCGCCAAGCACTTCAGCTCGGCCGTCGGGCAGATCGTCAACTTCCTCGGCACGCTTCAGAACGAGTGGGCGGGCGCGCAGGCGTTCAGCTCCTTCGACACCTACATGGCGCCGTTCATCCGCTTCGAGGGACTCGACTACAAGCACGTGCGCCAGGGCATTCAGGAGCTCATCTACAACCTCAACGTTCCGTCGCGCTGGGGCACGCAGACGCCGTTCACCAACCTCACCTTCGACTGGACGTGCCCCGAGGACCTCGCCGGTCAGGTTCCCGTCATCGCGGGCAAGGAGATGGACTTCACGTACGGCGAACTCCAGGACGAGATGGACATGATCAACCGGGCCTACATCGAGGTCATGACGACGGGCGACGCGGCCGGTCGGGTGTTCACCTTCCCGATCCCGACGTACAACATCACCAAGGACTTCGACTGGGACAGCCCCAACGCCGACCTTCTGTTCGAGATGACGGCGAAGTACGGCCTCCCGTACTTCCAGAACTTCATCAACTCCGACCTCGAGCCCCGCATGGTCCGTTCCATGTGCTGCCGCCTTCAGCTCGACCTACGCGAGCTGCTCAAGCGCGGCAACGGCCTATTCGGCTCGGCCGAGCAGACGGGTTCCGTCGGCGTCGTCACCATCAACTGCGCTCGGCTCGGCTACCGATTCAAGGGCGACCGCGACGGGCTGTACGCGCAGCTCGACCACCTGCTTGAGCATCGCACGCGGAACGCTCGAAGAGAAGCGCAAGGTCATCCAGGAGGCCATCGACGACGGCCTCTTCCCGTACACCAAGCGCTACCTCGGGACGCTGCGGAACCACTTCTCGACCATCGGGATCAACGGCGTCAACGAGATGATCCGTAACTTCACGAACGACGCATACGACATCACCTCTCCCGAGGGCGAGGACATGGCGCGCGAGCTGCTCGACCACGTGCGCGAGGCCATGGTCCGCTTCCAGGAGGAGACGGGTCACCTGTACAACCTCGAGGCCACTCCCGCCGAGGGCACGACGTACCGCTTCGCGAAGGAAGACCGCCGACGCTTCCCCGGGATCCTTCAGGCGGGCACGGACGAGCAGCCGTACTACACCAACTCGACCCAGTTGCCCGTGGGGTTCACGGACGACCCGTTCGAGGCGCTCGAGCGTCAGGCCGACCTCCAGACCCGGTACACGGGCGGCACGGTCCTCCACCTCTACATGCGCGAGCGCGTGTCGAGCGTCGAGGCGTGCAAGCAGCTCGTCAAGCGGGCGCTGAGCTCCGCGCGGCTGCCGTACATCACGGTGACGCCGACCTTCTCGATCTGCTCGTTCCACGGGTACCTCGAGGGCGAGCACACCACGTGCCCGCTGTGCGCGATCGAGTTCCCCGACCAGGAACCGCAGGCGTGCGAGGTCTGGACCCGAGTGATGGGCTACCACCGCCCCGTCGCGAGCTTCAACATTGGCAAGAAGGGCGAGCACGCCGAGCGCGTGCACTTCCAGGAGTCGGCGATCCTGACATGACCGCTCAGGACCTCGTGATCGCGGGGTTCGTGCCGTTCTCGTCGGTCGACTGGCCGACGAGGCTGGTGTCGACGCTCTTCCTCCAGGGATGTCCGTGGGCGTGCGGGTACTGCCAGAACCCCGATCTCGTCGACCCCCTTGTCGCGGGAACGGTGTCGTGGGACGAGGTACGCGCGACGCTCGACCGGCGCATGGGCCTGCTCGATGGGGTCGTCTTCTCCGGAGGCGAGCCGCTCCGCCAAGCGGCGATCGCCGACGCGATCGCCGAGGTGAACGACATGGGATTCCTCTCGGCCGTCCACACCTCCGGCGCCTACCCCGCGCGGCTTACCTCGCTCCTTCCCCAGCTCGCGTGGGTGGGACTCGACATCAAGGCTCCGCTCGGAAAGTACGCGGCCGTCACGAGCGTCGGGGCGAGCGGAGACAAGGCGTGGGAGTCGCTCGACGCCGTCGTCGCCTCGGGCGTCGACTACGAGGTTCGCCTCACCGTCGACCCGACCGTGCTCACTCTCGCCGACGTCGAGGAGGTCGTTCGCGAACTGGATAGGCGCGGCGCGAAGGCGCCGGTTCTCCAGGAGGTTCGGGCCCAGGGCGCGCGCCCCGAGTACGCAGCGGCGCTTGGCGACACCCGGCTCAAGGACGTCGTTCCCGACGACGCCCTGCCCGGAATCGAGCGTCGCGTTTCCCTCTCAGCTTCCGAGTCGACACCCGCCATTCGCGAAGCGTTGTCGGGCCGGGACACCACCGACGAGTGGGACGAGCGACTCTCCGCCTAGAGGGTCAGGCGTAGCGCGCCGTACCCGACCGGGAGTTGCAGACCATACAGTGGGGGCGGGTATCCTGCCCGCGTCGCGTCCTCCCGGGGCGCGCACCATCACGGAAGGCGCGTCACATGACCGGCGGACGCAAACTCGTCATCGTCGAGTCGCCCACGAAGTCCCGCACTATCGGGGGGCTCCTGGGCGCCGAGTACGAGGTCGTGTCCTCGGTTGGGCATATCCGCGACCTCCCGCAGCCTTCCGAGATGCCGGCGAGCAAGCGCGAGGGGTCCCTCGGCAAGTTCGCGGTGGACGTCGAAAACGGGTTCGAGCCGTACTACGTGGTCTCGCCCGAGAAGAAGAAGGTCGTCGCCGAGATCAAGGCGAGCCTCAAGAACGCGTCCGAGGTCCTGCTCGCAACCGATGAGGACCGCGAGGGCGAGGCCATCGCGTGGCACCTGCTTGAGGTGCTCAAGCCCACGGTTCCCGTGAAGCGGCTCGCGTTCCACGAGATCACGCCCGAGGGAATCCAGCGCGCCCTCGACAATCCGCGCGACGTCGACATGGAGCTCGTCGAGGCTCAAGAGGCGCGCCGCGTGCTCGACCGCCTGTACGGCTACGAGGTCTCGCCCGTGCTGTGGCGCAAGGTCGCGAGCGGGGCCTGAGCGCCGGGACGCGTGCAGTCCATCGCGCTCCGCCTCGTCGTGGATCGTGAACGCGAACGCATGGCGTTCCGTACCGCCGAGTTCTGGGACGTGCGCGCCACCTTCGAGGCCACCGCGGGGCCCGACGCCGGTCGCACGTTCGACGCGCGCCTCACCGGCGTGGACGGGAAGCGCGTGGCAACGGGCCGCGACTTCGACGATCGCGGCGAGCTCAAGTCCGACGGTGTCGCGCACGTGACGGCGGCCCTCGCCGGTTCCCTCGCGTCCGGGCTCGCGACGGCCGACTTCACGGTGACGAGCGTCGAATCCAAGCCGTACACGCGCCGGCCCGCAGCTCCCTTCATCACGTCGAGCCTCATCCAGGAGGCGAGCCGGAAGCTTCGCCTCGGCGCCCGCGAGGCCATGCGCGTCGCCCAGGGCCTGTACGAGCGTGGATTCATCACCTATATGCGTACGGACTCGCCGACGCTCTCTGGCGAGGCGATCCGGGCGGCGCGTGCGCAGGCCGCCGAACTCTACGGCGCCGAGTCCGTCGCAGAGAAGCCTCGCGTGTACGCGTCCTCGGACGCGAACGCCCAGGAGGCGCACGAGGCGATCCGCCCGTCCGGCGACAAGTTCCGCACCCCGGCGAGCGTCCAGGGCGAGCTGCGCGGAGACGAGTTCCGCCTGTACGAGCTGATCTGGAAGCGCACCGTCGCGAGCCAGATGAACGACGCGAAGGGCACCACCTCGACGGTCAAGATCGGAGCAGAGTCGGCCGCACACCACGCCGTCGAGTTCAGCGCGTCCGGCACGATCATCACCTTCCCCGGCTTCCTCTCCGCGTACGAGGAGACGCGTGAACGCGCCCGCTACGAGGACGAGGAGCAGCCGGTCGCGAAGGACGGCGACGAGGCACGCCTTCCCCGGCTTGAACAGGGCCAAGACGTCAAGGGCGTGGAGCTCGAGCCGACGAACCACCACACGACCCCGCCACCGCGCTTCACCCAGGGCTCCATGATCAAGGAACTCGAGGACCGCAAGTTCGGCCGCCCGTCGACATATGCCGCGACCGTGGATCTCATCATCGCTCGCGGCTACGTCCGCGTCGACCGCCAGGCGCTCATCCCCACGTGGATCGCGTTCTCGATCGTCGGGCTGCTGGAGAAGCACTTCGACTGGCTCATCGACTACGACTTCACCGCCGACATGGAGCTCGGGCTGGACCGCATCGCAGCTGGCGAGCTCGACCGACGCGACTGGCTGTCCGAGTTCTACCTCGGCACGGGAACCGACCAGCACGGGCGCCAAGAGGGGCTCAAGCACCTGGTCGACGGCCTCGGCGCCATCGACGCCCGCGCGGTCAACACCTTCGACCTTGGCGAGGGCATCGCCGTCCGCGTCGGCAAGTTCGGCCCATACGTCGAGCGGGAGGTCGAGGGCGAGGTTCAGCGCGCCTCGGTACCCGAGGATCTCGCGCCAGACGAGCTGACGGTCGAGAAGGCGCTCGAACTCTTCGCCCACCAGGGCGGCGAGGATCGCGTACTCGGCGTGCACCCGGAGACGGGCAACACCATCGTCGTGAAGTCCGGGCGCTACGGCCCGTACGTCACGGAGGTTCTGCCCGAGGACGACAAGGCCAAGCCGCGCACGGGTTCGCTGTTCAAGTCGATGGACCAGGAGACCGTGACGCTCGAGGAGGCGGTGGTGCTGCTGTCGCTCCCGCGCGTCGTCGGCGTCGATCCCGCCACGGACGAGGAGATCACCGCCCAGAACGGTCGCTACGGCCCGTACCTCAAGAAGGGCACCGACTCGCGTTCGCTCGAGAGCGAGGACCAGATCCTCTCGATCACCCTGGAGCGTGCCCTCGCCATCTACGCGGAACCGAAGCGCGGCCGTGGTCGTCCCGCCGCCCCTCCCCTCAAGGAGCTTGGCGTGGACCCGACCAACGAGAAGCCCATCGTGATCAAGGAAGGTCGGTTCGGCGCCTACATCACCGACGGCGAGACGAACGTGACCGTGCCTCGAGGCGAGACGGTCGATGAGATCACGCACGAGCGGGCGGTTGGGCTGCTCGCGGACAAGCGCGCCAAGGGGCCCGCCCCGAAGAAGCGACGCGTCCCCGCGAAGAAACCTGCAGCGAAGAAGCCCGCCGCGAAGAAAGCCCCCGCCAAGAAGAAGTAGCGGGGTTAGGGTGACGATATGACTGTTCCCTCTCCTGTCGAAGCACCCGACCCGCACACCGCCCCGCCCATCCGCTGGGGCATCATTGGCGTCGGCTGGATGGCCGACCAGTTCGCCAACGCCGTCAACGCGCATACCGCGTCAACGGTTCACGCGGTCTCCTCGCGCACGCTTGAGAAGGCGCAGGCGTTCGCCGCGAGCCACCAGGTGACCACGGCCTACGGCTCCGTCGCTGACCTCGTCGCCGATCCCGCGATCGACGTCATCCACGTCTCGAGCCCCCACAGCGACCACCTTGCCAACGCGCTCGAGGCCATCGCGGCCGGCAAGAACGTCCTGGTCGAGAAGCCCATCTGCCGCAACGTCGGCGAGGCCCGCACGCTCATCGACGCCGCGCGCGCCGCGAACGTCTTCGTCATGGAGGCGATGTGGACGCGCTTCCTGCCCCACATGGTGGAGATCAAGCGCGCCATCGCGGACGGGGAGATTGGCCAGGTCATCTCGCTCCAGGCGGACCACGGGCAGGCGTTCCCGTACGACCCGACGAACCGCTGGTGGAACCCCGACCTTACGGGCGGCGCCCTTCTGGATCTCGGCATCTACCCCGTCTCGTTCGCCCACGACATCCTGGGCGTCCCCGCGCATATTGCCGCGGTCGGACAGATGACCGACACCAAGGTCGACGGCCAGGTCAGCATGGTGCTCAGCTACGGCCCCTCGACCCAGGCGACGCTTCAGACGACGCTGTGGTCGCAGACGCCGACGCTCGGGGCTATCAGCGGCACGGAGGGGCGCATCGAGATCGCGGGTCCGTTCTACCGGGAGGCTGCGTTCCGGGTGATCCGGGCCGACGGCGCCCGAGACGTGCCGTACGTCGGCGCGGAGAACGGGTACGCGTACGAGGCGGCCGAGGTGGCGCGGCGCGTCACGGCGGGCGAGAAGTTCAGCCCAGCGATGACGCCCGAGATGACGCTCGAGGTGATGACGACGCTCGATGAGGTACGGCGGCAGATCGGGCTGACGTACCCAGGAGAGTAGGCGCGGCGGCGGTAGCCTGGGCCGCATGGCCGGTCGTTGGAGGGTGATGGCGTTCGCGAACGCGCGGCTTGCCCTCCTGATCGCGGCGGGCGGTGCCGTGGGAGCGTCGCTCCGCTGGCTCGTCGGGCGCGAGTGGCCCGTGCGTGCTGGCGAGTTCCCGTGGAGCACGCTCGCCGTGAACCTCGCAGGATGCATCGCGATCGGCGTCCTCATGGTGCTCCTTGACGAGGTGCTCGCCGGACGCGTCAACGTGCGTCCCCTCGTCGGCGTCGGCCTGCTGGGGGGATTCACCACCTTCTCCACTTTCGCGGTGGAGACCCGCGCGCTCATCGCGAACTATCCGGCCCTCGCGGCCTCCTACTTCGTCGCCACCCCGATCCTTGCCGTCGTCGGCGCGATCGTGGGAGCGTCCCTAGCGTCGTCCGTCCTCCAGGCCCGCACGGCACTCGCCTCCAGAAGGAGCACAGAATGAACACCATCGAGAGTCCCGCCCTCCGCTTGTCCGTCGTCGTCCCCGAGAGCGCGACATGGCATCACCACCCCGTCTACACGGAGATCGTCAACCGCGCCCACGCGGCGGGTCTCGCGGGCGCGACCGTCATCCGCGGCATCGAGGGGTTCGGGGCTTCGCGGCACATCCACACGGTGCGCATGCTCTCGCTGTCGGAGGACATCCCCGTCCTGGTGCTGATCATCGACGAGGAGAAGAAGATCCGGGGCTTCCTTCCCGAACTCGACGAGCTCGTCTCGCGGGGGATCGTCGTGCTCGACGGCGTCGAGGTCATCCGCTACGTCGGCGAACCGGGAGCCGGTGAGTGACCGTCCTTCTTGTCGCAGCTGGCGCGGCGATCGGGGCGCCAACGCGCTTCTTCGCCGATCGATTCATCCAGGAGCGGCGCGCCTCCGTGTTCCCGTGGGGGACGCTGACGGTCAACGGGGTCGCCTCGCTCGCCCTCGGGCTTCTGGTGGGGGCGGGGGTATCCGGTAACGCCGCGGCGTTGCTGGGGACGGGTTTCTGCGGGGCCCTGTCGACGTATTCGACGTTCAGTTACGAGACGCACCGGCTGATTCAGGATCGCTCGTACCTGGTCGCTCTGCTCAACGTCGTCGGCTCCCTCGCCGTGACGCTGGCGGCGGCAAGTCTCGGGTACGTGATCGGCTCGGCGGTCGTCGGGTGAGCGGGGCGTCGTCGTGAGCGATTCCGACGCGCGGGAGCGCCCCATCGCCGCGTGGTCGCCGTGGCGCTTCGTCGTCTCGATGGGCGTGGTGAGCATGCTTGCCGACGTCGCGTACGAGGGGGCGAGGTCCATCACCGGGCCGTACCTGGCCGCGATCGGGGCGTCGGCGCTGATGGTCGGCGCCATCACCGGAGCCGGGGAGGCCGTGGGCCTCGCCGGGCGTCTCGTGTCCGGACCCCTCGCGGACCGTACTAGGGCGTACTGGCCGTTTCTTCTCGCCGGGTATGCGATGACGGTCGTCGCCGTGCCGTTGCTCGGCGCGACGTCGGTGCTGTGGATCGTCGCGGGGCTGGTGCTCACGGAGCGCGCGGGCAAGGCCGTGCGCAGGCCCGCGAAGGACGTGATCCTCTCGCACGCGACGTCGGTCATCGGACGCGGGCGCGGCTTCGCTGTCCACGAGGCGCTCGACCAGTTCGGCGCCGTGATCGGGCCGGTCGCGGTTGCCGGCGCCTTCGCGATTACCGGGCGGTACGCGCCGACGTTCGCCATCCTTGCGCTCCCGGGTTTCGCGGTCATGGTGGTGCTGCTGTGGTTGCGCAGGCGCGTCCCGGACCCGTCGGTGTACGAGAGCGAGCAGGAGCACGAGTCGGAGAGCGAATCGAAGCCCGAACCCAAGCGCGCGTCCGCCGCGACACCGGTGGGGGCCGACCGGCCTCGCCTCGCCCCGTCGTTCTGGTGGTACCTCGCCTTCGCGACGCTGACGACTGTCGGCTACGCGACCTTCGGCATCATCGGCTTTCACCTAGCGCGCGAGAATCTGGCCTCGGCGTCCGTCATCCCGCTCATCTACGCGGGGGCGATGCTCGTGGACGCGGGGGCCGCGCTCGCGGTTGGCGCGCTCTTCGATCGCGTCGGCAGGCGCGTGCTACTCGTCGTCCCCCTCCTCGCGGCCGCGATCCCTCCGCTCGTCTTTTCCAGCACCCTCGGCCTCGTGATCGCGGGGGTCGCGTTGTGGGGCGCGGTCATGGGCATCCAGGAGTCCGTGCTGCGGGCGGCCGTCGCGGACCTCGTCCCCTCGGCGCGCCGGGGCACGGCGTACGGGATCTTCGCCGCCGCGCTCGGGGCCGCCGCGCTCGTCGGTGGCGTGCTGATGGGCGCGCTGTACGAGCACTCCCTTGCGCTGCTCGTCGTTGTTGTTGTCGCGATCCAGGTCGCCGCGCTCGTCCTCTACGTCGTGTGGGCGCGACGTCCTCGGGCGGAGGTAGCGTAGGGGGATGGCGTATCCAGGTTTCTTCATCGTGTTCGAGGGCGGCGACGGCGTCGGCAAGACGACGCAGGTCTCGATGCTCGCGGACTGGCTCGCGGCGCCCGAGGGTGGGGCGCGCTACGTCACGACGACGCGCGAGCCGGGCGGCACGAGTCTGGGACTCGAGCTTCGCCAGGCGGTTCAGCACGGCGGCGACGTCTCGCCGCGCGCCGAGGCGCTCCTGTACGCCGCGGACCGCGCGCAGCACGTCGACGAGGTCGTATTCCCCGCGCTGGAGCAGGGCGACGTCGTGGTCCAGGACCGCTTCATTGACTCGTCGATCGCCTACCAGGCGGTCGCGCGCGGGTTGGGCGAGGAGATCGGCCGGATCTCGGCATGGGCGGCGGATGGACTGGTCGCGGACCTCACGATCGTGCTCGACATGGCTCCGGACCCGACCCGCATCGAGGGCGACGCTGACCGCCTCGAACGGGAAACCTCCTTCCACGCGGACGACATCCGCCAGGCCTTCCTCGACCTCGCCGCGCTCGCGCCCGAGCGGTACGTCGTGATCGACGCGTCGCGCCCCGTGGAGGTCGTGCACGCGGACGTTCGGTCCGCCGTCGAGGCTGTCCTTCCGGAGCAGAAGCGCGGGCTGCGCGTCCCGAAGCCCGTTCAGCGCACCGGCGACTGGACTCAGTGGGACCTGTCGGAGTGAACGCCTGGGATCAGGTCGTCGGCCAGGGCGACGCTCTCGAACCCCTCATCGCCGCAGCGGCGGGCGACCGCGCCATGACGCATGCGTGGCTCATCACGGGCCCTCCCGGCTCGGGTCGCTCCATCGCCGCGCGGGCCTTCGCGGCGGCGCTTCAATGCGAGCGCGGCGGCTGCGGCGAGTGCCTCGCGTGCCGAACTGCCGTCGCGGGTACGCACCCCGACGTCACGATCGTCGCGACGGAGAAGGTCACCATCACCGTGGACGAGGTCCGCTCGCTCGTCAGTCACGCCCAAAGCGCGCCCTCGGACGGGCGTTGGCGCGTGATCATCATCGAGGACGCGGACCGCATGACGGAGCGCACGTCGAACGTCCTGCTCAAGGCGGTCGAGGAGCCCCCGCCGCGGGTGGCGTGGATCCTGTGCGCGCCGAGCCTTCACGACGTCGCGACCACCATCCGCTCCCGCTGTCGCGTCGTCACCCTGCGCATCCCTGACGCCGCTGTCGTGGCGCAGCTCCTGATCGAGCGCGATGGGGTCGAGCCCGGGTTGGCGCGCGAGTGCGCGCTCGCGGCGCAAAGCCACATCGGGGTAGCGCGGCGCCTTGCGAGGGACCCGGATGCTCGCGCCAGGCGCGAACGCGTGCTCGCTCTCGCCTCCGACGTGCGCGGCGTTGGAGACGCCGTGCTCGCGGCGGCCGACCTCGTCGCCGTCGCGGACGACGACGCGAAATCGGCCACGGGCGAGCGCGACGCGGAGGAGCTCGCGCAGCTCTACGTCACGCTCGGCGTGGAGCCTGGCGAGCGACTTCCTCCGGCGCTGCGCGCCCAAGTGCGCCAACTGGAGGAGGACCAAAAGCGACGGGCGACGCGTGCCAAGCGCGACGTACTCGACCGCGCCCTTCTCGACCTTCTGTCGCTGTATCGCGACGTCGCCGTCGTCCAGACGGGCGCGAAGGTGGCGCTCGTCAACGACGCGCACCGCGAACGAATCGAAGCCCTCGCCGGCCGCGTGACGCTCACGCACACGCTCGGGACCATGGACGCCATCGGGGTGGCGCGCGAACGGCTTGCCGGCAACGTCGCCCCCGTTCTGGCCCTGGAAGCGATGCTGCTTCAGTTGCGCCCCGTCGCGGCATGACGTCGTATACCGTGGTCGCATGATCGCCCGTCGTCGCGCCGCCATCGCGGCCACATCGCTCGCCGCCGTGTTTGCGCTCACCGCGTGCCTTCCCCCGATGGAACAGGTCGCGCCGACCGAGGACGGCGCGTGGCCCGGCGGCGACGGATCGTCCGCGGGAACGGGCGGAAGCGTCTACGACCAAACCGTGACGTGGTCGAAGTGCGGCGCCCTCGAGTGCGCCACCATCGAGGTGCCCCTCGACTGGGCGAGCCCGGACGGACCGCGCATCAGCCTCGCGATCAACCGCTCCCCGGCCCGCAAGCCCGACGAGAAGCTCGGCTCGTTGCTCATCAACCCCGGCGGCCCCGGCGGCTCCGGTCTGGACCTCACGGACTATTTCGTCAGCTTCGCGGGCGACTCGGTGCTCGACCACTACGACATCGTCGGCTTCGACCCGCGCGGAGTGGGCCAATCGACGCCGATCGACTGCGGAACCGGACCGGAACTCGACGCGTATCTCCTGTCTCAAGACGTTGCCGAGAAGCAGGCCGACGTGGTCGCGCTCGAGCAGCGCAACACGGACTTCGCGAACCGCTGCCTCGAGCTGTCGGGGCGTGTCATCGAGAACGTGGACACGGCGAGCGCCGCCCGCGACATGGACGTTATCAGGGCCGTACTCGGAGACGACAAGCTCACGTACGTCGGCTTCTCCTATGGAACGGAGCTTGGCGCCACGTACGCGATGCTCTACCCGGACAACGTCGGCCGCATGGTGCTGGACGGCATGGTGGACTTCCTGCTCGACCCCGAGGCGCTATCGGTGGGACAGGCGTCCGGATTCGAGAGTGCACTCGACGCGTACCTCACCGATTGCTTCACGACATCCGCGTGCCCGTTCCCTCACGACCTTGAGCTCGCTAAGCGCCAGATCCGCGATCTCGAAGCCGAGGCCCGCGACAACGGGTTGCCGACGGACGGCGATCCGGTGAATGGGACCAAGCTTGTCTACGGCATCGTCGTGACGCTGTACTCCGAGGGCAGCTGGTCCCTCCTTTCGCAGGCGTTCGACGAGGCCCTGAACAACGGAACGGCGCGCGGGTTCGAATACCTGGGTAACTACTACCTCGACCGCCAGACCGACGGCACGTACCTCACGAACTCGTCGATCGCGTTCACCGCCATCAGTTGCCTCGATCAGACCCCGGGCGATCCGTGGACGATCGACCAGTACCGCGCGTTCAGCAAGCAGGTCGAGGCGGCGTCGCCGACCTTCGGGTGGTGGTTCGCTGCGGGCGTTGGCTGCGAGGGGTGGCCGTGGACCGCCCGCGAGCACGTTCTTGACCTTTCCCAGGCGACGACGACCACCCCCATCGTCGTCGTGGGGACGACGGGAGACCCAGCGACCCCGTACGAGTGGGCGCAGACGATGTCGAAGCAGTTGCCGAACGCGACGCTCGTCACGTACAACGGCGAGGGTCACACGGCGTACGGACGCTCGAACCAGTGCATCCTCGACGCGATCGACGGCTATCTGGTCGACGGGGTCGTTCCGGATTCGGGATTGGAGTGTTGAGCCGGTAGACTCATCCAGCCGTTTCGCGCCCTCGCGAACGCGCCGCCTTAGCTCAGTCGGTAGAGCGATTCACTCGTAATGAATAGGTCAAGAGTTCGATTCTCTTAGGCGGCTCCATACGTAACGCCCCGGGCATCCGCTCGGGGCGTTGTGTTTACGGGCGCTCGCCGTGCGCGAAACCGGGCCTCTAGTCGTTGTCCGTCGCTCGTAGTCGAGGTGCACGGCGCGCGCGAATTGCTCGCGCGCGGCCTTACGCGGCCCGGATTCGCGCCTTCGGCGTAGCCTCGTCCATCACTCGGTAGTTGAGCCCGTAACGCTCGGCGAGCGCGATCCAGTAGGCGTCGGGCGTCTCGCGTTCGTGGACGCCATACCGCAGCGGATCGGGCTCGAATGGGATATTGGAAAGGGTTACGAGATATAGGTCGGACATTCCCGCGCGCGCGTCCTCGACGAGGCTCTCCGGCGTTGTGCCAGGGTTCCAGTGTTCCCAGTACCCGACGGTCGCGAAGAGATCGGTGTCCTGCACGACATACGGCCGGTCGGTGAGGTCGAGAAGCTTGCTGCTGGAGGGCGCGCTGGCCGCGCCAAATCGCGTGCATGCGTGCGACCTGGGCAAACGCCGGCGCAGGGACGTTCGGCCCGCTTGCACCGGGGTCGCTCAGCCCTATACTCAGACCCGAATCTCAACGATCGGTTCACCAAGCTGCGCGGGCGCGACGAAGCGCGGGCGCCTTGACCACCCGAGATCGGAGTTGTTTCCGGGGATGAGTGCGATGACGGACACAGAAATCGAAAACGACACGCTGCGCACGTTGCCCGGGGATGACATCCGGCAGATCATGTGGCGGTTCGCCGACCGGTACGACCTACAGATGGTCGTGCAGTCGGTGCGAGCAGTCGCCCGCGGGCCGGTCGCTCGGTTGGTCGCCAGCGGTGGACGCAACACCCACGAATGGACCGAGGGGAAGAACGCCCTCCTCGCCGCGTTCGACGAGGCGGGAATCACCTCGCTCACGGCCGATCCGGAATACGGCGGCTATCTCGAGGGTCCGTACAACCTTGCCATGGCGCTGGTCGCGCTTGAGCTCTCCTGGGTCGACGGCGGCGCGGCGACCAGTAGCCTCGCCGGCCACCTCGGTCTGTCGCCGATTCACGAGCACGGCACCCCCGAGCAGAAACAGACGTACCTGTCGCGCGCCGTGCCCGGCGCCGAAGGGGAGATCTGTCGCGCGGCGTTCGCGCTGACGGAGCCGTTGCCGTACGTCGGCGTCGACACCGGGGTGCTGTCGGGCAAGGCCCGGATCGCGGAATGGAAGGACGGCGAGGAGCCGATCCTGCAGATCGACAAGCGCGGACGTTTCATCACGAACATGGACTTCGCGAACGTGGTCACGGCGGCGGTCGTGAGCGCCGACGAGCGCATCGACGGCAGCTTCTTCGTCATCCTCGAGGAGGGTGACGAGGGCGTATTCGACCGCGGCGCGCCTACCCTCAAGCTCGTGCACCAGCTCTCCTCGACCCGCGACCCGATCTTCAACCTCAGGGTCCCTGCGAGCCGCATCGTCGGCGGCTACACCGTCAAGGACGGCGTCCTCACGCCGAACTCCAACCACACGGCGGTCCTCAACGACGTGTTCCGGCACACGCGCGTGCCCGTCGGCGTCATGACCTCCGCCAAGCTCCTCTCCGCCGTCGAGCCGGTGCTTCGGTACCAGCGCGGACGCTTCCGCGGCGGCGACGGCAAGCCCGGAACGCCGCGGCACGACCTGGGGCTGCAGCAGAAGGAGGACTCACTCCACCGGCTGGTCGACGTATGGGCGACGGGCGAGGCCGGGGTATCGCTCGGTCTGGCGACCGCGCGTTTGGCCGACGAGCACGATCCCCTCCGTAAGGAGAAGGACAGGATCTTCGACGAGCGCGGCATCACGGGACTCCGCGACCAGATGCGCGAGATGAAGGCGATAGAAACCTCCGCGATTGCGTTCCTCGACGCCCGAGCGGCGACCGACGCGGACGCCGAGGCGCAGGCGGAGGATCCGCTCGTCCGCTACGTCATCAACGACTCCCTCGGGGGCGTGCTCGTCCCCGCGACCAAGCTGTGGAACACCGGCAACGGCGCGAACGTGATGCGCGAGGCGGTCTCGCTCGTCGGCGGCTACGGCATCACCGAGGACTGCCCCGGATTCCTCGGCCAAAAGTGGATGGACGCCCAGCTGGAGGCGACGTACGAGGGGCCCGAGGCGGTGCAGCGCAGGCAGCTGACCGTCACGATGACGAACCCCGTGTTCCTGCGCCAGTTCGACCTCTGGATCGACGAGCAGCGCCGGTTCGCCGGGAAGAAGGCGGACCTCGGCGCCTGCACGCTCAGCACCGCGATGAAGATGTGGCGGTGGACGCTCGACTACGTGCGCGAGGCCACCGACGCGGACGGCAAGCCGCTCTTCCGCGACAAGCGCCAGGCGGTGGCCTTCTCGCTGGCCGACGCGCTGAGTTGGCTGGTCGCGTCCCGCTACCAGATGCTCGACGTGATCGAGCTCGAGGCCAAGGGTGCGGAGCGACCCGAGCTCGCGGAGAGCCTGCCGGGAACCGTGCAGTTCCTCACCGACCTGTGCCGCGTCCAGGCGGCCCGGGCGGCAGGCGAGGTCGGGCGAATCTGCGCCGAGCTCGTCTTCGGCTACCAGCGGCATCCACAGTGGGACGACTGCGACTCGTGCGACCACACCGAGGAGGACGGCACGCATCCGGCCAAGGCCGGGCCGTGCGTCGACTTCGAGGGACTCCACCGATTCACGGCCCAACGTCGCCGCCTCGACGGATGCATGGTCGAGGCGCGCCTGGCCAAGGACCGCGCAGCGCGCGCCCTCGTCGACGTCATGATCCCCGAAGCGCTCGACTACCCGGCCTGATCGCCCATGCTCGACAACGCGGTAGAACGACAGTGCCTCGACGTTGACATCGCGTGCGTCGGCTTCGGCCCCGCGAGCGGCGGCTTCCTGACGACCCTCTCCCGCGGCCTGGCCGAGTCCATGGGCGAGATCGAGAGCGGCGCGATGCCGGGCATGCCGCCGCAGGTGGTCTGCTACGAGCGGGCCGACGACCTCGGCTTCGGCGTGTCGGGGGTCGTCACCCAGGCGGCGTCGATCCGCCGGACATACCCCGACATCGATTCGGCTGGCATACCGATGACCGCGCCGGTCGCGAAGGAGAAGGTCGTCTACCTGCTCGACCCGATCGGCGCGAGCCGCCGCGGCGTCGCGGTCCGGTGCGCGGACGCGATGCTACGCGGGCTTCGCTTCATGCTTCCGGTACGCGATCAGGCCTTCACCCTCCCCTTCATCCCCAAGTTCCTGCACAAGGACGGCGGGCTGGTGCTCGGCATGGGGCAGTTCACGCAGTGGGTCGCAGGCAACCTGATGGGCGAGGCGCAGGTCCAACTCTGGCCCGGCACCCCCGTCGCCGAACCGCTGATCGACGACGACGCCGTCGTCGGCGTGCGACTCGTCGACCAGGGCACGAACCTCAAGGGCGAGCCCGAGGCCGGCTACCTGCCCGGCATGGACATCAAGGCGGCGCTCACCGTCGTCGCCGACGGCCCCGTCGGCCCGATCGGCCGGAAGCTCGACGAGCACTTCGGACTGCCCGACGGCCACGAGCGCAGCGACTGGGCGGTCGGCATGAAGGCGGTCGTGGACCTGCCCGAGGGCTGCGCGCTCGAGCCGGGCACCGTGCTGCACACCATGGGCTACCCCGAGCCGGAGATCTTCGGCTTCCTGTACGTGCACGAGGAGGGCCTCGCCTCGCTCGGAATCTTCGTCCCCTCGTCCCTCGACAGTCCCGTGCGCGCCAGCTACCGCTACCTCCAGCACTGGATGCAGCACCCCTACCTCTGGAAGCACCTGAAGGGCGGCAAGCTGCGCTCGTGGGGCGCCAAGTCGCTCCAGGAATCCGGACGCCATGGCGAGCCCCGCCTCTGCGGCGACGGCTACGCCCGCATCGGCGAGGGCTCGGGCAGCACGAATATCCTGACGAACTCCGGGGTCGACGAGGCGTGGGAGACCGGCGTGCAGCTCGGCGAGGCGGTGCTGGAGCTGCTCCGGGCGGGGCAGCCGTTCACCAGCGACAACCTCGAACGGACCTACGTCAAGCGCCGACGGGAGAGCACCCTCGACAAGGAGAGCAAGGTCGCGGCCAAGGCGCGGGTCGGGTTCCGGCGCGGTTTCGTCCGCGGCGTGCTCGGCACGGGCTTGACCGGGCTCTCGCGCGGCAGAATCAATTCGCCCGGGGGCTACAAGACGAAGCACCGCACGGTGAAGAGCCTGGCCGAGCACTTCAAGGGAAAGATCCCCGCGAGACGAGATCGAACGCATCGAGGCCGAGGCGAGTACGACGCAGCGACCGCTGCAGGATCTGTACATGGACCGCGTCGGCTGGCCGAGCATCCCACTGGACGGCGAACTCCTCGTTTCCCATCAGGACGCCCTGCTGCTGGGAGGAAAGGTCCAGGCGCCCCCCGGCTACGCCGACCACATCGTGTTCCTCGACCCCGCGCAATGCGCGGCATGCGAGACCCACCTGTGCGTCAACATCTGCTCCGGGCAGGCGTTGACCCTGAACAGCGAAGGCGGCGTTCCGCTCTTCGACCGCGAGAAGTGCATCCACTGCGGCGCGTGCCAGTGGAGTTGCCCCGCGCCGCGCGAACCGGGACACGACGCCGCCGCCGTCGCCCTCGAGGCGGGCGCAGGAGGCCTGCATTCCGCGGAGAACTGAGCCACCGACCTAGGTAACACCGATCTTGGAGATGACCGATGAGTGAAGGATTCCACATCGTCGTGTGCGGCAGCCTCGTGCCCGACCCGATCCAGACCCTGGAGCCGGTGACCGGCGGCGACAGGCCCGCGCTGAAGAACGAGGCGATGCTGCCGTCGGTTCTCGACCCGTGGGCAGGGCACGCGCTCTTCGAGGCCGCGCACCTCGCGGCCGAGACCCCCGGCAGCAAGGTGTGGCTGGTTAGCCTCGGGCCCAAGGCCAAGCTGCAGCAGCTCATGATGCAGGTGGCGCAGAAGGTGCCGTTCGAGCTCGTCGCCATCGACGGCTCCGCCAGCGGCTTCACCGACTCCTTCGAGGTCGCCGCGGCGCTCGCGGAGGCGATCGAGGGGATCGACGGGCTTGATCGTTCCCGGCTCCTGCTCTTCGGCGGCTGCGCCTCGGCCTCGCGCGACGCCGGCGTCACGCTGCAGATGGTCGGCGAACGGCTCGGCATCCACGACCAGTTCCTGGGCGTCGACGAACTGAAGGTGGAGAGCGACGGTTCCGTCCGGGTTCTCGAGCGCGTCGAGGGCGGCCGCTACCTTGCGTCGGTCTGCGCCGGGGCACCGCTCGTCGCGGCCTGGGCCACGGGCTCGCTCCCCGAGCCGCCCAACAGCCCGCAGGTGGGCATGCAGAACATGCGAACGGTGATGCCTGCGCTGGCGAAGGCGGGGCCCGCGCCGCTCGACGGGGAAGGCACCACGTGGCTCACGGCCGAGGTGCCGCAGCAACGGCGCGAGACGCGCATCGTGAAGGACTCCTCCGCGGACGAGATCGCGCAGGAGATCGTCACCTGGATCAAGGGCTGAGGAGGCTACTCATGACCGACACGATTCTTTTCCTGGCCCACACCGAGGCGGACGGCACCCTGCCCAAGGCCGCGTACGAGGCCCTTACGGCGGCGAAAGGCCTCGCGGGCGAGCTCGCGGGAGCGTCCCTCGTCGCCGGCCTGATCGGCGACGATCTGGCAGGCGCCACGACCACCCTCGGCGGTATCGATCGGGTTCTGGGCGTGAGCGGCGCCGAGTTCGCCGTGTCGCGCTACGCGAGCGACGTCGCGGCCGCCGCCGCCCTCGTCTCGACGTCAGGGGCGACCATCATCGTCGCGCCTGCGACACCGCGATTCTGCCGGGCTCTTCCCGGCGCGGCCGCGCGTCTCGACGGTCGGATCGAGACGCAGGTCACGGCGCTCACGGCAGAGGGCGACGCCGTGCACGCCGAGCGGTGGTTCTACCGTCAGCGCATCGTCGCGACGCTCTCCCGTAGCCAGCGCCCGTGGTTCCTGCTCACGAGCCCGGGAGCGTTCGAGCCCGCGCCTGCCGAGTCGGGCAAAGCCAGTCTCGAGAGCGTGGCGGTTGATCTTCCCGCGGCGGAGATTCGCACGCAGGTGACGGGGATCGAGGCCGCGGCCACCGAGGCTCAGACCATCCGTCCTGACGCCGAGACCCTGCTGGTCGCCGGCGCCGGTTGGACCAAGAAGCAGAAGGACGGCGCGACGCACGTCAAGGAGGCCGAGGGCCTGGTCCTCGGGTTCCTCGATATCGCCCGAGCCTCGCTCGGGGGCTCGAAGTCGCTCGTCGACCAGGGCTCCGAGGGCGCCGAAGTCATGTCCTTCATGAGTCACCTCAACCAGATCGGCCAGACCGGCTCGACGCCGCGCCACCGCAAGGGGCTCGCGACCTGCTGCCACGGCGAGGAGCCGCACGTCGTCGGCTGGCGATTCATCACCGAGCGCCGGGCGATGAACCTCGACGAGAACTGCGGCTGGGCCCAGGGCAAGGCTGACGTGCTCTACGTCGCTGACGCCTTCGAGGTCATGGCGCAAGGTCAACGCGCTGCTCGCGGCCGACGCCTAGATGGGCGTCCACGAGGAGCGATCTCTCCGTTTGCGGGAGTGTCCTCGCGGGCCTAGATTGTTGGCAGAGTCGGGGGCGACGCCCGTAGCCGTCGTGTGATGCGAGATGGGGGCTTGGAGCATGCGCAACCCGCGGAACCGACGTCATCGTGGCATTCCTCGCCCACGCGTGCTCCTGCGGCTCGCGCTCGTAGTCGGGGTCGTCTGCGCCGTCACGCTACCCGCGCAACCGGCGGCGGCCGCCACCGGCGGAACAGTGTCAGGGACCGTCACCGCGTCGGGCGGCGGCGCCGCCCTGAGCGGTTGCGTCAGCGCGTTCGACGAGGCGAATCCGGACGCGATCGCGGCGATCGGATGCGTCGACGGTGCTGGGGCGTACAGCCTCTCGCTCCCCGCCGGACAGTATCGGCTGCTCTTCTCGGGCTTCGTCAACGCGAGTGCGTCGCCACTCTCGGACGAATGGAACGGCGACAAGGCGACGTACGAGCAGTCTTCGGCGCTCACCGTCGGGTCGGGCGGATCGTACGTCGTGAACGCTGCGTTGGCATCGGGCACGCCCCTCGAATTCGACTTCTACGACACCCTCCACTCGAGTTGGACCGCGAGCGCGAACCAGGGGTGCGTCTGGGCTTACACGACGGAGAACGAGTTCGCCAGCTACGACTGCGTCGGCAGTTGCGATTCGCTCGTCCATTGCCCTCCAGGCGGGTACCTACAAGTTCTACTTCACCGACTTCGTCGGAACGCTCGATGGTCGCTCGTTCCCCGACCAGTGGTGGGGTCAGGTCTACGACATCGACCAACCGATGTGGACGATTGATTGGCCCCAGTCGGGCGGGCCGATGAACGAGCTCCTCGCGCGCAACGCGTCGATCTCGGGGACGGTGACCGTCCCTGGGTTCACGCACTGATGGACGGGTATGTCTCCGTCCTCGAAGCGTACGAGGGAACGTATCTCGGTACCGTTCCGATCAACGCGGACGGGACCTACACCTTCGACGGATTGCTGAGCAACACCTTCGTGAAGGTCCGATTCGAGGAGTTCACGGGAGCCGGGAGCGAATGGGACCTCGACGCCGCAACGGTCGACTCGGCGCAGATGAACCTCCTTCCGCGAGATGGCACCACGGAGACCATCAACGCGACTTTGGCCGCCGAAGGAGTGATCGAGGGTCGCATGGTCATGCCGTGGCCGGGAGATGCCACCGCGTGCGTGACGGCCTGGTACTCCGACTGGTACTGGGTGAACGACTACTGTGGCGCGGTCGGCGATTCGTTCGAACTGCACAACCTGCCGGCGGGGTCCTACTACCTCGAGTTCAGGGACGACGCGAACCACGAAGTCTTCTATGGCGGTTCAACCTGGATCAGGCCACGGCGGTACCGGTGTCGGCGGGCGCGACGACCACCTTGTCTCAGACTCTCGTGACCATCACGGGGCCGTCGACGCTCGCCCCGGGTTCGAGGGCGACGCTGGATGTCACGGTGGATCCTGCGGTGACGGGCACCGGTTCGCTTCAGTATCAGTACCCGGGCGGTGCGTGGAAGACGTCGTCGGCGACGGTGTCGATCGTGAATGGGGTTGGGGCGGTCAGTTTCGGCCGAGTCCGCACCCGAGATGTCGTATCGGGTGGTCGTCGCGGGTGGGGTGTCCAACGTGATCACGATCAACCTTGAGACGCCGACGGTGGCGATCACGGGGCCGTCGACGCTGGCACCGGGTTCGAGGGCGACGCTGGATGTCACGGTGGATCCTGCGGTGACGGGCACCGGTTCGCTTCAGTATCAGTACCCGGGCGGTGCGTGGAAGACGTCGTCGGCGACGGTGTCGATCGTGAATGGGGTTAGGGGCGGTCAGTTTCGGCCAGTCCGCACCCGAGATGTCGTATCGGGTGGTCGTCGCGGGTGGGGTGTCCAACGTGATCACGATCAACCTTGAGACGCCGACGGTGGCGATCACGGGGCCGTCGACGCTGGCACCGGGTTCGAGGGCGACGCTGGATGTCACGGTGGATCCTGCGGTGACGGGCACCGGTTCGCTTCAGTATCAGTACCCGGGCGGTGCGTGGAAGACGTCGTCGGCGACGGTGTCGATCGTGAATGGGGTTGGGGCGGTCAGTTCGGCCAGTCCGCACCCGAGATGTCGTATCGGGTGGTCGTCGCGGGTGGGGTGTCCAACGTGATCACGATCAACCTTGAGACGCCGACGGTGGCGATCACGGGGCCGTCGACGCTGGCACCGGGTTCGAGGGCGACGCTGGATGTCACGGTGGATCCTGCGGTGACGGGCACCGGTTCGCTTCAGTATCAGTACCCGGGCGGTGCGTGGAAGACGTCGTCGGCGACGGTGTCGATCGTGAGTGGGGTTGGGGCGGTCAGTTTCGGCCAGTCCGCACCCGAGATGTCGTATCGGGTGGTCGTCGCGGGTGGGGTGTCCAACGTGATCACGATCAACCTTGAGACGCCGACGGTGGCGATCACGGGGCCGTCGACGCTGGCACCGGGTTCGAGGGCGACGCTGGATGTCACGGTGGATCCTGCGGTGACGGGCACCGGTTCGCTTCAGTATCAGTACCCGGGCGGTGCGTGGAAGACGTCGTCGGCGACGGTGTCGATCGTGAATGGGGTTGGGGCGGTCAGTTTCGGCCAGCTCGCACCCCGAGATGTCGTATCGGGTGGTGTCCGGTGGGGTGTCCAACGTGATCACGATCAACCTTGAGACGCCGACGGTGGCGATCACGGGGCCGTCGACGCTGGCACCGGGTTCGAGGGCGACGCTGGATGTCACGGTGGATCCTGCGGTGACGGGCACCGGTTCGCTTCAGTATCAGTACCCGGGCGGTGCGTGGAAGACGTCGTCGGCGACGGTGTCGATCGTGAGTGGGGTTGGGGCGGTCAGTTTCGGCCAGTCCGCACCCGAGATGTGCGTATCGGGTGGTGTTCGGTGGGGTGTCCAACGTGATCACGATCAACCTTGAGACGCCGACGGTGGCGATCACGGGGCCGTCGACGCTCGCACCGGGTTCGAGGGCGACGCTGGATGTCACGGTGGATCCTGCGGTGACGGGCACCGGTTCGCTTCAGTATCAGTACCCGGGCGGTGCGTGGAAGACGTCGTCGGCGACGGTGTCGATCGTGAGTGGGGTTGGGGCGGTCAGTTTCGGCGAGTCCGCACCCGAGATGTCGTATCGGGTGGTGTTCGGTGGGGTGTCCAACGTGATCACCATCAACCTTGAGACGCCGACGGTGGCGATCACGGGGCCGTCGACGCTCGCACCGGGTTCGAGGGCGACGCTGGATGTCACGGTGGATCCTGCGGTGACGGGCACCGGTTCGCTTCAGTATCAGTACCCGGGCGGTGCGTGGAAAACGTCGCGAACGACGGTGTCGATCGTGAGTGGGGTTGGGGCGGTCAGTTTCGGCCAGTCCGCACCCGAGATGTCGTATCGGGTGGTCGTGGGCGGCGGGGTGTCCAACACGGTCGTTGTAGATCTCGCGACAGCGTAACGAAGGTGCGGACGGAGAAGGTCGAGCGCCGGGCGATCAACCTCGACGAGACCTGCAGCTGGGCCCAGGGCAAGGCGGACGTGCTCTACGTCGCCGACGCCTTCGAGGTCATGGCCAAGGTCAACGAGTTGCTCGCGGCCGACGCCTAGTCGGATACTCAAAGCGTGAGCACCGACGGGCTGTTCTGGCTCAAGGTGGCCTTTGCCGTCGTGGTGGCGGCGATCGGCCTGTTCGGCACCTACGTGCCGTGGATCCTCGGGAAGCGAGGCGCCAGCGAACGCGTGCTCGCCCTGAGCGACACCTTCGCGGGCGGGGTGCTCGGAGGTGCGGGCATCATTCACCTGCTGGGCGCGGGTATCGACAAATTCCGCGTCGCCTTGCCTAACGTCACCTACCCGCTGGGCCTTCTTCTGGCCGGGGTGGGTTTCCTCGTCATCCTGCTCATCGAGGGCGTGATCGTTCCCGGTCACCCCGGGCACGACGATTCGCCCTCCCACCCGGGCCCTGGCCCCGCCACGGTCCAGCACGAGATGCACTGGCACCCCAGCGGCCTCGGATCCGCGCTGTACCCCGCGATCCTGCTCATCGTGCTTTCGGTTCACTCCGTCATCCTCGGGCTCGCCTTGGGCGCGCAGAGCGCGTTGGCCGGCGCGATGGTCGTCTTTCTGGCGATCATTGCCCACAAGGGGGCCGCTGGAGTCGCGCTGGGCGTCGGCTACCGACGCGCAGGCCTCACCCATCGCAAGGCCCTCCCACAACTGGCGTTCTTCTCGGTGATGACCCCGCTCGGGATCGTGGCGGGAGCGAGCATCGGGGCGGCGCTCGTCGGACACGCCAACACGCTCTTCGAGGCGGTCTTCGACTCCCTCGGAGCAGGGACGTTCCTCTACATCGCCGCGCTCGACATCATCAAGACGGAGTTCGACGGGTCGAGGTATCACGCGGAGAAGTGGCTCGCCGCGGCCGCAGGGTTCGGCATCATGGCGCTCCTGGCGGTCTGGATGTGAGTCGATCAGCCGCAATGATGAAGCCATGACCCTGTACCTGGTAAGCGGCGTGGTGGTCCTCGTCGGCTCGGGGATCATGGCGATGGCGGGCCTGGGCGCAGCCTTCATCTACGTACCCCTGTTCTACTACCTCGGGATGCCGCTGCCCGAAGCTGCGTCGACGGCGCTGTTACTCAACGCGGTCAGCCTCGCCTCCGCGTCGATCTCCTACGCGCGGGCGGGCCTCGTCCGTTGGCGCACCGGCATCCCCGTGCTCATCGCCGTCGTCGCCCTCGCCCCCGTTGGCGCGGTGCTGAGTACGCACACACCGCACAAAGCGCTCCTCGCCCTGTTCGCGGGGTTCCTCGTGTTTTCCGGCGCCATGATGCTCTTCTACCGGCCGCGGACCGCGTCGGCGGATCGGTCCGCGCCCGCCGAGGTCGCCGTCGGCGCGGGCGTCGGCGGGGTGGCAGGCTTCCTCGGGGGGCTGCTCGGCGTCGGAGGCGGGAACGTGATCCTGCCGGGCCTGACCTGGGTCGGCCTCGCCCCCAAGGTCGCGGTAGGGACGACGGCGCTAACGGTCGTCTTCGGTTCGCTCTCCGGGTTCTTCAGCCACGTCGCCCTCGGCGGTCCCGACCCGCGATTCGTCACCGTCATGGCGGTACTCGCGGCGGCCGGCTCGTTCGCGGGCTCGCGCATCATGCAGTCCCGAATCTCGGCGGCTCAGCTCAAGCTTGGCATCGGCATCATGCTGTGGATCGTCGCCGCGATCATGGTGTGGAACCTCGTTAAGTAACGAGGCCAGCCGCGGCGGTGTCGCGGGACTCCACGCTTCGCTTGACGACGGAGCTACCGACGGGCACGCGCATGTCTCCCGCGATCACCGGGCACTTCGCCTGTAACAGGCAGAAGACCCGCGGTCCGGCCTCGCTCAGCGTTTCGTAGTTGGCTTGCCCCTTGGCGATGACGAGCGGGGCACGGTCGAAGGTGTCGCGGAAGTCCGCCGAACACAGGTCGAGGATGGTTCCTGGCGCGCGCGATCCGTTCTCGACGATGGTCGAGCACGTGGCCAGCCCCGCGGCGAGTGCGTCGTCTCGGGTCGCGTCGTTGAGCACGGGGCCGCCCTTCACCGCGTAGGTCACGGGAGGCTCCAACACCTCGATGAGCACCCGATCGAACACGGTCTCGCCCGCGTTGTCGGCGAGGTACAGCACGTGATCGGCGGAGGCAAGCGCCGAGCGGAGTTCGGCGCAGTCGTCGATCGCGAACGGCGCAGCCACGACTCGTTCGACCGTCGCCCATAGGTCCGGCACCTCGTCGCCCACGCCGAGGTCGATGATGTTGCCAGCAATCGCGACCCGCAGGGCCGTATCGAGGGGGTCGTCGCTCGCGGCGACGAGTGCCGTCAGCCGCGGGTATAGCGCCAGCGCCGCGCGCGTGCTTTCCGCCTTGGCGGCAGCGTACGGGTCGCCGTCGCCCAGGCGTTCTCTCACGAGGCGATGCACCGCGAAGGCGATCGCGGGCGGGCTGGTGCCGGGCGGCAGAGCCCCCAGAAGCGCAAGCGTCTCCGTCATGACGGCTTGATGCACGGCCTCGTCCTCCGTCACCATCCGCGCGGCGCTCAGCGCCTGGCGGAGGAAACAGGCGTAGCAGTCGAGGTAGGTCCGCACGGGATCGATGATCCTCCCGTCATGGCTCGGTCGCTGAGGCGAAGGTCCCGGCGGGAGAACGCGAGTCGTGGCGTACGAATCGGGCTACGCGTCGCCGACGGTCACGTGGTCCGACACGAAGATCAGCGCGTACGGGAGCAACTCGCGCGCAGTGGTCCAGGTGTGGTGCGCGTGGGGAAGGCTCCGGTACTCCACCACCTGCCCGCGCGACTCGAGGTCCGCGGCGAACTGCTCGTTCGAGAGCCGGTCGCTTGCGCTCCCGTCGCCCGCCGTGCCGACGAAGACGGGGACGGGGTGGTCAAAGGTCATGGTTCCGACGTAGACGCCGGGGGAGTGCGCCGCGTACTCGGCGTCGGTAGCGAGCATGTCGCGGCCGCCGTCGCCCGGGCTGTCGAAGCCCTCGATCGAGGCGATGGCACCGTAGAGCTCGGGGTGCCGCAGGCCTTGGTCCACCGCGCAGAACGCGCCCATGGACATGCCACCGATTGCACGCGACCGCCACGTCGTCCCCGTCGCGTAGTGCTGGTCGACCCACGGCAGGACGACGCTCGTGAGGTAGGTCTCGACCTGAGGTCCCCCGCGCGTGGAGTTCAGGCATTCGGTGTCGCGTTGACCAAGGCCGAAGCCGTTGACCTCCGGCATGACCACGATCATCGGCTGGATAAGGCCGTTCGCGATGAGCACGTCCATCGTGTGGCCCATATCGCCGCCCGACGTCCAGTCCGAGGAGCGTCCCGGGGTGCCGTGGATCATCACGACCACCGGATACCGTGCCTCCGACGTTGGGTCGTAGCCCGGCGGCGTGTAGATCCAGGTGGTCGACTCCGGCATCTTCACAGCAGCGGGAACGGGTATCACGACGGGGGTGAGGGCGCCCGTCGTCTCCGTGGCGGCGACGGGCCGGGCGACCGCGAGCTGCACCGCGGCGGAGAAGGACGGTACGTATCCGATCCAAGCGTTGACACCGAGTGTGACGCTGGCGGCGGCGAACAGCACGGCTCCGACGACGCTCGGCCACGCTCGAGCCTTGCGTCGACGGGACCTCACCGCCCACACCACCAAGGCGGCGACCAACGCAAGGGCGATCACGGAGGGCCACCACGTGGCGAGCAGGTCGCGGCCCGCGGCCAATTGAGCCAGCACGCGTGGGGACAGGGCGGGCGGCTCTCCCGCGGTCGCGCTACGCACGGAACCCACGCCACCTCCTGGCCGGTCCCCGTTCCCCTTGGGTATGACACACAATGACCACATGAGTATTCCCACCGTCAACGATTGGCGGCGCCAAGATCGCACGCGGAGGATAGCCGCCGTTGCCGTCGCGGTCGTCGGAGTAGTCGGAATCGTCTCCGCGATTTCCGCGCCGATCAGGGGTCGTCTCCACCTCCTGCTCGAAATCGTTCCCTTCCACGCGACGCGCGGAGCCGCCACCACGCTCGTCCTTGCCTCGTTCGCGTTGCTGCTTACCGCGAGGAGCCTCAGGCGCGGAGGCAGGCTCGCGTGGGCGGGGACCCTCGCGTTGCTGGCGCTCGCGGTGGGCCTGAATATCGCGAAGGGCCTCGACATTGAGGAGGCGGCACTCGCGTTGGGCGCGGGGGTGTGGCTCGCCACCAGGCGGCGCGCCTTCCCGGTGTTGCCGACGCGCGTGGCCGCTCGCCGGGCGGTGTTCCTCGGCGTGGGCGGCGTGGCCGCCGCGCTCGTGCTTGGTGTGGCTCTCTCGATGGCCATGGGAAGGCGGCATCACCCTCGCCTCGGCGAGTCGACGCGCGCGGTCGCGGAGCGGCTGGGGGGCGACTGGGCGTTGCCTCTTCCCGGGGCGGGCCCTTTCGTCACGCCGATGCTCGTGGCCGTCGGCATCGGATTGGTGGGATCGACGCTGTGGTTGCTGTTGTCCCCGCGTCCGGGACGGCGCCTGTCGCCGTCCGCGCACCTGGCCGAACGCGAAAGGGCTCGCGAGGTGATCGCGAGGTACGGGGGCGGAACCCTCGACTACTTCGCTTTGCGTGACGACAAGGACTGGTTCTTCTACGGCGAGTCCGTGGTCGCGCATTCGGTGCGTCGCGGCGTCTGCCTGGTGTCCCCCGACCCGATCGGACCCGAAGGCGAACGGGACGCCGCGCTCGCCGCCTTCCTCGCCTTTGCCCAGCGCGAGGGATGGTCCGTTGCCGTGATCGGCGCATCGGCCGCGTGGCTGCCGCTGTACGAGGCCGCCGGAATGCGTCCGATCTACATGGGGGACGAGGCCGTGGTGGATTGCGGATCCTTCACGCTCGAGGGTCCCCCTATGAAGAGCCTGCGCGGCGCCTATCGGCGGGTGGAGCGTGCGGGCTTCACCGCCGATTTCATCGACCCAGCCGACCTCAATCCCGACGACCGGGCCGCGCTGGACGCGCTCAGCGAGGCGAGCCGTCGCGGCGAGGCGGAGCGGGGGTTCTCGATGACGCTGTCGCGGCTGTGCGACCCGCGCGATGACGGCCTACTCCTCACCGTTGTGCGCGACGCGGATCACGCCATTCAGGCCTTCGTGCAATGGATTCCCGCGGTCAAGATCGGGGGGTGGTCGCTCGACGTGATGCGGCGCAATCCGTCCCACGACCTGCCCAACGGCGTCATGGACTTCGCGATCGTGGCGACCATTCTCCACGTCGCGCCGACGGGCGGAGGCCTGGGCCTGAACTTCGCGATGCTCCGGGAGGTGGTCGCGAGCGAGTCGTCCTCGGGAATGGCGAGGCTCTCGAAAGCAGCGGTCAAGGCCGTGGCGGGCAAGACCCAGCTCGAGTCGCTCTGGCATTTCAACTCGAAGTACGACCCCGTCTGGGTACCGCGGTACGTCGTGATCGACTCCTTGGACCTCGCGGTCTCCCAAGGCATCGTCATGGCCGACGCGGAAGGCCTCGCCGAACTTCCGCTTATTGGCCGGTTCCTCAGCAGGACCTCGTGACGCTGTCACTCATCGCGGCCGTCGTCGGCGCGGTGCTCTACGGCATGGGCTCGGTGCTCCAGGCGATAGGGGTCCGGCGATCGCAGGGCCTTCGCGCCCTGCGGCAGCCGCTCTACCTCGTGGGTCTCGCGTGCGACGGCGTGGCGTGGCTCGCGTCGCTGGTCGCTTTGCACGCGCTGCCTGCTCTTTACCGTGCAAGCTGTGCTTGCGGGCTCCCTCGCCGTGACGGTCGTGCTCGCGAGGCTCGTGCTGCGAGCCGCGCTACGCCCGGTCGACGCGGCGGCCGTGAGCGTGGTGGTCGCGGCGCTCGTGGTGCTCGCGCTCGCCGCGGGGCCGGGGCACGGTTCGCAGGCGGGGGTCGCGCTGGTTCCCGAGGGCTTCGCTGCGGCGATGCTCGTGGCGCTGGCCGTCCTTGCGGCGGCTACTGCGCTGACCTATCGGCGGGGTCCCGGCCTGTGGTTTGCGGCGTTGGCTGGCCTCGCGTCCTCGGGCGCGGCTATCGCAGTCCGGGCCACGCACGTGGAGGCACGCGTGAGCGAGCTGGCCCTGGCCGACGTCGCGAAGCAGCCTCTGGCGTGGGCGGTCATCGGATTCGGCGCGCTCACCGCGGTGACGTACGCGAGGGCGCTGGAACGGGCGGCGGTCGGCCCGAGTACCGCCATGGTGTCGGTGATCGACGTCGTCGTCCCCGCCGCGGTGGGGCTCGCCCTGCTACACGACGCGATGCGTGCGGGGTGGGCGCCGGGCGCCGCGGCGGCGACCGCGGCCGCCCTCGGGGCGTGCGTCGTTCTCGCTATGAGCCCTGCGGCGCGGGCAACCCGCACGCCCGGCGTCTCGTCGGGCGATTACGTCCCCGACGCTTCGTCCCTGCCCGCCTGAAGGAGGGCCAACATGAAGCGCGTGACGGCCACCACTCCGTATTCGGCGACGGGAAGTAGGACGCCGAGCACGATCGCCGTCGCCGCCATCCACTTGCTCGTCCGCGCGCCCTTCGCGATGTCGAAGAACGCGGAGATCCCCGCGCCGACGGACACGAGCGGGGCGAGATAGAACACGGGGTAGACGATGGCGGGGAGCGAAAGGAACATGCCGAGGAGGATTCCGGTGACGCACTTCCAGTTCGTATCCTTCGCCAACGTCGGCGGGGGGACGGTCGCAGACACAGGGTAAGAGTGGCATGACGAGTGGCATCGCGCACGTTGGGGCCATGGTCGCGTCCGCCGCTCACCAGGCGGATAGGCGAGGAGTCCGCTATCGTGCCCGTGACGCCGAATAGCCCGCCGTGGGAACGCCCCGTGCTCCGAGAGGATCGTCATGGAATATGTGCCGCAAGGCTGGTACGCGGACCCCAACGGTCAGAGCGAGAAGCGGTGGTGGGACGGGAGGCAGTGGACGGACTTCGTGTATCCGCCGCTGACGAGCGCGACGGGCGTCTCTGTTCTTCCGCCGCCTCCCTCCGCGAGCGTTCCGGCGCTGCCGCCAACGGAACGGGAGATCGCAAATCTCGAACTCCGTGAGTCGCTCGAGGGCCTTCACGGGAGTTTCCAATCGGGGATTCGATTCCGACTGATCATGCTCGGGATTACCGTGGCCGTCGTCACCGTCATCGGCGTCGTCGCCGTGATTGTCTTTCTGCTCAAGGGCGCAGTGTCCGGATACTAGGTTGCCCACACCGTCATTGAGGAGATCACTATGGGACGCGCGGTCGCAGGGTGGTACCCGGATCCGCTGAAGCAGAACGACCTGCGGTGGTGGGACGGGAAGCGGTGGACGGAGAACGTGCATCCGCCGAAGAGCGACGAGGGAACTCCCCCCGTGACGCCGCCTCTCGTCCACAGCATCCCCGCTCCTCCGCTCGATGGGCAGGGCCGATCGACCATCACGCGAGAGGAAGCGAAAGCCGCCTTCAGCGCCGAGTTCGGCAAGCGCTTCGCGCTCGGCAGCAAGGCCATCGGGCGCCGGCTGATCTTCACCGGGGTCGTCGTGGGCGTCGTCGTTGTCGTCAAACTCGGCTCGGTCATCGCCCACGCCTTCTCGGGCAACTAGCGCGCCGGCTTCCGAGATCTCTCTAGTCCTTGCCCGGTGTGAACTGACGGAGCGCTGTCGCGTACTGATCCGGGCAGATGGTCGACGCCGCGATCAGCACCGAATCCTTCAGGAGAAATACGGTGTCGATCGTCCAGGTGTCGGTGAGGTCGACGTAGATCGGTTGAGCCTCGGCGAAGTAGACGTCCTCCCAATTCTCGCCGCCCTCCGCGCGCACGCACATTCGGTGCGCATAGGCGAGGAAGTCGGCGTCCGACAGCATCGAGTCCTCGATGGCGACATCGCTGAAATCCGCGTAGTCGCGAAGTGAGGACAAGAACGCGGCATCGCCGCCACCGAGGGGTATGTCGGGCGGCGGCGTGACCTTCGGGGGCGCGGATGGGACGTCGTAGTCGTAGTGGCCTCCCTCCGCTTCGGCCCGCCCGGCCTCGATCAGGGCGCAACTGGACAAGAACAGGACGGGAACGATCAACGCGACGGCGACGAGCCTCTTCGTATTCACGAGTTCTGTTGCCCTTCGGATCGGAACGCTTCCGCCGACCGAAACCTCGCGTCGGGTCGCCGTTCATCAGGAAACTATCAGTCGGGTGACCGCCGCGCCCGGCGGCGACGGAACGCCCCTCCCGTACGTCGCTGCACCCCGAAGGTAGGCCCTACGTCGCGCCAGGGTGGCGGTAGCGGTCTGACACAATGTCGGCGTGACCATCGCGCCCCCTGCCGCCGCCTTCGTCGGCGCGCTGCGCGAGGCGATGCGAGGCGAGGTCGACGACTCGAGCCGGCGCCGGGCGGAGTTTTCCTCGGACGCGTCGAACTACCGCGTCGTGCCGCAGGTGGTGGCGTTCCCCAAAGACAGCGACGACGTGCTCGCTGCGCTCGCGGCGGCCCGCGACGCAGGCATCCCCGTCACCATGCGCGGCGGAGGAACGTCGGTGGCTGGCAACGCCATCGGCACCGGCTTGGTGCTCGACACGTCGAGGTACATGAACCGCGTCCTCTCCGTGGACCCCACGGCTCGGACCGCTCGCGTCGAGCCGGGCGCCGTTCTCGCCACGCTCCAGCGCGCGGCGGCCCCGCACGGCCTCCGGTTCGGGCCCGACCCGTCCACGCTCACCCGAGCGACGCTTGGCGGCATGATCGGCAACAACGCCTGCGGTCCTCGCGCCGTCGCGTTCGGCCGCACCGCGGACAACGTCCTCTCGCTCGACGTCGTCGACGGCGCGGGGCGGCGGTTCACCGCGGCGAACGACCTCGACGCGGTTCCCGGGCTCGCCGCGTGGGTCACGGCCAACATGGCGATGATCCGGCCCGAGTTTGGCCGCTTCTCGCGGCAGGTCTCCGGCTACTCGCTCGAGCACCTGCTGCCGGAGAACGGCCACAGCCTTGCGCGGTTCCTCGTGGGGACCGAGGGAACGCTCGCGACCGTCCTCGAGGCGGAGGTTCGCCTGGTCGAGATTCCGAAGGCGCGCCTGATGGCGGCGTTCGGCTACGACGACATGCCGTCTGCCGCCGACGCGGTGGTCGGGATCCTGCCTCACGCACCGCAGGCGATCGAGGGCCTTGATGCGCGCCTCGTCGAGCGGGTCCGCCGGGCCAAGGGCGGCGGCGGAATCCCCGATCTTCCGGCGGGCGCGGGCTGGCTTTTCGTCGAGGTCGGCGCAAGCACCCCCGCCGAGGCCACGCGCGCCATGGCGGCCCTCGCGGCGGACGCGGGAGGCGTGTCTCAGCGCATCGTCACCGACCAGGCGGAGGCCGACGCACTCTGGGCGATCCGCGCGGACGGAGCGGGGCTCGCGGGACGGACCGAGGACAACCACGAGGCGTGGCCAGGCTGGGAGGACGCGGCGGTCCCTCCGCAGAACCTGGGGGACTACCTCAGGGACTTCGATGTGCTCATGGAGCACCACGGGCTTCACGGTCAACCGTTCGGTCACTTCGGCGACGGGTGCGTGCACGTGAGGCTCGACATCCCGCTCGGCACGGACGGCGCCGAGCTTCGATCCTTCATGAACGACGCGGCGGCGCTCGTCGCGCGCCATGGCGGCTCGCTCTCCGGCGAGCATGGCGACGGGCGCGCACGCTCCGAGCTTCTCCACGCGATGTACTCGCCCGCCGCCCTCCACGCCTTCGGTGAGATCAAGGCCCTGTTCGACCCCGAGAACGTCCTCAACCCCGGCATCGTCGTCGACCCTCGTCCCCTCGACGCTGACCTTCGCCGTCCCGACGCCCCACCCGTCAAGCGCAAGGCCGGTTTCGCGTTCGAGCACGACCACGGTGACCTGAGCGAGGCCGTTCACCGATGCACCGGCGTCGGCAAATGTCGAGGGGACGCCGTCGAGCAGGGCACGGGATTCATGTGCCCGAGCTACGCCGCGACCCAGGACGAGAAGGACGTGACGCGCGGGCGAGCGCGCGTGCTGCAGGACGCCATCAACGGCTCGCTGATCGGCGGGCTCACCGCCCCGGAGGTCATCGAGTCGCTCGACCTGTGTCTCGCGTGCAAGGCGTGCTCGTCGGACTGCCCCTCCGGCGTCGACATGGCGGCCTATAAGTCCGAGGTCCTCAACCGGCGCTACAAGCGACGTCTCCGGCCGATGATGCATTACGTGCTGGGATGGCTGCCGCGCTGGCTCCGGCTCATCACGCGGATGCCCCGCCTGTTCAACGCCCTCCTCGCGCCCCGATGGATCGAGAAGCTCGTCCTGCGCTTCGCCGGCCTCGACACCCGTCGCCGCATGCCGCGCTTCGCTCCGACCTCGTTCCGCCGGAGCGCGGAGTCGCGGTCGCGCCGGGTCGCGGCGCCCCCCGAAGGCGGCGGGAGGGTCCTGCTCTGGGCCGATTCGTTCACCAACGGCATGGACCCCGCGATTCCCCAGGCGATCATCGCCGTCCTTGAGGACGCCGGCATCGAGGTCATCGTCGCCGCGGACGAGGCGTGCTGCGGCGTCACGTGGGTCACGACCGGCCAACTCGAGGGAGCCCGCAAGCGCCTCGCGAAGCTCCTGACCGTCCTCGGCCCGTTCGCGGTCAACGGCATCCCGATCGTCGGCGTGGAGCCCTCGTGCATCGGTACGCTCCGGGGCGACCTCACCGAACTTCTGCCGGACGACCCGCGGGCGCGCGCCGTCGCCGCGGGCGTCTACACCCTCTCCGAGGTCCTCACGGGTCGCGCCTCCGTCAAACCCCGCGACGGCTGGTCGCCGCCCCGCCTCGACGACGTCACCGCCGTCGTCCAGCCGCACTGTCACCACTATTCGGTGATGGGATACGGTCCCGACCGCGAGCTGCTCGCCGCCACCGGAGCCTCCGTGGTCGAGGCGTCCGGATGCTGCGGCATGGCGGGCATGTGGGGGACGACCCCGGACCACTACGAGACGTCCGTCGCCGTCGCCAACACGTCGCTACTGCCCGCGCTCGCGGACGCGCCCGAGGGTTCGGTGTACCTGGCGGACGGATACTCGTGCCGCACCCAGGCCGACGACCTCGCGGGCGTCGAGGGGCGCCACCTTGCGCAGCTCCTCGCGGAGCGCATCGCGGCGAACGCCGCCACGGAGGACTAGCCGAGCGAGTCGAGGAACGCCGCCATGAGGGCGTTCAGCTGGTCCGATTCGACGAGGAAGCCGTCGTGACCCACGTCGGAATGGACCAACTTCACCCCGTGGGAACCGCTGAGGTTCCGGTCGAGAAGCTCGGAGTTCTTCACGGGGTAGAGGCGGTCAGAGTCCACGGCGATCACGAGCGAGGGGATGTCCACGCCTGCAAGCGCCTTCTCGATGCCGCCGCGGTCGCGGCCGACGTCGTGCGACTGGATCGCGCGGGCGAGCGCGAGGTAGGTGTTCGCGTCGTAGCGGAGCGCGAGCTTGCGGGCGTGGTGCTCGAGGTACGACTGGACGGCGAAGCGCCCGCCGCGTCCGATCGGGTCGGAGTCGCCCTGGTACGAACGTCCGAACCGCGACGCGAGCTCACCTTCGGAGCGGTATGTGGTGTGCGCGATCATGCGCGCGACCCCCATTCCCGCGTGAGGTCCGTCGCCGTCAGCTGCGTCGTAGTAGTCGCCGCCGCGGTACTTCGGGTCCGCGAGGATCGCCGCGATTTGCGACGTCGACCATGCGATCTGATCCGCGGTCGTCGCGGCCGTTGCTCCGACGGGGGCGATGGCGCGAACGCGGCCGGGCGCCATGATTGCCCATTCGATCGCGCGCATCCCGCCCATCGACGGCCCGGCGATCAGCTTCCACGAGTCGATCCCTAGCGCGTCTGACAGCGCGATCTCCGCGCGCACCATGTCCCGGAGCGTGAGGTAGGGGAAACGCGAGCCCCACGGCTTCCCGTCCGACGGGTGGGCGGACGAGGGGCCCGTCGAGCCTTGGCACCCGCCGATGACGTTCGCGCAGACGACGAAGTAGCGATCCGTATCGATGGGCCGACCCGAGCCGACCATCGAGTTCCACCATCCGCCGGTGTGGTGACCCTCCTCGGCTGGCCCGGTGACGTGAGAGTCGCCGGTGAGCGCGTGCGCCACGTAGATGGCGTTGTCGCGAGCGGCGCTGAGTTCGCCCCACGTCTCGTATGCGAGGCGCACGTCGGGCAGGACGCCCGCGGGATCGGCGTCGAGCGGAACGTCGCCGATGTCGATGAACGTCCGGTGCCCTGGCGGGTCTCCCGGGCGCCATGCGGCGGAGGCTGGCGGCGGCGCGTCGGCGCGTGGGCCCTCGTCCGAGGCCCACGAATCGGATTCAATGATGTCGTCATCCATGCCGATCCCACCCTAGGGGAATTGGCGTAGGACTTCCGACGCGAAAGTCGGGCTCCGTGGGGCGAACCGACCGCGATGGACAAGGGTGACGAATATCACATCTGCAGAGGCCTAGCCTTGCCTACCATCGAAGAAAGGGACGCGACATCTGAGGGAAGTGTCCGAAACGTCCTCCGGGCGATGCGCGGAGACGCGAGGAAGAGAGCAGTGCCATGGCAGAAAAGACGGCAGGTGACGCGAGCATTGCCGTACGCATCATCTGGGCGTGTTCGGCCATTCTCCTTGCGCTTGGCGTTCTTGTCGTCGTCGGCCCGAGTGCCGACGCGAAGGACTATCCCGGCTACGCCCAGGTCCAGGCCGCCAAGGCCGCTGTTAACAACGCGAACGCGACCGTCGCCCAACTCGACGCGGCCGTAGCGCAGCTAGAGGACGCCCTCCACGAGGCCGACGTCGCGGTCAGGGCTGCTGACGACGCCTACGCCGAGGCTCAGCAGGTCAACGAGCAGTCGCAGCTCGCGCTCTTCATGGCCAACGCTCGCTCCGACGAGGCGACGCGCGCCCTCGAGTCGGCGCGCCAGGATCTCGCGTCGCTCGCGAGGGCCGAGTATCAATCGGGCGGCGACTTCGGCTCGTTCGAGGCTGTGGCGAAGTCGTCGGGCTTCGAGGACGTGATCGTGCACGCCGAAGCGGCCCAACGCGCGAGCGAGACCGCGGAGATCACCATCGACAACGTGCGCGCTGCCGAGCTCGTCGAGAAGACGCTTCGCGACTTCGCCGATCAAGCTGCGCAGACCGCGGTCGAATCGGAGCAGGCGGCGAAGGACGCCCTCGCCAACGCGATCGACGTCTCCGCCCAGGCGGAGCAGTCGCTCGCCGAGGCCGAGGTCGCCCGGGACCAGGCCATCATCCGTCTCGCGGAGCTGAAGAAGACGTCGGCGAGCCTCGAATGGCAACGCCAGGTCGGACTCTCTGCCGCGCGCCAGTCCGCGGCAAGTCGCGCCGCAACGCACCGATCGTCGTCGGCACCGCCGCCCGTCGGCGGGTACTCGTCCGGAACCACGGACAAGGGCGAGAGGGCGGTGAACTTCGCGCTCGCCCAGCGCGGCGACATGTACCAATACGGCGCCACCGGGCCCGATCGCTGGGACTGCTCTGGACTCACCATGGTCGCGTGGCGCAATCAGGGCGTGTACCTCCCGCGGTCGTCGAAGTCGCAGTACGCGTACGTCAAGAAGATCTCATACTCGGAGCTACGGGCAGGGGACCTGATCTTCTGGGGTTCCGGCGGTAGAGCGAGCAGCGTGTATCACGTCTCGATGTACGTGGGGAATAACATCATCGTCGAGGCGACGAAGACGGGGTACCCGGTGAAGACCAGGGACTACCGCAACTGGGCGGCGGGCGACCGCATGGCGTACGCAGGGCGCCCGTAGGCGCGCAGGGTTACTGCGCGGTCCCTACCCGAGGCTCGAAGTGCGTTCCCTTCGCGCGTCCGTACGAGGCCGTGATCTCCGCCTCGGCGTCTGAGCGGCCCACCCACGTGGCGCCCTCGACGGACTTTCCTGGCTCCAGGTCCTTATAGACCTCGAAGAAGTGCTGGACCTCAAGGCGGTGGAAGTCGCTCACGTCTTCGATTTCGCGGCGCCACGCGGCGCGCTGATCCGCTACCGGGACGCAGAGGACCTTGTCGTCCGGGCCGGCCTCGTCTCGCATGCGGAACATCCCGAGCGCGCGGCATCGGATGATGCAGCCGGGGAAGGTCGGCTCCTCGAGAAGGACGAGCGCGTCGAGCGGGTCGCCGTCCTGGCCGAGCGTGCCATCGATAAATCCGTAGTCGTCGGGGTAGCGCGTCGAGGTGAAGAGCATCCGGTCGAGGCGAATGCGCCCGGTCGTGTGATCGACCTCGTACTTGTTTCTGCTCCCCTTGGGAATCTCGATGATGACGTCGAACTCCATGTGCCTTCCAACCGTGTCGGTCCCCTGGTCACTAGTGTGACGCATAGAGGAGGCCGTGGTGCGGACAAAAACTTGGGTCACGGCGTTGGTGCCCGCGATCATCGTAAGCGCCGTTGCGGCATATGGCGTCGCCGACGCTGCCGACGTCGCGCCAGGGTGGATCACCTGGGCCGAGCCTTCCGTCTCGCCCGAGCCGTTCCCCTCGGCCCTCGATCCCTCGCTCGACGTCACGCCCGTAGCGCCAGAAGAGTTGCTGGCCGACCGCCCCGCGCCGAACCCCGCGAGCGTCCAGGCCTTGGTCGACACGTTCCTCAAGGACTCCCGGCTCGGGACGTCGACGGGCGTTTCCGTCGTGGATTTGTCGACGGGGAAGGTCCTCGCGTCGTCCAGCGCCGACGTCCCGCGTATCCCGGCGTCCAACGTGAAACTCCTGACCGCGACGGCGGCTCTCCAGGTGCTTGGCGCGGACAGCAGGCTCAAGACGAGCGTGGTCTGGGATGGGAAGGCGGGGATAACGATCGTCGCGGGTGGGGACATGATGCTTGCCGCCGGATACGGCCACTACGGAGACAAGCCGTGGGCGAACGGGTGGGCTGGTCTCGGCGAGCTGGCGGACCAGGTGGCACAGGCGCTCCACGACAGCGGCGTGACGCAGGTGACGCTCGCGTACGACGACGCGGCCTTCGGCGCGCCCCGCGTCAATCCGAACTGGCCCGTGAACTCGGTGAAGCGCGGATACTCTGCGCCCATCACCGGACTTGCCGTCGACGTCGGCTGGACGGGAAACGCCGAATACAAGCGCTACGACAACCCGAGCCTGCGCACGGCGCAGTTGTTCGCGGCCGCCCTCGCGGATCGCGGGATTTCGGTCGGCGCGATTTCGTCCGGCAGGGCGCCGGCAGGCGCGACCGAGGTCGGCTTCGTCGAGGGCGCCCCGATATTTGACGTCGTGGGCTACATGCTGACGTATTCCGAGAACACGCTGGCCGAGGACCTCGCCCGCCTCGTGGCGCTCCACCAGGGCCGCCCGGGGACGACGGCCGAGGCGACGAAGGCAGTCCTGGAGGCCGACGCGGCATATGGGCTCGACACGTCGACGATCGTGATGGCGGACGGCTCGGGCCTCGATCGCAACTCGCGTATCTCCGCAGGGACCCTCACGTCGCTCCTGGTGCTCCTCGCCGCCGATCCCGACGCGGGCGACATCCTCCGCGATCTTCCGGTCGCGAGCCTCTCCGGCACCCTTGCGTCGCGATTCAAGGGAACGGACAGCGCGGGGCTCGTCCGGGCGAAAACGGGAACGCTCAACGGCGCGAGCGCCCTCTCGGGGACGATCGTGACGGACGACGGCGCTTGGCTTGGGTTCTCCATCATGCTCAACGAGATACCGATATACGCGAAGCCTGCCCTCAACGCGATGGACAGCTTCGTGGCATCTCTAGGGTCGTGCGAGTGCGGATAATGGGGGTATGAGCCGGAGCCTCGTATGACCGGACCGCATCCCGCCGTCGCGGCGACGCGAAACGCCGTGCGCGAGGCCCTGGAGAGCCTGGAATCCGGCACCCGCGTGTGGGTGGCGTGCTCGGGCGGCCCCGACTCTCTCGCACTGACGGCCGCGACGGCGTTCGTCGCGCGCAAGGAGGGCTTCGTCGCGGGTGCGATTGTCGTTGACCACGGGCTTCGCCCCGATAGCGGCCACGTCGCGCTACACGCTCTCGACCAGTGCAGGCTCGCGGGCATGGCCGTCGTTCACATCGAGAAGGTCAAGGTGGGACGCGATGGCGGGCTCGAGGCCGCGGCGCGCGCTGCGCGGTACGAGGCCATCGGTCGGCGGATGGAGGCGGAGGGCGGCACCAATCCGCAACTGCTGACGGGCCACACGATGGACGATCAGGCCGAGACGGTTCTTCTCGGGCTCGCGCGCGGCTCCGGCGCGCGGACGCTTGCCGGGATCTCCCCAAGGCGGGGGAACCTTGTTCGGCCCTTCCTTGGGTTGCGGCGCTCGGAGACGGTCACGGCGTGCGAGGCGCTTGGCCTCAAGCCGTGGCGCGATCCCTCGAACGAGCCGGACGGTGGCCCCCGGCGCTCCGCGCTCCGGGGCAAGGTCATGCCCGCGCTCATCGACGTCCTCGGGCCGGGAGTCGTCCCGGGCCTCGCGCGCTCGGCGGCTCTGCTTCAGTCGGATGCGGACGAGCTCGAGCGGCAGGCACGCTCAGCTATCGGGGCGCACGGCCGATCCGACGCGTGGTCGGTCGAGGTGCTCGCGTCGCTCCCGGAGGCGATTCGGGGACGCATGCTGAAAATGCTGGCCGAAGGGCGCGGGGCGGGCCCGCTCACGGCAACGCACGTCAAGGCTATGGACGCTCTCGTCACGAGTTTCCGAGGGCAAGGCCCCGTCTCGCTGCCCGGAGGCTTCGAGGCGCGCCGAGAATATGGCAGGCTGATCGTCACCATCATCGAGCCCGACGGAGAGGTGGGCGCGTGAACGAGAACAACCCGAGCGATTTTGCGAAGGTCGTGGTGACCGAGGACGAGATTAAGGTTGCTCTCGACCGCATGGCGAGCGCTATTCGTGCCGACTACGAAGGCCGCGACCTTCTCCTCGTCGGCGTCCTCAAGGGTGCGATCATGACCATGGCGGATCTCTCGCGTCGCCTGCCCGCGACGGTTCCGATGGACTGGATGGCCGTGTCGTCGTATGGCGCGGGCACGAAGTCGTCCGGCGTCGTGCGCATCCTCAAGGACCTCGATGCCGACGTCACAGGGCGCAACGTCCTCATCGTCGAGGACATTGTCGACTCTGGTCGCACGTTGGCGTGGCTCGTCGCGAACCTTCGTTCGCGCGGAGCGGCCTCCGTGGAGATCGCCGCGATGCTACGCAAACCCGACGCCGCCGTCGTGCGTACGGAGGTGAAGTACGTGGGCATCGACATCCCCAACGACTTCGTCGTTGGTTTCGGTTTGGACTACGCCGAGCGTTACCGCGGACTGCCGTACGTCGCGGCCCTCGCCCCCCACGTCTACGGCGGAGAATCCGCCTAGTTTCGCTGAGCGCGCACCGGGCGCGCGTGGCGAGTGCCACAGGTTAGAGTCGGAGTCACTATGAACGTGCGTCGCCTCCTTCGCTCCCTCGTGCCGTGGCTCGTGGCGGGCGTGGCTCTCACCTGGATCGTCACGAGTTTCGCCACTCCTCAGGTCACCCATGTGGACACCTCCGAAGGGCTTGCGCTCATCGAGTCGGGGAACGTTACGCAGGCGAAGATCGTCGATGGCGACCAGCGGGTTGAGCTCACGCTTGATCACGCCGTCAAGGACTACGGGAAACGCGTCCAGTTCTTCTACATCCAGCCGCAGGGCGCGGACATCGTTGCCGCGATCCAGGCGGCCGATCCCTCCGGCGGTTACAACGCCGAGGTTCCTCAGGGAAGTATCTGGACGTCGATCCTCTTCACGTTCCTCCCGATCCTTCTGCTCGTGGGGTTGTTCTGGCTGCTGATGTCGAACATGCAGGGCGGCGGCGGACGCATCATGCAGTTCGGGCGCTCGCGCGCGACCCTCGTCACACCGGACACCCCGACCGTCACCTTCGACGACGTCGCGGGCGTCGACGAAGCCGTCGAGGAGCTCCGAGAGATCCAGGAGTTCCTCGAGACCCCCGCGAAGTTCCAGGCCGTTGGCGCGAAGATCCCCAAGGGAGTCCTGCTCTACGGCGCTCCGGGAACGGGCAAGACGCTGCTGGCGCGCGCCGTCGCGGGCGAGGCCGGTGTGCCGTTCTTCTCCATCTCGGGTTCGGACTTCGTCGAGATGTTCGTCGGCGTCGGCGCGAGCCGCGTTCGCGACCTGTTCGAGCAGGCGAAGAAGAACTCTCCCGCGATCATCTTCGTGGACGAGATCGACGCGGTCGGCCGTCACCGCGGCGCTGGGCTCGGCGGCGGGCACGACGAGCGCGAGCAGACCCTCAACCAGATGCTCGTCGAGATGGACGGCTTCGACCTCAACACGAACGTCATCCTCATCGCCGCGACCAACCGGCCCGACATCCTCGACCCCGCGTTGCTACGCCCCGGTCGGTTCGACCGTCAGGTGCCCGTCGACGCCCCCGACCTCAAGGGCCGTCTCCACATCCTCGAGGTCCACGCCAAGGGCAAGCCCATCTCGCCCGACGTCAACCTCGAGGCGATCGCGCGTCGCACGCCAGGGTTCACGGGTGCCGACCTCGCCAACGTTCTCAACGAGGCCGCCCTCCTCACGGCCCGCCGCGATCGGAGGCTTCTCGACGCCTCGGCTCTCGACGAGGCGATCGATCGCGTGATCGCGGGGCCGCAGAAGCGCACGCGCGTGATGAACGACCACGACAAGCGCGTCACCGCGTACCACGAGGCCGGCCACGCTCTCGTCGCAGCGTCCATGCGCCACACGGACCCTGTCACCAAGGTGACGATCCTTCCGCGCGGCAGGGCCCTCGGCTACACGATGGTCATGCCCACCGAGGACCGCTACTCGAAGAGTCGCAACCAGCTCCTCGACTCGCTCGCGTACGCGATGGGGGGGCGGACGGCGGAGGAGTTGATCTTCGGCGACCCGTCCACGGGGGCGTCCAACGACATCGCTCAGGCAACCGAGACCGCCCGCCAGATGGTCACCGAGTTCGGCATGAGCGCCCGCGTGGGCGTCGTGCACCTCTCCGGCGGATCGGGCGAGGTCTTCCTCGGCAGGGACGTCGGGCACAACCGCGACTACTCCGAGGAGGTCGCGGCCGTCATCGACTCCGAGGTTCGCGCGCTGATGGACAACGCTTCTCGCGAGGCGCAAAAGGTCCTCAAGCTGAACAAGAAGGTTCTCGACACGCTCGCGAACGAGTTGCTGGAGAAGGAGACCCTGCTTCAGGAGGAGCTCGCGCTGCTCTTCAAGGCGGTCAAGCAGCTCCCGGAGCGTGCGACGTGGGAGCCGGGCACCAGCCCCTTGAAGCGAGCCCAGAAGGCCTAGGGAGTTCCCGTGAACGACGGCGATCGCACCGGCGTGGACCGGCCCCGAATCGAGGCCGCGGTTCGCGAGATCCTGCTCGCCATAGGCGAAGACCCCGAACGCGACGGCCTGATCGAGACTCCGGCCCGCGTCGCCCGCGCCTACGACGAGCTCTTCGCTGGACTCAGCCAGGACCCTGCCGAGACCGTCTCCGCAACATTCGACCTCGGGCATCACGAGATGATCCTCGTCAAGGACATCGAGGTGTATTCGGTGTGCGAGCACCACCTCCTTCCGTTCCACGGCGTCGCACACGTGGCCTACATCCCGGGCGAGCACGGCCGGATTACCGGGTTGAGCAAGGTCGCCCGTCTGGTTGACGTCTACGCGCGACGCCCGCAGGTGCAGGAGCGGCTCGCGACCCAAATCGCGGACGCGCTCGTGGAGCACCTCGGGGCCCGCGGGGTGATCGTCGTCCTCGAATGCGAGCACCTGTGCATGTCGATGCGCGGCGTCCGCAAGCCGGGAGCCCGCACCGTCACCTCGGCCGTACGCGGCGTCATGCGCGACGCGGCGACGCGATCCGAGGCGATGAGCCTGATCGTCGACCGCTAGGAGGCATCGTGGCCGAGACGTGTCTCGTGATGGGCATTCTCAATGTCACGCCCGATTCGTTCTCCGACGGAGGGCGTTTCGATGCCGTCGACGAGGCGATCGCCTGGGGCCTTCAGCTGAGCGAAGACGGCGCGGACATCGTCGACGTCGGGGGAGAGTCGACGCGGCCGGGAGCGGAACGCGTCGACGCCGCGGTCGAACGGCAACGCATTCGTCCCGTGGTTGCGTCGCTCACCCAGCACGGCGTCCGCGTCAGTGTCGACACGACGCGAGCCGAGACCGCGGCCGCCGCTCTCGAGGTGGGCGCCACCATGATCAACGACGTCTCCGGCGGTCTCGCCGATCCGTCCATGGCCGCGCTCATCGCCGAAGCCGGCGTGGACTACGTGGCCATGCACTGGCGGGCGCACGCCAAGGACATGGACGACCTCGACCGCTACGACGACGTCGTCACCGAGGTTCGAGACGAACTCCGCGCTCGGGTTGACGCCCTCGTCGCTGCCGGGATCGCCGCCGAACGCATCATCCTCGATCCGGGACTCGGCTTCTCCAAGGTCGGGGCGAACAACTGGCCTCTGCTGGCGAATCTCGACGCGCTCCAGGGGCTCGGTCACCGCGTCCTCGTTGGTGCGTCGCGCAAACGTTTCCTGGGAGAGGTCATAGCCCGCGGCGACGGTCCTATGTCGCGCGAGAACGCCACGAACGCGGTCACGGCACTGGCCGCAGACGCCGGGGCCTGGGCCGTACGCGTGCATGACGCCCGGTCGGCACGTGACGTACTTGGCGTGGTGTCGGCTTGGCACGACGCGCGGAGCGGGAGAGGATGAGGGTATGACCATTACCGTCTCGCCGTACTTCCGCAATGGCGTCCAGCTCGACACCGTTGTCGTCGAGGGCATCTCCGCGGTTGGCCGCCACGGCGTCGATCCGAAAGAGCGAGAAAAGGACCAGCCGTTCCTCGCCGACGTGATCGCGCACCTTGATACGCGTCTTGCCGGACGCGAGGACGAACTGAGCAAGACCGTCAACTACGCGGGGATGGCCGAGATCGCGCGGCGCCACCTTGAGGGCGATCCCGTCGATCTCATCGAGACCCTGGCGGAGCGCATCGCGCTCGCTGTGCTCGAGATCGAGACGGTCTACGCCGTGGACGTCGTGGTGCACAAGCCGCAGGCACCCATCGGCACGCCCGTATCCGACGCGTACGTCATCATCCGCCGCGACGTTCGAAGCGGCGACCTGTGGGCGGATAAGCGCATTGGATCCTCCGCTGGCCTGGCCGACGATCCGCAGGCGCCGGAGGCCGTGCCCGAGCCCAAGGATGAGCTGGACGAGATTCCCGGTGCGGGCGTGATGGTGCTCCTCGCGCTTGGAGGGAACCTCGGAGATGTCGAGTACAACCTCGCCCGGGCGGTGGAAGACATCGACCGCATCGTGGAGATCCGCGTCATGGCCGTCTCCCCACTTGTCTCGACCAAGCCGGTGGGCGGACCGGAACAGCCCGACTTCCTCAACGCCGTCGTTCGCATCGAGACCACCTTGTCGCCTCGCGCGCTCCTCCACGTGTTGCAGGGGCTTGAGATGGTGCATGGTCGCGAGCGCTCGGTCGCGAACGGACCACGCACGCTCGACATCGACATCATCGCGTACGACGACGTCGTTGCGGCTGCCGAGGACTTGGTCATCCCGCACCCCCGCGCATACCAACGCGCCTTCGTGCTCGCGCCGTGGGGAGCGCTGGAACCCGACGCCGTGCTTCTCGCGGGACCGGGTCGCAACCCCACCCCCGGCGGACGCGTGGCCGACCTCGGAGCGGCCGCGCCGGACGCGGCGGGTCTCATGGTCGTAGCGAATCCCTGGGACCCCGCCGCGACCCTCAGGTCTCGGGCCGGGGCGAGCGAACAGGCGGTCGCGACGGACCAAGCGGCTCCGGCCGACCCGCCCCCGCCGCCAGCGTCCTAGACGATGGCGCGCCTGACGTGGGGTCGCATCCTGCTCGCGGCTACCCTCGTCGCGCTCGGAGCCTGGCTCGTCGGCACCCTCGTTGACCGCGCCGGTTCGACGCCCAGCGAGATTCCGATCGCCGTAGTCCCGCTTCTTGTCGTCCTCAGCGGGGCGACGTTGTGGTGGGGCTGGAAGGTTCGTCAGTACCGAGCCGGCAACCGCCCCAACCTCGATCCGATCGTTGCCGCGCGTATCGCGATGTTCTCCCAGGCCGCGGCGTACTCCGGCGCGGCGCTCGTCGGCGGGTATCTGGGCTACGGACTCGCGTTTATCTCGTACTGGTCGCATGCGCCGCGCCGCGACGTCGTCGTGAGCGCCGTGATCGCCGCGGGCGCGGGTGTCCTGTTGTGCGCAGCGGGCTGGATCGCGGAGCGCTGGTGCGACGCGTCGGGAGGCGACGACGATCCGCCGAACTCGTCCTCGTCTGCCGTGTCGGGCGCGAAGGGGTGACAGACTAGGCGCATGCCCTGGTTCTCTCCGCCTGACGTTACGTGGACGTACGCCTCAAGGAAGTTGATCGCCGCCCGGTTGCTGGCGAGCATCCTTCCCCTCGGTCTTCTCGCCGCCGGGGTCCTCATCCCGGTGGCGCAGTTTGACGTCTCGCTTGTGATCCCGATCGTGGCGATCGTCGTATTCGTCGCGTGGTGCGTGTGGGTGATGGTTCGCCAGGTCACGGCGCACGCATGGGTCGAACGGCAAGACGATCTTGTTGTGAAGCGCGGCAGGATATTCCGGCGCGTGACCGTCGTCCCCTACGGGCGCATGCAGTACGTCGAGGTTGCGGCTGGGCCGATCGCGCGGTCCTTGGGGCTCGCCCGAGTTCAGCTTCACACCGCCTCCCCTGGGACGGATGCTCACCTGTCCGGCGTCCCAGCTGCCGAGGCCGCGCGCCTGAGGGATCGCCTCACGGAACGCGGCGAGGCGACTCTGGCGGGGCTGTGAGCACGGCGCCCGTCGCGGATCAGGAGGGTTGGGCGCGTCTGCACCCGGTGACGCCGGTGCTCAACGCGGCCCAGGCCGTAGGCGTGATCGCGGTCGTGTCGTTCACGCAGCTAGGCGCGACCCAATCGGCGTCAGCCGGAGCGCTCGCTGTGGTCCTTCCGCTCGTGGTCTTCGCGGTCGGTTCCGCTATTGCGATCGCCGTGACGGGACTTTCGTGGCGAGTCAATCAATTCCGGGTGGACAACGCCGCCGTTCACCAGCGCAAGGGGCTTCTCTTCCGTCAGCACCGTCAGGCCAGGCTTGATCGACTTCAGGCCGTGGACGTTGTGCAACCGCTGGTTGCGCGCGTGTTCGGGTTCGCGGAGCTGAAGGTCGAGGTCGCCGGGGGGCGAGCCTCGGGCGTGAAGCTGCAGTACCTCAAGGTCGAACGTGCCGAGGAGCTGCGCAATCAGATCATCGCCCTCGCCGCCGGCTTGGGGCGAGGCGAGGTGCCTGCGCCCGCCGGAGCGGCGTCTCCAGGAGACGCGAGTAGCGAGCCCGGTGAGGCGAAGCCCGTCGTCCCCGTCGGCGCGGCGCCCAGTCGCGAGGTGTACCGCGTCCCCGTGAAGCGGCTGCTCGGCTCGATCGCGGCGTCGTGGTGGACCTTGACCATCGGCTTGCTCTTGGTGGCGCTCGTCGCCACCATCGTCATCATCGGGATCGTCCGCGTCGAGAGCATCGCTGGAGAGGCGGTCAACTCGGGCGGGGGGCTTCAAGGTTTCCTGAATAGCGGCGCGTATGGAGCGCTGCCCGGAATACTCGCGGTGCTCGCCATCGGATGGGCTCGATTCTCGTCTGGCTTCGGGTTCAACGCCGGCATCTCCGCCGACGGGATTCGCCTCGAACACGGCCTCCTCGACACGCGGCGCCAGACCGTCCCACCCGGGCGGGTCCAGGCCGTCCGGCTCCGGCAGCCGTTGCCGTGGCGTCACTTCGACTGGTGGCACGTCACCGTGAACGTCGCCGGGTACCAAGACGACCAGGAGGCCGTCTCGACGCTCCTTCCGGTCGGCCCGCGCACGGATGCGCTCTACGCACTGTGGCTCGTCCTGCCCGACCTCGGTGACCCCGATCCGGCAGGAACCGTCTCGGCCGCCATGACCGGTAGGGGAGGAGACGGAGGATTCACGGCTTCGCCCTCGCGGGCATGGCTCGTCGATCCCTTCCAGTGGCGACGGCGCGGGGTCATAGCGACCAGACGCGCGCTGTTCATCCGTCAGGGGCTGCTCGTGCGTGATCTGGTGGTGGTGCCGCACGAGAAGACCCAATCGCTCGCGATCTCCCAGGGACCGATCCAGCGCCTGCTATCGCTCGCGACCATCGAGGTTCACTCGACACACGGCTCTGTGCGTCCCGTCGCGAAGCACCTCGACCTCGACGATGCGATCGCCCTTCTCGACGCGCAATCGGCCCGCGCCCGCGAGGCGCGCAGCCACCAGACCCCCGAGCAATGGATGGCGAAGGTCGGGGTGTGAAGCCCGGACGGCTCGACGTTGGCGTCGTTGGTGCGGGACGAGTCGGCGCGGTCCTCGGCGCGGCCCTCCGCATCGCCGAGCACCGGGTCGTCTCGGCCTCCGGCGTCTCCGAGGAGAGCCGCAGCCGCATCGAGACCCTCCTGCCCGGCACCGCTCAACGCGACGCGGAGGCCGTCGTCCGCGCTGCCGACCTCGTCCTGCTGACCGTTCCCGACGACGCGCTCGCGCCTCTCGTGTCGGGCCTCGCCGCCGTCGGCGCTTGGCGACCCGGCCAGATCGCCGTACACGCCTCCGGACGGTTGGGACTCGCGCCGCTCGGTCCCGCGATGGCCCTGGGCGTGACGGGCATCGCCGCGCATCCCGCCATGACGTTCACGGGCACATCCGTCGACCTCGCACGCCTCCACGAGACCGTGTTCGCAGTCACGGCTCCGGCGCCGATGGTGCCGATCGCGCTCGCGCTTGTCGTCGAGATGGGAGGCGAGCCCGTGGTGATCGCCGAGGAGGATCGCGCGATGTATCACGCGGGCGTCGTCCACGGCGCGAACCACGTGGTCGCGCTGGTCTCGCAGGCGATGGCGATCCTGCGGGCTTCGGGGATCGAGGAACCCGCCGCCCTTCTCGGCCCGCTCGTTCGCGCCTCGATCGATGGCGCCCTGTCCGAGGCCCCCGGCGCCGCGACGACCCTCACGGGCCCCGTCGTTCGCGGCGACGTTGGCACGATAGCCGCTCATGTGGACGCACTCGCGGCGCGCGCAGAGGAACTCGCGACCTACCGCGCGCTCGCGCGGGCGACGGCGGACCTCGCGCTCAGCGCAGGACGAATCGACGATGCCCAATACGCTGGGGTGATGGACGTTCTGGAGCATCGGTCATGAAGGTCGTTCGCACCGCCAAGGCGTTGGCGCACGCGGATCGACCCGATACTCGCGCGGTCGTCATGACGATGGGTGCGTTGCACGAAGGCCACCTCGCGCTCGTGCGACGGGCGCGCGAGGCGGCGGACCAGGTGCTCGTGACGATCTTCGTCAACCCGCTCCAGTTCAACGACCCCGCGGACCTCCAGCGGTACCCGCGAACCCTCGACGACGACTGCGCCCTCCTGGCAAACGAGGGCGTCGACCTCGTCTACGCTCCCGACGCGGAGGACCTTTTCCCCGACGGCGAGCCCGTCGTCACGGTGAGCGCGGGACGGATAGGCCAGATATTCGAGGGCGCGCACCGCCCCGGTCACTTCGACGGCGTCCTCACCATCGTTTTGAAGCTCCTCATCGTCGCCGATTCGGACGTCGCGCTGTTCGGGCAGAAGGACGCCCAGCAACTGATGGCCATCCGGCGGATGTGTCGCGACTTCACCATCCCCATCGCCATCGAGGGCGTGCCGACGGTGCGCGAGCCGGATGGCTTGGCCCTGTCGAGCCGGAATCGGTTCCTCAGCCCCAAGGAGCGCGAGAGCGCCCTCGCGCTGAGCTCCGCGCTGATGGCGTGCGTCGAGAGGACGCGGGCGGGAGAGACGGCCGACGGCGTCCTCGCGGCGGGGTACGACGTTATCGCTCGGGCGGACGGGGTCGTTCTCGACTATCTCGCGGTGGTCGACCCCGAGTCCTGCGAGGCCGTGGGGACGGACTACCGTGGTGACGTGGTGATCGCGGTTGCGGCGCGTGTTGGCGCGACCCGACTCATCGACAACATGCCCGCGACGATAATCGGAGGTGCGCGATGACGCACTCGTCCCTGCAGCGCCCCATGATGATTTCCAAGATTCACCGGGCGACCGTTACCCAGGCGGACCTGCACTACGTCGGATCGATCACCATCGACGCGGCGCTCATGGAGGCCGGTGACCTCCTTCCCGGGCAGCAGGTCGACGTCGTCGACGTGACGAACGGATCGCGGCTGACCACATACGCCATCCCCGGGAAGTCGGGCTCGGGGCAAATATGTATCAACGGCGCGGCGGCCCATCTCGTCCATCCCGGAGACATCGTCATCCTCATCGCGTATGGCCTCATCGGCGATAAGGAGGCGCACACGTATTGCCCGTCTGTGGTGTTCGTCGACGAGAACAACGCGATCGTCTCGGTGAACGGTGAACCTGGCGAGGTGCCGGACGGCGGCGACCTTGAGGAATCGGGCCTGCGCCTCGAGTCGTTCCGCATCAAGGGTTGGGACGCGTACAGGGAATGAGTTTCTCGCGGCGCCTGGTTGCGCCTGAGCCCGGGTGGTTCGCCGAGGCAGACGTCGTCGTCATCGGATCGGGTGTCGCGGGCCTGAGCGCCGCCCTGGAGCTCCGCACCAAGGTGGACCGGGTACTCGTCGTCACGAAGGGTGTTCTCGCGTCAGGTTCGACCGTGTGGGCGCAGGGGGGCATCGCTGCGGTTCTCGACCCGAGCGACACGGCGGATGCGCACATGCGCGACACGCTCGTGGCCGGCGGGGGGCTGTGCAGCATTCCTGCGGTCGAGGTTCTCGTGACCGAGGGGCCCGGCCGGGTGCGCGAGCTCATGGAGTACGGCGCGATATTCGACCTCGGCAAGGACGGCGGGATCTCGCTGACGCGCGAGGGCGGCCACCACGCGGACCGCATCGTCCACGCGGGGGGCGACGCCACGGGGGCCGAGGTCTCCCGCGCCCTTGTCGCGCAGCTTGAGGCCGTGCGCAACGACCCGGGCATCGAGGTAATCGAGGAGGCGCTCGTTGTCGACCTGCTGACGTCCGCCCCTGACGCCGACGGGCGGCCAGGTCCCGTATGCGGCGCGACGCTTCACGTGATTGGCGAGGGTAGTCGGGACGGCATTGGCGCGGTGCTCGCCAAGGCGGTCATCCTCGCGACCGGCGGTATCGGCCAGGTTTTCCTGTCGTCGACGAACCCCGCGTCCGCCACCGGAGACGGCATCGCGATGGCGCTGCGCGCGGGCGCGGCGGTCGGGGATCTCGAGTTCGTCCAGTTCCACCCGACCGTGCTGTGGCTCGGGGCCGGCGCGCGAGGACAACTTCCACTGATCTCCGAGGCGGTGCGTGGCGAGGGGGCGCTGCTGCTCAACGCGAACGGCGAGCGTTTCATGCCGGACGTGCATCCCATGGCCGAGCTCGCGCCGCGGGACGTGGTGTCGCACGCGATCGTCGAACAGATCGCCGCGACCGGGGTCGACCACGTCTATCTCGACGCGCGTCACATGGAGGCGTCCTTCATCGCGACGCGCTTCCCTACCATCCAGGAAGCCCTCGACCAGCACAACCTCAGCCTTGCCCACGACCTGATTCCGGTCGCCCCTGCCCAGCACTTCCACTCGGGCGGCGTGCTCACCGATCTGGTGGGGCGGTCGTCGCTCGACGGGCTATACGCCGCGGGTGAGGCGGCATGCACGGGCGTACACGGCGCGAATCGGCTCGCGTCGAATTCGCTCCTCGAGGGTATGGTCTTCGCGCATCGGGCAGCCAAGGATGCGGCATCGAGGGTGCGCGAGGGAGACCTGGTGCAGCGCGACCCCGAACAGCGCGCGGGTACCGCGGGGCTGCTTCCCGCCACGCAGCGACTCGCGATCCAGCGGCTCGCACATGCAGGGGCGGGCCCCGTTCGCGACGCCGAGGGGCTGAGCGACGCGTGGGAGGCGTTGCGGGACATTAGGCGTCCAGGTCGCTTCGCGAATCCGGGGGTGGATGTTTCGCCGCAGATCGCGGAGTGGGAGACCACCAACGTCGCGCAGACGGCGGGCGCGATCCTCATCACGGCTCTGGAGCGCGAGGAGAGTCGCGGCGGGCACTTCCGCCGCGACTTCCCCGATACGGACGACGTGAATTGGCCCGTGCGCCTGTCGGTGACCTACGGTCCGGACGACCGGCTGAAGGTCGAGCGCGTCACGCTCGACCGCTCCTGACCGGGCCGTGGCCTAGGCGGAGAAGGACAGCTCGCCGCCGCCGCGTTGCCACGCGCCCGTTCCGCCCAGCACATTCACCGCGGGGTGCCCGTTCTGCGCGAGAAACTCCGTGCAGCGGGCGCTCCGTGAACCGGACTGGCACACGATGTGCACGGGCCCGTCGAGAGAGCGAAGCTCCTCGTGGCGCTGAACCAGCTCGGACATCGGCAGGTGAACGGCGCCGGGAAGGTGTCCCGCGTTCCACTCGTGGCGCTCGCGGACGTCCACGAGCGTGACGGGGGTCTCGCCAGCGAGTAGCGCCGCGAGTTCGGTGGTGGTGACGGAGGACATGGTCATGGGAAGAGTCATGGTGATGCTCCTTGAATCAGGCCGAGACGAGGCGGAGGTCCGCCCCCGAGGACGAGAGGGTGAGTAGTCCGCCGGACAGGTTGGCCGAGTCGAGGCCGGCCTGGGCGAGTACGCGGTGGGCGAGGTACGACCGGAAGCCGCTCGCACAGTGGACTCGGACGGGCCTCCCCGACGCTGCGGCCCGGATCTCCTCCAGGCGCTCGCGTACCTCCGTGTGCGGGACGTTGACGGCCTCGGGCAGGTGGGCGCGGGAGTATTCGGCGCGCGACCGGACGTCAAGAATGAGGGCGTTGTCGCGCGCCCACTCGAGGTCGCGTGCGTGCCAGGTCCGGAGCGTCCCGTCGATGACGTTCTGCATCATGAATCCGAGCATGTTGACCGGGTCCTTGGCGGAGCCAAACGGCGGAGCGTACGCGAGTTCGAGTTCCGCGAGATCGTCCGCCGTCATGCCGGCGCGGAGCGCGGTGGCGAGGACGTCAATGCGCTTGTCGACGCCGTCCCTACCGACGGCCTGGGCGCCGAGCAGGCGCCCGTCGGGGGAGAAGGAGGCGACGAGGTGGATCGCTTGGGCGCCGGGGTAGTAGCCCGCGTGGCTTCCGGGGTGGAGGTGGATCACCTCGTGCTCGATCCCGGCGCGTTCCAACTGCGCGGGGCTCGCGCCCGTCATCGCGGCGGTGAGTCCGAAGACGCGGACGATGGCCGTGCCGAGCACGGGCTGAGCGTCACGGACGTTCCCGAGGATCGAATCGGCCGCGCGGCGTCCCTGGCGGTTGGCGGGGCCAGCGAGCGGGATGGGACCCGTCTCGCCCGTGACCGCGTGGCGGACGGCCGTGGCGTCGCCGACGGCCCAGATGGCCTCGTCGCTCGTACGCTGCTGGGCATCGACGACGATCGCGCCGCGCGCGTCCACCTCGAGGCCAGCTGCGGTGGCGAGCGACGATTCGGGGCGAACGCCGATCGCCGCGACGACGATGTCGGCGGGGACGAACGAGCCGTCGGACAGCTCGACATCGACGCCGGTGCCGCTACGTGCGTCTCGAATGGCCTCGGCGGCCACTCCGGTGCGGACGGCGACGCCGTGGGTGGCGAGTTCCGTCTCGACAAGGTTGGACAGTTCGGGGCTGAGCTGCGCCATCACGCGTGGCGCGAGCTCGACGACGGTGACGTCGAGTCCCCGCGTCCGGAGCGCCTCGGCGGCCTCGAGGCCGATGAAGCCCGCGCCGAGGACGACGGCGGTCCGGGCCGTGGAGGCGCGTTCGGCGAGCGCGACGGCCTCGTCAACGGTGCGAAGGTAGGTCACGGCGGCGTGGTCGATGCCGGGGATCGGCGGCGCGAAGGCGCGCGCGCCAGGCGACAAGACGAGGGCGTCGTACGTGAGGGTGTCGACGCCGTCGGGCGTCAACACCGTGACCGTTCGGGCCGCTGGGTCGACGGCCGTGACCTCGTGGTCGACGCGGACGTCGAGATCGAGCGTCGCGCGGAGGGTGGCCGGCGTGTGAAGGAGCAGGTCGGCTGGCCGGGTGATCTCTCCTCCGACGTGGTACGGGAGTCCGCAGTTCGCGAACGAGACGTAGGGGCCCTTCTCCAGGACGATGATGTCGGCCGACTCGTCGAGTCGACGGGCGCGCGCGGCGGCGCTCATACCGCCTGCTACTCCGCCCACAACGATGATGCGCATGATGCCTCCTTGGGTTGCTTCGGGAAGCGTAGCAGATACCCCGGGGGGTATATGGGGCTATGGTCCCGCCACCGCCAACTTTCGCGAGGAGCGAACCGGGCTAGGCGAGGGAGAGGAACATCTTTTCGAGCCGCGCGCGCGCGGCCGTGGCGTCCTCGTCGGCCGTCATGCACTGCTCGAGCCCTGCGCTAATCAGGGCGAATCCCGCGCGGTCGATCGCCTTCGATGCCGCGGCGAGCTGCGTCACGATGTCGCCGCAGTCGCGGCCCTCTTCCAGCATCCGGAGCACACCATCGATCTGGCCTCGAGCGCGCTTGAGGCGGTTGGCGACAGGCTCGATGTCTTCGTGTTCCAGGTGAAGCTGGTGCATGGGGCGCTTCCGTTCCGAGATACGCACGGTTTCTGGTTTGTAAGAATACCCCCCAAGGTACGACCTGGCACGCGTTTCGACTTGCGCCTCGTCGCGGACACGTCACAATAGCGGGGTGACGATGCCGGAGTCGCAGCCGCAGGACGAGCCCCTCAACGAGACGTGGCTCGCCGACGTCGTGCGCCGCGTCCTCACCGAGGATCTCGGGGGAGACCCCGGTCGCGACGTGACCACGCAGGCCACCATCGCCCGTGACGCCCACGTGACGGGCGAGCTCGTCGCCCGCGAGAGTGGCGTCGTCGCAGGCCTCGCCGTGATCGACGAAGCCCTGAGCCAGGTCGCCGCGCGATGGAATCTCGACGTCCCGTACGTCGAACTCCTGCGCACCGATGGCGACCGCGTCGCGCCCCACGACGTCATCGCGGAGATCGCCGGACCCGGCCACGTCATCCTGACGGCCGAGCGGACCATCCTGAACCTCGTGAGCCACGCCTCCGGCGTCGCCACTCACGCCCGCCGATGGGCCGACGCGCTTGAGGGGACGTCCGCGCGCGTCCTCGACACCCGCAAGACGACGCCGATGCTGCGGGAACTCGACAAGTACGCCGTGCGGTGCGGCGGCGGGGTTAACAAGCGGATGGGCCTGTACGACGTGGCCATGATCAAGGACAACCACGTGATCGCGGCGGGCGGCATCGCCCAGGCCATCGCGGCGGTGCGCGGCCATTTCCCCGACGTCGCCATTCAGGTCGAGGTCGAACGGCTGGCGCAGGCGCACGAGGCCGTGGACGCAGGCGCGCGATTCCTCATGCTGGACAACATGCCGAACGAGGCGATGGTCGAGGTGATTCAGGAGATTCGCGCCCGCGAGAGCGAGGTCGGCACGGTCGAATTCGAGGCGACCGGCGGTCTCACGCTCGAGCGCGCGGCGTCCGTCGCGGCAACGGGAGTGGACTACATGTCCGTCGGTGCGCTCACGCACTCGTCCCCGATCCTCGATCTCGCGCTCGACCTGCATTAGCCGCACCCGACGGGGGCCGCCGCGCCGGTAGCCTAGGGACGTGACCGACGAGCCCGATCTTCCCGAACAGATCCGCATTCGCCGCGACAAGCGCGCCCGGATCCTCGCCGCTGGCGGCGACCCGTATCCCGTTGGCGTCGCCCGTACCCACTCGATCGCCGAGGTCAAGGCCGCGTACGACGGCCTGGAGGCAGGCGCGGAAACGGACGACGTCGTCGGCGTAGCGGGACGCGTGGTCTTCTCCCGGGATACCGGCAAGCTGGTCTTCGCGGCCGTCCAGGACGGCGAGGGCGAACGCCTCCAGGTGATGCTGAGCGAGGCCGAGGTGGGAGCCGAATCGCTCGCGGCGTTCAAGGCCGACGTCGACCTTGGTGACCACCTCTTCGCCAAGGGTCGCGCGATCAAGTCCAAGCGCGGCGAGGTCTCGGTGTTCGTTCAGGAGTGGGCGATCGCGGCTAAAGCGCTACGCCCGCTTCCCGTCCTCCATAAGGAACTGTCGGAGGAGTCGCGGGTCCGGCAGCGCTACGTCGACCTCATCGCCCGTCCCCTCGCCCGCGACACGGTTCGGCGGCGCGCGGGAGTCGTCCGATCGCTCCGCGAATCCCTGCACCAGCGCGGGTTCGTCGAGGTCGAGACGCCCATGCTTCAGACCCAGCCCGGCGGGGCGACGGCGCGCCCGTTCGTCACGCACATGAACGCCTTCGACCTTGACCTGTACCTGCGTATCGCCCCGGAGCTATTCCTCAAGCGCGCCGTCGTGGGCGGCATCGAGAAGGTCTTCGAGATCAACAGGAACTTCCGCAACGAGGGCTCCGACTCGTCGCACTCGCCGGAGTTCGCCATGCTCGAGGCATACGAGGCCTACGGCGACTACGACACGATGGCGACGCTCACGCGCGACCTCGTTCAGGGCGCCGTCACGGATGTGTTTGGCGGCACGATGGTTGAGCTCGCCGACGGCACGGAGTACGACCTCGGCGGCGAGTGGACGGAACTCACGCTCTACGGATCGCTGTCGGAGGCCCTCGGCACGGAGGTCACCCCCGAGACCGACATCGCTCAACTCCAGAAGTGGTGCGACGCTGCCGAGATCTCCGTGGACCCCAAGCGCGCGACGCACGGCAAGCTCGTCGAGGAACTCTGGGAGCACCACGTCGGCTCCGGCCTCGTCGCCCCGACGTTCGTGCGCGACTTCCCCGTCGACACGTCTCCGCTGACGCGCGCCCATCGCACGACGCCTGGCGTCGTGGAGAAGTGGGATCTCTACGTGCGCGGCGTCGAACTCGCAACGGCGTACTCGGAACTCGTCGACCCCGTGATCCAGCGCGAGCGTTTCGAGGCACAGGCGCGACTCGCGGCGGCGGGCGACGATGAGGCGATGCGCGTCGACGACGACTTCCTCGCCGCGATGGAGTACGCCATGCCTCCATCGGGCGGGATGGGGATGGGCCTCGACCGGCTCCTGATGGCCATGACGGGTCTGGGAATCCGAGAGACCATCCTGTTCCCCCTCGTCAAACCTTCGGAGGAAGGAGCGTCATGAGTGGCGCGTGGACCATCGTTGCCGGCGTACTGCCGTCCATCGGCCTCTTGGCTCTGTTCTGGTTCGCCATGCGCGCCATCGTGCGCGCGGATCGCAACGAGCGAGCGGCGGAGGCCGAATACGACGCCGCCGAGAATGCCGTGCGGAACGGCACGTAGAGGCGTCCGATACCAGGTTTCGTTTGTTCTTTGACGGCCCCAATGCCCCATGTCATGCTGGGCACGAACGAAAGGTAGTGCCATGGCGCAGAAAGTTCAGGTCATCCTCATCGACGACGTCGACGGTTCGACGGCCGACGAGACGGTCACCTTCTCCCTCGACGGAACGAGCTACGAGATTGACCTCACCTCCTGGCGCGCGGCGGAGCTTCGTGAGGCGCTCGCCCCGTGGATCTCGAGCGCGCGCCGCACCAACGCACGCTCGTCCCGCGCATCCCGTTCCGGCGGCGACGTCGCCGCTATCCGCGCCTGGGCCCGCACCCATGGGCACCCGGTGAACGAACGCGGCCGAATCTCCGCCGAGGTCCGAGCGGCCTATGAGGCGGCCAACCGCTAGAGTCGGCCTGCGCGTCCCAGCCGGGCGACGCCGGTGAGGGGAGACATGTCCGAAACCTTGTGGTGGGGCACGTTTCCCGCGGCGGGCATGGACACCCAGGCGGGAGTGGGCGAGGGGCTCTGGCGCATGAATCCGGGCGGCGAGGCGTCGTTCGCGGTCGAGCTTCCCGCGCCCAACTTCGTCGCGACCCACCCTGACCTTCCGCTCGTGTACGCGGTGACCGGGGAGACGCCGTCCCGGATCGCGTGCGTCGACGTCGCCGACGACGCCCATCCCACGATCTCCGACCTCGTGCTCACGGGCGGTTCCGGGGCGTGCCACGTGCTGGTCTCTCGGGACGCACTCGCCCTCTACGTCTCGAACTACGAAAGCGGCGAACTCGTCGTCGTGCCCCTGGGGGCGGACGGGCGTCTCGCGACGAGCGCTCCGAGTCAGGTGTTCCCCGGGGAGGGATCCGGCCCGGTCGCCGCGCGCCAGGCGGGCCCTCACGCGCACTTCGCGGACTACGCGCCGGACGGAACGACGCTACTCGCATGCGACCTTGGCGCCGACGTTCTCCGGTGGTTCGAGACCCGAGCGGATGGGTCGCTCGGGCCGAGCGGCGTGGCGATTCACCTGCCGCCGGGCTCGGGGCCGCGTCATTTCGCGACGCGCGGGGAGATGGTCTACCTCGCCTGCGAGCTCGACCATTCCGTCAAGACGCTCCGGTGGGACCCCGCCTCGCGCACCGCGGAACTCGTACATTCCACGGCGTCGACCACCGCGCCCCTGCGATACGGAGACACCGTCTACGAGGGGCATGTCGCCGTCGTCTCGGGCGCGCTGCTCGTGTCCGTCCGCGGATGCGACGTCATCGCGCTGCACGATCTCGCGCCCGATGGCATCCCCACGTATCGCGCCTCGTTCGACTCGGGAGGCAATTACCCCCGGCACTTCGCCGTCGTGGGCGAACAACTCGTCGTCGGCAACGAGAAATCGCACGTCGTATCCTCGTTCGATCTCGCGGCGGTGCTGTCGCTCGACCCCGAGGACGAGCCCGGCGCGATCGCCGAACTTCCCCACGCATCGGTGCCGGTGACCAGCCCAGCCTGCATCGCCATCGGCTAATGCGAGAGCCCGTGCTGGGACCTTCGGCGCCCACGCCGTTCGCCCCCGTCTTCTAGGATGAAGAAATGACGTACACACTTGTACTGCTCCGCCACGGCGAGAGCGAATGGAATGCGAAAAACCTCTTCTGCGGCTGGGTCGACGTACCGCTGAGCGAGAAGGGAACCGCCGAGGCGATTCACGCTGGCGAACTCCTGAAGGAGAAGGGCCTACTGCCCGACGTCCTCCACACCTCCGTGCTGCGTCGCGCGATCACGACCGCGAACCTCGCGCTCGACGTCGCCGACCGTCACTGGATCCCCGTCAAGCGTTCGTGGCGGCTCAACGAGCGTCACTACGGCGATCTTCAGGGCAAGAACAAGGCCGAGACGCTCGAGCAGTTCGGCGAGGAGCAGTTCATGCTGTGGCGCCGTTCCTACGACGTACCGCCGCCCCCCATCGCCGACGACAGCCCGTACTCCTCCGCGGACGACCCCCGCTACGCCGGCGAGCCCGTCCCGAAGAACGAGTGCCTCAAGGACGTGCTCGCGCGCGCCCTTCCGTACTGGGAGAGCGACGTCGTCCCTGACCTCAAGGCAGGCAAGGTCGTCATGATCGCCGCGCACGGTAACTCGCTGCGCTCGCTCGTGAAGTACCTCGACGACATCGACGACGACACCATCGTCGGCCTGAACATCCCCACGGGCATCCCGCTCGTGTACACGCTCGACGAGAACCTCAAGCCGACCGTCAAGGGCGGGGAATACCTCGACCCCGAGGCTGCTGCGGCTGGCGCGGCCGCGGTGGCAGCGCAGGGCAAGAAGTAACGCGGCGAAAGAAGTAGCCGGCACGCACCGGCGAAAGCGAAGGCGGGCTTCCCTCGGGAAACCCGCCTTCTGCCGTTCTTGGACCTAGATCGCCGAGCGGTCGCGCTCTGCGTCGCCCGTGACGAGGTAGACGATCCGGCGGGACACGTTCACGGCGTGGTCGCCGAAGCGCTCGAAGAATCGCGCGAGCAGCGCGACGTCGAGCGTCTCCTGGGTGCCGCCCTTGTAGCCCTTGGCGAGAAGCTTCGAGTAGGCCTTCTCGTGGAGGTCGTCCAGGGTGTCGTCGTCGTCGACGATCTGGGCGGCGATGTTGAGGTCACGCGTGCGGAGCAACTCGACCACAAGGTCGGACGTGTGGCACGCCGCGACCCCCATCTCCGTGAAGATCTCCCGGTGGGACTTCGGCACGGGAGAGTCGGGGTACGAGCGACGGGCGCCCTCGGCGATGTGCTGCGCGAGGTCCCCCATCCGCTCGAGGCCAGCCGAGATACGTAGTGACGTGACGAGCGTCCGCAGGTCGAGGCCGACGGGCTGCTGCTGGGCGATGAGCATCACGCACCGCTCGTCAACGCGGTTTTCCAGCGCGTCGAGTTTCGCGTCGTCGGCGATGACCGACTGGGCGAGCTCAAGGTCCTTGTTCGCGAGCGCATCGGTCGCGCGGTGAATTGCCGCCTGGACGTGCTCGCCCATCTCGACCAGGTCGTCGGCGAGAAGCGAAAGCTCGGCGGTGAAGATCGTACGCATGGGTCTCCTCGAACTGTTCGTGCGTCTGCGACTAGTGTGACATCTCTCGCGGCGAGGGCCCAGGCATCTGGCGCCTCCGGCCGTGAACATTCGGTAAACGGTTCGCGGCGCCGATACTGTGGGCGCATGAGCCCGGACGTGCTGCTCGCGGCGGCGGTAGGCGCGATCGGCGGCGCGATCGTCGCGGTCGTGATCGATCGCGCGAGACGCCGCGGCGCGACCGTTTCCATGACCCGCGTCCCCCACCGTACGCGGCAGGTTCTTGGGCTCCTTCAGGCCGGAGCCATCGTCGTATCGCGCGACAGACGCGCCGCCGCGAGCAACGCGCTCGCGAGCGCCATGGGCCTGTCGAGACCGGACGGAGCCCTCCTGTCCGACGTCGCGGATCTCGCCGAAAAGGCGTGGACAAGGGGGGAGGCCACGGAAGCCGAGGTCGCCGTGCGGCGGGGTGTGCTCGGCACGACGACGACGGTTCACGCGCGCGCGACGCCCATCGATGACGAGCTCGTCTTGGTGATCGCCAACGACCACACCGAGCAACGCGCGGCGGAACTCTCGCGACGCGAATTCGCCGTCAACGTCTCCCACGAACTCAAGACACCCGTCGGCGCTCTCGTCCTTCTCGCCGAGACGATCGAGGGGGCCGCGGACGATCCCGACACCGTGCGCGAGTTCGCGGGCAAGGTCGGCAAGGAATCGCGTCGGCTCTCGAAGCTCATCCAGGAGATCATCGAGATCTCGCGACTCCAGGGGACGGAGACGGTCGTCGAGCGGCGGAGCGTGGACCTCGCCGACGCGGCGCGCGAGGCGGTGGACGCGGCGCACGTCGTCGCGCAGGCGAGGAGTATCGAACTCGCCGTGGCGTCAGCGGAGCCCGCTCCCGTCCTCGGCGATCGGGACCTGCTCGTGATGGCCGTCCGCAACCTGGTCGACAACGCGATCTCCTACTCGGACAAGGGCAGGCGCGTTACGGTCTCGGTCGGACGGGATGACGGGGCCGCTTCCGTCTCCGTGATCGATCAGGGGATCGGGATCGACGAACGCGAGCAGGAACGTATCTTCGAGCGTTTCTACAGAACGGACCCCGCGCGATCGCGCGAGACGGGCGGCACAGGGCTGGGCCTGAGCATCGTGAAGCACATCGCAGCCCAGCACGAGGGCGACATTCGCGTGTGGTCCAAGCCGGACGTCGGTTCGACGTTCACCCTCAGAATCCCGCTCTACGAGGAGGAGCAGCCGTGAGCCTTCGCGAACCACCCCGCGTATTGGTGATCGAGGATGAGGAGTCCTACCGGGACTCCCTGCGCGTACTCCTGGGACGGGAGGGCTTCCGCGTCACGCTTGCCGCTACGGGGCCAGACGGCGTACGCGCGTTCGAACGCGGCGGCGCCGACGTCGTTCTTCTCGATCTCATGCTTCCGGGGCTCAGCGGTGCCGGCGTCCTCAAGGCGATCCGCGAGCGCTCCGACGTCCCCATCATCATGGTGACGGCCAAGGACGAGCAGGTGGACAAGATCATCGGGCTGGAACTCGGCGCAGACGACTACGTGACGAAGCCATACTCCGGCCGCGAACTCGTTGCTCGCATCCGGTCCGTGCTGCGCCGCACGACGGCGCTTCCCCAGGAACCCGACGAGGAGCCCGAACCGCTGACCGTCTCCGGGCTGACCCTCGACCCCGAGCGGCTGACGCTCTCCCGTGGAGGCGAGACCATGTCGCTGCCCCCGAAGGAGTTCGCGCTGCTGTACCTGCTCGCGTCGAACGCGGGACGCGTCCTCCCGCGCCAGACGATCATCGACCGCGTGTGGGGAATCGACTACTACGGCGACACCAAGACGCTCGACGTGCACATCAAGCGGCTTAGGAGCCGCATCGAGGCGGATCCTTCCGAGCCCGCGCTGATCCAGACCGTGCGTGGCGTGGGGTACACGCTCGATCGCGTCGAATAGCTCTCGTGGGGCCCGGGCCCAGCCCGAACGTCCCTGCAGACAGAAATGGATCGAACAAGGGCGTTTCGCGACCGTAAATGCCTGCAGGGGCGCCCTGGCCGCGCGGAAGAGCCTTCCCGCGACCGCCAATGTCGGCAGGGGCGCTCTGGAGGTCCCTGAGGGCGTTCACCCAACGTTCACCCAACGTTCACGCGCGGCCCCGGGAGCGGTTACCTAGCCCGCGTACGTTCGTGGTGTCCGGCAACGGCCGGCCATCGACGATAGAGAAGGAAACTCGACGTGAAGATTACATCTCGCACCGGCGCCGTCGCTTCGGCGATCGCCCTGAGTCTCGTGTTGGCTGCGTGCAGCTCAAGCACCGAGACCACCGGGAACTCCACGCCCGGAGACGGCATGGCCACGCTTTCCGGCGAACTGAACGGCGCCGGTTCATCGGCCCAGCAGAGCGCTGAGGATGCGTGGCGCGCTGGCTTCCAGACCGCCCACTCGGGCGTGACTGTCAACTACGACCCGATTGGGTCGGGCGGCGGCCGCACGAAGTTCCTGAACGGCGACGTCTCGTTCGCGGGCTCCGACGCCATCATGAAGGCTGATGAGTACGCGTCCGCCGTTACGCGGTGCGACGGGGACGGCGGCGCGATCCACCTGCCCGTCTACGTCTCGCCGCTCGCGGTCGTTTTCAACCTCGATGGCGTCAGTTCTCTCAACATGAGCGCCGACGTGATTGCGCAGATCTTCGACGGCAAGATCACCAAGTGGAACGACTCGGCCATCGCCGATGCGAACCCCGGTGTCTCCCTCCCGAACCTCGCGATTACTCCGGTGCACCGCGCCGACGAGTCGGGCACCACAAGCAACTTCACCGACTACCTCGAGAAGGCCTCGACCTCGTGGCCCTACGCACACGGCGGCGAATGGCCGAACAACATCGGCGAGGCTGGTCCGCAGACCTCTGGTTTGATCCAGATCGTCAAGGACAACAACGGCACGGTTGGCTACGCAGACGCGTCGCAGGTCGGAACCCTTGGTACCGTCGCTATCGGCGTCGGCGACTCGTACGTCTCGATCTCGGCCGAAGGTGCCGCGAACGCGGTCGCCGCCTCGCCGCTCCACGAGGGCGCGAATGGGCCGGAGGACTTCGCCTTCGATCTCAACCGGGCCTCGACCGACCCGAGCACGTACCCGTTGGTGCTCGTCTCGTATCAGATTCTGTGCAAGCAGTACGACGACGCGACCGAGCGTTCGCTGGTCACGTCCTACATCCGGTACGTGGTCTCGTCGGAAGGTCAGCAGGCCGCAGCCGACGCTGCTGGATCGGCTCCGATGAACCCGGAGCTCGCCACGAAGGTGGATGCGGTTCTCGATCAGATCGCGGCTGGCTAACGCCGGAGGCCGACTAGACGGTGGTGGACTCGTCCGCAAGGATGGGTCCACCACTGTTCTCCTTCCAGCCTTCTAGCCCTCAGGGAGATTCTGCGTGACCAAAGCGACGGAGACGACGCCGGTCGTCCTACCCTCCACCGCTCTCACGGCGAAGACTTCCACCGTCGCCAATACCGGATTCTTCTGGCTTTCACGTGGTGCCGCCGTCCTTATCCTCATCACGCTTGCGGCCGTCGCGACGTTCCTCATGATCGAGGGATGGCCCGCGATGACCTCGAGCGCAGCGGACCTCGCGAGCCACGTCGACTGGCTTGGTACGGCGTCCAACGAGACGCTGATCGCCACCATCGGGTACTTGGTTTTCGGAACCGTCCTCATCGCCGTTCTCGCCCTGCTGATGGCGACGCCGCTGGCGTTTGGAACGGCCCTCTTCATCTCGCACTACGCACCGAGGAGGCTCGCCGCGGGGCTCGGCTATATCGTTGACCTTCTCGCCGCGATCCCGTCGGTCGTCTACGGCCTATGGGGAGCGATCGTTGTACTCCCCGTGATTCAGCCAGCGTTCGCGTGGCTCGGCGACAACTTCGGCTGGATCCCCCTCTTTGCTCCCGATCCTGCGACGGGCACCGTATCCACGACGGGACGCGTTGCCTTGTCGGCCGCCATCGTCCTCGCCATCATGGTCGTGCCGATCATCAGTGCCGTCACCCGCGAGGTGTTCCTCCAGACCCCCAAGCTGCATGAGGAGGCCGCCCTTGCGATGGGGGCAACCCGCTGGGAGATGATACGCATGGCGGTCTTCCCGTTCGCGCGCTCGGGGATGGTCGGCGCGACGATGCTCGGTCTTGGCCGCGCACTCGGCGAGACGATGGCCGTCTATATGATCCTGTCGCCCGGCCTCTCGTACTCGTTCGCCATCCTCCAGGCGGGCAAGCACAATACGATTGCCGCGAACATCGCACTCAAGTTCGCCGAGGCGAACGGGCAGGGCGTCTCCGCACTCATCGCCATGGGCCTGGCACTCTTCGTGATCACGCTCCTCGTCAACATGCTCGCGCGGTGGATCGTTTCGCGCCGCGCGGACTTCTCGGGGAGCAACTAGTGACCATCGAATCCGCCACCTCGACGCTCGGTGCGCTCTCCGCGCGCCGCAAGCTCGCTGACCGCGCGATGAAGACGCTTGTCTACGGGGCCTTCGGACTCGTTCTCGTCCCGCTCGGCTGGCTCTCCGTCACGGTCGTGCAGCGCGGCCTCGGGCGCTTCTTCGTCGACTCGCAGGGCGGTCACAACTTCAACCTAGATTTCCTCACGCAGTCGATGAGGAACGTGTTCGGCGGTGCCCCCGAGGGTGGAATCCAGCACGCGATCATTGGGACCCTGCTCATCACCCTGGGCGCTGCCGTGATCTCCGTGCCGATTGGCCTGCTGACGGCGATCTATCTGGTGGAGTACGGGCGCGGCTGGCTTAAGCGCCTCATCACGTTCTTCGTTGACGTCATGACCGGGATCCCCTCTATTGTGGCGGGCCTCTTCGCTTTCGCGTTGTTCGCGCTGTTCGCGGGCCCTGGGACGACCATCGGGATCGTCGGATCAGTAGCGCTCTCCGTTCTCATGATCCCCGTCGTCGTACGAGCCAGCGAGGAGATGTTGCGGCTCGTGCCAAACGAATTACGGGAAGCGTCCTATGCCCTCGGCGTTCCAAAGTGGCTCACCGTTCTCAAGGTGGTCGTCCGGACCGCGATAGCGGGAATTTCGACCGGGGTGACGCTTGCCGTCGCGCGCGTGATCGGCGAGACGGCGCCTCTGCTCATCGCGGTCGGCGTCGCGGACTCGGCCAACTACAACCTCTTTGACGGACGCATGATGACCCTGCCCGTCTACATTGTGTCCGAGTGGCATAAGGGCACGCAGGCGTGCAACAACCCGCGTGTGCCTTGCGTGCCGGACATCACGGAGATGCGCGCGTGGGCGGCCGCTCTCGTGCTCATTCTGGTCGTCATGCTCCTCAACCTGATTGCGCGCCTCATTGCGCGGTACCTATCCCCCAAGACCGGCCGATAAGCAACGGAGAGATCGTGGCCAAACGCATCGACGTGAACAACCTCAACGTCTACTATCGCGACTTCCGCGCGGTGGAGGACGTTTCCCTCGCCATCGAGCCCGCGTCCGTGACGGCGTTGATCGGCCCCTCGGGGTGCGGCAAGTCCACGTTCATCCGCACGATCAACCGTATGCATGAGGTGATTCCCGGTACGCGCGTCGAGGGGGAGGTCCTCATGGACGGCCTGGACCTCTACGGCGAAGACGTCGATCCCGTCGCCGTGCGCCGACACGTCGGCATGGTCTTCCAGCGCCCCAACCCGTTCCCCACGATGTCCATCGCGGAGAACGTGATCGCGGGAGTGAAGCTCAACAGCCGGCGCATGTCGAAGGAGGCTGCGGAGGAGATGGTGGAGACCTCGCTCCGCGCGGCCAATCTCTGGGAAGAGGTCAAGGATCGGCTTGATCGCCCGGGCTCGTCGCTGAGCGGTGGCCAACAGCAGCGTCTGTGCATCGCGCGCGCGATCGCGATCAAGCCCGACGTTCTACTGATGGACGAGCCCTGTTCCGCGCTTGACCCGATCTCGACCCTCGCGATCGAGGACCTCATCACGGAGCTGAAGAGCACGTACACCATCGTCATCGTCACGCACAACATGCAGCAAGCCGCGCGCGTGAGCGACCGGACCGCGTTCTTCAACATCGCGGGCGCGGGGATGCCGGGCAAGCTCATCGAGATGAACGACACCCCTGTGATCTTCTCGAGCCCCGCGGAGAAGGCGACCGAGGACTACATCTCCGGCCGCTTCGGCTGAGTCGCGTCGCCTGTAGTGGCGAGCGGGGCTTACATCCCCGGCAGGTCGCCGACGTACGCGTCGAGCGCGTTGAGCACGGGCGCGTACTCCGGAAGCGTTCCGTCGAGGACGGGAACGGGCGACGTTGCGGACGCCTGGCCTACCGTGACGTCAAGCGTCGCGAGGAACCCCGGGGCGGCGGGAGCGGACGTGACCACGAACGTCGTGTCGCCCTCGCCCAGGCCGAGCTTGACGCTCGTGCCTGCGGGGATGGTGACGGTCTTGCTCGCTCCCCCCAGCGTCAGCGTGGTGACAGCCGTCTGTTCTCCCGTGTTGTCGAGCGTTCCAGTGAGAACGCCGTAGTCGCCCTTGCTGTGGGTCATGAGCAGGAGATTCAGGCCTCTGACGTCGCCGGCTGTGAACTGTAGTCCGTCCGAGGCGGCGTACGGCTTGAGCGCCGTGAGCGGCGATTGGCCGCTGCACGCTGCGAGCGATGCGGCGGCCGCGAGCACGACGACGGCGAGGCGAAGACGCGGGGACAGTCTCATGTCGAGACCTTTCTGGGGCGGTGCGAGGGTTCGGAGTCAGAATACCTTCCGACGCGCGCGATGAGCCGTGTCGGGCCAGATTCGCGCGGGAAAACCGGCCCCAATCAGGGGCGCCTCCCGATGGTAGAATGGGTGTCCGCAAAGAAGGGGAACCGAGAACAGATGAACTTTGCCGTGGGAGAGACCGTCATTTACCCCCATCACGGGGCGGCGGAGATTCAGGACATCAGCACTCGGACCGTTAAGGGCGAAGAGAAGACCTATCTCAAGCTCAAGGTCGCGCAGGGCGACCTCACCATTGTTGTCCCCGCCGAGAACATTGATCTCGTTGGCGTACGCGACGTCGTCGACGCCGAGGGACTCAAGCACGTGTTCACCGTCCTTGCCGAGCCCTACGTCGAGGAGCCGACCAACTGGTCGCGCCGATACAAGGCCAACGTTGAGAAGCTCGCCTCCGGCGATGTCATTCGCGTAGCCGAGGTCGTCCGCGACCTGTCGCGCCGCGACACGGACAAGGGCCTGAGCGCAGGCGAGAAGCGCATGCTGTCCAAGGCACGTCAGGTTCTCGTCTCCGAGCTCGCGCTCGCGGAGAAGTGCACGGAGGAGGCCGCCGAGGCCCGCCTCGACGGAGTCCTCACGCCGTGACCGTTGCGGCGGTCGTGACCGCCGCCGGACTCGGGACTCGTCTCGGGACGGATGTTCCTAAGGCCCTCGTTCCTGTTGCGGGTAAGCCGCTCGTCGCTTGGGCCGTCGAACGTATCGCCACTGTCGCACCCGTCGTTGTCGTCACGATCCCTCCCGGTCACGCGTCGGCCTTCGCCGACGCCCTTGCCGGCATCGCGGAGACAACGGGGGCGGAGATTACGACCGTGGAGGGGGGAGCCACGCGTCGGGAGTCCGTCGCCGCAGGCGTGGAGGCGTTGATGTCTCGAGAGACTCCGCCAGCAATCGTGCTGGTCCACGACGCGGCGCGAGCGTTCATGCCGGCGGAGGCGATGGGGCTCGCCATCGGCGCGATCGAGGCGGGAGCAGACGGGGCGGTGCCCATCGTCCCCCTCGTCGACACCATCGTCGCTCTGCCCGATGCGGATGGCTCGCTCGGCCTCAGCGTCGACCGCGAGATGCTTCGCGCCGCCCAAACGCCCCAGGCTTTCCGCGCCGAGGCGCTTCGCGACGCTCACCAGCGCGCCGTGGCCGACGGCGGCGACGAGGTCACCGATGACGCGGGGCTCGTGCGTCGGTACGGTTATCGTGTGGTCGCGACCGAGGGACACCCGTGGGGCTTCAAGGTGACGGTCTCCGGCGACCTCGCGCTCGCCGAGCACGTCGCCCGCCAGGCCATGGGGGTATCGTGACGCTTCCGCGGACGGGTATCGGCGTCGACATTCATGCGTACGGCGACGGATTCGGCCTCGCCCTCGCCGGTTTGATGTGGGACGACGAGCGCGTCCTCGTCGGGCACTCCGACGGCGACGCCGCAGCGCACGCGGCGTGCGATGCACTCCTTGGCGCCGCGGGCCTCGGCGATCTTGGTTCGAACTTCGGCACCGACCGACCCGAGTGGGAGGGTGCAAGCGGCGCCGCGCTTCTCGCGCAGACGGCGCGACTCGTGCGCGAGGCGGGTTTCGAGATCGGGAACGTCGCGATCCAGGTCATCGCGAACCGGCCCCGGCTCTCGTCGCGCCGAGCCGAGGCCGAGGCCGTGCTGTCGGCCGCGGTGGGCGCTCCCGTCAGCGTGGCTGGCACCACGTCGGACGGCTTGGGACTCGCGGGTCGCGGCGAGGGCGTCGCGGCAGTCGCCACCGCGCTGATCGCGCCGGTAGCCTAAGCCCCGTGACGCTCCGCCTATACGACTCCGCGACCCGCGAGGTGAGGGACTTCGTCCCCCTCGTTCCGGGGCGCGTCGGCATCTACCTATGCGGGGCGACCGTGCAATCGGCGCCGCATATCGGGCATATGCGATCGGCCGTCGCGTTCGACGTGCTGCAGCGGTGGCTGGAGCGCCGTGGCGACGCCGTCACGCTCATTCGTAACGTGACCGACGTGGGCGACACCATCTTCGCCAAGGCCGACGCCGCGGGGATGCCGTGGTGGGAGTGGGCGCTGGTCAACGAACGGCTCTTCGAGGCGGCGTACGACGCGCTCGGCGTCTCCCGTCCCGCGTACACGCCCCACGCGACGGCGACCATTCCGGAGATTCTCGCGTTCATCGGGCGCCTCGTTGACTCCGGCCACGCGTACGCGATGGGCGGCTCGGTCTACTTCGACGTCCGCTCCTACCCCGAGTACGGCCAGCTCACCAACCAGGCGCTCGAGGACCTCGCGCCAGCAGAGGACTCCCCGGAGGAGTCCAAGCGCGACGCGCGCGACTTCGCGCTGTGGAAGGCGGCCAAGGCTGACGACCCCGACGACGCTACCTGGTCAAGTCCGTGGGGCAAGGGGCGGCCGGGGTGGCACATCGAGTGCTCGGCCATGGCGCGGCGCTTCCTCGGCCCCGAGTTCGATATTCACGGCGGGGGACTCGACCTTCGCTTCCCGCACCACGAGAACGAGCAGGCCCAGTCGCGTTCCGTGGGCGACGGGTTCGCGCGCCTGTGGATGCACTCCGCCTGGGTGACGCAAGCGGGCGAGAAGATGTCGAAGTCGCTGGGCAACTCGCTGCTCGTTGACTCCGTACTTGCGGACCACCCCGCGGCCGCGCTCCGGCTCGCGCTCGCCTCCGTGCACTATCGCTCGATGCTCGAGTACACGGACTCGACGATCGAGGACGCGACGGCAACATGGGAGCGCCTCGCGGGTTTCGTGACGCGAGCTGGCGAGCGTATCGGGCAGCCCGACGCCGCCGCGGTCGCCGTGGCCGAGCTTCCCGCCGCGTTTGTCGAAGCGATGGACGACGACCTCGCCGTTCCTCGCGCGCTCGTCACGCTTCACGAGACGGTGACGGCGGGGAATGCCGCGCTCGCTGCAGGGGACGACGCCGCGACGTCGGTCGCCCTGCTCGCGACCCGCGCGATGCTCGACGTCCTCGGCCTCGATCCGGAGGCCGAGCCCTGGCGTAGCGGAGCATCGGACGGGGGCGCCTACCGGGCGCTCGACGCGCTCGTGCGCTCGGAGATCGAGGCACGTGCCGTCGCCAGGGACGCCAAGGATTGGGCCGCGGCCGACGCGATCCGCGATCGGCTCGCGAGCGCGGGAATCGCGCTCGAGGACGGGTCCGACGGCGTCCGCTGGACCCTAGAAGACACGAGGTAGCGCCATGCCAGGGAACTCCAAGCGCCATGGCGCGACCCGCAAGGCGGGCTCTAAGAAGGGCCCGACGGTCGGATCGGGGGGCAAGGGTCGACGCGCCCTCGAGGGTAAGGGGCCTACGCCCAAGGCCGAGGACCGCGAGTACCATGCCGCGCATCGGCGCAAGACGTTGTCGGATCGTTCGCCGAGGCACGCGGCAAGCGGCGCCTCCCGTAGCCGTCCGGCGGGTGGCCCCGAAATCGTCGCTGGGCGCAACGCCGTGCTCGAAGCCCTGCGAACGGGCGTCCGCGCGCGAGGACTCGACATCTTCTCGCGTATCGAGGCCGACGATCGCGTCAAGGAGATTCTTCACCTCGCGCTCGAGGCCGACGTCGAGGTGCGCGAGGTTGCCAAGGCCCACCTCGATTCCGTTACGGGGGGCGCCGCACACCAAGGTGTCGCGCTCGAGGTGGAGGCCTTCGCCTATCTCGAAGTGCGCGACCTACTTGAGGTGGACGGCGTGCCTCTCATCGTCGTGCTCGACGGTATCCAGGACCCGCGCAACCTCGGGGCGATCCTGCGTTCGGCCGCCGCGTTCGGCGCGACCGGCGTGCTCCTCCCGGAGCGTCGTGCAGCAGGCGTGACGGTGTCGGCGTGGAAGACGTCCGCCGGGGCCGCGGCGCGTATCCCGATTGCCCGGGCGACGAACCTCACCCGCGCGATCGAGGAGCTCAAGGAGCAGAGGGTGTTCGTCATCGGTCTCGCGGCCGACGGCGACCACGCGATCGCGGAATCGACGCTCCTCGCGGAGCCGCTAGCTATCGTCGTGGGTTCGGAGGGCAAGGGCCTGTCGCGCCTGGTTCGCGAGTCGTGCGACGAGGTCGCAGGGATTCCCATCACTGCGCGGACGGAATCGCTCAACGCGTCCGTCGCCGCCGCGGTGGCCCTCTACGAGGTCGCCAAGGCGCGCTAGTCGGCCTTCGGCGGTTTCGGGACGCTTCGCTTCGGCGCCGAACGCTTCGTCGTCTTCCGCTCGATCGTGGGGGAAGGTGGCTCCTCGATCATGCCCCAGCCTCCGGTGTTGTCCCCCTCGAATACGGGGATCTCTCGGGTCGCGATCTCCTCGGCCAGCTGGGGGAGCTCGGCCGTCATCTCGGCGAGGCTGGTACCCAGGACGGCTCGCTCGTCGGGGCGCTTCGGTAAGACGTTCTTGAGGTACGACGCGACGGCGACCGGCATTGGGACGTCCCTGCCTGCGGCCTCGGCGAGGTACCAGCGGTGGTCGAGGACCTCGTGGAAGATCTGAGCGGGCTCGAGCTTCGCACGGAATTGCTTGGGGATCGCGCGCACGGTCGGCTCGAAGACCGTGGTGAGCCACTGGTGCGCTGCGTAGCCCTCCTCCTCTCCAGCTGGCGCGACGACGACGCGGTATTCGTCGAGGTCGTTGAGAAGGCGCCGAGCCTGGTTCTCCTGGACGTCGAGACCCGTGAGGCGCATCAGGCGGCGGGCGTGGTGCCCGGCGTCGACGACCTTCGGCCGAATGACGATCGCCTGACCGTCCTCCGCCTCGCGCATGTCGAGCTCGCCGACGTCGAATCCCAGGTCGTTGAGTTCGCGCACGCGATCGGCGATGTGAAGTGGGATGTTCGACGTGAACGTCTCCGTCTCCGTCAGCGCCTCCCAGAGCTCGTTGTAGCGCGTCTCAAGGCGTTCGGCGACCGATGCCGGCTCGACGCTGGCGTGAAGGCGCTCCTGTGCCTCGAGGTCGAACATCTCCCCCATGATGTTGGTGCGGGCGAGATCGAGATCGGTGGAGCGCTGTCCTGGGGAAAGCGCGTGGTGCATCTCGCCGGTTTCGGCATCCACGAGGTACGCGGTGAACTCCGCGGCATCCCGCCGGAAGAGGGCGTTGGACAGCGACACATCTCCCCAGTAGAAGCCGAGCAGATGGAGCCGCACGAGCAGGACGGCAAGCGCGTCGATGAAGCGCGTGACCGTCTCCGCTCGAAGCGAGTGGGAGAAAAGCGCCCGGTACGGCAGCGAGAACTGGAGGTGGGCCGTCACGAGCGCGGCTTCGAGTGGACGACCTTCGGCGTCCTCGCGCCCGGTAACGACGGCGAGGGGAAGGACGCAGGGCGCCCCCAGGCGTTGAAGGTCGCGGAGCATGCGGAACTCGCGGTCGGCGATGGCCGGGTTCGTCTCTTTCACCGCGAGTACCTTGTCGCCGAGCCTGACGAAGCGGACGATGTGCCGAGACACGCCGCGGGGGAGGGCGGCGATGGTGTCCTCAGGCCAGGTCGTCAGGGGCAGGTCCCACGGCAATTCCATCAAGGTGGGGTCGGCTGCTCCGTTAATCATCAAGGCCATGGTGATCCCGCTTTCTGGCTCGACGCGCGCCGCCGCCCTCATCGTAATAGCCCCGGACATGCCAAGGGGCGCCCGGCCGAAGCCGGGCGCCCCTTGGGGTGCTGCGAAGAGTTACTTCTTCTTCGAGGACTTCTTCGGCGCCGCGAGACGCTCTCCGGTCTTGGCGGAGAACACGTGCTCGTCGCCCGGGCGAATCGTCACCCACAGGGCGTCGCCCTTCTTCGGAACGTCGCGCGGGTCGATACGAGCGATGACCTGCTCGTCGCCGGCGTCGAAGTGAATCTCCTTCGACGCTCCGAGCTCGTTCGGAATCGTGCCGTAGACGAACGCGTCGGAGCCAAGCTCCTCGACGGCGTCGACCTCGATCGGGATGGCGCCTTCTGCGTTCGGGCTAGACCGGTCGAGGGACTCCGGCCGGAACCCGAGGATGACGTGTTTCTTGTCCTCGGCCTTCAGGCCGTCGAGAACCTCGGCCGTGAGCGGGACGCGGGCGCGTCCCACCAGGGCGTCGCCCTTGTCCACGGCGTAGGTGCCGATGTTCATGGCAGGCGAGCCGATGAACCCTGCGACGAAGACGTTCGTTGGGTTGTCGTAGAGATCACGGGGCGGGCCGACCTGCTGGAGGACGCCGTCCTTGAGGACCGCGATGCGGTCTCCCATGGTGAGGGCCTCGACCTGGTCGTGCGTGACGTAGACGGTGGTCGTACCAAGGCGACGCTGGAGAGCGGCGATCTGGGTACGCGTCTGGACGCGCAGCTTGGCGTCGAGGTTCGACAGAGGCTCGTCCATGAGGAACACCTGAGGCTGACGCACGATCGCGCGGCCCATGGCAACGCGCTGGCGCTGACCACCGGACAGTGCCCGCGGGCGACGGTCCAGGTACTCGGTGAGGTCGAGAATCTTCGCCGCGGCTTCCACGCGCTCGCGAATCTCGGGCTTCGGAACGCCCGCGATCTTGAGCGCGAAGCCCATGTTGTCCGCGACGGACATGTGGGGGTAGAGGGCGTAGGACTGGAACACCATCGCGATGTCGCGGTCCTTCGGCTGGACGTTGGTGACGTCACGGTCGCCAACCCAGATTGCGCCTTCGTCGATTTCTTCAAGCCCCGCAAGCATGCGGAGCGAGGTGGACTTTCCACAGCCAGAGGGGCCGACGAGAACGAGGAATTCCCCGTCTTCGATGTGAATGTCCAACCGGTCGACTGCGGGAGAATCCGTTCCCGGATAGATGCGCGTCGCCTTGTCGTATGTAACCGTAGCCATGCTGATCCCTTCACCGGCAGGTACGTGCCGGACGATCCGTAGTGAAGAGCATCAATGCTGTGTCTGCATTGACACGGCCTCCGTGGGAGCGGAGGTCTCGTTCATCATGCCATATTCGGTCGCCTCCGAGAATCCCGAGCACGGTAGCGTGGCCCCCATGGGGATGAGGCTGCGAGAGCCAGGAACGGACATCGGTGGCTACCGAGTTGTCGCTGCCATCGGTCGGGGAGGCTCGGGCGACGTTTACCGCGTCACCGATCATCGCGGCGAGACGGCGGCACTCAAACTCGTCGACGCGGAGTCGGACGACGCGGCGCGTCACCGCCTGGCGCGCGAGGTAGACGCGCTCAAGGCCATCCGTCACGATGCGATCCCGCGCATCCTCGACGCCGAGCTCGACGGACCCGAACCCTTCCTTGTCTTTGAGTACATCGACGGCGTGAGCCTCGCCCACCAGGTTGCCGAGCACGGACCTCTGCGCGGCGAGGCGCTCATCGACCTCGCCGAGACCATCGCGTCGGCCCTCGCCGAGGCGCATCGCAACGGCGTCATCCACCGCGACGTGACCCCCGCGAACGTGATGATGGGTTCGCGCGGCCCGGTCCTGATCGACTTCGGCCTGTCGCATCGCGCCGACGACCCCCGCCTCACGCGGGAAGGAATGGTCAGCGGGACGGCGGGGTACGTCGCGCCCGAGGTCATCGACGGCGTGGAGCCTGGGCCGACGGCGGACCTGTGGGCGTGGGCGGCCACGGTGGCGTTCGCGATGCTGGGCGAGGCGCCCTTCGGCGCCGGGCGCGGAGCCCTCAGCAAGACGCTTCAGGGCAAGGTGCGCCTGCCGAACGTTCAGGGCGCGGAAGCGATCGCGCAGGCCCTCTCCCTCGACGTTGCGGCGCGTCCGAGCCCGTCGTCCGTTGTCGCGGCACTCCGCGGCACCACCGAGCGGCTCGGTACCGCCGATCAGCCCGTATCGGTGGGCGCAACGCGCGTGTACGACCTAGGCGAGGAGGGCGAAGGGGGAGCGGACGCCGACCCATGGGCGCTACCCGCGATAGGCGCGCGACGTTCGGGGACCATCGGCGGGATTGTGTTTGCTCTGATCGCCCTCGCGGCGCTCGCGCCGATCGTGACGACCATGCTTCTGGTGTTCCTCGCCGTGCTCGGGCGAACGGAGCATCGCCGTGTTTCTAGTCTCACGCGCCTCAGGGCGCGACGGGGAAGACGGCGGGGGGACGCCGCTCTCGTTGCGGTCGGGTTGCCCTGGCACCTCGTACGCGCCTTCGCCGAGGTGCTACCGACGGCGTCGATCGCGACATTCGTTGGCGGCGCGTGGGCCGCGCTCGTGTGGAAGCTCGCGGACGACGGCCACCTCGCGGCGCTCTCCGGCGCCAATGGGCTGGCGTGGGGTCACGCGATTGCGCTGACCACGGGCCTCGTGTTCGTCGCGGCGATCATCTGGCGAGGACCGTGGTCGGGGGCAACGCGCGACGGCGTGCGACGAGCCGCGGCGCGCATCGCGCCCTCGAAGCGCGCGGCACGCATCTGGGCGCTCGTCATGATCGTCATCGTCGGGGTCGTCGTGTTCGCCCTTGTGTGGGCCACGCCCGTCTGGTGGTGGCCCTTCCCACCGCTGCCTGCAACCTAGCCCTCGCGGGAACCGGGACGACGGTCCATGCGTTGGCGGGGTGGGAGGCATTAGTGTGTGGACGGGCCGTAAGGCTGGCCCGCACCTTACCGTCCAGGAGGACCGATGACGGCCCGCGAACGCTTCTTCTCTTTCCAACCGTGGGTCACGCTTGTCGTGCGCGTCGCCGCCGGAGTCGTGATGATCTGGGCGGGTTTCGCCAAGATGATCGACATCCCCGCAGCTATTCGCGCCGTGCGTGCCTACCAACTGCTCCCCGAGGCGCTCGTCCCCGTGACGGGCACGGTGCTTCCCTTCTTGGAGATTGCCCTCGGGGTGTTTCTCATTGCGGGTCTCCTCACGCGCTGGTCTGCGTACGTCTATCTCGCCATGCTCGCGGTGTACGTTGCCGGGACGATTTGGGCCTGGGCGCACGGGCTACAAATCGATTGCGGCTGCTTCGGGGGTGACGGTGCGCTCGCCGAGGGGACAACGACGGACTATGCCGCGCACTTCATAGAACGCGCCGAATTCATCGCGTTGGGCGCATGGGTGGCGATCTTCCCGCGTAGCCGGTTCTCCGTCGACGGGTGGCTACGACCCGCAGTCTAGAATTGACCATCACGACCGAACACGACCCCCGGGGGTGCGACACCATGGCCACATCCAAGAACAGCCGAGCGGCGGCCGACGCGCGCGCGCGTGCCGCGCAGCTTCAGGCACGCGAACGACGCGTACAGCAGCGCAATACGCTTATCGCGGTGGTCGTGGGCCTCGTCGTCGTGGCGGGGATCGTGCTGGCCGCGAAGGCGATTATCGGCTCCGGTAGCGCCGAGCTCTACGACTCGGGGACGCTGACGAAACCCGCCATCGCCGACGACTCGGGCGGCGTCCTTATCAACCAGGACGGAACGCTGGGCGGCACCCCGCCGGATGGCTCGGTGCGCGTGGACGTCTACTTCGACTTCCTATGCCCCATCTGCCACGAGTTCGAGAAGATCAACGGAACGGACCTCGACACCCTGCGCGAGAACGGGACGATCGCGCTGTACTACCACCCGGTATCGATCCTCAACCGGTTGTCGGCAGGGACGATGTACCCGACGCGCGCCGCGTCGGCCGCGTGGACGGTCGCGCAGTACGACCCCACCCACTATGAGGCCTTCGCCCTGGCTCTCTTCCAGAACCAGCCCGCCGAGAACTCGCGTGGGCTGACGAACCTCCAGATCGCGGACATCGCGCGCGGCGTGGGTGTACCTGGCGACGTGGTGACTCGCTTCGCGGACGGCGAGTTCACGCGGTGGGTAGCGTCGTCCACTGACCAGGCGTCGAAGGATGGGTTGACGGGAACGCCGTGGATTCACGTCGAAAACAAGGCGGACATCGGCACCGGGATCTGGGCTACGCCAGGGAACTTTGCGATCACCATCAACTTCATCCACGACAACGGAGTCCAGGCCTACCTCGACGCCGTAGCCGCCGCCCAGGCCCAGTAGGGTACGGGGGAGTTGCGGTCGTCCGGCGCCCTGTCGGTCTCACACGGGGGAGGACGCCCGCGCCGGGGTGAACGCTGGCATGGCGCAACTGGTAGCGCACCCGACTTGTAATCGGGCGGTTGCGGGTTCGAGTCCCGCTGCCAGCTCCACGGATGGATGATTTGCCCGGTTCACGGTGTCCAGGGTGGGCAGTATCCACACAATGTGAGAAAAGTCGCGTCATAAATGAGGCGTCGGTCACTCTCATACATCAACGGCATACCGCCGATAGAAATGGTAGCCGCGTTAGCCCACTTACCCGGGGCGAAACGACGGGGACCACCGTGCCTCCCGGCACGACATACGAATGAGGGGAATATCCCATGGCTAGCAGGAAGAACCGCTCGCGGAAGTCGCTCGCGATCGCACTCGCGATTGTTGGCGTTGCGGGACTGAGTATGGCTTCGGCCGCCACTCTGGCCGTTTCCAGCGACGAAATCGTTGCCGGCGTCGACACCTTCACGGGTTGCGACAATGCCGTCACCGTTTCCTACAACACCTCGTTCAGTGGCGGCGTGTTCAATGTTGACGACGTTGTCGTCGACGGCGTCGACGCCGCTTGCGCGGGGCTGACCATCACGGTCGAGGTTCTCGACAACGCGAGCGCGTCCATCGAGCACCTGACCTTCACTGCCGTTACCGGCACGAACACCATTCCCGCTGCTGGCACGACTGACGCCGCAGACGTGTATGGTGTCGCCGTCGAAATCGGCTAGTAGCACCCACGTCGAGGAACGGATCCGATTGTGATTCGTCATACGACAGGAGCCGGGGCACACACTCGTGTGCGTCGGCTCTTGTCGTTCCTCGGCAACACCGCGTTGTGGGTCGTCATCGCCTTCAACGCGTATTTCCTGTGGCCCGCGACGCTCGGCGGCGCGACGACATTCATCATCGTTAGCGGTCACTCGATGGAACCGGAGTACCACACGGGTGACCTCGTGGTGGCGCGAGCCGGCGTCCCGTCGATCGGTGACAACATCGTCTACACGCCGGAGGGCTACGGTAACGCCAAGGTGGTCCACCAGGTCATCGGCGGCGACGCCGAGACCGGCTGGGTCGTCAAGGGCATCAACAACTCCTGGACCGACCCGTGGACACCGAAGGGCGATGAGGTGGTAGGCATCGTGACGGTGTTGCTTCCCAACTTCGGTCGCTTCGCGGGCTTCCTTATTAGCCCGATCCTCTGGGGCGGGATTCTCTTCATCGCACTGGCGCTGCTCCTGTGGCCGAGCCCCCACGACGACGATGGTGACGAGGGGCAGGAACCCTCGGGAGAGGTCTCTCGCGTCTCGCCTAGCGTTGCGGGGGCCCGCCTGTGAAGCGCCGGGTCATCCTCGTCCTCGCTGCGGTCGCCCTCGCGGGCATCGCGGGAGTGGTTGTCGCGAGCGCGGCGACGCTATCGGTCAACGGGGCGGGCACACACGCGGAGTCGACGGCCGGTTGCACGAACGGTCCTGTTTCGACGAGCGTGGGCTCGACGGGAGGAGGCACCTGGTACACGTCCGTCTCGCTGGTTGACCTCGCAGGAACGTGCTCGGGTGAAACGGTCCAGGTGACCGTGTACGACGCGACCGGGGCGTCGATCGCCACGGGATCCGCGGTCGCCGGTACCGCGCCGGTTCAGATCTCGACGTCCGGCTACAACCCCGCCGACGTCGCGGGCGTCGCGCTGCTCGCGGGCGGCTGGGGCGTCCCCACCACGTGGACGCCTCCGACGACGGTTCCCGCGATATCGTGCGTCGCCATCAACAACGGCGGAAACCCGACGGGCGGAACGTGCACGGTCACGATCACGTCCACGACCTACTGGATCGGATACCCGGGCGCGTGGGGCGTCGGCACGCCGTACGAGTACGTGTACGTCAACTACTCCGTGAGCACGAACCAGAAGCGCTGGGAGGTGACGTTCCACCTGGACGACACCTCGACGTACCCGGGCACGGGCTTCACGCCCACGTACGTCGGCAACGGATACAACGTGATCAAGGCGCCCGGGTACTCGTGCTCGGCCCTGCCGACCTTCGTGGCCTGGAAGGAAGCGGGGAAGGTGACTGGTCAAGACAACGGCGTCCTCTACTACACGAACGACCCGTCGGTGACCCAGGGCACGACGCAGCTCTGCCCGTAGGGACGCGCCGCCGCCCCGCTAGGCGGTACCCCACGTGATCGGGGATGCCCCCTGCGCCGCGAGCGCGGCGTTGGCGCGGGAGAACGGCCGTGAGCCGAAGAAGCCAGACGAGGCGCTCAGCGGGCTGGGATGCGCGCTTTCGATGGCCGGGGTCTCGCCGAGGAGCGGGCGGAGCGATCGCGCGTCGCGGCCCCACAGGATGGTGACGAGCGGTCCTCTGCGCTCCGCGAGGGCACGGATCGCTCGCTCGGTGATCTCCTCCCACCCCTTCCCGCGGTGCGAGCCGGAGGCGCCGGGGCGGACGGTCAGGACCCTGTTGAGGAGCATGACGCCTTGGTCCTGCCACGCCGTGAGGTCGCCCGAGGCGAGGGTCTCGCCCGTGTCGTCCCGTAGTTCCTTCGCGATGTTCGCGAGGGATCGCGGCATCGGACGGCCGGGAGGCACGGAGAAGCTGAGCCCGACGGGGTCGCCGGGCGTGGGATACGGGTCCTGGCCGACGATGAGCACGCGTACGTCGGACAGCGGCGTACGGAACGCGCGAAGGATGGCGTTACTCGCGGGAAGGTAGCCGCGTCCGTCCGCGATCTCGCCGCGGAGGAATTCGCCGATCGACGCGAGGGTGGGCGCGACCTCGTCCAGAACGGGAACCCAGTCGGGAGCCACTTGGGCTCGCCATGCGTTGGACATGGCGACAGGGTACCGACCGAGCCGCGCTAGGCGAATGACATCGATGTGATTCGAGCGGTACCATGGCGGAGACGAGACGGGTCCACCGAGGATCGAGGAGGCGAGATGGCTGAGCAGGCGAGTGCAACATGGGATGACGCCGCCGCAGGGCTCTCCGAACGCGACGCCGCGATCCTGACCTTCGAGCGCGCATGGTGGCGCTACGGAGGCGCGAAGGAGTCGTCGATTCGGGCCGAGTTCTCCATGAGCCCAACGGAGTACTACCAGGTCCTGAATGCTCTACTCGATAGCGAGGCCGCCCTCGCTCGCGACCCGATGCTCGTTAAGCGACTCCGGAGGATGAGGGCCACGCGACAGCGTCGACGCGGCACTCGTCGCCTGGAGATGCCCGCGACGAGGTAAGGTCGTCCCGTGCCTCGCAAATCTGCCGACCGCGCCCCCGTCGCAGCCCACCGGCTTTCGCCGCGCGGGTGGACGCGCATCTTCACGTTCCTCTTCGTCTTCGTCGCCTTCGGCGGCATCGCCTACGGCGCCATCTGGTATCAGGACCGCAACGGCGACGGAAACTGGTGGGAAGTTCTTCCGTTCTTCCACCCGGATCCGGAGCCATCGATCGCGCCGTCCGTGAACCTCGAGACCACGATGGCGCCATCGCCATCGGCGTCGCCGTCCGCGCAACCGGTCTACAACTTCAAGGTCAAGATCACGATCTACAACGACTCCAAGGACACGGCGCTCGGGAGCGAGATTTCCGCGCTTCTCGGTGACACCAGCGAGTTCACGTCGATCTCGACGAAGAAGTGGACGGGTGCGCACCCCCCGGCTAACGTCGTGCGATTCGAGGACCCCAAGCTCGCCGATACCGCCGCGTATATCGGGAAGCTCCTGGGTATTCAGACCATCACCTCGGGTCCGACGAGTGGCCCTGATATCGCCGTCGTTCTCGTCGACGATCCGCGCCCTCAGCCTGAACCCACGGCGAGCGTCTCCACGTCCGTCGCGCCGTAGGTCGCGCGCCCGCGCGTCCAGCGATTCGCCGACGCCTCGCCCGCCGCGCGCGGGTTTGCACTCGGGGGTGGAGAGTGCCAGAATCGCATTAGCACTCTCGCCATGAGAGTGCTAACAACCGAGGCTTCTCGCCGAGGCGTGCCTGGTGCCGTGACGTGAACGGTACGGGGCGCGTCGTCCGTCGCGGGCGGCGGGAGCCCAGCACTGATCGTGGAGGAAGAATCCCCATGGCAAAGCTCATTGCTTTCGATGAGGAAGCCCGTCGCGGCATGGAACGGGGCATGAATGCCCTCGCCGATGCCGTCAAGGTCACCCTCGGGCCCAAGGGCCGCAACGTAGTACTCGACAAGAAGTGGGGAGCGCCCACCATCACGAACGATGGTGTGTCGATCGCCAAGGAGATCGAGCTTGAGGAACCCCTCGAGAAGATCGGCGCCGAGCTCGTCAAGGAGGTCGCCAAGAAGACTGACGACGTCGCAGGCGACGGCACCACCACCGCCACCGTTCTTGCTCAAGCTCTCGTGAAGGAAGGTCTGCGGAACGTCGCGGCCGGTGCCAACCCGATCGCGCTCAAGCGTGGCATCGAGAAGGCCGTCGAGGCCGTGACCAAGGAGCTCCTCAAGGCCGCCAAAGAGGTGGAGACCAAGGAGCAGATCGCGGCGACCGCGGGCATCTCTGCGGGAGACCCCGTCATTGGTGACCTCATCGCGGAGGCGATGGACAAGGTCGGCAAGGAGGGTGTCATCACCGTCGAGGAGTCGAGTGGCCTCGGCCTCGAACTCGAACTCACCGAGGGTATGCGCTTCGACAAGGGTTACCTGTCGGCGTACTTCGTGACGGACACCGAACGCCAGGAGGCCATCCTCGAGGACGCATACGTCCTGCTCCTGGAGTCGAAGATCTCGAACATCAAGGACCTTCTGCCCCTTCTGGAGAAGGTCATGCAGGCGGGCAAGCCTCTCGCGATCATCGCGGAGGACGTCGAGGGTGAAGCCCTCGCGACGCTCGTCGTCAACAAGATTCGCGGAACGTTCAAGGCCGTCGCCGTCAAGGCGCCGGGCTTCGGCGACCGCCGTAAGGCGATGCTTCAGGACATGGCCATCCTCACGGGTGGTCAGGTTATCTCGGAGTCCGTCGGCCTCTCGCTTGAGAACGCCACTCTCGATCTGCTCGGCACGGCCCGCAAGGTGGTCGTGACGAAGGACGAGACGACGCTGGTCGAGGGCGGTGGCGCACCTGCCCAGCTCGAAGGCCGGGTCAAGCAGATCCGTACCGAGATCGAGAACTCCGATTCGGATTACGACAAGGAGAAGCTCCAGGAGCGGCTCGCGAAGCTCGCGGGCGGCGTGGCCGTCATCAAGGCGGGCGCGGCGACCGAGGTCGAGCTCAAGGAGCGCAAGCACCGCATCGAGGACGCCGTTCGCAACGCGAAGGCCGCCGTCGAAGAGGGCATCGTCGCCGGTGGTGGCGTGGCGCTCATTCAGGCGGGCGAGAAGGCCCTGAAGAGCCTCAAGCTCGAGGGCGACGAGGCGACCGGCGTGCGGATTGTGGAGCTTTCGCTCTCTGCCCCGCTTCGCCAGATCGCGATCAACGCTGGCCTCGAGGGCGGCGTCGTCGTGGAGAAGGTGCGCGGGCTTCCTGCCGGGCACGGTCTCAACGCCGCGACCGGCGTCTATGAGGACCTGCTTGCCGCAGGCGTCAACGACCCGGTCAAGGTGACGCGCTCCGCCCTGCAGAACGCGGCTTCCATCGCGGCGCTGTTCCTGACGACCGAAGCTGTCGTCGCGGACAAGCCCGAGAAGGAGCAGCCGATGCCCGCCGGTGGCGACATGGGAGGCATGGGCTTCTAGCTCACACTCACGCGAAGGGCCGGTGGCGCATGCCACCGGCCCTTCGTCGCGTGCGGGGGTCTAGGGAATGTCGTTGAGCGTCGTCCGGGCAGAGGGGCATCGTTGGCGGCCGTGGCGCTCGGCGGACGTCACGCGGAGCCCGGACGCGCGAAGTCTTCGGACAAGGTCGCGGGTTCCGATCTCGACCACGCCGAGTTCCCGCAGCACGGGGTACATCTCGGTCGGAACGTCGTAGTGGTCGAGATCGAATCCCCGTTCCGGGATTCCGGCCGCCTGTGCGACGGCGTGGAGCTCGTCGAGTGACGTGTCGCTCACGAGGTGGCCCCAGATTCGCCCGTGGCGAGGCCAGAGCGGGGGATCGACGTACACGACCATCCCCCGACCCTACGTCCGGCGCCGCTCAGCGAGCGAAGAGGCGTGCGGCCGACTGCTCCGCGGCGTCGTACTGGCTGGCGGCCTGTGCCAGCCCCGTGCCCATGCCGTCGAGAGCTACCTCGAGCTGAGCCTGAGCCGATCGCCACTGCGCGAGCATCCCGGTGAACGCCTGCGCGGCACCGCCCTGCCAGGTGCCTTGGAGGCTCTCGAGGTGAGCGATGAGGCTGGCGACCTCACCACGAATGGTCTCGGCGGATGAGGCCGCTCGACTCGCGGCGGTAGATACCTCCGCCGCATCCACGTGATACAACATCGTTCCTCCTTCAGAGTTGGTTCTCCGACGGTAGGAGGAGGCGCCGCGAGCGACGCGGTACGGCGCGGAACGGGGATGGTGGGTGCGCCGGGAGTGGCGCGTGGACATCAGTTTTCGGCGGAGTCGAGAGTCGCGAGCTCCGCGTCGATGCGCTGAAGCTCACCGGCGACGTTCTGGCGGGCGCGGGCCTCCCACGGCGCGGCGAGCGGGCTCACATACAGCTGATCGCGCGCGACCAACTTGCGAAGAATCGCTCGACGGGATTCGAGGTAGTCGCGATCGGGGATGTGCCCGTACTCCGCGCGAATGTCGTCGGTATACGCGCGGTACCGCTGGGGATCCGCAGCAAGGATCGCAAGATCGGCGTCGCAGAGCACGCCGCAGTCCGCCTTGCGACCGTTGGATGTGTGACGCGCGAGCGCGATCACCATCTCGGCGACCTCGTCGACGGCCGCCGGGGGCACCCCGAGGGACGCGAGATGAACGCGGGCGTAGTCGGCGCTCGCTGCCTCATCCTCGCCCCCGCGCTTCGCGTAGGCCGCCTTGGCATCGGCATCGAAGATCGCGCCGTGGTACCACGCGGCGAGCCGCATCGCGTGGGGGCTGTGGGTCTCCTGCTGGAGCTCGTCGATGCGCTCGAGAAGATCCACAAGGTGGCGGACGTTGTGGTACTTCCGGGTCGGCTCCATCCACCGGTCGAGTAGCTCGGCTCCCTCTCGCCGCGTGTCATCGGGCGAGGCGCTCGCGCCGATTCCGCGAACAGCGCGGGCGAACGCGGACGGAAGCCACGAGGGTGGCGTGAATGGCAACGAACGGGGATGACCGTCAGGCGAGGATGACATGGCCTCACTAGTGTGCCGCCCTTCGGCCTCAGCGCCAAACCCGGCGTCGGCGGTATCTGCAGATTCGACGCCAACGGGCCGAATGTCGCCCACCGAATATCGGCCGCGCGGAGCGCGGGCCTCGACCGATAGACTGCGTAATACCGGCGCGGCCTTCGGGGACGCGCCTCGACCATGCGAGGGTGACGTGCCAACCGGCAAAGTGAAGTGGTTCGACGTGGAGAAGGGCTTCGGCTTCATCGCCGCCGACGACGGTGGCGAGGCGTTCCTCCACGCGTCGGCGCTGCCTGAGGACACGCCCGCGCCTAAGCCGGGAACACGAGTCGAGTACTCGGTCGCGGACGGACGCAGGGGGCCCTCCGCGATGGCGGTAACCATCCTGGAACCCGCCCCGTCGATCGCCCAGGCTCAACGCAAGCCCACGGACGACATGACCGTGATCGTCGAGGATCTCATCAAGATGCTCGACGGCCTCTCCAACGGCCTTCGGCGTGGCAGGTATCCCGAGCCCGCGCGCGCGAAGCAGGTCGCGTCCGTGTTGCGCGCCGTCGCCGACCAGTTGGAGCAGTAATGGCTGACGCGATCCTCATCGACTCCGTCGACATCGCGCGTGACGCGGCAGTCGATGCTGCCGGCGGCGCCGAGGACGTTGGCGCGTACCTCGGCGTGGTCGAAGGCGAGGAGCGCGTCGCGACCCACACGTTCGCCTGCGAGACGCCCGGATATCGGGGTTGGGTGTGGCAGGTCACCGTCGCCCGCGCGCCGCGGGCAGGCGCCGCGACCATATGCGAGGCGCACCTCCTGCCCGCGGACGATGCGCTCCTCGCGCCCCCGTGGGTGCCGTACGCGGACCGCGTGCGCCCCGGCGATCTTGAGCCGGGCATGGTGCTGCCGTACGCCCCGAGCGACCCGCGGATTGTTCCGGGGTACACGGTGACGAGCGACGAGGACATCGACGAGCTGGCGATTTGGGAGCTTGGTTTGGGGCGCGAGCGGGTGCTCGGGCCGACGGGTCGCGACGAGGCGGCGGAGCGCTGGCACCTGGGCTCGCACGGGCCGACGGCGCCGTCCGCCGTCGCAGCCACGGCCGCGTGCGCCACGTGCGCCTTCTTCCTTCCGCTCTCTGGTTCGATGCGGCTGGTATTCGGTGCGTGCGCGAACGAGTGGTCCCCGTCCGACGGCCAGGTCGTGAGCGTCGACCACGGCTGTGGCGCTCACTCCGAGACGGACGTCGAGAAGCAGAACGCGCGCTGGCCCGCAGACGAGCCCGTGATCGACACGATGGACATCGACCCCATCTCTTTCGACGAACCCGATGCAACCGAGGAACCGGTGGCAGCCGACGAACCCGATGCAACCGAGGAACCGGTGGCAACCGAGGCACCCGCAGCGCAGGACGAGCCCGCAACGCTCGACGAACCCGACACGTCCGAAGAACCCGCGACGTAACGCCGTGACGGGGGAGGACGCCCCAAGGCGGTCGGTGGCGCGCGCGATAGCGTTCTCCGTATTCGCGCCGACCTTCTTCTTCGAGATCGGGCTCGGCGCGATCTATCCCATCCTGGCTCTATCGGTTGTGCGCATGGGGGCCTCGGCCGCGATCGCGTCCGCGGCCGTGGGCGCCTACGCCCTCGGACGCATCCTCGGTAGCTCGTTCGGCGGGGTTCTCGCCGTTCGATGGGGCTCACCGCGCGGAGCGCTCGCAGGAATCGGCGTTACGGTCGTCGCCGCGCTCGGATGCGCGGCGAGCACCCATGTCGTGGCGTTCTTCGTCGCCGCCGTTCTCGTGGGGTTCGGTCATGCGTTTCTGCACGTCTCGCGGCAGTCGCAGGTGGTCGAGATCGTCCCGTACCAGTTCCGCGCGCGGGGCCTTACGACGCTCGCAGGTATCTGGCGCATCGCCAACTTCATCGGCCCGCTCGGTGGCGCGGTCGTCATCCACAACGTGGGGCTCCGGTGGGCGTACGTTGGCGCGGCGATCGCGATGGTCATCGGGGGGCTCGTGCTCGTGGCGTCTGGCGCGTGGCGCGAGCGCGGGCACGCCCCGGCTGGCAGAAAGCTCACGCCGCTTCGCGTCGCCCGCGAGAACGCCAGGGTGATGTCGACGCTGGGGGTCGCCGTCGCGCTGACCGGCGCGGTTCGTCAGGCCCGGCTCGTCGCGATTCCCCTGTGGGCCGCGCACATCGGGCTTGCCGATAGCACCGCGTCGGCCATCTTCGCCGTCTCGGCCGCCGTCGACATGATGCTGTTCCTTCCGGCGGGGCTCGTCATGGACCAGCGCGGGCGGTCGTGGACGGCCATCCCGTCGACGCTTCTGCTGGGCATCGGGCTCCTCGCCCTTCCCCTGACGTCGGGCCTCGTGTCGGTAACGATCGTCGCCATCGTCCTGGGGTTGGGCAACGGGTGGGGTTCCGGTCTGCTCATGACGCTCGGAAGCGACGTCGCCCCCGCCGAGGGTCGGCAGATCTTCATGGGGCTATGGATGGTCTTCCAGGACGTCGGGGGTCTCACGGGACCGGCGATCGTGTCGCTCGGAGCTCTCGCCTCGCTGCCCGTGGGGCTCGTCGCCATGGGGGCGGTGGGGATTGCGGCGACGGGTTTGCTCCGACGGTGGATCCCGCCCTGGAGGCTCAAGGAGGGCGCGGGCCCGTAGCGGTTTACCAGTTCGAGAAGTTCTGAACCAGGTACCAGCCGTTGGCGCCTTTGGCGACGCCGACGCCGACGTGGTGGAACGTGGGGCGGAGGATGTTCGCCTTGTGGCCGGAGGACTTCATGAAGGCGTCGTGAGCGCGCGTCGCCAGATCCGAACCGGCCCCGCCGCTGATCCAGTAGACGTTCTCGCCGTTGGTCCACAGGACGCTGTGCCCGATCTCGGAGCCGCTGCAGTTGTTGTCGGCCATGTACTTGGCCCAGGCCCGCGCCGTGTTCGCAAGGCTGCTGCTCCACGAGAGAGTGGACAGGCCCGCTGCCGACCGCGCGCCGTTGAGCTTCGCGAAGTTCGCCTGCTCGTAACTGCTGTACGGTGCGCTCGATACGGACTTGGTGGTGATGCCGTAGGCCGAGCAACGGCCCGCGCTCACGACGTGGCTGGAGCGGTGGCCGGTGGCCTTCGGCGGCGGGGGCGGCGGAAGGATCGTGATGGGCGGGGCCGTGAAGATCTGCGCGGCGGCCGCGCTCGGAGACGGGTCGGCCGTGATCGCGGGGAGGGCCTGAACCGGAGCGGCTCCCGCCTGCTCGACGGTTGCCGGAAGCGACTCGATCGCCTGCGCCGCCTGGGCAGTCGAGAACGGCACGATGGCCACCATCGCGAGGGCCGCGAGGGCGGGAAGCAGGGGGATAAGAACCAGGAAGCGCGCAGCAGAGTGCTTACGAGCCGGGACCACTTCCACCCTGGAACTCATCGCTCTTCGCCACCACCCAATCGATACACGCGGCGAGCGCCTTGACATCTTCCGGATCGACCGCCGGGTATACCCCCACCCGGATCTGATTACGTCCGAGCTTGCGGTACGGATCGATGTCCACGATCCCGTTACGCTTCAAGATCGCTCGCAGTTTTGTCGAATCAATGTGCCCTGCGATGTCCAAAGTAGTTACGACTGTGGAACGGTGGGAGGGGTTTGTGACAAATGCCTCAAGATAGTCCGAATCGTTCGCCCACGAGTAGAGATAGTCGGAGGATTCGCGCGTCCGAGCGTCCGTCCAGGCCATCCCGCCGCGCTCCAGCATCCACTCGAGTTGCGCGCGCATGAGCACCAGGGTTGCGACCGCCGGAGTGTTCGCCGTCTGGTTCTGGCGCGAGTTCGTCACGGCCTCCGCGAGCGAGAGAGACGTCGGAATGTAGCGGCCGGACGCCGCGATTCGCTCGATGCGTTCGATCGCGGCAGGCGAGACGGCGGCGAGCCACAACCCGCCGTCGGACGCGAAGCATTTCTGGGGCGCGAAGTAGTACACGTCGGTCTGCGAGACGTCCACAGCCGCGCCACCCGCCGCGGAGGTTCCATCAACGAGGACGAGCGCGTCCCCGATCCCGTCCGGACGCGTCACGGGAGCCATCGCCCCCGTCGACGTTTCGTTGTGCGGCCAGGCGTACGTATCGATACCGTCTTCTGCCGCCGGGAGGGAAATCGATCCGGCGTCCGCCTTGACGACGCTCGAGTCCTTCAGATGGGGCGCCGCGGTGGTGGCCGCGGCGAACTTCGCGCCGAACTCGCCAAACGCGCAGTGCTGAGCGCGAGTGTCCACGAGTCCGAAAGCCGCCGCGTCCCAGAAAAACGTGGTGCCGCCGTTCGCGAGGAGGATCTCGTAGCCGTCCGGCAGGGCGAAGTACTCGGCCAGAAGCGACCGAACGTCGCCGACGAGGTTTTTCACCGGAGCCTGGCGATGGGACGTGCCGAGCACTCCCGGTTGTGCCGCGCGGAGCACGTCGAGTTGTTCATCGCGAATCTTGGAGGGGCCAGATCCGAAACGCCTGTCGCGTGGCAGGAGTTCGGCGGGAATGGCGGGCGTGGACATGGCATCAGCGTAGTGGTCCCGAAGCGCTGGCATGATGGGGGCCATGTACACCGTGCGCCCGGCGCTGAAGCCGTACGCCTGGGGGACGCGCGATGAGATCCCGGCGCTCCTTGGGATCCGACAGACGGACGAGCCCGTTGCCGAAGCCTGGTGGGGTACGCACGTCGAAGGACCCGCCATGTGCATGGTCGACGGCGTCGAGACTCCGCTGTCCGACGTCGTCGCGGCCGACCCCATCGCGGCGCTGGGCCCGTCCGTCTCGGGCGCGTTCGACGGCGCCCTCCCCTACCTGCTCAAGATCCTCGCCGTCGGAAGCCCGTTGTCCCTCCAGGTTCACCCGAGCGCCTCGATGGCGGCCGCGGGGTACGCGCGGGAGGAGAAGGCGGGCGTGCCGCTCGCCGACCCCGAGAGGGTCTATCGGGACCGCAGCCACAAGCCGGAGATGGTGGTGGCCCTCACCCCCATGGTGGTGCTCGCCGGTTTCCGTCGCCCGAGCGACGTACGCCGCGACGTCGCCGAGGTCAACCACCCCCAGGCCGCCGACCTCGCCGCGCTGCTGGACGACCCAGACGAGACCGTTGCGCTCGGCCGCTACCTGCAACGGTGCCTGCGGGACATCGACGCCGAGGGGCTAACCGCCGCGCTCGTACGGCGTGCGGAGCAGGAGGACGCGAGCCGCAACATCCTCGCCGCCGCCGCGACCGCGACCGCCGTCCGGTTTCCGTCAGACGGCGGCGTGCTCGTCGCGCTCGCGATGAATCGCGTCGACCTTGCGCCGGGCGAGGCGTGCTTCACCCCCGATCGCATGGTCCACAGCTACCAGTCCGGCGTCGGAATCGAGATCATGGCGAACTCCGACAACGTCATTCGCGCGGGGCTCACCGCCAAGCACGTCGACATCGACGAACTACTCGCCGTGGCGTCGACGACCCCCCGGGTGCCGCCTCGACCGGAGATGGCGGGCGCAGGCGCGGTCACGATGTTCCGCCCCGCCGCAGACGAGTTTGCGCTCACGCTGATACGGGGCGGAACGGCGGAGGCGCAGGCCAACCCCAGGATTGTCCTCGTCTTGGAGGGATCGGCCGTGGTGCGCACGGAACGTGAGGCGCGAACGCTCGAGCGCGGGGACGCTGTCTTCGTCCCGTACTCGGACGGCGTCGTGACCGTGGACACGAATGGTCTCGCGGTCGTCGCGTTTCCCGGTGCGGTCGCGGGCGCAGCGTAGGAGCGCACCGACGTCCGAGGTTAGGGCCACGGTCCTCCGGGGCGGGGATTTCCTCCCGTTAGGCTGAGCCCATGGAGCGTATCGCCGTTTTCGGCACGGGTTACCTCGGCGCGACGCACGCGGCGGGTATGGCGGAACTTGGCCACGACGTCGTCGGAATGGACGTCGACCCCGAGAAGATCACGCGGCTCAGCCGAGGCGAGCTTCCCTTCCACGAGCCCGGGCTTCCCGACCTTCTGTCGAAGCACGTCGCGACCGGCCGTCTGAGATTCACGACGGATGCCGCGGAGGCGATGAAGGACGCCGACGTCGTGTTCATCGGTGTGGGCACGCCCCAACGGCCAGGCGACCACGCCGCCGATCTCACCTACGTCGACGCCGTCGTCGAAACCGTCGGGCCGCTGATCTCGCGTCCGACCGTCGTCCTGGGAAAGTCCACCGTTCCGGTGGGCACGGCCGCCCGCATGCTGCAACGGCTGCGGGAGCTCGCGCCCGAGCCGAGCCATGTCGACCTCGGCTGGAACCCCGAGTTCCTTCGCGAGGGACTCGCCGTGCAGGACACCCTCACGCCCGACCGCATCGTCCTTGGCGTGGACCGAGCGATGCCTGGGAGGGTCGAGGAGGTGGCGCGCCGCGTCTATGCCGCCGCGATCGCGACCGGCACGCCGTTCCTCGTCACGGATCTGGCGACGGCGGAGCTCACGAAGGTCGCGGCCAACGCCTTCCTCGCCACGAAGATCTCGTTCATTAACGCGATGGCCGAGGTGTGCGACGCGACGGGGGCCGACGTGGTTCAGCTCGCCGACGCCATTGGGCACGACGAGAGGATCGGTCGCAAGTTTCTCGGAGCCGGCCTCGGATTCGGCGGCGGTTGCCTCCCCAAGGACATTCGCGCCTTCCGGGCGAGGGCGGGCGAACTCGGAGTGGAACAGTCACTCGCGTTCCTCCGCGAGGTCGATGACCTCAACGTGCGGCGACGCACCCTCGTCGTGGAGCTCGCGAAGGCAGCGGCAGGGGGATCGCTCGCGGGCGCGACGGTAGCGGTCCTCGGCGCAGCGTTCAAGCCCGATTCGGACGATATCCGAGACTCGCCAGCACTCGAGGTCGCTGGTTCGATGCACCTCGCCGGAGCTGACGTCCGCGTGTACGACCCCGCGGCGCGCGCCAACGCCGAGGCCGCGTGGCCTACGCTCACGTACGTTGACTCCGCGCGCGACGCGGTGCGAGACTCGTCGGTCGTCGTCGTGGCGACCGAATGGCGCGAATTTCGTGAGGCGGATCCCGCCGAACTTGCTGCACTTACCGCTCGACCATTTGTGATCGACGCAAGGAACTGCCTCGACGTTGACGCATGGCGGGCGGCAGGATGGACCTACCGAGGACTGGGAAGGCACGCGACATGGGCGACCTGATCGATACCACCGAGATGTACCTGCGGACCGTCTACGAGTTGATCGAAGACGGGGTTGTCCCCATGCGGGCGCGTATCGCGGAGCAACTGGGCCACTCCGGCCCGACCGTCTCGCAGACGGTCGCGCGCATGGAACGCGACGGCCTGATCGTCGTATCCGAAGGCGATCACCACCTGGAACTCACGGACGCGGGACGCGCGATGGCGACACGGGTCATGCGCAAGCACCGCCTGGCCGAGCGCCTGCTCGCGGACGTCATCGGACTCAGCCTCGCGCACGTGCACGAGGAAGCCTGCCGGTGGGAGCACGTCATGAGCGACCTGGTCGAGGAGCGCCTTCTCGCGCTCCTGAACGACCCGCTCGAGTCCCCGTATGGCAACGCGATCCCGGGTCTCGTCGAACTCGGCATCGACGCGATCGCGGCCGAACCGAAGGGCGCGATGTCGCTCGACCATGTTCCCAATGGGGCACCGGCCGTGCGCATCGTTCGCCTCGGCGAGGCCGCGCAGACGGAGCCCGGGTTGCTCGACGCGGCGATCGCGGCTGGCATTCGTCCCGGCGTCGAGATCGGGGTCGAGGCGGACGGCGACGAATACACGCTTAGCGGACCGAACGGGGCGATCGTCATCGGGGAGACGGCGGCCCGCCACATCTTCGTCGTGTCGGTCTAGGCCGGGACCAATCCCGGGTTACGATGGACGCCGCGCGCGACCGTCGGTGGTCGTGGATACCGTTCCGGGAACGCAGCGACTAGGTCGCGCGTTGGGCGGTTGAGCCGGGCCAGTAGCGCTCGGAGATCAAGGGACGCCACAGGGGCGTTCGCGGCGCGAGACGTGGCGCACATGGCGCGGTGAGGACATTTGTGAGAATGACGTGGCGCGTGACCGCGCGGATTCTTAGCGTGAACGTCGTGGCGCTCGGGGCGGTGCTCTCGGTGAGCGCAGCTGGCGTCCCGGCGGCGCCTGGACCAACCCAGGAGTCGATTCAGGCCAATGGCGCCGAACTCGGCAACGCTTACGCGCTGGAGGCGTCGCGCATCGCGATCCCCGAGGGCAACGCGTTTGACTTCTCTTCGCCGCCAATCGGCGTCGTCGAAAACGTCCTTCCCGCCTACCTGAGGCGGTCGGTCACGTCCAACCCGATCCCGCCGTCGATCGCAGGCAACGCCATACTTGAGGAAGCGTCCAAGTACGTGGGCGTGCCGTATCGCCTCGGCGGAACCACGCCGTCGGGGTTCGACTGCTCGGGCTTCGTGAAGTACGTCTATGCGGCGTTCGGGATCACGCTGCCGCGATCGTCCGACGATTATTGGCACATCGGAACGCGCGTGTCGAAGGCCGACGCTCGGCCAGGCGACATCCTCGTCTCCAGCGGACACGTCGCGATCTACGCCGGTGGATCGCTCGAGATTGACGCGCCGCGCCCAGGCAAGACGATCCAGTTCCGCGAGATCTGGCAGTCGTCGTACATCATCGTGCGGGTCACGTAGAGGCGGATACGCCGCAATCCGCGCCAATTGACGGCGCGAATGCCGCGAACTCCACCGCCGCTGGGCGAAGGAGCCGCGAAGGGAATATCGTCGAAGCATGATCGTTTCGGTGCCCACCCGTCTTGGCCGCAGCGTCTCCGGTATCGGGCTGGGCTGCTGGCAGCTCGGCGCGGATTGGGGCACCGTCGACGACGGCACGGCGCAGGAGATTCTCGCCGCAGCCGCCGACGCAGGCGTCACCTTCTTCGACACGGCGGACGTCTACGGTGACGGCAAGTCCGAGAAGGCCGTTGGCGCGTTTCTCGCGTCGCGTCCTGACGCCGAGCGCTTCACCGTCGCGACCAAGATGGGCCGACGCGCCAATCCGCACGTGCCCGAGGCGTACACCCTCGACAATTTCCGCGCCTGGACCGACCGGTCCCGCGAGAACCTTGGCGTCGACCGGCTCGACCTTGTGCAACTGCACTGCCCGCCGTCGGCCGTCTTCTCCGACCCGCACACGTACGAGAGCCTCGCGACGCTCGTCGCGGAAGGACGGGTCGAGAACGTCGGCGTCTCCGTCGAGACCGTGAACGAGGCGCTCGTCGCGATCAGCGAACCGGGAATCACCAGCGTCCAGATCATCATCAACGTGTTCCGTCGCAAGCCACTCGAGCGCGTGCTGGCAGAGGCGCAGGCGGCCGGGATCATGGTCATCGCTCGCGTCCCCCTGGCGTCCGGCCTGCTGAGCGGTCGGTACGACGAGAACACCACCTTCGCCGACGACGACCATCGCACCTACAACCGCGACGGCTCGGCCTTCGACGTCGGCGAGACGTTCTCGGGCGTCCCGTTCGACGTCGGCGTGAAGGCCGCGCGGGAGATCGCCGAGCTCACGCCCGAGGGCTGGACGACGGCCCAGCTCGCGCTCCGGTGGATCCTCGACCACCGCGTCGACACCGTTATCCCTGGCGCGCGCACTCCGGAGCAGGCGCGCGCGAACGCCGCCGTCGGGGACATGCCGTCGCTCAGCGACGAGATTCACGCTGCGCTCGCGGAGATCTACAACCGCGACATCAGGGAGCACGTGCACGGTCGCTGGTAGACGCGATGCGTCCGGCCTCCGGGTAGGCTCGTGGGGGTCTTGCGCCTGTAGCTCAGTGGATAGAGCACCGCTCTCCTAAGGCGGGTGTCGCGCGTTCGAATCGCGCCAGGCGCACCACGCGCGGTACGGCGCGTTTCGGCCGAGCCTGCCTTCGGTTTATGTGTCGTTCAAGAAGTCGTAGAGGTCGACGCGCGGATCCGTCGCCGCGGCGAACCGGTACACCGAGGCGGTACTGGGAACGTCCGCCAGGAGCTCGGGTGTGCTCGGCGTGAGGAGCACGTAGTCCGGCCGAACGTCGTCCGCGATATACGTCACCGCGTAGAACTGAGGCAGGGGCAGGTCGGCCTCCGTGACGTTCGCCAAGGGGTGGTACGCATCGGTCAACGACGCCGCGACGAACTCGTTCGCGGCGGAGCACGATGCCGAGGCGTCCCCGGTCGGAATGAGCGATCCGTCCGCGTAGAACGCCACGGTCAGCGAACGCTCGTCCTCGGAGTGCTCGGCGTAGCCGGCTTTCGTGGTCTCGATCCATCCAACGGACACGTAGCAGCGACCGGAGTATCCGTCGTCCGCGGGGGCCAGCTCCGCGACGCGAGTAAGCGCGCCCCACCGCCACGGCACGCCCTGCTCGGTGACCTCGCGGAAGTTCTCGCCGAGGTACGCGGGCTCACCCACCGTGCCGGCCGTGTACCCGGAGGGCGGCCGCGACGCCGCGATCCCATTCGCGATCCGATTCGCGACGCCGAACGCCGCCACGACCACGACGGCCGCGGCCACCAGGACGGCGGCGACCGTCCGCATCGTGCTGCGGCGTATCCATCGCATCACCGTGCGCATCATTCGCCGCCTTCCCGCAGGTGAGAGAGTCCAAAGATCGCGTCCACGGTCGGCCCGGGCAACGCAGGGTCGACGATAGGGCTCACGAGTCGGAACGCGAACACCGCCGACGGTTCGGGGATGCGTTCGCCCGCGACCGGCGTCTGTTCGGTGAGCACGACCACGTCCGGCTCCACGTCCCCCGGGAGGTACGTGACCTGGACGAACATCCGCTCCCGATTTGGGTTCTCGTGGCTCGTCAACGCGACCTCCGCGAGGGGCCGCGCGTCGTAGTATTCCGAGTAGCCGTAGTTCCCGCTCTGCGCCAGCGCCTCGACGATGGCGGAGGCGGAGCACGCGGCCTCGGCGTCGCCCTCCTCGAGTAGATCGCGGTTCGCGCCGTACGTGAGGATCAGCGGGGGACGGTTGTCCTTCTCGCTATCGTCGTAATTGTCCCCGGCGCCTCCGTACACCCGACCGAGCGCCACGAGGCACCTGCCGGGCGCGTACCCGTCGGCAACTGGCGCCTCGAGTATTTCCCTCACCGTCGTGGCACGCCAGAAGCTGGTCATGGGTGATGATTCGTCCCAATCGCTTCGCCAGCCGACATGCATCGACTTCGGGTGTTCGGCGGTCCCGGTTGTCGCCGGGTCGCCGATCGACGAGACGTGCCCCGAACGCGACGGGTTCACGTAGTGGTTCAGCGCGACGACGAACACGGCGGCGATCGCGGTGAACGCGAGCAAGCCCTTGTTGTTCTTGACGAAGGCGATCACCTTTCCCATCACGCGTCTCCGTTCTCGCTTGAGGTCGCGCTCGGCGACGGGGAGGGGCTCGGAGATTCGGAGGGACTAGGCGGTGCGGGCATCGTGCGCCATGCCTCGTTTGCCTCGAGGAAGAGCGCCCGCGCATCGGCGCAGAACTCCTCGCCCGTCGTACCGTTCTCGAACACACCGTACGGGCCATCTGTCGGCAGGTCGGTCTCGTCCGCGAGGGCGGCTAACTGCTCGGTAATGGCGGCCGCACGATCCGCGGTTCGCGGGTCGCGGTCGAGCTCCCGCGCGTACCTTTGCACCGACTCGTCGATGTCATGGAAGCATCGAGCCGCCTCCAGGGCCTCCCTGTGCGCCGGGTTCGATGTCCCGCCGAGGCGAGCCGCGAGCACTGTCGTCACGGCGGCCGCGAACGCCACGAGGGCGACGGTCCACGTTACCCACCACGTGCGCGTCCGCTGTTTCCACACGACGTACCCCCAGTCCGGCTTCGCCTCCCTCGCGCAAGTTACCACGCCGGCACGCGCGCCGCCCGGCGAGGGTCGCGCCCCGTTCCGGGCGCCAGGCGCACCACGCCCTGCGAGGTGTTTGACTTCGCCCAACCGGGCGAGAACAATCGCCCCAACGGTGCGCGTCGCCTGCCCCCCTGTGCGGCGCGCACTGTCGCATTGGTGCGGGCGCCGCGGACCGCGGGTGCGGCGTGGCAGTCGGGTTCCCATGGGGGCTCGTCCTTACGCTGGGGGAGTGGCGGACTATATCTCGCGCGCGCTCGTCGCGGACGCGCTCTCGGAGTGGCGAGAACAGTTGCGCGCGCTCGCGCAAGCCTCGCTTCTGCGGGACGTGAGCGGGGGCGACGCCCCCATCGTCGACGTCACAGCTGCGCACCCGAGCGGTCTTGCTCAGCTCTTCGCCGGCCGCCCGACGCTCATGACCGCGATGGTTCGCGACCAGTCCGCCCAACCGCTCGCCCTTCAACGCGCTCGCGCGGCGTGTGACGACGCGGAGGCGGTGCGCCTCAACACAGGGGTGGCGACGGGCGCTCTCGTCGTCGGCACCGTCGCGTGGACCGACGAGGGCTACTCGCGCGAGGTCCCGATCCTGCTCCGCCAGGTCACGTTCGAGGCCGCGCGGGGAGCAGACACCCAGGTCACCTTGCACGACGTCGTCACCCTCAACCCCGTGCTCGCCACCGAGATCCGCGCGCGGGTCCCCGATTCCTCGATCGAGACGCTCGTGGCGGAGATCAAGGGGTTCTCGGACTTCGACCCGCGCCCGGTGTGGAACGAGGTGCGGGCGCACGCGGAGGCGTTCGGCCCCGACTGCGAGGTGCGCGAAAGCCTGCTCCTCGGCTCCTTCGACGATCCCGAACAACGTCTGGTCGACGACGTGGACGAGTGCGACCATCTGATCGCGTCGTCGCTGCTGCTCGCGTCGGTGGCGGGCGACCACGCCGCGCGCGAAACGCTCACGGGGCCGCTCCCCGCCGTGCCGATGGGCGACAGGGACCCGTTCGCCGAGCGCGGACTCGGCGACCTCGACGACCGCCAGTTCTCCGCGCTCGACCTCGTCGCGACCGGCCGGAGCCTCTTCGTCCAGGTTCCTCCAGGGGCCGACGCTCTTGCCACGGCGACCGCGTTGGCGGCCGACGGGGCGGCGTCGGGCCGAGCCGTCGCCGTCGTCTCGGGAACCGCCACGCTCGCGGCGTCCGTTGCCTCGGCGCTGGATCGCGCGGGGGTGGGGGACCTGTGCCTTGACACGGCCGGCGAGTCCTGGAACTCCGAGGGGCGCAGGCGTCTCCTCGAGTCCATGACCATGGCGAGTCCGCGCTTCGACGAGCTCGCGTTGCGTCTTCAGGGCGAGGACCTCCTGGTGGCGCGGGCGGAGCTGCGGGCCCGCTACGAGGACCTGCACCGCATCTGGGCACCGTGGCAGACGAGCGCGTACGACGCCGTCCAGGCCATCGTCCGCCTCACCTCGCGCGAGAGGCCGCCGGAGACCCGGGTTCGCCTTGGCGCGACGGCGGTCGAGTACGTCGCCGAGCGTGGCGTCGAGGTGGTCGCGGCCGCGGTGGCCCGCGCGCACGCCGCTCAGCTCGCGGACGAGGCGGCCAACACCTCGGACACGCTCGACGCCGTTCCCATCGATCCGGCGGGCATGGGCCCCCGCGAGCGGAGGTGGTGGGAGGGCGTCGTCCTCGACGAGACGAAGGGTGTGGTCGTGGAGCAGGCGGTCGCGTCGTTCCTCACGCGCCACCTGCCGCGCATGCGCACGGAGACGATGGAGGCGGCCCGCGAGGTCGGCGTCGACCCCGCGCCCTCGTTCGCGGAGTGGGGGGATCAGCTGGAGGTCTTCTCGGAGCTTCGCGACACCCTCGACACGTTCTCCCCCGCGATCTTCCAGGGAGCGATCCCTGATCTCGTCGCCGCGACGGCGCCGGAGGGTTCGCCCGCCGCGGCCCACCTGACCAAGCGCGAACGCAAGGCGAGGATCCGGCGGGCGGAGGAGCTGCTCCGTCCCGCGCGGGAAACCTCGCAGTTGCACACGCACCTCGTTCTCGCTCAGCACCGCCTTGCGCGGTGGCGATCCCACTGCTCCGAGGGTGGCTGGCCGCGCGTCCCTGACCGCGCCGACGCGTACCGCGAACGCCTGATCGAGGCGTCAACGGCCTGGGCGGTCGCCGGCCCCGTGTTGGAGGTCGTGCTCGGCAGGGGAGGGCTCGAATACGTTCCGTGGGACGACCTCGAGCGTCTGCTGCTACAGGCCACCGGAGCGGAGCCGGCAACGCCGGAGGCTGCGCACGTACGGGAGGCGCACACCCACCTCGACGGGGCGGACCTCGGCGCCTTGCTTGTTGACCTCAAGGAACGCGGCGTTCCCGAGGAGGACGCTGCCGCGGAGATGGAGTTCTCGTGGTGGGCCTCCGCGTTCGACGCGATCATCGCGGCGCAGCCGAGCCTCGCCGAATTCGGGGCACTCGGCGACGCGGTGGCGACGTTCCTTGAACGGGACCGCGCCTTCGCTCGCGAGCGTGTCCGCCCCCTCATGCGCGCCGTGGCCGAGCGTCGACGCTCGGCGATCGCGCGCAACCAAGACGATGCGCGCGACGTGTTCGCGAGCCTGGTGGAGGGCGGGGACAAGCCGGTCGCGGACCTGTGGGGGCGCCATCCCGCGCTCGTGTCGGCCCTGCGCCCCGTCACCATCTTCGCTGCCGAGCAGACGTCTCAGATCGTTCCTGCGCAGCGGGTGCTCGATGCCGTCGTCCTCGTGGGGGTCGAGTCGCTGTCGTTCGCGCAGGTGGTGCCTGCTCTCGCACGGGCAGCTCAGGTGATCGTCCTCGCGGACGAACATGCCGCCACCGGCTCGGCCGTTGCCCAGCTGAGGGAGAACCTTCCTGCCGTGCGGTTGCGGGCCAGGCCTCGCCCCGTCGACGCTCGCGTGACGGCCGTGTTGGCCGATCACGGCTACGGGGGCGAGGTCGAGATGCTTCCCGTGCCGCGAGGAGGGGGGGTGCTCGATCTCGTCGAGGTCGACGCGCGCGGCAGCGACGGGCCGGTCGCCACCAGCCGGACGGAGGTTGCCGCCGTGATCGATGCGGTCGCGAGCCGACCGGAGGAGGACGCCGTCGTGGTCGTGTGCGGCTCGCCCGCGCACGCCGAGGCCGTGGGCACGGCTCTGGGGTCGGACTCGCGTACCCGCCTTCGGGAGGTGCGCGCGATCCCGCTCGGCGACGCCGCGGGGATCGAGTGCGACGTCGTCGTGCTCTCGCTGGGCTACGCGCCCGGGCCGAGCGCCGTGCTTCCCGCGACCCTTGGCGTCCTGTCGGGCCCCGTGGGAGCGAACGCCGTTCGCCAGGCCGTCGTCGCCTCGCTACGCGACGTCGTCGTCGTGTCCGCGCTGGGGGTCGGCGACCTGAGCGCGGCCCTCGATGGGGCGTCGCCTGGACACGGACTGGACATGCTCGCCGACCTTGTCGCCGTCGCGGGGGCGGGCTCGTTGTCGCCGTCGGAGCACGGCACGTCGGACTGGCTGATGGCCGACGTCGCCGCGAGGCTTCGGGCCGAGGGACTCGACGTCCGGGTGCGTTACGGAATCGGCGGGGACGCGATCCCCCTCGTGGTGGGCGCGGGAGGCGACCTGTCTGTCGCTGTGGTGACGGACGACGCTCTTCCCTCTCAAGGAACGAGCCTGCGCGACCAGGTGCGGTGGCAGCGCGCGCGGCTTGAGGCGCTCGGATGGATCGTGGTTCCGCTCTGGACCCTCGACGCGTTCATCGATCCCGCGGCGGCGACGGCGGAGATTCTCCGCGCCGTCGGCCAGCCTGAGCCCCTGCCTGAGCCGGAGCCCCTGCCTGAGCCAGAACCTGAGCCCCTGCCTGAGCCGGAACCTGACCCCGCCCCTCGGGCTCCGCTCGACCCGCCCGACATGGAGCCGCTGATTCCGCGCCGCGCGCTCGACGACACCGACGTGGGGTGGGGCCCGGATTCATCCTCGAGCCGAGACGACGAGTTGCGACGGGACGTGCCCCCGCACTGGTGACGCGCTACGACTCGCTCGCGGGCGCCTTCGTCGGCTTCGTGTCGACTGCTGCGGGTTTCGCGTCCGTCGCGGCTGGCTTCGAGTCGGACGCTGCAGGCGTCGCGGCTGGCTTCGTCGCGGAGGTGCTGCGCTTCGCGCGGGAATCGGTTCGGTAGAAGCCCGAGCCCTTGAAGGAGACGCCGACGGCGCCGATCACGCGACGAACGGACCCTTGGCATTCCGGGCACGTCTCGAGGGCATCGGCCGTGATCGACTGCACAGCCTCGAAGCGGTGACCGCACTCGCGGCAGGCGTATTCGTACGTAGGCACGCGGGACATCCTACGTCCGCGCCCGTGACAGACGACGCCGGGTAGGGCTCAGCGGTCGAAGAACGTGACGCCGTCGGGCGTGACGACGCCGTGGACCGGGACGTCGTGCGGCTCGCGCGGGACGGGATTGTCCGCATCGTGAACCTCTTCTGGGAAGCAGTAGGCGAGGAGGAGCGCGTCGTCTCTCAGGTCGTGGAGGCAACGGTCGTACCAGCCCCCTCCCTGCCCAAGGCGCGTGCCCGTCGGGTCGACGGCGAGCGCGGGCGCCACCACGACGTCGGCGTCGGCGAGCGCGGATTGCGGAAGGAATTCCCCCGACGGCTCCGGGGGGCGCCCGGGGGCGCGAGACGTCAGGTCCTCCGCTCCCCGGAACTCGCCCCAGCCGCGTTGGAGTCCGTCGCCGAGCAAGGGGATGAGGACGCGGACACCGCGATCGGCGAGCGCGACCATCAGGGGAAGCGTCCCCGGTTCCGAAGCGCGCGACGCGTAGATCGAGACGCAGGACGCCGCGGCGATCTCGGGCAAGGTGAGCACGTGGGCCGCGAGGGACTCGGCGGCTTCTGCCCTCAACCGGTCGCTTCTCGCGAGTCGCAACTCGCGAGCGTGGGCGCGTAGCGCGATCTTCAGCTCCTCAACTTCGAGCGTGTTGGTAGAAGGCGTAGAGGAGGCCATATGGCCATTGAAGCAACCATCGGCCCGAGGCGCCAGGGGGTCGCCCGAGAGGTTCCTCACTATTAGGCTCAGGGCATGGCATCGGTCGCGAAGGCGGTGGTACCCGCGGCCGGTCGCGGAACCCGCTCCCTTCCGGCGAGCAAAGTCGTTCCCAAGGAGCTTCTCCCCGTCGTCGACAAGCCCACCATTCAGTACGTAGTCGAGGAGGCCGTCGCGGCCGGGATCACGGATATCGCGCTCGTGACCGCGCCGGGGAAACCCTCGATCGCGGCGCATTTTGCCCCGGATCCCGAGCTCGAGACGCTTCTCTCCACCAAGGGCGCGGGCGCGCTTCTCGACGCTGTGCGGGGCGCGACTCCTTCCGCCTCACTCGCGGAGGTCATCCAGCCCGAGCCGCTGGGGCTCGGGCACGCGGTCGCGTGCGCCGAGGACTTCGTGAACGGCGAGCCGTTCGCCGTGTTGCTCGCGGACGACTTCCTAGACGAGCGCGACCCCGCCCTCGCCGCGATGATCGAGATACACGAGCGGACCGGAGGGTCGGTGCTCCTGCTCGTCGACGTCCCCGACGACCAGATCGGCCTATACGGCGCAGCGGAGGTGTCCCCGGCGGATCCGAGCCTCGCCGCGGGGGCGACCGTCATCCCCTCGGACGCGGACATCCGCCGCGTCACCCGCACCCAGGAGAAGCCCTCCCCTGGCGAGGCGTATAGCAATCTCGCCATCGTCGGGCGCTATGTCTTCACCCCCGCGATCTTCGACGCCCTTCGCGCGACGGCGCCGGGGCACGGCGGCGAGATCCAGCTGACCGACGCGATCGGGGCACTCGCCGCGCTTCCGCCGGACGACGGCGGGGGCGTGTACGGTCTCGTATTCACGGGACGCCGCTACGACACCGGCGACACCCTCGGCTACCTCAAGGCCGTGGTACAAATCGCCGCCGCTCGCCCCGACGTCGGCCCGGAGTTCGTATCGTGGTTATCTGAGTACGTAGCCGACGGAGGTACCACGTGATTCGCAGGACCCTTGCCGAGCACCAGAGCGCGCTTCTGCGCGGCGTGAAGCAGATCGACGCGATCGAGGTGTTGATCACGGACGCGGCCGGCTCGATCCTCGCAGAGAACCTCGTCTCCGAGACGGAACTGCCTCCCGTCGCCGTCGCGACGTGCGACGGATACGCGCTGCTGGCCAAGGACGTCGCGAAGGCAACGGAAGACAAGCCCGTGACGCTCGCGGTGTCCCACGACGTCGGCTGGGACAATCGCGGACCCCGGCGCCACGTCGCGGGAACTGCGGCACGCATCGTCTCTGGGGCCCCCGTACCGCTCGGCGCGGACGCGGTGGCGCCCGTCGGAGCGACGGACGGTGGCGTCGCCAAGGTCGCGGTGAACGCCCCTGTGCGGTCCGGCTCGAACGTTCGTGCCGCGGGCGCCGACGCCGCGGCAGGCGCCGTACTCGTCAAGGCTGGCACGCGTCTAGGGGCGCGTCAGCTTGGCCTCGCGGCGGGCCTCGGTCGGCGCAGGCTGAGCGTCCACCCGACCCCGCGAGTGGTCATCATTCCCGTGGGCCGAGAGCTCGACGACGCGAGCAGGCGCGGGCAATCCGGAACGGTTCCCGAGTCGAACTCGCACATGCTGGCCGTCATGGCCGCCGAGGCCGGGGCGAACGCGTACCGCGTCGGAGCGGTCGCGGACGACCGCATCACCCTCCGTACGACCCTCGAGGACCAGCTGGTGCGCGCCGACCTCGTCATCACGACGGGCGGGCTCAGCGAGGCGCGCGACGAGACGCTGCCCCACGTCCTGCGCGACCTCGGAGACTTCGAGGTTCACCCGGTGGCGCTGATGCCGGGGCGGCGCCACGGGCACGGCCGCGTCGCCGTTGGTTCCGGGGAAGTGGGCACCCCCGTCTTCGCCCTTCCCGGCCACCCCGCAGCGGCCATCGTCGCGTTCGAGATGTACGTGCGACCCGTCCTGAGAACCATGTCCGGCTACGCGGAGAAGCACCGACCGCGCGTGAACGCGAGGGTCACGTCGGCGTTCGAGTCGCCGCAGGGCGTCGTCCAGTGCGTCCCTGTCGCCCTCGACGATCCGCAGGCCGCCAGACCCGTCGCGACGATCGTCGGCGACCCTAGCCAGCCGTCCCTCGCCGATCTTGCCCGCGCCAACGGGCTCGCCGTCATTCCCGAGGACGTCACGTCCGTCCGCGAGGGAGACACGCTGTCCTGCATCGTCTGGGACGACTAGGCGCGTGGCGACCCTTCCCCGTCGCAAGGCGACGATTCTCGCGTGCCGCGGCGTCGTCGTGCGCCCGCTTGTCCGTTCGGACGAGTCCGCGTGGCTCGCCCTGCGCGAACGCAACCGCAAGTGGCTCCGCCCGTGGGAGGCGACTTTGCCTGGCGTCAGGGTCGTTCCTACCATCTCGTTCCCTGCGTTCGTGCGGCTCGACGAGCGGCAGTGGCGCAAGGGCACCGCGATCAACATGGTGATCGAATACGACGGCGAGCTCGTGGGTCGCGTTGCGGTCACCGGGATCGAGTGGGGCTCGGCGTGCAACGGGTCCATCGGCTACTGGATCGATGAGGCGCACGCGGGACGGGGGATCGTGCCGCAGGCGGTGGCGCTGCTCACCGCGCTCGCGTTCCGATCCGGGATACACCGGCTCGAAATCGCCGCGCGTCCCGAGAACGTCTCCAGCCTGAGGGTCGCGAAGAAACTGGGCTTCCGGGACGAGGGAACGCGCCGTCGATACCTGTATATCGACGGCGAATGGCGCGACCACCGCGTCTTCGCCCTGACGTCGGGGGAACGCCTCCTCGGCGATCTGTGGCACTGCGACGACTGACACGCCGCCCGCGATGCGGGCCGTAGGGCCGGTGCGGCCGTAGCGTTCGTATATGCCCCCCGTCGGACTACTCGCCATCGCAGCTTTGGGGCTCGTCCTTGTCTACGCGCTCCCGCAGCGGATGCGCGAGCGCGCCGACTACGCGATGGTTCGCACGGAGGATCGTTTCAGCTCCGACATGCGCGTGATTCGCGCGTCCGTGGCGCGGATGGAGTCGCGTCCCGCCCGTCCCGCGTCGGCGGGAACCCGCGGGGCCGCGCCTGCAAAGGCCAAGAAGCAGATCACCTCGCTCGGGGAGGGCGTCATGACCCGACCAGCAGCTCCGCTTGACCGCGCCGCCACGCGCGCGCGCCGCGAGATGGTCGCGATGCGCCGCGACCGCGCCAAGATCCTTGCCCGCCGCCGCGCGCAGGCCCGTCGCCGGGGCCTGATCGCCACGGTCGCCATCCTCGGCTCCGTGGGGCTGTGGGGCTCCGTCATCGCCTCGACCGCTCCCGCGTGGGGTACATGGGCCGCCGTCGGGACCACGACGCTGTTCGGGTCGACCGTGGTCGCAGGGCGCCGCTCGGCTCGCGCGTACGCGGCCGCCGACGCTCGCCTCATCCCCGTCGCGACGGAGGTCATGGTCGCGGCGACCGCCGCGGGAGCGCTTCAGCGCGTATCGACCGAGCGGGCCGTCGGCCACCGCGCCGCGCCGTCGGTCCTCGAGACGCAGGCGATTCGCACGCTCCTCGCGGAGGACCTTGCGCCTGCCGCGACGCCATCGCCCCTGCCCCAACCCGAGCTTCCCGGCGTCGCGCAGCCGGCCGTCGGCGACCCGAGTTGGTCGCCCAACACCATGCCCGTTCCCTCGTACACGCTCAAGCCCACCGCCAAGCCCGCGACGCCGCGCCCCATCTCCGAGGAAGACCTTGAGGCTGGGGCACGCGCGGCCGAGGTCGCGGTGGACCGGAGAGTGGCTGCGGAGACCCGTGCCTCGGAGGGCGCTGAGGGCCCCGCGACGCGCGCCGCAGACCCACAACCGGCCACCGCGACGCTCGACCAGATTCTCGCCCGCAGGAGGCGCCAGAGCGCGTAGTCGCGGCGCTGAGAGACGCCCGTGAGGCGTGGAATCGCGGCGGGCCCGGGTGGTAGCCTTTAGGTCGCTTCAGGGGCTGTGGCGCAGTTGGTAGCGCGTCTCGTTCGCATCGAGAAGGTCAGGGGTTCGAGTCCCCTCAGCTCCACCAATGCGGGTTCTTGAGAACCCCGACCATGCCGTTGAACCCGGTTCTCCCCTGTAGGGGCGGACCGGGTTTCTCGTTGTCCGGGTTTCGACGCGACGGGATCCATGCTGGTGGCGAGGTTCAGGACCATCGATCACGGCGGGGCCGACCAAGACGTTGCCTTGGCTTCCCCGCGCGATGTCGCCGCCACGTCGTGCCGACAGACCGTCATCCTTTCACCACGGTGAGTCCAGTGTCCGCCAATCCGGGAGGTTTCGCAGCCGTCGCCACTGCCCAACCCAACAGGTGGCGACGCCAAGTCACCAGCGCCTAGCGCTGCGAGTTGGGTTCGGGAGGATCCGCGGCGTCTTGAGGACCCCGAGGGAGGTTTGAGTCGGCCTGGGTATTGCTGTCAACGCTCTTCGAAAAGTAGTCCACCCGACCACGATGGGCTGGGTGATCACGGTGAAGGATTGGGCAGAGGATGGGCACCTCCACGGCAGTGAGGGCATGTCGATCCGGGCGATAGCGAAGCGGTTGGGGTTGGCGCGAGTGACGTTCGCGAGGGCGGTCGCGGCCGCGCGTTCGAGGGTACGGGGCCTCGAGCGATCTGCAGTAGGGCCATGCGAGGAGTCCGAAATCCGCCGTTCTTGTGCGGCACATCACCCTCCGCGAAATCCCGGGACGGTTGATCCTCCACATTCGGATAAACGCGACTTGTATTGATCGCTATTCTCGGCTTCGTGGTGAAATGAGCAGTATCGGAACTCTGAGATGGGGGAGATCTTATGAAGAAGCCCATTTTGTCGCCGCTGCAGTTCCCGCGAACGCCGGTAGCGTCAGTTGGACGACGGTAACAAGTGACTGCGTGGCGTCGACGTGTTGTGGCGCAAAGGACTATGGCTACTGGTACGGCGCGTACACAACCCACCTCGGGTGGGCGAACCTGGGCGTTCGGGGCAAATTCAACGAGTACGGCGTGTGGTGCTACACCGCCACCTCGGTTGACAGCAATGTCGCAACTACCTACTCAGCGCACTGGGTAACCTACAACAAACACTGGTGGTGATGTGTTGAGGATTGCTGACAACGCGCGAGTACGACGTGACGCTGGGCTTCCGCTGCGGGTGGCAGTGCTAGTGCTCTTTGCGTCGGGGTGCGCGTCGTCGGTTACAGAGTCGGCCGCACCCTGGGCGCAGGGTTACCCGTCCTTCGCCGTCCAGATCGCAGAGGCGATCGACGAAGCGCGAGACGGCGGCGCCTCCGCAGACCAGATCGCAATCCTTGAGTGGGCGCAGAAGGAAGGCGAAGTCACTGTCGAGATGATGCGAGACGCCGTCGCGAACGTCGGCGTCTGTTTCGAGGATGAGGGGGGAACGGTCCAAGCGCAGGACACCTTCAAGGTGCCCGGTGTCGTATGGCCCAACTACGTCGTTGGATTCGACGAGTCAATCGGAGAGAGTCAGATCGACCTCCTGGTGGAGGCGTGCGACACGCGGGAATACCGCTGGGTGAGTTCCGTGTTTCAGACGCAGCCCGTTTCCCGGGAGGCACTGGGACAGTACGTCCTGTCCCAGGAACCCGTTTTCCGCGCTTGCCTGGAGGACCACGGGATTCCCACCGATCCCGACGCCAATGGCTGGGATCTTGCGATGCAGGCCGCCGCTCTCGACGACGTGAATATCGCACTTGAGTGCCTCGCCGCCGCCCATCTCTCAGGGCTCTAGCGAGAGGGAACTCGTGTGATGTCGCAGGCGCAATGTCCGTAGTCGATCGAGTGTCGAATTCGCAGATGGTCCCGACGCCTAGCGCCTCACTCAACGCGCCGGTCGCTTAGTGTCGCCCACGTGAGCGAGTCGAGTCCCCTCAGCTCCACGTACTGTTGAGACAGCAGCGCACAAGGTCGCCCTTCGGGGCGGCCTTTGGCGTTCCTGGAGGGCCGTGCCCCGCCCGGCCTCGACGGACCCCGTGACGCGTAGGCGCTCTCGTCATCTCCGCGGATCGATACCATTCTGTCGAGGAACGAATCGGCGGCGCGAGCGACCGGGGTGCAGAGATGTTCGTGGAGACGGCGCGACCGCGGGCCGTGAGGGAGCACCCGAGGGCAGGCTGGCTGGCCGTCGCGACGGTGTGCTTCGGAGCGTTCATGGGGCAACTCGACGCGAGCATCGTCACGCTCACCTTCCCGGCCCTCCAGCGCCAGTTTCATGCTCCTCTCGCCGCGGTGCAGTGGGTGTCGCTCGCCTACCTGCTCACCCTCGTCGCCCTCGTGGTCGCCGCGGGCCGGATCTCCGACGCTGCGGGACGCAAGCTCGTCTATCTGTACGGGTTCGCCGTGTTCACCGCGGCGTCGGCGGCGTGCGCGCTCGCGCCGACCATCAGCTGGCTGATCGCGTTCCGGGTGGTCCAGGCCATCGGGGCGGCGATGCTTCAGGCCAACAGCGTCGCGCTCGTCGTGACGAGCGTCCCGAAGGACAAGGTACGCGCCGCGCTCGGGGTGCAGGCAGCGGCCCAGGGGCTCGGCCTCGCCTCCGGGCCCGCGATCGGTGGCCTCCTCGTGGCGTCCGTCGGGTGGCCCTGGGTGTTCTGGGTCAACGTTCCCGTCGGGATCGTGGCCCTCGTCGCGGGCCGGTACCTGCTGCCCCGTACCAAGGAGCGCACCGCGCTCGTCCGGTTCGACGGTCTCGGGCTCGCGCTGCTCGTCACGGCGACGGCCACGCTGCTGCTCGCGATCTCGGGCCTCTCCGGCCTCCCGATTCCCGCGTGGGCGAGCATCGCGCTCCTCGCGGCGGCTGGCGCCGCTGGCGCCGGGTTCGTGGCGCGGGAGCGGCGCACGTCTCACCCGTTGATCGACCTCACCGTGCTCCGTCCCCCGTCCGTCTCCTTCGGGCTCGTCGGCGCGCTGTGCGCGTACCTCGTGCTCTTTGGCCCGCTCGCCCTGTTCCCGCAGATCCTCGACGTCCACGGAGCGCGGGTAGGGCTCGTCCTCACGGCCCTGCCAGCAGGGTTCGCCGTCGCCGCCCTCACGGCGGAGCGCATCGTGCCGTCGCGGGCGCGCATCCGGGGGCTCGTTGGCGCCATCGCGTGTGTCGTCGCGGCGGTCGCGCTCGCGTTCGACCCGGCATCGGTCGCCTGGGTCGCCGCCTGGCTTGCGCTCCTTGGGCTCGGACTCGGGGTGTTCATCCCCAGCAACAACCACGCCATCACACGCGCGATACCCGCCCGCATGTCCGGCACGGGCGGCGGCATGGTCAACATGAGTCGCGGGCTCGGCACCGCGCTCGGGGTCGCCGTCGTCACGCTGAGCCTGCACCTCGCCCGCGCGCCGGGGGCGCTTGCCGGGGCCCGGCTGGCGCTCGCGCTGCTCGCCGTGTTCGCGCTTATCGCCGCCGTCACCGCGTTCGTCGGTCGCGACGGCGGGGAAACGACGCGCCCTGCGTGACGAGGGGGCGCGGCCCAGTATTTGGGCAATGTAGGCGTTTGCCGGATTCGTTCGGCCACGCACGCCGGGTCGCTTAGGGTGGAGGCATCATCGTGCGCGGGCGTCCGTCCGCCGCCGTCCCAGCGAGGGAGATTGACGTGAAGAAGACATGGTCCGCCGCAGCGTTGCTTATTACTGCGGCCTCACTGGGACTCACGGGCTGTGGCTCCAGCGCGATCCCGACTCCGGTCCCTTCGACGAGCGACACCGCCGCCGTCACCGCGACGGGCGATGGCTCGACGAGCCCCCTCGGAAGCCCGGCAGACCTGGCGGCCCTGGACTCGGTCACGTGGACCACTGGCGATGGAGGCGCCCCCTCATTGAGTTTCGGGGCGCCCCTCGACGTCTCGGCGAGTGTCTCGCGCGTCATTAGTCCTGGCGACGGCGCCACGCTCGCAGATGGCGACGCCATCAAGATCGGCTACACCGTGACGAGCGGCGACGACGGTACGTTGCTCTACTCGACCTTCACAGCTGACCCCGCCTTCGAGACCGATACGCTCACCAGCGCATCGCTCGACCCCACCTTCTACAACGCAATGGTCGGAAACAAGGTGGGTGTCCAGTTCCTCTACGCGGCGCAGAGCACCGACGTCTCGCCGACCACGGGAAATGCGGTCACGTACATCTACGCCGTCACCGTTCTCGGTGCCACCTCGCCGCTCGAACGAGCCACGGGAACGGCCGTCGCTCCGGTGGCTGGCCTACCGGCGGTCGCGCTTGCCGCAGACGGCACGCCCTCCGCCGTCATCCCGGCGACCGATCCGCCGACGCAACTTGTCTCGCAGACGCTGATCGAGGGCTCCGGCCCCGCAGTGCACGAGGGGCAGGCTATCGTCGCGAATTACTCCGGTTGGCTGTGGGCGGACGGGACGCAATTCGATTCCTCGTGGGCCTCAGGCGCCCCCGTGGCCTTCCCCCTGACGCCGAGCGGGCTCATCGAGGGCTGGGTGAAGGGTCTCGACGGCGTGAAGGTCGGGAGCCAGGTGCTACTCATCCTCCCGCCGGATCTCGCCTACGGAGCGAGCGGTTCGGGTTCGATCCCTGCGAACGCGACGCTCGTGTTCGTCATCGACATCCTCGGAGTGATGTAGGGCGGCAGGGGTTTCGCTTGCCCTATATCCAGTGGGATCCGAACCACATGTGCACGAACCAGTAGTAGTAGGGGATCCACTGGCCCGTCCATAGCGGCAGGAAATACCCCGCGACGATCAGCGTGCTCGCGATGAAGCCTCCGGCGACGAATCCGCCGGCGCGCGACCACGCGCCTTCGAGGCGATCGGGTTGGGCAAACTGTCTGAGCCCCCATACGAGGGTGAGCACCACGTAGGGCACGAACGCGACCGTGTAGAAGGTGAAGATGACGCGCTCGGAGTACAGCAGCCACGGCACCCAACCCGCGAGCGTTCCGGCGATGACGGTGAGCGCGAGCATCTCGCGGTACCGGATGATGCGGTAGACGGCGTACATCAGGACGAGCGCCGCGCCCCACCAGATCAAGGGATTCCCGAGCGCCGTGATCGCGGAGGAGCAGTTGGTGGCGCCGCAGGTCGCGGGGGCGTCGGCGCCCTTCTCGCTGCCGTAGAAGAACGCCGTCGGACGGTATTGGATGAGCCACCCGAAGGGGCTGGCAGAGTACTTGTGGGAGTACCCGTTCGCGGCCGTCACGCTGACGTGGAAGTCGTACATCTCGACGTGGTACTGCCAGAGAGAGCGCAGGGGCGCGGGCAACCACGTCACACCCTCGCCAGGGTGGCTCTCGGCCCAATGGCGCTGATACGAGCCCGGGGAGGCGAACCACGTCCAATACGTCGCGATGTACGTCGCGGGATAGGCGACGAGGGTCGTCACTGCTGCTGGCACGGTAGAACGTAGCGCGGCGCCGGGGAGCCAGTGCCGGTAGCCGGCCTCCTTCCGGTCCGCAGCGTCCCACAGGGTGCTGAGAATCAGGAACCCGACGGCGAAGTACAGACCCGACCACTTCACGCCGGTGGCGAGGCCTAGCGCGACGATGGCGGCGAGGCGCCACCACCGGATCCCGAGGCCCGGTCCGACGCCGGGAATGCGGTCGTTTGGAGCAAGGCCGAGTGCTGGCGCGGGCGGCGTCGGACTTTCGCGCGAGCGTCGCTCGCGCTCGTCTTCGATCGAGAAGAAGAAGTCCGAAGGCGACGAGGGCCCAGAAACTCAGGAAGATGTCGAGCACGGCCGTGCGCGATTCGACGATGTGCTGCCCGTCGACGGCGAGGAAGAGTCCGGCGACGGCGCCCCAGATCAGCGAGCCGAACAAGTGGCGCGCGATGAGGATGATGAGGATTACCGAGACGGTGCCCACGACCGCGCACATGAATCGCCACCCGAACGGTGTAGGTCCGAAGAGCCACTCACCGATGGCGATCATGTACTTGCCGACCATCGGGTGGACGACTTTGTCTGCGGTGGTTTGCAGGCCCGAGAAGTCGCCGCTCGCGAACGCAGTCTTCTCGCCGCCCCACTTTCCGCCGTAGCCCATGTGGAGAACGGAGTACGCCTCGCGTGCGTAGTAGAGCTCGTCGAACACGAGCTCCTTGGGGTAACTGAGGTTCATGAACCGCAGCGCGCCCGCGAGAGTGCCGATGAGGGTAAGGGTGAGGGCCAAGCGCCACCGGTAGAGGCGTTCGAGGATCACGAGCGACAGCCTATCCCGCGAATCCCGTACGACGGCGCGGGCACGGCCCTAGATCCAGTAGTGCCCGAACCACGCGCGCAGATGGCTGTACCAACGCGGCAGCCATTGCCCGTCCCATAGCGGGAAGAAGAACCCGGATACGACGACGGCAGCGGCCACGAAACCGGCCACGAATATCGTCCCGCGTCTGGACCACCCGCCCTTGAGACGAGGTGGTTGGGCGATGCGCCACAGTAACCACACCGCGGTGAGCACCATCCACGGCGAGAACGCAACGGTGTACCAGGTGTAGATCAGGCGGTCGCCATAGATGAACCAGGGGAGCCAGCCCGCGAGGATTCCGATGGATACGGTGGCGGCGAGCATGTCGGACTTCGCGATCATGCGATAGAGCGCGTAGGCGAGGGCGGCGGTGCCGAGCCACCAGACGAGCGGGTTGCCGAGCGCCATGATCGTCGAGTCGCAGTCTGCTGCTCCGCACAGATCCTGGCCGTTGCCGTTCGCCTGCGACCTCCAGAACAGCGTGGGCCGGAACTGGATCAACCAGCCGATCGGCTCCGAGGAGTACGGGTGCGTGAACCCGTTGCTCTTGGTGAGGCGCGTGTGGAACTCGAGGAGTTGGAATTGATACTGCGCCAGCGAGCGTAGCGGCGCAGGAAGCCACAGGATGCCTTCTCCGGGGTGCTCCTCCGCCCAGTGGCGCTCGAACCCGTTATTCGAGGCGAACCAGGTCGTCCAGGTCAGCAGGTAGCTCGCGGGCACGATCAGAAACGACAGGAATCCGGCGGGGATGGCCGATCGGAGGAGTCCGCCGAGGAGGCCGTGACGGAATCCGGCGTCGCGCCGGTCGACGAGGTCCCACAGGGCGCTGAGCCCAAGGAAGAACGCCGCGAAATACAGGCCCGACCACTTGACGCCAGTAGAGAACCCGAGCGCCACCATGGCCGCGAGCCGCCACCATCGGAACCCGAGCCCCGGTCCTATTCCAGGGATGATCGCCCCGGGCTCAAGACCGAGTCGTTCGCGAGCCTCCGCGGCTTTGCGCAGAATCGCGGCCTTGGCTCTTCGTCTGTCGAGAAGAAGGAACCCGAACGCCACGACAACCCAGAAGGTGAGGAAGATATCGAGCAGCCCCGTCCGGGACGAGACGATGTGTTGTCCGTCGATGGCGAGCAGCAGCCCCGCGACACCGCCCCACAGCAGCGAACGGAACAGGTGGCGCGCAATGAAGATCACCAGGATCACGGTGATGGTCCCGATCAGGGCGGCGGCGAAGCGCCATCCGAACGGGTGCGGGCCGAACAGGTACATCCCGGTGGAGATCATCCACTTGCCGAGAAGCGGGTGCGCGACCTCGTCGGGATCGAGCGACAGCCCGCTGAAGTCGCCATGGACGAACGCGTCCGGCTCGCCTGTCCAGCGGCCCTCGTAGCCGAGGTGCATGAGCGAGTACGCCTGGCGCACGTAGTACGCCTCGTCGAACGACAGGGCATCGGGCGTGCCCAGGTTAATGAAGCGAAGGAATGCGGCGAGGCCTCCCACGAGAACGAGGGTCAGGGAAAGGCGCCACCGCCAGAGGCGTTCGAGGACCACACGCGCCACCTTACCTGGCGCTTGGGTGCCTGCACACGACTTCCCGGTGACGTATCGTTTCATGCGTGTCAGGGACCCCACGCTTCATGCGCGCAATCGTCGCTTGCGGCGTCGTCGTCGCGCTCGCAGCGTGCGCCGCGCCCGCCCCGTCGACCTCCCCGTCTGCGTCCCCTGAGCCGTCGGTGACGGCGTCCGCGACGGCGCTCCCCGAGCCGACCCCCACCGCGACGTTCGACACGCTCGCGCATCCGCTCGACCAGCCGACATCGATCTGGGTCATCGTCAACAAGACCTTTCCGCTCAATCCCAAGAGCTGGGTTCCGACGGACCTGACGTACATGTCGAACATTCCCGAGGGCGGCGACCAGCGCATGCGGGCCGAGGCCGCCAAAGCGCTCGCGTCCCTGTACCAGGCCGCGAAGGCGGCGGGGGCTGGTTTCAAGGTCTCGACGGCCTACCGCAGCTACGACTTCCAGAAGGCGCTGTACGACCCGAGGGCGCGCGACCGCGGCGTCTCCGTCGCGGACCGCACGACCGCGCGGCCCGGGTTCTCCGAACACCAGACCGGTCTCGCCGTCGACATCTACACGACGGACTCATGCCACCTGACGCAGTGCTTCGGCGATCAGGCGGCCGGAAAGTTCGTCGCCGCGCACGCGTGGGAGTACGGATTCGTCATCCGATACCCGCAAGACAAGGAAGCCATCACGGGGTACGTCTGGGAGCCGTGGCACCTACGCTACGTCGGCATCGAGCTCTCGACGGCGATGCACGAATCGGGCGTCGTCACGCTCGAGGAATTCTTCGGTCTCCCGCCCGCGGCCAACTACGCCGAGACGCCGTAGCGTGCCCTCGCGTGTGACACGCTAAGAGCATGGCCGGTCGCATTGTGCTCGCCGCAACACCCATCGGAAACTCTGGCGACGCGTCGGCGCGTCTCGTGGACGCGTTGCAGACCGCCACCGTCGTCGCAGCTGAGGACACGCGCCGGCTGTTTGACCTTGCTCGCAGGCTCGGCCTGACGGTCGGGGGCGAGGTGGTCTCGCTGAACGACCACAACGAGCAGGACAAGGCAGGTGGTCTCGTCGCGCGCGCCGCGTCGGGTGCCGTCGTGCTCGTGGTGAGTGACGCGGGAACGCCGACGGTCTCGGATCCGGGGTATCGGATCGTCACCATGGCGGCGGAGGCGGGAGTCGAGGTCACCGCGCTCCCCGGCCCCAGCGCGGTCCTCATGGCTCTCGCGGTCTCCGCGCTCGCGACCGACCGCTTCTGTTTCGAAGGCTTCCCTCCGCGCCGACCTTCGGAGCGGGCCACGGCCCTCGACGCTCTCGCATACGAGTCGCGCACCATGGTGTTCTTCGAAGCCCCCCACCGCGTCGCCGAGACGCTCGACTCGATGACGGAGGCCTTCGGGTCTGAGAGGCCCGCCGCCGTGTGCCGCGAGCTGACGAAGACGCACGAGGAGGTGCGACGCGGCACGCTCGCCGAGCTTGCAGCATGGGCGCGCGACGGCGAGCCCCGGGGCGAGATCGTCCTGGTGGTGGCGGGGGCTCCGGAGCGCGCGGCCTCCCTCGACGCCCTCGTCAGGGAGGTCCTCGACCGCACCTCGCGGGGCGAACGCCTCAAGGATGCGGCGGCGGATGTCGCAGCAGCGGTCGGTACGTCGACGCGCGAACTGTATGCCGCGGCGATCGATGCCAAGGCCGCGCCGTGACCTACGCCCCGGATGGGGCCCGCGTCGTCACTAGTATGTGAGGCATGTCCCGCATCCTCTCGGCCGTGGCCTGGCCGTATGCCAACGGCCCTCGACACATCGGTCACGTCGCGGGATTCGGCGTTCCGTCCGACGTCTTCAGCCGCTATATGCGGATGGCGGGCAACGACGTGCTCATGATTTCGGGTACGGACGAGCACGGGACCCCCATTCTGGTGCAGGCGGAGCAGGAGGGCGTCAGCCCCCAGGAGCTCGCGGATCGCTACAACAGGGTGATCGTCGAGGACCTCACCGCGCTGGGGCTCAGCTACGACCTCTTCACGCGGACCACGACGGGGAACCACTTCGCCGTAGCCCAGGCGCTGTTCAAGGCCGTCCACGCCAACGGGTACATGGTCGAGCAAACGACGCGCGGCGCGATCAGCCCGTCCACCGGCCGCACGCTTCCGGACCGGTACATCGAGGGCACGTGCCCCATCTGCGGCTACGACGGCGCTCGCGGCGACCAGTGCGATCACTGCGGCAACCAGCTCGACGCCATAGACCTGATCAATCCCGTGAGCCGTATCAACGGCGAGAAGCCCACGTTCGTCGAGACGCAGCACTTCTTCCTCGACCTTCCCGCGCTCGCGGACGAGATCGGCCGCTGGCTCGGCTCCCGCAAGGGCTGGCGTCCGAACGTCCTGAACTTCTCCCTCAACCTCCTCGACGAGGTGCGGCCGCGGGCCATGACGCGCGACATCGACTGGGGCATTCCCGTTCCGCTACCCGGCTGGGAAGACAACCCGAACAAGCGCCTCTATGTGTGGTTCGATGCCGTGATCGGCTATCTGTCGAGTTCGATCGAGTGGGCACGCCGGACGGGCGATCCCGACGCGTGGCGCAAGTGGTGGAACGACCCCGAGGCGCTCTCGTACTACTTCATGGGCAAGGACAACATCACCTTCCACTCGCAGATCTGGCCCGGCGAGCTCCTGGCCGCGAACGGTCGCGGCGCCAAGGGCGGGAAACTCAGCGAGTTCGGCGACCTTCAGCTCCCCACCGAGGTGGTCTCGAGCGAGTACCTGACGATGGAGTCCAGCAAGTTCTCGTCGTCGCGCGGCCACGTCATCCTCGTGCGCGACATGCTTGCGCGATATCAGCCGGACGCCCTGCGCTACTTCATCGCCGTCGCGGGCCCGGAGAGTTCGGACTCGGACTTCACGTGGGCGGAGTTCAAGCGCCGCACGAACGACGAGCTCGTCGCCACGTGGGGCAACCTCGTGAACCGCACGGCGTCGCTCGTCCACCGCAACATCGGCAGCATCCCGGCCCTCGACAACCTCGCGGAGCCCGACGTCGCGGCACTCTCCCGATCCGAGGCTGGCTTCGCTGTGGTCGGGTCGCTCCTCGAGCAGCACCGTCAACGCCAGGCGATTTCCGAGGCGATGCGCGTGGTTCAGGACGCGAACCGGTACCTCGCCGAGATGGAGCCGTGGAAGCTCAAGACGAGCGATCCGGAGCGCATGGCGACGGTGCTCGGCGTCGCGTCCCAACTCGTCGCGGACGCGAACACCATGCTGTCGCCGTTCCTCCCGCATTCCTCGCAGGTCGTGCACGAGGCCTTCGGTGGAACGGGGGAGTTCGCGCCGATGCCCGTCATCGAGGAGGTCGAGGACCTCGACATCAAGGGGCGCTCGTACCCGATCATCACCGGCGACTACTCCGCCGTCGGGGGGACGTGGAAGCGGAACGTGGTGGTGCCAGGCACGGAGGTTCCGGCGCCGTCCCCGATCTTCGTGAAGCTCGATGACTCCATCGTCGAGGAGGAGCTCGCCCGGATGCGTGGGGAGTAGGCGATCACCCGTCCGGGGCAGTGGCCCCCGAGCCCCGAGCCGCTCCCGCGACCGGTAGCCGACAACCACGCCCACCTCGAATGGCCGGCTGGCGACGAGCCCAAGTCCGTCGAGGAGCGACTCGCCGACGCGGCGGCGGTGGGGGTCGACCGCGTCATGCAGATCGGGTGCGAGATTGAGAGCGCGCGCTGGACGGCGCTCGCCGTGGTGCGGCACCCGGGCTTGCTCGGCGGCGTCGCGATCCACCCGAACGAGGCGCCCGTGCACGAGGCAGGGACGCACGACACCGGACTCTCGTACGATGACGCGTTTGCCGTGATCGCCGAGCTCGCCCGAGGGCCGCGCATGCGCGTCATCGGGGAGACAGGGCTCGACTACTTTCGAACCGGGCCGGAGGGGCGTGACGCCCAGGTGCGCGCGTTCCGCGACCACATCGCGTTAGCGAAGGAACTCGGTCACGTGTTGCAGATCCACGATCGCGACGCACACGGCGACGTGCTCGACGTGCTCGAACGCGACGGGGCGCCCGAGCGGACGGTCATGCACTGCTTCTCCGGCGACGCCGCCATGGCCCGCATCTGCGTCGAGCGCGGCTACTACCTGAGCTTCGCCGGAAACCTGACGTTCAAGAACGCCGACGATCTACGCGGCGCCCTCGTCGTCACCCCGATGGAGCGCGTCCTCGTCGAGACCGACGCCCCGTTCCTCACGCCGCATCCCCATCGAGGAGCGCCCAACGCCCCGTACCTCGTTCCCCTCACGATGCGCGAGATCGCAAGCGTGAAGCGCGTGGCGCTCGCGGAGGCGTGCGTGACCGTCTCCGCGACGTCGGACGCGCTGTATGGGCCCTGGTAGGCGTCGGGGCCTAGTGCTCCGGGGGAAGGGGAGGCCCCGTCGTCTCTCGAACCCGGAGAGTCGGGGTGATGACGACGTTGTGGGCCGGGCGATCAGGGTCGCGGATCCGCTCGGCTATCAGCGCCATGGCGGCTCGTCCGAGGGACGCACGTGGTGGCCTGACTGCCGTCATCGGCGGGGTGAAGAGTTCCGCGACCTCGTCGTCGTAGGCCACGACCGAAAGATCCCCGGGAACCCTCAACCCCCGTGCTTCGCAGCGCTGCGTGATTGATGCAGCCGCCTGATCGGCGTGGACGAGGAGCGCGGTGGTTCCCGTCTCGACGCACCGATCGAGGATGCGGTCCACTGTCGCCGACCAGGAGGCTCCGCTCGAACTTGGTACGGTCTCGTCGACGACCGTGAGGCCCTCGGTGCCCGCTTCGGCGCGTGCGGTCAGCCAGCCATGCCGAAGGTGGGGCGCGGTCGGGCTATCGCCGCTGATGACGAGGCCAATCCGAGTGTGACCCAACTCTGCGAGGTGCCGCATCGCGATCGACGCGCCCTGAGCGTGGTCGGACACCACGGACTCCACCGTGGTGTGCAGGGGCCCAACGACGGCGGTGCGCTCCACGAGCACGACGGGAACCCCGCTCGTCGCGAGGGCCTCGAGGGTCTCAGCCGAGTGGGCGGCCCTCATGTTCGGGGCGAGAATCAGGCCAGCCACGTGGGCGCGTGTCAAGAGGTGCTCGACGTGCGGCAAGATATCGTCGGCATCGTAGGACGAGCCGCGGAGGACGACGGTGAGTCCGTGCTTGACGGCCTCCTGTTGGGCGCCTTCGATGACGCCCGGCCAGTAGTAGTCGAGGGAGGGGACGAGCATCCCGATTCGGCCCGAACCGCCTCGCGCCGCGTCGCCGTTCGTCACCGTATCGGGCGTGCGTTCCTGAACCAGGACCGCGCCGCCGTGAACACGCCGTACGACACCCTCGTTCTCGAGCTGGACGATGTCGCGGCGGATCGTGACGGCGGTGACCCCGGTGGCCTCTGTCAATTCGGAGACGCGAACCGCGCCTTCCCTGCGCAGAACCTCCAGAATCGTTTCCCGCCTCGTCTCGCCGAGCGGCGATGTGCCCACTGATCCCCTCATGTTCCGCCTCTCGATCGGTGGCGACGCTTCGCGTTCGCCAATATTCGTCAATTCGTCAGCACCGGTCGCATTCGCGCAGTCGTCCCTGCCCGTAGGCGCTTCTCGTTGCCCATGGTCGAAAGATGATCGTATCTGATCGAATATAACACGTTCGCATCAAGTATTGACATAGACGATCACTATTGATTCTATGGGTACCGGTCGCGCGGTGCAGTGCCGCACCGCAGTGAGTGCGACCTTCACGAAACGGAGTAGCAGAGCCGTGGCCGATCTTCTTCGCGGAGCGCGTGTCCATGGCAACCCGTTGCGCGTTCTGATCGCCGGAACCGGATCTGCGCCGGGTCTGCCGATCATGGCCATCACCCACGGGGATCGAGAGTCATGAATGCGACCGCGCCCCCCCGAGTGTTGACACGCGACGACCTTCTCCACCACGCGACCGGCATCCTCGACGCCGCGATGGCTCGCGGCACAAACGGTAACTCTCACATCGCCTTCGAGGGTCCGGAGGGCGGCTACGGGACACGCGTCGACGGGCTCGAGGGGTTCGCCCGCACCCTCCTGCTCGCAGGCTTCATCCTGAAAGGCTCCGGAGGCGATCGGGGCCAGGAGGCCGCCGCGTGGTACTCCAAGGGCATCGAGACGGGAACGGACCCCAACTCGCCCGATCGTTGGACCGGGCTTGCCGAGCATCCGCAGGCGAAGGTTGAGGCCGCCTCGATCGCCCTCATCCTCGACATGACGCGCCCGTGGATCTGGGACCAGTTCTCTGACGAGACTCGCCGCAATGTGGTCAACTACCTGAGTCCCGCAGTCGGAGACCAGTCGTACCCGCGGATCAATTGGGTATGGTTCCGCCTCGTGGTCCAGACGTTCCTCAAGTCCGTCGGCGGTCCGTCCTCCAACGACGACATGACGGCGGATCTCGCGACGCACGACTCATTTGCCAGGGCAAACGGGTGGCTAGCGGACGGCGACGAGAGGTCGTTCGACCACTACACGGGGTGGGCCCTTCACCTCTATCCCACCCTGTGGGCACAGATGAAGGGAGCCGAGGATCTCGCGGCTGCGCGGGGGAGTGCCGATCGCGATCGCCTCGACCGATACCTCGACGACGCGCTCGCTCTTGTCGGCGCCGATGGCTCCCCGCTCCTCCAGGGGCGCAGCCTCGCCTACCGCTTCGCCGCCGCGGCGCCGTTCTGGGTCGGAGCCATGGCCGGAGTCCCGAACCACCGCCCCGGCGCGCTCCGCCACGCAGCGCTCGCGATCGTCGACCATTTCGCCGCCCACGGCGCTCCGGACGCCGACGGAGTTCTGTCCATTGGCTGGCACGACCCATGGCCCAGGCTTGCGCAGGCGTACTCGGGTCCCGGGTCGCCCTACTGGGCGGGCAAGGGGATGCTCGGCCTGGCCCTCGAAGCCACGCATCCCGTTTGGACCGACGCTCCGGTGCCGCTTCCTGTCGCGAGTGGTGACGTATTGCGCGAGGTCGAAGCCCCAGGATGGATCATTTCGGGCACGCGCGCCGACGGGATCGTGCGCGTCATCAACCATGGGACGGACCACGCGCGACCCGGCGATCTCCGCGCCGACTCCCCCCTGTACGCCAGGCTCGGATACTCGACTTCCACCGCGCCTCTCCTCGACGAACGGAGCTGGAGGAGCCCGCTCGATCAGTCTGTTTGCCTCGTCGACACGAGAGGCGACGCGACGCACCGATCCGGGATGGATGTCGTGGAGGTGCGCATCGACGGCCGCAGCGATGAGGCCGTGGGCGTCGCCACGTCCGAGTCGCGAATTCGGTGGGTTGAGCCCGACGACGTCCAGGAGAACCACGGTTCCGGATTCACCGGACGCGTCGTCGACGCGGGATCTCTCACCGTCCTGTCGCTCGTGCGCGGAGCGTTCGAGGTGCGTCTCGCACGCCTGAGCGATCTGACAGATGAGGCACGCGAGCGCAGTGTCGGCCTCAGGATCTCGGGCTGGCCTCTCGCCAATGATGTCCCGGTCGTGGCGAGCGTCGTCGAGGGGGGGCTCCCGATTGCCGTCGCGTCCACGGCGCGGCTCGCATCCCGCGTGTACGCGTCGAACCCTGCGGCGACGCCCCGGATCAGCTCCGTCTTCGACGCGAGCCCTCTCGGGGGCATCGCGGTCGTGCCGTGGGTCCTCGAACCGGTGCGTGAGGGGACGTGGACGTACGCCATGGTCGAACTCTCTGGTGTCGCCCTCGCAGGCACCTCCGGGCGCGACGTCCCGGGGGTGGCGACGTTCGACGCCAAGGCCGAGGGCCACGAGGTTGTGGTGACCTGGCCGGACGGCGTATGTACGGTCACCCCATTCACACAGAGTTTCCCAACCGCGTACACGCGCGGGATCGGGGAATAAGCGGTCCGCGCGAACGGACCACCACAGCAGGAGGAGATGTCATGAAGCACACAATGAAGTGGGGCGTCAGCCTAGCGGCTGTTGCGTCTCTGGCTCTGGCGGGTTGCTCAGACAACCCGTCGAGCAGTCCTACGGCGTCGGATACGACGGTGCAGGAGCCCGTAACTTTGACAATGGCGGCTTGGTTGCTCGACTCGACGCCAGAGTTCAAGACGCTCACGGACGCGTTCCACGCGGCCAACCCCAACATCACGATCGATCTGATCGAGTACACCGCCGGTAACGACTACGACACGCAGATGATCGCGGACCTTGCCGCAGGATCGGCGCCGGACCTCTACATCCTCAAGAACCTGAAGAACTTCTTCACCTACGAGGATGGCGGTCAGTTGCTGGACGTCTCGGACGTCGCGGCGGGCTTGGATAGCAACACGAGCGGACTGTCGAACTACCAGGTTGATGGCAAGTCCTACGCGGTTCCGTACCGCCAGGACTCCTGGTACCTGTACTACGACAAGGACCTCTTCGACCAGGCCGGAGTGGACTACCCGGACGGGTCGTGGACGTGGGACGACTACCAGGTCGCTGCGGACGCTCTCTCGGCGGGCCTGCCTGCCTCCGACGTCTACGGGACCTACCAGCACGGGTGGCAGTCGATCATCCAGGGGTTCGCGAACGCGCAGACCCCCGGCGCCGACATCCTGTCTGGCGACTTCGGATATATGAAGCCGTACTACGACCGGGCCTTGCAGATGCAGGCGTCCGGCGCTCAGATCGACTTCAACACTCGGGCCACTGCCTCGCTCACCTACCAGAGCCAGTTCGGCACGCAGAAGGCCGCGATGCTGATCATGGGTAGTTGGTACGTTGCCGCCTACCTGGATCAGGTCAGCAAGGGCGACGCGACGCAGTTCAACTGGGGCATCGCGCCCGTTCCGCAGCGGGACTCGAGCACGACGAGCGACCCGGTGACCTTCGGAGACCCGACGGCGATCGGCATCAACCCTGCGATCGACGCGAACAAGGTCGACGCTGCTAAGAAGTTCCTGGCGTACATTGGCGGCCAGGATGCGGCAATCGCCCTCGCGGGCATCGGCATCACGCCGTCGTATGCCTCGGACGCGGTCACGGCCGCGTACTTCGCGGGCGATGGGGTACCGACCGACGACCTGTCGAAGTTCGCGTTCGGGAACCACGACACGAAGGCGGAGAACCCTGTCTCTGCCACCACCGCTCAAGTCCAGGGCATCCTGGGTGACATGCACTCGGCGATCATGTCCGGTACCGCGTCGGTCGACGACGCGATTGCCGAAGCCGAAGCGCGTTTCAAGAGCGAAGTCAGCTAGCAAAGATACGGAGGGGCTCCGTACCCTCCGCTGCAGGGCTTGGTGCGCAGCGTCACCGCTGCGCACCAAGCCTCGCGCAAACGTCAGGAGAGACCGATGGCGATGACGGTCGCGCCCACCAAGGCGCCGAAGAACAGTGCGAAGGCGCTGAAGCGTAAGACCATCTTTCAGGGCTGGATGTTCATCCTTCCCAATTTCATCGGATTCTCGGTCCTTACCCTCGTTCCCGTCCTGATCCTCTTCTACATGGCGTTCACGAAGTGGAACATCTTCGGCGGATCAGAGTGGATCGGTCTTGACAACTTCTCGCGACTCGTCGACGACAAGAGTTTTCGCAAGGCCCTGTTGAACACCCTGTACTACACGGCGCTGCACGTGCCCCTCACGCTGGCAATTTCACTCGGCCTAGCGTTGCTGCTCAACACCAAGCTCCGCGCGCTCGCGTTCTTCCGTACCGCCGCCTTCTTTCCATACATCACGTCGATCGTCGCCGTCGCGGTCGTGTGGAACATGCTTTTCAGCCCGGACAAGGGCGTGATCAACCAGGCGCTCATGGCTATCGGTGTGGACAATCCACCCGGCTGGACGACGTCGGCAACGTGGTCCATGCCCGCCGTGATTATCGTCGGAACGTGGCGCGAGGCGGGGTACTACATGCTGTTATTCCTCGCCGGCCTCCAAACTGTTCCCAAAGAGTTGCACGAGGCGGCGCGCACAGACGGAGCGAACGTCTGGCAGAGATTCCTTCACGTCACGCTTCCCGTCCTCCGCCCCACCACGTACTTCATCACGATCATCCTGACGATTCAAAGCCTTAAAGTGTTCGACCTCGTCCTGGTGATGACAGGAGGAGGGCCAGGGCAGTCGACGCTTGTCCTGTCCCAGTTCATCTACAACAAGGGGTTCATCGACAACCGATTCGGGTACGGGTCGGCGGCGGCCATCGTGCTGTTCATACTCGCCGTCGGCATCACGATCCTCCAATACCTGTTCAACAAGCGGAGCGAGGAGAAATGAACGCCACATCAGCTCCGCAACCGTCGTCGACGCCGCGCATCGGTCCTCGAAAGCGGAGGCACAAGCCCTCGCACTACGCGCTTCGCGGCCTCGGCTACGCGGCACTCTTCGCCGCGGCGATCCCGATCTTCCTCCCCTTCGTCTGGATGGTGGTGTCGTCGCTGAAGCGCACCAACGACGTCTTCACCATTCCGGTCTCGTGGATCCCGGATCCCGTGGTCTGGAACAACTACGTGGAGATCTTCGCGAAAGCGGACATGGTGACGTGGATCCGGAACACGCTTCTTCTCTCCGTTGTCGTGACCGTCCTCCAGGTTCTCACCGGGAGTTTCGCGGCCTACGGGTTCTCGAAGGGACGCTTCCCCGGTCGGAGGGTCCTGTTCCTTGTGTACATCGGTACGATCGCCGTTCCGTGGCAGGCGTACATGATCCCGCAGTTCATCCTGTTCTCGAAGTTCCACCTCTCGAACACTCTGTGGTCGATCGTCGCGTTGCAGGCGTTCGGCGCATTCGGTGTGTTTCTGATGAAGCAGTTCTTCGACTCGATCCCCGATGCGCTGATCGAAGCCGCGCGCATTGACGGCCTTTCGGAGATCGGCATCTACCGGCGCATCATGCTTCCACTATCGATTCCCGCCGTCGCGAGCCTCGGACTGCTGATGTTCACCACGACATGGAATGACTACCTTGGCCCGCTCCTGTATCTACGGAATCCGAATATCTGGACCATTCAGGTGGGACTCCAGTCGTTCGTCGGCCAATACAACACCGAATTCGGGCTCATCATGGCGGGCGCCGTGCTGTCCGTCCTCCCGGTCGCGATCATCTTCGCGCTGGGCCAGCGGTACTTCATCGAGGGAATTGCCTCTACCGGAGTAAAGGGGTAGGCCGGTGCGCGGTTTCTACAAGGCGTACACGAACATCGGCGGCGCTATCTACGTCGCCCTGGTGTCGAACGTGTTCCTGGTCATCACGAATCTCCCGTTGCTCGCGCTCTTCGTCGTGACGGACGTTCGCGTGACCTGGCTCCCGGTCGTGGCGCTCACCCCGCTGCTCGCGATCTCGGTAACCGCGGTGTTCTCGGTATTTGAGGCACACGCGGTCGAGGGCTCCTTCGCCGTCGTCCGGAGCCTTCTTCGGGCGTGGCGAACTCACGCGCGTCGCGCGGGTGCGGCGGGAGCAGTCGCGGCCGTCGGAACTTTCGTCCTCGCCGTAGACGTCACTGCCGTCTGGGGCAAGCCCATTGGCGCGACCGCCATTCCCCTGTTCGCCACGTTCGAGGCTCTTCTCGTAGCGACGACGCTGCACGTCCTCGCGGGCATCGTGCTCGGTATCGAGGCCCGAGGCGCCGTCGCCCTGTGGAAGGCGTGCCTCTACTACGCCGTCCGACGGTGGTATCTCACAGTGATGTCGCTGTTCGCCCTTCTTCTTCTTCTTTCCTTCGTCTATGCGATGCCTGCCTGGGGCGCGGGGCTCGCGGCGAGCCCGATCCTGTACCTCGCCTGGACGAACAGCAGGCAGGCGCTCCTGCCGATCGCGAGTGCATCAGAGCGGATGGTGGTGAACGCGTGAGCGAGAGTCCGTCCACAGATCGCGATGCCCGTGCGGTCGCGCCAGGAAGCATTGAGGGGGCGCTCGGCGACGCCCTCACGACTATCGGCTCGAATATGAGCGTATTCGCGACGAGCTTTCCGGAAGACACGACCGTCGACGGAACGTACCCCCTTCGAACGCGGGAGGGATCGCCCGACGGCGCGAACATCGGGTGGACGACGAGTTTCTGGCCGGGGATGCTGTGGCTAGCTTTCGACGTGACACGCGAGGAGCAATACAAGGCGGCCGCGCGACGCTTCGTGCCCAATTTCGTCAACCGGCTCGACGATCAGGTGGATCTCGAGACACACGACCTCGGCTTCCTCTACACGCTTGGTTGCGTCGCAGCGTGGCGCCTGACGGGCGACGAGGAGGCTCGCGCCGCAGCGCTCCGCGCGGCGGACCACCTCATGACCCGATTCCTCGAGCCCGCAGGCATCATTCAGGCGTGGGGCGATCTGACGAACCCGGAGCAGCGTGGCCGAACGATCATCGACAGCGTCATGAACACGCCGCTGCTCTACTGGGCGTCGGTGGAGACGGGCGACGGGCGATACGCGGCGGCGGCAGGCCGGCACACCGCGCAGGTCCGCGACCGCATGGTACGCACCGAGGGCTCGACGTTCCACACGTACTACTGGAACCCGGAGACGGGCGAGCCGATCCGGGGGGCGACGGAGCAGGGGCACTCCGACGACTCGTGCTGGGCGCGCGGGCAGGCGTGGGGCATCTACGGATTTGCGATCAACTTCCGGCTCTCCGGCGACGCCACGTTGCTCGACGCGTCTCGGCGGTGCGCCGATTACTTCTTGCGCCACCTGCCCGCCGACAGGGTCCCGTACTGGGACCTTGCGCTCGCGCCGGGAGCGGGCGAGCCGCGCGACAGTTCCGCCGCCGCGATCGCGGCGACGGGTCTCACGGAGTTGGCGGAGGCGCTCGGCGACTCCGAACCCGAGCTCGCCGCGCGGTATCACCGCGAGGCCTCGGCGATTCTCGTCGCCCTGGCGACGGACTACGCGACCGGCGGCGCACTCGGAGGGAAGCCGCTGATTGAGCGTGGCGTCTACGACGCACCGAAGAACGTCGGCGTTGACGAAGGCAACCTTTGGGGGGACTACTTCTACCTCGAGTCGCTCGTCCGCATGGTGCATCCCGAATGGGTGTCGCCGTGGTAGGCCCACGGGAGTTAGGCGGGCAGCGATGCGCCTGGTGACCTTCGACCATGGCTCAGGCGACCGCGTGGGAGCGTTGGTGGACGACGGCTCGGGCATCGTCGACCTTGTCGCCGCCGATCCCGACCTTCCGGGCACGGTCATCGGCCTCCTTCGCGGCGGCCCGGAGGTACTCGCGCGCGCCGCGGCGACCGCGAGGGCCGCGGACCCCCGCGTCCTGCTTGCGCGTTCCGACGTCCGACTCCGCGCCCCGATTCCTGTCCCCGGCAAGATCGTGTGCATCGGCTACAACTATCGGGGCCACGGCGTCGACGACGGCTCGGACGTCCCCGAGTACCCTGACGTCTTCGCCAAGACGCAGAACACGATCGTCGGCCCGGACGACGCCGTGCGGCTACCGCGAATATCGCAGGCTATCGACTACGAGGGTGAGCTTGGCGTGGTGATCGGCCGAACGGCGTCGGCCGTTTCGGAGACCCAGGCGCTCGACTACGTCGCGGGGTACACGGTCTTCAACGACGTCAGCGCGCGCGACGTTCAGCAGCGCGGCAGCCAGTGGGTGCTCGGGAAGTCGTTCGACACCTTCGGCCCGATGGGACCTGCGCTCGTCACGGCCGACGAGATTCCGGACCCGCAGGCACTCGAGATCACCGTCCGTTCCCATGACACCGTCACCGTCCGCTCCACGACGGCAGACATGATCTTCTCTGTTGCCTTCCTTGTGTCCTACCTCAGCACGGTTATGACGCTCGAACCCGGCGACGTCATTGCGACGGGAACGCCCGGCAAGATTCCGGAGATCGGTGCGCTCGGGCGCTTCATGCAGGCGGGAGACACTGTGTCGGTAACGTACGGCGCCGTCGGTACGCTCACGAGCCGCGTCGAAGGCCCCACGGGATGACGACTCAATCCGCACCACCGAGGAAAGGATCACCATGAAGAACCACCTGTATCTGCCTGCCGAGGAGGGCGTCAACGCGCTCCCGTTCAACCCGTGCGAACTGCTCGACTTTCAGACGGTGCGCCTTGCGGCAGGGAAGAAGCACACGGGCAGCTCTGGCGATCGTGAAATCCTCGCCGTCGTCCTCGGAGGCGTCGCCGACGTCACCGTGGGTTCGGCGTCGTTCGAGAAGGTGGGCGGCCGCCCCAACGTTTTCTCCGGAAAACCCCACTCGGTCTACATCCCCGCGGGCCACGACTACACGATCACCGCGCGCACGGCACTTGAGGTAGCCATGCCGTCGGCACCGTCCGACCTCGAAACCGAGCCGTACGTGATTCGGCCCGACCAGGTCGCCGGTGGGCGATGGGGCGCCGCGAACTTCTCGCGGAACTTTCACCAGATCCTCACGGAGGTTGCCCAGCCCGATCTGCCGGCACGCCGCCTTATCGTCGGGGAGACGTACACGCCGTCGGGCAACTGGTCGACCTACCCCCCTCACCGCCACGCGAATGACAACCTGCCCGTCGAGGCGAAGCACGAAGAGATGTACTACTTCCGCGTGAACCCCGGCGACGGCTTCGGCATCTGCCGCATGTACACGGACGAGGGCTTCGAGGAGAACTTCACCGTCCGCGAACACGGCATGCACATGATGCCGTCCGGCTACCACACGGTCGTGAGCGCGCCCGGGTACACCACGTACTACCTGTGGTTCCTCGCCGGAGAACAGCGCACTCAGGGGGCGATCGACGACGCCAACGTTGGCTGGGTGAATCGCACCGTCTCGATGCTGCGCGACCTCGGACACTAGGGGGCGCCATGATTCTCGACGCGTTTTCCCTCGCGGGAAAGAGGGCCCTGGTCACCGGGGCGGGGCGCGGCATCGGCCGGGCATACGCGCTCGCGCTCGCTGAAGCGGGTGCCGACGTCGCCGTCCTGGATCGTTCCGGCGCCGCCGACACGGCCGCCGAGATCGCCGACCTCGGGCGCACGTCGCTCGCGGTCGATGCCGACCTCCTCGAGGCGAGCCCAGGTGACCTTGACGACGCAGTTCAGCGGGTCGTGGATGAGCTTGGCGGACTAGACATTCTGGTGAACAACGCCGGGATCATCCGGAGGGCGCCCGCTGCGGAGCATCCGGCCGAGGACTGGAGCGCCGTGCTCCAGATCAACCTCAGTGCGGTGTTCTTCCTGTCGCAGTCGGCGGGCCGGCACATGCTCGAGGCTGGTCGCGGCTCCATCATCAACGTCGCGTCGATGCTCTCCTTCCAAGGCGGGATCAACGTCCCCGGCTACACCGCGACCAAGCACGGCGTCGCGGGAGTCACCAAGGCGCTCGCGAACGAGTGGGCGAGCTCGGGTATCACGGTCAACGCGATCGCCCCCGGGTACATCGCTACCGAGAACACGGCTCCCCTCCGGGCAGACGAGAAGCGCTCCGCCGACATCCTTGCGCGCATCCCCGCCGGGAGGTGGGGTCTGCCCGAGGACCTCATGGGCACCGTGGTCTTCCTGGCCTCGGACGCCGCGCGTTACGTCAACGGGGCAGTGATCCCCGTGGATGGAGGGTGGCTTGCCCGCTGACGACACCGAATTTCGTGAAGCCCTACGCCGGGCGCGCCTGGTGCCGGTCGTGGTGCTCGACGACGCTGCGGACGCGGGTTCGCTTGCCGAGGCGCTCGTCGGCGGCGGCCTTCCCGTCGCCGAGGTGACGTTTCGCACGGAAGCCGCGACCGGAGGGATCGAGCGCATGGCCGCCCGTGGAGACATGCTGGTGGGCGCTGGAACCGTGCTGACGCCGGTTCAGGTGGACATGGCGGTCGATGCTGGGGCGTCGTTTATCGTCTCTCCCGGCTTCAGCCGGGCGGTGGTCGAGCGATGCATGGAACACGGCGTGGTTGCGCTCCCCGGCGTCGTCACGGCCACCGAACTCCAGGCCGCGATCGAACTCGGGCTTTCTGCAGTGAAGTTCTTTCCGGCCGGAACATCAGGGGGTGCCGCAGCCGTCAAGGCGCTGTCGGCACCATTCGTCGGCGTGCAGTTCGTTCCGACGGGAGGCATCGGGCTCGACACGTGCCTCGACTATCTCGCGTTGCCCAGCGTTCTCGCCGTCGGCGGGTCGTGGATGGTGCCGCGCACGGCCGTTGCCGACGGCCGCTTTGACCAGGTTCGCGAGCTGACCGCCCAGGCGGTGGCGACGGTCGCGGACCCCTCTCGATGAGCCTCGAGCTTCGCCCGTAGACTGTCCGTCGGGCCGTCAGGGAGCCGATCTCGACTCGAGGCGAGGAAGGACATCATGCCAGAGATTGAGGTGAGGTCCGCGGACGCGGTCCAGTTTGACGCGGTATCGCTCGGGGAGGTCATGCTTCGCCTGGACCCCGGAGAGGGCCGCATACGCACCGCGCGCTCCTTCCGCGTGTGGGAGGGCGGCGGCGAGTACAACGTGGCCCGCGGTCTGCGCCGGGCATTCGGACTGCGCACGGCCGTAGCGACAGCCCTCGTGGACAATGAGGTCGGACGCCTGGTTGAGGACTGCATTCTCGCCGGGGGGGTGGATACGTCGCTCGTGCAATGGGTTCCCTTCGACGGCGTCGGTCGCGCAGCGCGCAACGGCCTCAACTTCACCGAGCGCGGCTTCGGCGTCCGGGGAGCGCTCGGGGTTTCGGATCGCGGTCACACGGCGGCCTCCCTCATGGAGCCAGGGGATGTGGATTGGGATAACCTCTTCGGCCAGATCGGGGTCCGTTGGTTCCACACAGGCGGCATCTTCGCCGCGCTCTCGGAATCGGCGGCAGCGACCGTCGTCGAAGCGGTCACGGCGGCCAAGCGCCACGGCACCGTCGTGTCCTACGACCTCAACTACCGGCCCAGCCTTTGGAAAGCCGTCGGGGGCAAGGAGCGCGCCCAGCAGGTCAACCGTGACATCGCGTCCCTCGTCGACGTGATGATCGGCAACGAGGAGGACTTCACCGCGTGCCTCGGGTTCGACGTTCCCGGGGCAACGGCCGACCTGAGCCACGTCGAGGCGGACGCCTTCGCGTCAATGATCGAGAACGCCGCGAGGGAGTATCCCAATTTCGCCGTGATCGCGACGACGCTCCGCGGAGTTGTCACGGCAACCGTGAACGACTGGGGCGCTATCGCGTGGTCGCGGAAGTCGGGTTTCGCCACCGCAACGGAAAGGCCGGGGCTCGAGATCCTCGACCGAGTTGGCGGCGGCGATTCCTTCGCCTCGGGCCTGATCTGCGCGCTGATCGAGGGCCAGGACCTCCCGACGGCGGTGGAGTGGGGCGCCGCGCACGGCGCGCTTGCCATGACGACGCCAGGCGACACGACCATGGCGACGCGGGCGGACGTGGCGAAACTTGCCGAGGGCGGCGGCGCGCGCGTCGTGCGGTAGGCGACGCGCATGCGCTCGCGGAGGCGTGCGTGACCGTCTCCGCGACGTCGGACCAGCTCTACGGCCCGTGGTGAGGCTCTCGACCGCCGCCCGCTAGTTGTCCGCCAGCACGATGCGCATGCGCGAGGTGGCGGTCCCGTCGGGGTTGATCGATCCCGAGATGCCGAACGCCGCGAAGTCCTCGATGGCATCGATGGCATCGCGGCTGAGGTCGCCGCCCTGGTCGTCGATCAGGTCGAGGAGGCCCTGCACGGAAAGGTACATCGCCACCGTTGCCGAGCCGGCGTCGGGGAGCGCCTTGTGGAACTCGGGGAGATCCGCAAGCGAATCGGAAGCGTCAACCGACACGTCGTCGATGTAGTCGCCGCGACCGATGACCAGCCGCGAATCGTCGTCTGCCGTGACGATCTCGAGGTCAGCCTCGCGAAGCGTGTCCTTGTCGAGCAACTCGTCGACGGCGTCCTCCGTGGCACCGATGTCCTGGGACCGGACGATGAGCGCCATCCGGGGGTCGTTGCAGTCGTCGTAGTAGTTGTCGAGGTCGAAACCGTCGCAATCCAGCGTGCCGTCCATCGAGAAGATGACTCCCCTGCCGAACGCGGCGTTGAACTCGTCCGGGATATCCAGGTTGACCGCGTCCTCGATGGTGCTGCGAAGGTCCTCGGTCCACGCCGACACGAGGTCGTCGTAGCTGACGTCCGAGCTGTATTCGCCGGTCAACGAGGAGTACATGTCTTCCGCGTAGTAGCTCCCACCGGTGAACAGCGATTCGGCCAGGCCGGATGCCAGCGTCTCGGGGGTGAGGCCCGTCTCGAAGAGGCTACCCATCTGTTCAAGCGAGAAGGCCATCGCGGTGGTGTCGGGAAGAGCGCCGATGTCGCCGATGGCGTTGCCCCCGGCCTTGAGGGACGGCGAGGCGCCGGTCCCCGAGGAATACGACTGAATCTCGAGGCCGTCGTCGAAGGCGCGCACAACGGTGGCCTGGCCCGAGTTCATGGGAATGTCGTCGAGCGCGTCCGCCAGGATCTTGCTTGCGCCGCGATCGGAGTCGTGAACCCAGTCGATCATCGCCTCGGTCGTCGCGTACGGGCTGTACCAGTAGCTCGCCAGCCCGCGTGACCCGAGCTTGCCCGCCGATTCCTTGAACGCAGGCTGGTCGGCAAGGACGCCGTCGCTGAAGGCGTCGTCGAGATCGAGATCCTCGTGGGCGACGATGATGTAGCCGTTCCGCGCCTCCACCTGGAGGTCTCGCGCAGCGTCGCCAAGCGCGTCGTCGAGGAACTCCTCAACGGCGTCGACGCCCTTCTCGTCGTTACGCGACTCGATGACGACGATCCACGACGTGTCGACGTCACCCTGGTCTCCTACGAGGCCGATCGCGAGACGTCCTCCGAGCCACGGAGCAATGTCGTCGTCGTATCGCAGATTGGTATCGATGTCGAGCCCATCGACGAGGTTGTCCCAGAGGATGGGACGGAGCTCGGTGCCGGGCTTGTCGAAGTATGTGACGTCCGAGTCCGTCGAGTCGATGAGGTCTTTCATCCCGTTGAGGCGCTTGCCGAGCTGCACCAGGAGAAGCTTCTGTTGCGTTGACGGCTCAATGGAGAATTCGGCCATCATCACCGTGTGAGCTGGCAACGCCTTCGAAGAGTCGGCGACGCCGCCGTCGCTGCCGAGGAAGGTCGAATACACCGCCCACGCTCCGACACCGAGCACCAGGACCACTCCGACCGCGACGCCGACGATGATCATCGTCGTGCGGGAGATCCGGCCGCTCAGGCCCTTCAGCATGCCTTTGGGCGTGCCCTTCGGGAAACTCTTGGGCAGACGGTCGCGGAACCCGGCCCACCAGAGGGAGAGGGTGCCGGTTTCTGCTGGCGGCGTGGGCGGAGTCGAAGGCGTGGGTGCGGGCTTTTCAGGCATGGAATTTTCCCCCTCAGGGCGTTGCGCCGGTTGCGCGCCAATGTACCGCTCCCGGGTGGTGGCGGCAATTCGAACGGATAGCAGACAAAGGCGGTGCTCAAGGCGGCCGTTCCGCATGCCGATGACACACCTGCGGGGCTGACGCATGCCCGCGCTCGCGCGACATACGGACGAGGAGGGCGGAAGTGGAGCAAACGGACGCCGTGCCTGCGTCGCGCCGCGAACGACGCGCGTCGAGCGCCGAGGAGCGCCGCCGGTTCCGCGTGCGCGCCGCCTGGGTCGTTCTGGTGTCCGGGGTCTCGGGGCTCGCTGTCGGCGCGGTCTCGACGTCGGTGTATGCGTCGACCAACCCCGCTGATGCGCCCGCAGCCTCTCCCTCGCTCGCCGCGGCGACTATCCCGCCGATCATCGCGCCGGGAGGCCGCGTGGAGGTGTCGGTCGAGACCGTCGAGACGACACTTGAGCCAGAGTCCATCGAACGACCTGACCCGAACGTTCCTGCCGGATACCGCAAGGTCGTGAGCACGGGCGATCCGGGCATCCAAGTCGCGACGTACGCGGTAACCACGGTTGACGGGGTCGAGACCGACCGGCAGCTTCTCGCGAGCGTCGTCGAAAAGGAGCCGACGCACGACGTCGTGGGCGTGGGAACGTTGAAAGTCCCGTCGCGTCCGGCCATAGTCCCCGGCTCGAATCGCGACATCGGACAACAGATCGCCGCGACGTACGGGTGGACCGGGATCGAATGGCAATGCCTCGACAATCTATTCGAACGCGAGTCGAACTGGCGCCACTTGGTCGCGAACCCCTCCTCCGGCGCCTACGGCATCCCCCAGGCTCTTCCCGCGAGCAAGATGGCCTCGGCAGGAGCGGACTGGCAGACCAACCCCGCGACCCAGATCACGTGGGGCCTGGGGTACATCAAGGGTCGCTATGGCACCCCGTGCGGCGCGTGGGCCGCGTGGACGTACCGTTCGCCGCACTGGTACTGATGGCGCGCCTCCTCGGACCGACCGACATCCGTCGCCTCGCGGACAGCCTCGACCTGCGTCCCGCGAAACACCTCGGGCAGAACTTCGTCCTCGACGCCGGGACGGTGCGCCGCATCGCCAAGGCGTCCAAGATCGGTCCAGGCGAGCACGTGATAGAGGTGGGGCCTGGGCTCGGATCGTTGACGCTCGCGCTCCTGGAGACCGGAGCTTTCGTCACCGCCATCGAGATCGATTCCCGGCTCGCCGCCGCGCTCCCCGCGATCGTCGCCGAACGCGCCCCGGAGGAGTCGCCGCGCCTCGCCGTCGTCGAGGCGGACGCCGTTCACGTCGAAGCCGTAGCCGTCGCCGCCGTTCGCGCCGCACCTCCGACGGCGCTCGTCGCGAACCTCCCGTACAACGTGGCCGTTCCCGTCATCCTCCACGCCCTCGAGACCTTCCCGACGCTCGAGCGCGTGCTCGTCATGGTGCAGGCGGAGGTGGCCGACCGGATCGTCGCGCCGCCGGGTTCGCGAACCTATGGAATCCCGTCCGCGAAGGTCGCGTGGTACGGCGCGGCACGCCGCGCCGGGGATATCGGCCGAGCGGCCTTCTGGCCCGTCCCCCGCGTCGACAGCGCCCTCGTTCTCGTCGAAAGGCGCGAACCACCCGTGACGACGGCCTCCCGCGAGGAGGTGTTCGGCGTGATCAACAAGGCGTTCGCTCAGCGTCGCAAGGCGCTCCGCGGGACGGTGCGAACCCTCGCCGGGTCGCCGGAAGCTGGCGACGCGGCGCTGGAACGCGCGGGCATCGCTCCGCTCGCGCGCGGGGAGACGCTCGGAATTGCCCAGTTCGCGCGCCTCGCCGAAGCGATCGCCGACTTTCGCGCCGGTTCCTGATCTGGCACGGTGGGGGCATGACCTCGCCGGAGTATCCGCGATTGGTCGCCGCTCGAGCCCCGGCGAAAGTCAATCTGCGGCTCGCGGTCGGCGCGCGCGCGGACGACGGGTATCACCCGCTCGCCACGGTCTTCCAGGCGGTCGCTCTGTGGGAGATCGTCGTCGCGACCCCTCGCGCCGACGGCGAGGTCACGGTGACCATGGACGTCCAGCCCACCATTCACGTCGCGAAGGACACCGTGCCCCTCGACGAAACGAACCTCGCCGTTCGCGCGGCGCGGGCCGTCATGGAGCGTTACAACGTGGACGCCGGCGTTGACCTCCGCATCGTCAAGGGCGTCCCGGTCGCCGGAGGAATGGCGGGGGGTAGCGCCGACGCGGCGGCCGCGCTCGTCGCCTGCTCGGAGGCGTTCGGAACGGGAGCGACGCGTTCCGAACTCACCGAGATCGCCGCGACGCTTGGCGCGGACGTTCCCTTCGCCCTACATGGACATACGGCCGTGGGGAGGGGGCGCGGGGACGAGCTGACGCCCGCCCTGACGCGAGGAGAGTTCCACTGGGTGTTCGCGACCCGCGCCGAGGGACTGTCCACGGCGACGGTGTACGCCCAGTTCGATCGCTCCGTCGAGGAGGGCGACCGCGAGGCCACGTCGCCGACGCTCGACGACGAACTGATGATGGGTCTCAGGGCAGGCGACGCGACCGTCGTCGGTGCGCGCCTCGCGAACGATCTCCAGGACGCGGCGCTCGTGCTCGCCCCGCACCTTTCCGAGACGCTCGACGTCGCGCGCGAGGCGGGGGCGCTCGGCGCGATGATCTCTGGTTCGGGACCAACCGTCGCGGCGCTCGGGCGCTCGCGTCAGCACGCGCTCGCCATCGCAGCTGCGATCAGCGCGGCCGACGTCGCGGACGCGGTTCTCGTGGCGTCCGGGCCGGCCAGCGGCGCCGCGCTTGTCGCGGTCGAGGACGCCTAGTTCGCGGCTTCGGAGGGGTCGAGCGTGGGCCTGCGCTCGAGAGCTGACAGCCCGTTCCACGCGAGATTCACCAGGTGAGACGCGACGACCTTCTTCGACGGCTCGCGGACCTCGGCCCAGTGTTGCCCGGTCAGCGCGACCATGCCCACGAGCATCTGCGAGTAGATCGGCGCCACGGACGGATCGAGCCCGCGCTTCTTGAATTGCGCCGCGAGAAGGCCCTCGACCTGGGTGGCGACGTCGCCGATCAGGCTCGAGAACGTCCCCGACGCCTGCGCGACGGGAGAGTCGCGCACGAGGATGCGGAATCCGTCGGGCGAATCCTCGATATAACCGAGAAGGGCGAGCGCCGCGCGCTGCACGTGCTGCTTGGGGTGGCCGCGCTTCGACAGCGCGCCGGTCAGCGCACCGAGGAGCGCTTGCACCTCGCGGTCGACAATGACCGCGTACATGCCCTCCTTGCCGCCGAAGTGCTCGTAGACGACGGGCTTGGACACGTCGGCCCGTGCCGCGATTTCCTCGACCGACGTTCCGTCGAAGCCTCGTTCGGCAAACAGGGAACGGCCGACGGCGAGCAGTTGTTCGCGTCGGTCGCGGGCGGTCATTCGGGAACGGGGAGGTCGCTTTGGTTGGGCTGGCACGCTCTTAGTGTGCCCCGAATCCTGGCAGACTGCTCTCCTGGGCCTTCGAGGCGACGGTCCGCCCTGGTGTAATGGCAGCATGCAGGCCTTTGGAGCCTTGCGGTTCAGGTTCGAATCCTGAGGGCGGAGCCAGCAGTTCACCCCCCGACGGGCCCGGTAGAGTGGGACCCGACGACATTGGCGCCGAACCGGGCACGAGCGAGGGGGCCTCTTGAGCGACGAGCGACCTGCCGCTGTCATAGTCCTCGCGGCAGGAGCGGGGACGCGCATGAAGTCCGCGCTACCCAAGGTTCTCCATTCGGTGGCGGGACGCTCGCTCCTGCACCACGTTCTCGCCGCAGCTGCGGACGTCAACCCCGAGCGCACCGTCGTCGTTGTTCGACACGAGGCGGAACTCGTCTCGGCCCACGTGCGCGACGTCGCCCCGAGCGCGTTGATCGCGGACCAGGACGAGATCCCCGGCACCGGACGCGCCGTGTGGAGCGCGCTGACGGCCCTCGACGCCGCGGCGGGCGCCGCGCTTGCAGCAGCCGGTTCGCGGAGCACCACCGAGGTTTCCGCGGCCAAGGTCACCGGACCCCTCCTCGTCACGTCGGGCGACGTCCCGCTGATGGACGGTGGAACGCTCGCCGCGCTCGCAGCGTCCCACAGGGCGGACGGAAGTGCGGCCACCGTTCTCACGACGGTGATCGAGGATCCGACGGGGTACGGGCGGGTCGTGCGTGATCCGAAGACGGGAGACGTCGCCCGCATCGTCGAGGAGGCGGACGCGACCGAGGCCGAGCGCGAGATCGCCGAGATCAACACGGGAACCTACGTGTTCGACGCGGACGCCCTTCGCACCGCGCTCGCGGGCCTTGGACGCGAGAACGCACAGGGCGAGATGTACCTCACCGACGTCGTCACGTCCATCCGCGAGGCAGGGGGAACCGTCCGCGCGGTGATCCTCGAGGACTCGGCGGCTGCCGAAGGCGTCAACGACCGCGTCCAGTTGGCGCGGGCGGGCGCGGAGATCAACGCCCGGATCCTAGAGAAGTGGATGATCGAGGGCGTGACGATCGTCGACCCGTCGACCACGTGGATCGACGCCGGAGTGACGCTGTCCACCGACGTGACGATTCTTCCGGGGACGCAGCTGCTCGGCACGACGACCATCGCGTCCGGATGCACGGTTGGTCCCGACTCCACGCTGACCAACGTCATCGTCGCCGAGGGCGCCACCGTCATTCGCACGCACGGTACGGACGCGATCATCGGCTCCGGCGCGACGGTCGGCCCGTTCTCGTATCTCCGGCCGGGAACGAACCTGGGGCGCGACGGCAAGATCGGCGCGTTCGTCGAGACCAAGAACGCGCATATCGGACGGGGCTCCAAGGTTCCGCACCTGTCGTACGTCGGCGACGCGACCGTCGGCGAGGGCTCGAACATCGGTGCCGCGACCATCTTCGTGAATTACGACGGCGTGACCAAGCACCACACCACGGTGGGCGACCATGTGCGCATCGGCTCGGACAACACCCTGATCGCGCCGGTAACGATCGGCGACGGGGCGTACACGGGCGCGGGGGCGATCATCCGTCACGACGTGCCGGCAGGCGCGCTCGGCATGAACTCCGCCCCGCAGCAAACGATCGAGGGGTGGGTGGAGCGCCGCAGGCCGGGCACGCCAGCAGCCAAGGCGGCCGCGGCTGCTGCCGACGCCGCGACGAAGCCCGAGGCGTTGTCACCGGGGGCTCAGAAGGAACAGAAGGAGAGGGCCGCAGCCAAGCGGTCCGAGGCCAAGGGAGAAAAATGAGCACGGGGATCTCGAACGCGAACGAGAGACGCCTGGTCCTTCTATCGGGCCGTGCCCACCTGGATCTCGCGAGCCAAGTGGCCGAGGCGCTCGGCACGGAGATCCTGCCGACCGACGCCTACTCCTTCGCCAACGGCGAGCTGTACATCCGTTTCGGCGAGAGCGTTCGCGGTGCCGACGCCTTCGTGCTCCAGTCGCACGCGACGCCCATCAACAAGTCGATCATGGAGCAACTCATCATGGTCGACGCCCTCAAGCGCGCGTCGGCCGCCCGCATCACCGTCGTCGCGCCGTGCTACGGGTACGCGCGCCAGGACAAGAAGCACCGCGGCCGCGAGCCCATCTCCGCCCGCCTCATGGCGGACCTGTTCAAGACGGCGGGCGCCCACCGCATCATGGCCGTCGACCTTCACACGGCCCAGATTCAGGGCTTCTTCGACGGCCCCGTCGACCACCTCTGGGCGATGCCGCTCCTGGCCCAATACGTTCGGACCCGCGTCGCGCCCGACAACCTCACCGTCGTCTCGCCCGACGCGGGCCGCGTGCGTCTCGCCGACCAGTGGTCGGACTTCCTCGGCGCGCCGCTCGCGATCATCCACAAGCGCCGCGACCCCTCCGTCCCCAACCAGGTGCGGGTCCACGAGCTGGTCGGTGAGGTCGCTGGCCGTACCTGCGTGATCGTCGACGACATGATCGATACCGGCGGGACCATCGTCCAGGCCGCCGAGGCACTGTTCGAGAACGAGGCGAAGGAAGTCATCGTCGCCGCCACCCACGGGTTGCTCTCGGGTCCGGCCGTCGAGCGACTCCGGGACTCGCGCATCACCGAGGTCATCGTGACGGACACGCTTCCGATCCCCGACGAGAAGCGTTTCGACGGACTGACCGTCCTGCCGATCGCGCCGCTGATCGCCCGCGCGGTCCGCGAGGTGTTCGACGACGGCTCGGTCACGAGCCTGTTCGCCGGGAACTCCTAGCCGCGATCCGCCTCGGGGCCTAGGAGCACTCGTACACGCTGTAGTAGGCAGACCCTCGGACGACGAGATCCCACGCGCCGTTGGGTTCCTGGTAGGCGAGGAGAGCGTTGTCCGCGAGGAAGTCCTCGTAGGTCTCGTAGGTGTACGGCGGGACCGTCTCCGCGCCGACGCGCCTGTCGGACACCCAAGGGCGGAAGTTCGACCACGGCCCGGTGTTGTTCCACCCTTCGTCCGTCGACTTGTCGCGCATGCGCGTATAGACCCGCAGGGCGACGGGGTTCCCGCCCGCGACCGGCGCGTACATGGCGACGCCATCGGAAGTGGTGCCCGCCAGAACCCAGTCGCCGTCGATGTGGTTCAACTCGCGGGTGAATTGCGTCGCGTCCCAGCAGGTGTCGCCTGCCGCGGGCCCGAGCGAGCGCCACGATGCACCGTCGGCGTTCGTCGGCGCGTGGCCGGTGCGCCACGTGATCGACCCGAAGTCACCGGCGGGCGGCCGGACCACATACGTGGTGAGCAGCGTGTCGTACGGGGTCCTGACGAAGTACCGCCCGTTGACCAGCCCGGTCACCTGGGACGGCCATTCCAGGCGAACGAGATCGACGGGGCCGATGCTGGCGATCTCGGTGAGCCCGGCGTCCACGAGGTCGGCCGATTCGGAGTTGCCGAACGCCCGCTCCCACGGGAGGGGTGACCCCGGGAAGGCGAACTGGCACTGGTTGGTCCAGTCGGCCCACAGGTGAAGAGAGACGGTGGTGTGGGAATCGATGGTCAGTGTCGCGGGGTAGGACAGCGAGTCGTAGAACACGGTGGGATCCGCGGCAAACGGGTAGAAGTCGAGCCACCACGAGTAAGTGTCCGAGCACGAGCCCATGACCTCCCACGGAGCGGTGATGAGCACGGCAACGCCGTCCCGCATCTCGAAGTAGCCGTCCCAGAGACCCAGCCACCCAAGCGCCCCGGGAGAGTCGTAGTAGGCGACCGGCTCCGAGTAGCTGGCGACGACGACGATGTCGTAGCCGTCGCGCTCTCCGATGCTGAAGTAGCGCTGCGCCTGCAAACCCTCGGCGTACGAGGAGAAGGCGGTCGGCGTACTCGGGTCGCTCGACGGGCTCGTGCCACGTCTCGCCCGTGCGGGGGTTGGCCATGCGAGCGAGCGCGGTCGCGTCGTCGATGGAGGCTCCTCGTGCGATGGCGAATGGCTCGTGCGTCGCGGAAGGCGCGGCTGAGGGGGAGGCGCTCGGCGTCAGCGACGGCGACGGCGACGACGCTATCGAGCCCGAGGGGGACGGGTCGGGAGACGCTCCGCCGCCGAGCAGGCCCCAATGGAGTGCCGCGGCGAACACGAGGACCGCTGCCGCGCAGACGCCCGCCGCCGCCCACGCGCCGGTCTTGCTCAGCCGAATCCCACCCATGGCGCGACGCTAGCAGAGGTCGCGAGCGGTCCGCGCGGTGAGAGAGCTAGCACCACGCTCGGCCGGAGTACGTCCCGTTGAGGTAGACGAGCCAGTCGTTCGTTCCGGGAACGACGTACCCGATGAACGCGGGGGCGCCGAGGAAGGCCTCGAAATCGTCGGAGGGCTGGCCGTTCGCGTTCCTGCTCGCGACGTACGCGTCGTACAGCGGCTCCGCAAGCGGGTTCGTCGCGGTCGGAACGTACACGTTGGCGCCGAGGTGCGTCGTCCCTCCGATCCTCCACTCGCTGTCCAGGATTCCGCTCACCAGCGTGTTGTGGTCCTTCTCCCACGCTCCACACGAGATGTCGTTGAGGTCCGCGATGTACGAGTAGTCGTCGGTGGTGAAGGTGGTCGGGACGGTCCACGAGATGTCGGTCAGGCTCGCGAACGGTCGATAGAACAGTGGGATGTACATGCCGTACGGCGTGTGGAGCATGTAATACAGATCCTTGTACGTGGCGCCGGCCGGCTCGGGGACGCCGTAGTACTCGGTCCAGACGAAGGTCACCGGCGTCGTGTAGCGGATGATCGAATAGCCGCCGAGCGAATCGACCGTCGTCCCCGTGGGCTGGTTCACGACGCTGTAGCCCGGGTTGGCGACGCCGCCGCGGTCGTTGACGTTCACCTCGAGAATCTCGCCCGTGGGGAGCGTGAACTGGCGCGGGAGTGTCATGGAGTCGTAGTAGATCGTCTCGTTGAGGGGAACGTCGGGGAAGCCGTAGGTGACGCCCACGCCCCCGGTGACGGGCTCGCTTGCCGACGGCGCGCCTATCCACTGCCACGAGCCATCCGGCGCGCGCTCAAAGATCTCTTGGATGTTGTCGTCCGTGAAGGCGACGATGGTGTTGCCCGCGCGGGTTCCGAGCTCGAACCAGTGGATCGAGGGGTCACCGAGGTACGAATCGCCGGCAGCCCAACTCGGGGCGGCGATGGCGCGAGGCGAGGCGAACCAGGACTCGCCCGTCGTCGGGTTGGCGAGGCGAGCGAGCGCCTCCGCGTCGGTCATGCCGGCGTTGCGGCCCGTGAAGATCGAGGACGACGCGCTCGCGGATGGCGTAGCTGACGTCGTGGGCGATACGGACGGCTGCGCCACGGGGGTGGTGGAGGGCGAATCGCTCGGCGACGGATTCGATGCGCACGCGGCAGTGCCCACAAGCGTCGCGACGACGATCGTGGATACGGTGACGCGGACGAATCGTGCCCCCATGGCAGGTATTCCTCTCCCTGTCGCATTCTAGTGATTCGCGCGGCGGTTCGGCGCCCGGTAGACTCTTTTCGTTCCACGGCGAGGGAGTGCCCCGGCCTCCGTCATCGACGCGGCAGGTACGCCGCTCTTCCCCGCCCGGACCCGCGACCTGACCGCTACCGAGGAGACCACCGATGTCCGACGCCCTCACACTCGACGCCGAAATGCGCACCGAATTCGGCAAGGGTGCGTCGCGCCGCGCCCGCGCTGCCGGCCACATTCCCGCCGTTCTTTACGGCCACGGCGCCGATCCCGTGCACGTGTTGCTGCCTGGGCACAAGACGATGATGGCTCTCAAGCACGCGAATGCGCTGCTGACTATCGTCGTGGACAAGGACGAGAAGCTCGCGATCGCCAAGGACGTTCAGCGCGATCCCGTACGCCAGATCGTTGAGCACGTGGACCTGCTCGTGGTCCGCAAGGGCGAGAAGCTAACGGTCGACGTCCCGATTCACCTCGTGGGCGACTCGATCTCCGGAACCATCGCGATGCTCGAGCACAACCACCTGTCGATTCTCGCCGAGGCGACCCACCTGCCCGAGGGGATCGAGGTCTCGATCGAGGGTCTCGCGGATGGCGCGCGGATCCTTGCGCGCGAGGTCGCCCTGCCTGAGGGTTCGGAGCTCATCACGGATCCCGAGGCGACGGTCGTTGCCATCACCATCCCGCGCCAGGCCACGCTCGAGGAAGAGACGGCGGAGACGGCCGAGGGCGAGGTTCTCGAGGGCGACGAGGCTGCCGAGGGCGAGGCCGACGCCTCCACCGACGGCGAGTCGGACGCCTCCGACTCGGAGTAGCGGAGAGAGGGCGCCGTGCCGACGCTCGTTGTTGGCCTGGGCAATCCGGGGTCCGAGTACCTCGGCACGCGCCATAACTTCGGTCACATGGTCGTGGCGGAGCTCGCGCGCCGCTATGGCGCGACGCTCTCCGCCCACAAGGGCCACGCGAAGGTTGCCTCGATCCGACTCGCGGGAAGCGACGGCGGTCCCGGCCCCGTGGCCGTGCTCGCCGTGCCGATGTCCTACATGAACCTCAGCGGTGGTCCGGTCGCCGCGCTCGCGCGATACTTCGACATCGACGTGCGCGACGTGATCGTCGTGCACGATGACATCGACCTTTCGTTCGGGACCGTCAAGCTCAAGCGCGGTGGCGGCGAGGGTGGGCACAACGGACTCAAGGACATCACCAAGGCGCTGGGGACCAAGGACTACGTCCGGGTCCGCGGGGGCGTCGGGAGGCCGACGGGTCGTTCGGATGCCGCGGACCACGTCCTGAGGAAGTTCAGCGCGGTGGAGCGCAAGGAGTTGCCGTGGTTCGTCGACGTTGCCGCCGACGGCGTGGAGGCGATTCTCCAGACGGGTCTCGAGGCGGCGCAACAGCGCTTCCACTCGTCCGACTAGCGGATGCGAGCGACGGTGGCGTCCCACCTCGCGACGGGTGCCTTCAATAGGATGGGCCCGGACAGACATAGCGGCTGAGGGATTCGCGAGGTTCGGCGTGACGGCGACAGGCGGCGGTAAGCCAAGCATGCGTCAGGTGGCGCTTCTTGCTGGCGTGTCGCACCAGACGGTCTCCCGCGTTATCAACGGTCATCCCAACATCAGCAACGCGACGCGCGAGAGGGTTCTCGAGGTTATCGAGACGCTCAACTACCGTCCCAACCGGGCCGCGCGCGCCCTTGCCTCGCGCCGCTCGAATCTCATCGGCGTCCTGGTCGACAGCGCCTCGCAGTACGGGCCGAACAGCACGCTGCGGGCCGTCGAGGATGTCGCCCGCCGGACGGGCTTCTCTGTCAGCTCGATCACGGTGTCCGAGGATCGCGCCATCAGCGCGCACGAGGCCGTCGAGCACCTCATGGACCAGGGGATCGACGCGCTGTGCGTCATCGCGCCACGGTCGTCGTCCGTTGACCTGTTGCGGGAGGTCTCGAGCGGACTGCCGACGCTGGTCGTCAAGGCGGAGCCCGACGAGAGTTTCTTCACGGTCTCGGTGGATCAACGCCTGGGCGCGAAGCTTGCCGTGGCTCACCTCATCGAACTCGGACACCGCGAGATCCTCCACGTCGCCGGTCCGCTCGACTGGCTGGATGCCCGTGGACGCGAGTACGGGTGGAGGGAGCAGATGCTTGAGGCGAACCTTCCGACGCGCGAGCCGGTATTGGGCGACTGGACGGCGGATTTCGGATACTCCTTCGGCCGGTCGTGCGGATCGGCTCCCGACTTCACCGCCGTCTTCGCGGCGAACGACCAGATGGCGCTCGGGATTCTTCACGGCTTCGCGGCGTCTGGCGTACGCGTGCCAGAGGACGTGAGCGTTGTCGGGTTCGATGACATCCCCGAGTCGCGGCACTTCCTCCCCCCGCTGACGACCATCCGCCAGGACTTCCAGGCCGTCGGTCGGCGCAGTATCGAGAACCTGTTGGCGACGGTGCAGGGGCGCGAGGCACCGCGGTGGTCGCTCATTCCTCCCGAACTGATCGTGCGCGAGTCGACGGGCCCTGCTCGCAAGGTACGCGCCGCGTGACCCCGCGCGGGGGCTTGCACCGTAGGGAGTGTGAACGGTAACATCCCGACAGGGATTCGCCCGAAAGCGCCCGTTGACGGATGCGCGACGGGTGGAGTTCCGACCGCAAGGCCGCGTGAACGGCGAAGGAATGCAAGGAGGCTCAGCCGTGGGTTCACCGTCGAACGAACTGTCGGATCGCTACGTGATCGGCGTCGACTACGGCACTCTGTCGGGCCGCGCGCTCGTCGTACGCGTGAGCGACGGAGCCGAGGTCGGCACCGCCGTACACGAGTACGAGCACGCGGTCATGGACACGACGCTCGCGGCTACCGGCGACGCGCTTCCGCCCGAATGGGCGTTGCAGGACCCCAACGACTACCGCGAGGTGCTCCGGCGCGCGGTTCCCGAGGCCATTAAGGACGCGGGTATCGATCCGTCGCAGGTGATCGGAATCGCCACGGACTTCACCGCGTCGAGCCCGCTGCCCGCCCTAGCCGACGGCACGCCCATCTGCGAGGTCGACGGGTTCCGCGACCACCCTCACGCCTATGTCAAGCTCTGGAAGCACCACGCCGGGCAGCCGCAGGCGGACCGCATCAACGCGGTTGCCCGCGAACTCGGCGAATCCTGGTTGCCGCGATACGGGGGATTCATCTCCTCCGAATGGGAGTACGCGAAGGCGCTTCAGGTGCTGGAGGAGGACCCCGAGGTCTTCGCGGCCATGGACCACTGGATTGAGGCCGCCGACTGGATCATTTGGCAACTCGGCGGCTCGTACGTCAGGAACGCCTGCACGGCCGGATACAAGGGGATCCTTCAGGACGACGCCTACCCCGACGAGACGTTCGAGGCGGCTCTCAACCCCGCGTTCAAGGGATTCGCCGCCGCCAAACTCGCCCAGCCCATCGGCCAATTAGGCGAACGCGCCGGGGCGCTCACGGCTGAGGCCGCCGCGTGGACCGGCCTGCCAGAGGGCATCGCGGTGGCCGTCGGTAACGTCGACGCGCACGTGACGGCTCCCGCCGCGAAGGCCGTGAAGCCGGGCCAGATGCTCGCCATCATGGGCACTTCGACCTGCCACGTCATGAACGGTTCGTCGCTCGCCGAGGTGCCGGGGATGTGCGGCGTCGTCGACGGCGGAATCATGGCGGGCTTCTACGGCTACGAGGCCGGGCAGTCCGGCGTCGGGGACATCTTCGCGTGGTACGTGAAGAACCAGGTTCCCGGCCGGTACTTCGACGAGGCGGAGAAGGCGGGAAAGTCCGTCCACCAGTACCTCACCGATCTTGCGTTCGAAGAACCGGTGGGCGCGCACGGCCTCGTCGCGCTCGACTGGCACAACGGCAACCGTTCCGTCCTCGTCGACACCAACCTGTCCGGCATCATCGTGGGCCAGACGCTCGCGACCCGCGCGGAGCAGGGCTACCGCGCCCTGCTCGAGTCGACAGCGTTCGGCACGCGGACCATCGTCGAGACGTTCAAGGCGTCCGGAGTCCCTGTGACGGAATTCATCGTCGCGGGCGGCCTGCTCAAGAACACGCTCCTGATGCAGATGTACGCCGACGTGTTGCGCCTGCCGCTGTCGACCATCGACTCCGATCAGGGCCCGGCCCTGGGAAGCGCCATCCACGCGGCCGTCGCTGCGGGCGCGTACGCAAGCGTCGCCGAGGCGGGTGAGGCGATGGGGCGCGTCGTGCGCGGCGCGTACCAGCCGAACCCCGAGGCCGCCGACGTATACGACCGGCTCTTCGCCGAATACACGCTGGTTCACGACTATTTTGGACGTGGAGCCAACGACGTAATGAAGCGGCTCAAAGCCCTTCGAAACGAGGTTCGTTCATGACGATTGACGTTGCGGCCGTAGAGAAGGCCATCGCCGGGCTCCGCCAACAGGTCAGCGACCTGCATGCGGAACTCACGCGATACCAGCTGGTGGTGTGGACGAGCGGGAACGTGTCCGGCAGGGTCCCCGGGCACGACCTGTTCGTCATCAAGCCTTCCGGCGTGAGCTACGACGAGCTAGCCCCCGAGAACATGGTGCTATGTGACCTCGATGGGAACGTCATCGAGGGCAGCATCGGTTCCGAGCGCTCGCCGAGTTCCGACACGGCCGCACACGCGTATGTGTACAAGAACATGCCCGAGGTCGGCGGCGTTGTGCACACCCACTCCGACTACGCGACCGCCTGGGCAGCGCGAGGCGAGGCCATCCCGTGTGTCATCACCGCGATGGCAGACGAATTCGGAGGCGAGATCCCCGTCGGCCCGTTCGCGATCATCGGCGACGACTCAATCGGCCGCGGCATTGTCGCCACGCTCGCGGGTCACCGATCGCGCGCGCTGCTCATGCAGAATCACGGCGTCTTCACCATCGGCAAGGACGCGAAGGACGCCGTGAAGGCCGCCGTCATGTGCGAGGACGTCGCCCGCACGGTTCACATTGCGCGTCAGCTGGGCGAACCGATCCCGATCCCCCAGGACAAGATCGATGCACTTTTCGATCGTTACCAGAACGTCTACGGACAGGCCCCAAAGGAGTAGCTCGTGTCGAACAGAAGCGTTTTGCCCAACCTCGACGAGTTCGAGATCTGGTTCGCGACCGGTAGCCAGGACCTCTACGGTCCGGAGACGCTCGCCCAGGTGGCCGAGCAGTCCAAGGCTGTCGTCGAGCTCCTCAACGCGTCGAGCGACATCCCCGTCACGATCGTATGGAAGCCGGTGCTGAAGAGCTCCGACGCCATTCGCCGGTTCTTTCTCGACGCGAACTCCGCTGACAACGTCCTCGGCGTCGTGGCGTGGATGCACACGTTCAGCCCGTCGAAGATGTGGATCGCGGGCCTGAGCGCCAACGACAAGCCGATGCTGCACCTGCACACGCAGGCGAACGTCGAGCTGCCGTGGGACGAGATCGACATGGACTTCATGAACCTCAACCAGGCCGCGCACGGCGACCGCGAACACGGATATATCGAGTCGCGCATGGGCCTTCCCCGCACGACGGTCGTGGGCCACGCCTCCGACCCCGCCACGCAGACAGGGCGTCGGGACGTGGGTAGCGGGCCGCGCTCGGCCGCTGGGCTACCCGTTCGATGAAGGTGGCGCGTTTCGGCGACAACATGCGCTACGTCGCCGTCACCGAGGGCGACAAGACCGAGGCGGAGATCCGGCTTGGCGTTCAGGTCAACACGTGGCCCATCAACGAACTTGCGGACGCCGTCCACGCGGTTTCCGACGCGGAGGCGGCTGCGCTCGTCGAGGAGTACGTCGCCGAATACGACGTCGCCGACGAGCTCAAGCCTGGTGGTGCCCGCGCGGACTCGCTCCTGTACGGCGCCAAGACCGAGATCGGGCTCAGGAACTTCCTCGAAGCCGGAGGCTTCACCGCGTTCACGGACTCGTTCGAGGACCTCGGCGAGTTGAAGCAGCTCCCGGGACTCGCGGTCCAGCGCCTCATGGCCGACGGTTACGGCTTCGGAGCTGAGGGTGACTGGAAGACCGCGGTTCTTGTTCGGGCCGCCGCCGTCATGGGCTCGGGTCTCCCTGGCGGCGCGAGCCTCATGGAGGACTACACCTACAACCTGGTGCCAGGCAAGGAACTGATTCTTGGCGCCCACATGCTCGAGGTGAGCCCCTCCCTCTCGTCCACGAAGGCGAAGCTCGTCATCGCCCCGCTCGGGATCGGCGGCAAGGAGGACCCGGTTCGTCTGGTCTTTTCCGCCGACGCCGGCCCGGCGATCGTCGTGGCGCTGAGCGACCAGCGGGAGCGTTTCCGCCTCGTCGCGAACGTCGTCGACAACGTCGCGCTACCGAAGCCGATGCCGAAGCTGCCCGTTGGGCACGCGGTCTGGCAGCCCCGTCCCGACTTCCGTACCTCCGCGACGTGCTGGCTGATGGCAGGCGCCGCGCACCACACGGTGATGTCGAACCAGATTGGCCTCGACGTCATCCGCGAGTTCGCCCGTCTGTCCCGCGTTGAATTGCTCGCCATCGACGAATCGACCACGGTCGTCGCGTTCGAGAACGAGTTGCGCGCAGGCGCCGCGTACTACCGATTGGCGCAGTCGCTCTAGAGGCTTTCTGGCTGTTCTGCCTGACCCCGGGGGGCCGTCTTGTACGTGCGGCCCCCCGGGGCCCTTCTTTGTCGCGACCCGGGTTAGCCTTGGGGGTGCCGGCTTGCGCCGGACCCGTCGTCGCGCCCGCGTGCTGGCGACGAGCCGTGCGGTCGGCGAGGAAGGGAGCGTAGCGTGACGGAGCAACGTCCCCTCGGGGCACTCCTCACGATTCTTGGCGACCTCCCCGGAACCGGCCAAGCCGTCGTCTCCGACCACATCGTCGCGCCCCGGTGCGCCGCGCCCATCCTCGCGGCGCTCGCCGCCGACGCCACGCAACCCGTCGTCGTCGTGACCGCCACCAGTCACGAGGCGGAACGACTCGCGAGCGAGATCGGCGCATTCGTCGAACCAGCCGCGGTCGCGCTCTTCCCGTCGTGGGAGACGCTGCCCCACGAGCGACTCTCCCCGCGAGCCGACACGGTCGCGCGACGGCTCACGACGCTCAGGAGGCTCGCGCGCCCGGAGAGTGCCGAGGCGCTCGGCGCCGCGCCCCTTCGCGTGGTCATAGCCTCGCTGCGCGCGCTGATTCAACCGATGGCGGCAGGGCTCGCCGACCTCGAGCCCGTCGTCGTTCGGGCGGGCGAGACGCGGGACTTTGCGGCGCTCGCGACGGAGCTGTCGCGGGCCGCGTACGAACGCGTCGATATGGTCGAGCGGCGCGGCGAGTTTGCCGTTCGCGGCGGAATCGTCGATGTTTTCGCCCCGACCGACCCCCACCCGGTCCGCATCGAGTTCTTCGGAGACGACGTCGAGTCCATCCGACCGTTCTCCGTCGCGGACCAGCGCAGCCTCGAATCCGTCGACATCGCGGTCGCCCCCGCGTGCCGCGAGCTGGTGCTGAGCGACGCGGTTCGCGCGCGAGCGCGTGCGCTGATGGGATCCATTCCGGGGGCGGACGATCTCCTCGCCAGGGTGGCGGAGGGCGTCCCGACGGAAGGCATGGAGAGCCTCCTGCCCGTCCTCGTTGACCGCCTCGTCACCGTCATCGACGAAGCCCCGGCAGGCACGCGGTTTCTCGCCCTTGAGCCGGAGAGGCTTGCGCGTCGCGCCGAGGAACTCTCCGCGACCGCCGACGAGTTTCGCCACGCAGCGTGGTCGGCCTCCGCGGCAGGGGCCGCGGCCCCCGTCGATCTCGACGCTGGCGCGTTCCGCGACCTCGCGGACCTACGGGAGGAGGCGCGCGAGCGCGGGCTCACATGGTCCTCGATCGGACCCTTCGGCGCGGAGGGGGCCGCCGACACGGGGATCCACGGCGTGGACGAGATCGCGGGCACGCCCGCCGCGACGCTCGCCTCTATCCGCAGCATGCTCGCGGATGGGTGGCAGGTGGTCGTCGCGGCTGCGGGCGAGGGATCGGCCGATCGCATCGTCGAAAACCTCGCGTCCGAGGACGTCGCGGCGAGGGCGCAACCCGTCTGGCAACCGTCGGACGCCGTCGTCGCCGTCGTTCCACACACGGCGACCGAGGGACTGAGCCTTCCCGAGGCGCGCATCGTCGTCTTCTCGGAGGCCCACCTGACGGGCCGCGCTGGAGTCGCGGAGACCCGCAGCAAGGTCCCGACGCGCCGCCGAGGGTCCGTTGACCCCCTTCAACTTCGCCCCGGCGACTTTGTCGTCCACGAGCGCCACGGCATCGGCCGGTTCGTCGAGCTCACCACCCGCACCGTGCGGGGGACGGAGCGCGAATACATCGTCATCGAGTACGCGCCCTCGCGCCGCGGGATGCCGGGCGACCGACTCTCCGTTCCCACCGACCACCTGGACCGAGTCACCAAGTACGTCGGGGGAGAGGCGCCATCGCTGAGCAAGATGGGCGGGGCGGACTGGGCGAAGGCCAAGGGCAAGGCGCGAGCAGCCGTCAAGGAGATCGCGGCCGAACTCATCCGTCTGTACAGCGCACGGATGGCGGCGAAGGGCCACGCGTTCGGGCCCGATACGCCGTGGCAGCGCGAGCTGGAGGACGCCTTCCCCTACGTCGAGACGCCCGACCAACTCGTCACAATCGACGAGGTGAAGGGCGACATGGAGCGCGAGGTCCCGATGGACCGGCTCATCTGCGGGGACGTGGGTTTCGGCAAGACGGAGATCGCCGTGCGGGCGGCGTTCAAGGCCATCCAGGCGGGAACGCAGGTCGCGGTTCTCGTGCCGACCACCCTGCTCGTTCGCCAGCACGTCGAAACGTTCACCGAGCGCTTCGCCCCGTTCCCCATCAAGGTCGTGGCGCTCTCGCGCTTCCAGACGGACAAGGAGGCGAGGGAGGTGGTCGAGGGACTGGCCGACGGCACGGTCGACCTCGTCATCGGCACGCACCGCCTCATTACGGGCAACGTCCGGTTCAAGAACCTGGGGCTCGTGGTGATCGACGAGGAACAGCGTTTCGGCGTGGAACACAAGGAGACGCTGAAGGCGATGCGCACGTCCGTCGACGTGCTTGCGATGTCCGCGACCCCGATCCCTCGAACGCTCGAGATGGCGGTCACCGGCATCCGCGACCTGTCCACGTTGGCCACGCCGCCCGAGGAACGCCTGCCGATCCTGACCTACGTCGGCCCCCAGGAGAACGCGCAGATCACGGCGGCCGTCCGGCGGGAACTGCTCCGCGACGGCCAGGTGTTCTACATCCACAACTCCGTGTCGTCGATCGAGCGTGCCGCGCGCCTCGTGGCCGATCTCGTGCCGGAGGCGCGCGTCGCGATCGCTCACGGCCAGATGAGCGAGCATCAACTCGAGAACGTCATCGTCGACTACTACGAGAAGCGCTACGACGTGCTCGTCTGTACGACGATCGTCGAGACCGGTCTCGATATCCCCAACGCCAACACCCTGATCGTCGAGAGGGCAGACGCGTTCGGCCTTAGTCAGCTCCACCAACTCCGAGGGCGCGTCGGGCGCGGTCGCGAGCGCGCGTACGCGTACTTCCTCTACCCCGCGGACCGGACGCTAACCGAGACCGCTCACGACCGCCTCCAGACCATAGCCGCGCACACGGACCTTGGCTCGGGGACGGCGGTCGCGATGAAGGACCTCGAGATCCGCGGCGCGGGCAACCTCCTGGGAGCCGCGCAGTCCGGGCATATCGAGGGCGTCGGCTTCGACCTGTACATGCGAATGGTCGGGGAGGCCGTCGCGGGATTCCGGGGCGAGGCGAAGGACGACGAGGAGGAGGTGTCCATCGACCTGCCCATCGACGCCCACCTGCCCGCGGAGTACATCCCGCACGAGAGGTTGCGCCTCGAGGCGTACCGCAAGCTCGCCGACGCGGCGGACGACGATGCGCTCGCCGCGGTGGCCGCCGAGCTTGCCGACCGGTACGGCCCGCTGCCCGAGCCAGCCGAGAACCTTGTCGCCGTCGCTCGGCTCCGAATCGAGGTCATGCGCGCGGGCCTGCGTACCGTCGCCGCTCAGGGCAAGTTCGTCAAGTTCGCGCCCCTCGAACCCGCCGACAGCGCCGCGCTTCGGCTGCGCCGCGTGTTCCCCGGCACCATCCTGAAGCCCGCCGTGCGCCAGGTACTCGTTCCCGCGCCTGTCGTCGACGGGAACGCAGCCAACCCCATCTCCGGCCTCGCGGTGCTCGACTGGGTTCGCACCGTTCTGGGGGCCGCCGCGAGCGCGGTTAGGATGGCGCCATGACCCTTGTCAGCCGGCACGTTCTGCGCGCTGCCGCCATCATTGCCGTCCTCGCAACGTCTGCGTGCGCCGTCCCAGGGCAGGGCGCCCCTGGCGATGCCGCCACCTTTGGCGACCGCAGCGTGACCGACCAACAGGTCTACGACCTCGGGCGCGGGTTCGTTGATCTCGGCAACGCGTCCTCCGGGCCAGGAACGCCGCTCACCATGGCGCTGATCGGACCGGCTCTCGTTGACCAGGCCACGACGCTCGGATTCAGCGCGACCGACGCCGACGTCGCGAGCACGGCCGACGCGTGGATCACCTTCGATGGTCGCGGCGGAACGGCGTCTCCCGCCGCGCTCGAGGTGACGCGATACGCGATGGCGATCGACTTCCTGTTGCGCACGGAAGACGGCGTGACCGCCCTCCACCAGGTGGGACTCGACGCGGAGGCGAAGGTCGAGACGAACCCGCGGTACGGCCCGTTTACGGTCTCCACGTTCGAGAACAACCTCCTCGCGGCACTCAACCAGGGACTCGCGAACGCGCCGGACGTCGACACGTGGTTCTTCTCGGTGTTCAACCAGGTGAGCGGGTTCGCCGTGGCAATGCCCGACTGGATCTCGACGGGTGGATGACGGGCTCACGCGCCTCATCGAGGTGATGGACCGCCTGCGTTCGCCAGGTGGTTGCCCGTGGGACGCGGAGCAGACGCACGCGTCGCTCGCGCGCCACGCGATCGAGGAGGTCTTCGAACTCGTCGAGGCGGTCGAAACGGGAACGCGCGAGGATCTGCGCGAGGAGCTCGGCGACGTGCTCCTGCAGGTGGTGTTCCACGCGCGCATTGCCGAGGAGCACCCCACTGATCCTTTCGGCATCGACGACGTCGCCTCGTCGCTCGTTGACAAGCTCGTCGAACGCCACCCCCACGTATTCGCCGACACGACCGTCGAGAACTCCGGCGAGGTCCACGAGCGGTGGGAGCGGATCAAGGCCGCCTCGAAGAACCGCGATTCCGTGCTCGACGGCATTCCGACCGCGCTTCCCGCCCTCCAACGTGCCCAGAAGGTCCTCGCGCGGGCGACGCGTTCGGGCCTCGCGTACCGTGCCGAGGCCGGCGTCGGCGTCGGCCCCTCGCTTCTCGAAATCGTTGCACGGGCGGAAGCCGAGGGTGTGGACGCCGAGGGTGCCCTCCGCGACGCGACCCGCTCGCTCGAAAGCGCCGTCCGCGAGGCGGAGGGCGAGCGCGCGCCCTAGGACTTCCGTCTGCAAACGGGCCGAAGCTCGGACACTAGACTCGGAGCCGGACAATCCCAACAATTCAAGGAGCATCATGGCCAGCATTGAGGCCGTTGGAGCCCGCGAGATTCTCGACTCGCGCGGCAACCCCACCGTTGAGGTCGAGGTCGCCCTGGACGACGGCACGTTCGCTCGCGCCGGCGTCCCCTCGGGTGCATCGACCGGTGCGTTCGAGGCCGTCGAGCGTCGCGATGGCGACGCGAAGCGTTTCCTCGGAAAGGGCGTTCTCGGTGCCGTGAATTCGGTCATCGACGACATCGCCCCCGCAGTCGTCGGACTTGAGGCGACCGACCAGCGCCTCGTCGACCAGACGATGATCGACCTGGACGGTACCCCGAACAAGGAGAAGTTCGGCGCGAACGCCATCCTCGGCGTCTCGCTCGCCGTGGCCAAGGCCGCAGCCGCCAGCTCCGACCTGCCGCTGTACAAGTACATCGGCGGCGCGAACGCCCACATCCTGCCCGTCCCGATGATGAACATCCTGAACGGTGGTTCGCACGCGGACTCGAACGTGGACATTCAGGAGTTCATGATCGCCCCGATCGGCGCTCCGACCATCCGCGAGGCCATCCGCTGGAACTCCGAGGTCTACCACAACCTCAAGGCCGTTCTGAAGTCCAAGGGTCTCGCGACCGGACTCGGCGACGAGGGCGGCTTCGCCCCTAACCTTGGCTCCAACACCGAGGCGCTCGAACTGATCGTTGCGGCGATCGAGAAGGCCGGCTACAAGCCGGGCGTCGACATCGCGCTGGCGCTCGACGTCGCGGCGACGGAGTTCTTCAAGGACGGGAAGTACCAGTGGGAAGGCGGCCAGAAGACGGCCGACGAGATGATCGCGTTCTACGCGAAGGCCGTCAAGGACTTCCCGTTGATCTCCATCGAGGACCCCCTGGACGAGGACGACTGGGCCGGCTGGACCGCCATGACGGCAGCCATGGGCGACACGACGCAGATCGTCGGCGACGACCTGTTCGTCACGAACCCCGTCCGCCTGGCGCGCGGCATCAAGGAGAAGTCCGCGAACTCCCTCCTGGTGAAGCTCAACCAGATCGGTACCGTCTCCGAGACCAACGATGCTGTGACGATGGCCGCTCGCGCCGGATTCACCGCGATGGTGTCGCACCGTTCCGGCGAGACCGAGGACACGTCGATCGCCGACCTGTCGGTCGCGTACGGTCTCGGTCAGCTCAAGACGGGCGCCCCGGCGCGCGGCGAGCGCATCAACAAGTACAACCAGCTCATGCGCATCGAAGAGGAGCTTGAGGGTGCCGCGGTCTACGCGGGCCGCTCGGCGTTCCCGAAGCTCGGCTAGTAACAACTCTCGACTCGCGGCTCGAAGCAGCGGGTCACCGGCGCGGTGCGCCGGGACAATGGTGGGTGTGAAAGCCCCCCAGCGTCCCGGTGCGCCGCGCTCGTTGCATTCCGCGGCCTCCGCGCGCCCCGGCTCGCGCCCGACGCCGCGATCGGGCATCCCCCGGGCGACCGCGGCGTGCCGAGCCTCCCCGCGTCGAGCGCCCGTCGGCCGCGTCGTCGATGTCGTGGCGCGCCGTCGTGCTCACGGCGGTTCTGGCGCTCGCGCTCGCCGTGATGGTTCCCTCCGTCCGCGCCTACCTCAAGCAACAGGAGACGCTGGCCGATCTGCGGGGCCAGGTTGCGGACGCTCAGCGCGGAGGTGGACAGCCTCCAGGCCGAGGTCGCCCGCTGGGACGATCCGGCCTACGTCATCGCGAAGGCGCGCGACCGGCTCGTCTACGTACTTCCCGGGGAGACGGCCTATCGCGTCGTCGATCCGGAGTTCGTGGGTGATCCTGCCGCCGCCGACGCCGGGGGGACGAAGCAGCCGGGCGGGACGATCGCGCCGCAGAAGTCGTGGTTCGACACGTTGTGGGGTTCGATCGAAGCCGCGGGAACGAGCTCGTGACGGGCGGCGACGCGACGCGCCATCGTGAGATCGACGCGCGCGATATCGAGGCGCTCCGGAATCAGCTCGGCCGCGAACCGCGCGGGGTGGTCGCGATCGCGGCGCGATGCGCCTGCGGCAATCCCACCGTCGCCATGACGGCCCCGCGTCTCGAGGACGGCTCGCCCTTCCCGACGACGTACTACCTCACGCATCCGGGGGCTGTCGCCGCCGTCTCGACCGTCGAGGCCTCGGGCCAGATGCGCGCGATGAACGAGCGTCTAGCGGACGACGAGGAGCTCGCGGCGCTCTACCGCGCGGCTCACGAGTCGTATCTCGTTGACCGCGCCGAGATGGAAGACGTCGAGGAGATCGCGGGGATTAGCGCGGGAGGCATGCCCGACCGCGTCAAGTGTCTTCACGCCCTCGTGGCGCACGCGCTCGCGAAGGGTCCTGGCGTCAACCCGATCGGGGACGAGACGCTGGCGGCCATCCGCGACGAGTGGCGTCCCGATCGCTGCACGTGCGACGTGCCGCGCGCGTCCTGACGCCCCCGCGCTCCCCGTTACGCTTGCGCCATGCGAGTCGCGGCCATCGATTGCGGAACCAATTCCCTCCGGCTCCTTGTCGCGGACGTCGATCCGGGCGCGGGGACCCTCGTCGACGTGACGAGGGAGATGATCGTCGTTCGTCTGGGCGAGGGCGTCGATACGACGGGGCTCCTCGCCCCAGCGGCGTTGGCTCGAACCTTCGCGGCCGTCGACCAGTACGCGGCGACGTGCGAGCGCCTCGGGGTCGAGGCGGTCCGCTTCGTCGCCACGTCGGCGACGCGCGACGCCAAGAATCGGGAGGTGCTCGTCGAGGGAGTACGGGAACGCCTGGGTGTTCCCGCCGACGTCATCTCGGGAGACGAGGAGGCGCGACTGTCGTTTCGGGGCGCGACGGGGGCGCTCGCTCCCGGGCTCGACGAGCCGTTCCTCGTCGTGGATCTAGGAGGAGGATCGACGGAGTTGGTGCTGGGCGGGGCTGCCCCCGACCACGCTCACTCGATGGACGTCGGGTGCATCCGCCTCACCGAGCGTCACCTGTCCGCCGAACCGGCCTCGCCGGCCGACGTCGACGCCGCCGTCCGGGACATACGCGCGGCCCTGGACGCCGCCGCGCTTGACGTGCCCTTCGCTAAGGCGCGGACCCTGGTGGGCCTCGCTGGCTCCGTCACGACGATCACCGCGCGCGCTCTCGGGCTCGACGCCTACCGTCCCGAGCGTATCGACGGCGCGATTCTTCCCATCGACGAGCTCGTCCGCGCGGCCGACGAGCTCCTGGCGATGCCGCGGGCGGAACGGGCCGCCCTGCCGTACATGCACCCCGGGCGGGTCGACTCGATCGGAGCAGGGGCGCTCGTGTGGCGCGAGGTGATGCTGCGCGTGCGCTCCGATGTTCGCGCGGCCGGAGGCGCCCTCGACACGGCGGCCACGAGCGAGCACGACATCCTCGACGGTGTGGCGCTTGCGCTCGCGGAGTCCTCGCGCACCTAGTCTGACCTGCAACAATCGGACGAGGCCCCCGTAGCCCAACTGGCAGAGGCAGCCGACTTAAAATCGGCCCAGTGCAGGTTCGAGCCCTGCCGGGGGCACTCTCGGCGGAGATCGTCCGCCGAACGGACGACGCGTAAGGAGCGGCAATGGCGCACTACGACCTCCCCCTGGATCAGTTGCGCGAGTATCGGCCCGTCATCGCGGAGCCCGCGGATCTCGACGCGTTTTGGGCCGACACCATGGCCGAGGCTCGCGCGGCGGGAGGGGCACCGGAGGCGACGCCCGTTGAGCCCGCGCTGCCCCACGTCGACGTATGGGACGTGACCTTCCCCGGTTTCGCAGGCGACCCCGTGAAGGCCTGGTACTCGCGTCCCGCTGGCGTCGACGACGACCTTCCGGTGATCGTCCAGTACCAGGGATATAACGGTGGGCGGGGGCTCGCGTTCGAGCACACGTTCTGGCCGTCGGCGGGCTACGCGCACCTCATGATGGACACGCGCGGCCAGGGTTCCGGCTGGGGCGGCGGAGGCGACACCCCGGATCCCGGAGGATCGACGCCGTCGCAGCCCGGGTACATGACCCGAGGGATTCTCGATCCATCCGAGTACTACTACCGGCGGATGTTCACCGACGCCGTCGCGCGCCATCGACGCCGCTCGCGCCTTGCCCGGCGTCGACGCGGCGCGAACAATCGTGGCGCGGAATCTCCAGGGAGGCGGCGTCGCGATCGCCGCCGCCGGCGCTCGTCCCGGACGTCGTCGCGGCGCTCGTCGACGTGCCGTTCCTTTGCCACTACGAGCGGGCCGTCGCGGTCATCGACTCCGACCCCTACGGCGAGATCACCCGATACCTCTCCGTTCACCGCGACCACGCGGAGCGCGCGTTCCGCACGCTGTCCTACTTCGACGGCGCGACGCTTCGCGAAACGCGCGACCGCGCCCGCGATCTTCTCGGTCGCCCTCATGGACGACACGTGCCCGCCGTCGACCGTGTTCGCGGCCTTCAACGCGTGGGGAGGCGAGCCCAAGGAGATCGTGGTCTACCCGTTCAACCGGCACGAGGGCGGCGGTCCGCACCAGATTCGCCGCCAGTGGGAGTACCTGCGCGCGACTGCTCGGCTAGTAGGCGACCTGGCAGAACCCGTGGTTGCAGTAGCCGCCGGGGTTCTTGTGGAGGTACGCCTGGTGGTAGTCCTCCGCGTAGTAGAACACGCCGTCGCCTGCGTCCTCGACGCGGTCGATCTGCGTCGAGATGATCCCGAAGTCCTTGCCCATCAGCTTGTGCTGATAGCGCGAGCGCGACATGACGGCCTCGGTGTACTGATTCTCGGTCGTGGTGAAGACGGCGCTGCGGTACTGCGTGCCGATGTCGCCGCCTTGGCGGTTCGGGCGTCGTCGGGTCGTGGTTCTCCCAGAACGCGGCGAGCAGGGTCTCGACGGCGACCTTCGCCGGGTCGTAGACGACCTGGACGGTCTCGGTGTGCCCCGTGCGCGACGTGCACGTCTCCTCGTACGTGGGGTTCTTGGTCCAGCCGCCCATGTACCCGACGGCGGTCGACGTACACGCCGTCCATCTGCCAGAAGATCCGCTCGGCCCCCCAGAAGCAGCCCATGGCGAGGTAGATGACCTCGTAGCCCGTCGGGCCACGGGCCCTTCGAGCGGCGTGCCAAGGACCGCGTGAAGCGGCGAGATCGACCATCTCCTCGTCGCGGCCGCGATGGCGGACTTCCGGTCGACCATCGTCGGTCTTGTCGAGCAACATCGGCGGCCTCCCTGGCCATCGCGTCCACCCGTTCAACGCGGCCCCACGTCATTGTGTTCCGCGCGTGCGGATCGCGTCCGGCGATACGTCCCATGATCGCGCTACGCTCGCCGTATGGCTACTCGAAACACGTCCTTCGACGACGAAGAAGCGCCCGAAATCCTCAAGCACGTTCCCGTTCCGCTTCGGGTCGCGGGCGCGTGGTCGTGGCGACTGATCGTCGTCGGCATCGTCGCGCTGGCGCTATTCAGCGTCATCGCGAAGATCTCGGCGCTCGTCGTTCCCGTCGCGGTCGCGCTCCTCATCGCCGCGCCGCTCGAGCGCTTCGTCGGCGTGGCTCGCGCGCCACGGGTTCTCGCGGGCGTGGGCCTCGCCTCACTCCTCCTCTCGCTCGTCGTGGTCGGTCGTCGGGCTGATCATCCTCGCGAGCACGACCGTGATCGTCGGGATCGACGAGCTGAAGCAGCAGGCGTCGGACGGCCTTCACACCCTGGTCGATTGGCTGTCGTCCGGGCCGCTCAACCTCAGCGCCGACCAGATCCAGTCGTACCTCGACAAGGCGGGGCAGACGCTGCAGCGACAACAAGTCGGGGATCATCGCCGGCGCGCGCTGTCCGTCGACCTCGACGGTTGGCCTCGTCACCGCGGGCGCGATCCTCGCGCTCTTCTGCCTGTTCTTCTTCCTCAAGGACGGGCGGCAGCTGTGGCTCGGCGTCGTCCAGACCTCTTCCCGCGCAAGGCGCGCACGCAGATCGACTACGCGGGAACGGCGGCATGGGACGACGCTCGCGCGATACACCAAGACGTCGGTGTTCGTCGCGCTCGTCGACGCGACGGGAATCGGCCTCGGCGCTTTGCTCCTCGGCCTGAACCTTTGGGTGCCGATCTTCATCGTCGTGTTCCTGACCTCGTTCATCCCCCTCATCGGCGCGACGGTCTCCGGCGTCGTCGCCGTGCTCGTCGCCGTCGTCGAGGGCGGGTGGGTGAAGGCGCGTCATCATGGTGGGCGTCATCCTGATCGTCCAGCAGGTCGAGGGGAACGTGCTCTACCCGTTCCTCTTCGGCAAGGCCACCTCCGTGCACCCGATCGTCGATTCTGCTCGACGGTCGGCGTCGGCGGGATCGTCGGAGGCCTCGTGGGCGCGCTGCTCGCGGTGCCGATCCTGTCGTTCACCAAGGCGTTCATCGAGGGCCTGCGGAAGATCGGGGCTTGGCCCGACGACGGAGATACCCATCGCGAGAGGCGGGCGGGCGATAGCCCTTAGCCGGAGAAGGGCTCCGTCGCGATGATCGTGACCGGGAATCTCGTTGCCGTTCGGCGCGACGTAGGTCGTCTCGTCGCCCGGGCGCTTGCCGAGCAGCGCCGGCCCAGGGGCGACTGCGCGGAGAACACGTCGATGTCGGTGCCGCCCGCGGCCTCGCGCGAGCCCACGAGGAACCGCATCTCGCGTCCCGCGACCTCGGCGGTCACGACCATGCCGGACGCGATCTCGCCGTCGCCGGCGGGGCCTCGCCCACGTTCGCGTTCTCGAGGAGGCGGCGCAGCTGCGCGATGCGCGCCTCTTGCTTCGCCTGCTCCTCGCGCGCGGCGTGGTAGCCGCCGTTCTCCCTGAGGTCTCCCTCGTGTCGGCGCTCGTCGATCTCCTTGGCGATCGCGGAGCGCCCCTCGCCCGTGAGGTAGGCGTACTCCTCCTGCAGGCGGTCGAACGCCTCCTGGGTGAGCCAGGCCTGTGGTCTCGGTCACGTGAATCTCCTTTCGGGACAAGGTGAGACAGGATAGCAGGATGCGCCTTCCTGGCGACAGGGGAGGGGCGACGACTGGGGAGTGCAGTAGGCGACGACGGCGGTAACGGCTGGCTCCACCGTGACGATGTCGGCGACGATGCGCTGCTGGCGTGCCGTCCGATCGGACGATGGCGACGTCGGCGTATCCGACCTCGGCGAAGCGCGCGTTGAGGGCGCGGACGCGGCACGTCGCGTCATCGTCGTCGTAGAGGTAGACGTCGAACGTCGTGGTCGCTTCGGTCGGGGAGGCGATGCTGTAACCCGCGTTGCTCCAGCGAATCGAAGCCTGCTTGTCGCCGACATAGCCGAACCACACGACGCCGGCGGTGAAGACGACGGCCGCGATCCGGTCGCGATAGCGCGCCGCCGATCGACTCGAGGCGACGCGAGTTCGTCGGATTCGCTGAGGAGGGGTTCGTCGATGCTCATCATGAGGCACGATAGTCCCTGGAGGTACGTATGAGCCCGATTGATCAGAGTTCAGGCCCCGGATTCCTGGGGTTCGTGGTGACGTTCGCGCTCGCCGCGGCGTGCATCCTGCTGTTTCGATCGATGAGCAAGCACCTGCGCAAGGTGCGCCATCAGGCCGCCGTCAGGCGCGATAGATGGCGAGGCTGACGGCGACGTAGTGGCAGACGAACCCGGCGATCGTGAGCGCGTGGAAGATCTCGTGGAACCCGAAGTAGCTGGGGACTCGGTTCGGCCACTTGAGCCGTAGATCACGGCGCCGACGGTGTAGCGACGCCGCCCGCGAGCATGAGCGACACGACCGCGGGGCCGCCCGCCTCGTCGAGGGGCTCGATGAACCCGACGGCCACCCACCCGAGGCATGTACAGCGGCACCTAGAACCAGCGCGGCGCGTTGAGCCACAGGAGGCGGGCGAGCAGGCCCAGCGAGGGCGCCGCCCCACACGATCGAGAGCGCGAAGATCGCGGTTCGCTTGGGGAGCAGGAGCACGCTCAGGGGCGTATACGTTCCCGCAATGATGAGGAAGATGTTGGCGTGGTCCATGCGCTGCAGCACGGCGCGGAGGCTCGGCCCAGTTGCCGCGGTGATACACGGCGGAGGTGCCGAACAGCAGCACGGCGGTGAGGGTGAAGACGGCGGCGCTGATGCGGCCGGCGAGCGTGGGAGCGAACACGATGAGGACCATGCCGGCGATGAGAACGAGGGGATCGGCGCCGAGGTGGAACCATCCGCGCAGCAGCGGGCTTGGCGGGTGGGGCGGTCTGTCAGCGGTCGGTGCGACCTCGGCGTTCGGTCATGAACCTACGATACCGTAGGTTACGGCGCGACGGTACCGTGGTGTCCGACCCCACGCACCGCGACTCGCAGAAGGATGCATGGGCCTGCCTGACGCCGCTGTACGGCACGTACGAGCGGCTGCTCCTGCGCGACCTCAAGCGCGCGGGGCAAGGTCCCCGCCACATCGGCGTCATCCTCGACGGCAACCGCCGATGGGCGCAGGCAGTCGGCGCGACCGACGCCGACGGCCACCGCGCGGGCGCGGACAAGATCACCGAGGTCCTCGAGTGGTCGGACGAGAGCGGCGTCGAGGTCGTCACCCTGTGGATGCTCTCCACCGACAACCTGGAGCGCGACCCGGACGAGCTCGGCGTCGCTGCTCGAGATCATCGTGCGACGCCGTCGAGGCGCTCGCGGCCGACGGCCGGTGGCGGCTCCAGCACGTCGGCGCCCTCGACCTGCTGCCCGCCGGACGGCTGCGGAGCGGCTCAACGCTGCCGTGACGCCCGACGCCGGACGCGCGGCGGGCTGCACGTCAACGTCGCCGTCGGCTACGGCGGCCGCCACGAGATCGCCGACGCGGTGCGCGCGTTCCTGCTGGAGGGCGTCGACCAGGGCAATCGCTCGAGGAGGTGGCCGAGAACTTCTCCGTGGAGCACATCGCGCAGCACCTGTACACCAAGGGCCAGCCGGACCCCGACCTGGTGATCCGCACGTCGGGGGAGCAGCGGCTCAGCGGCTTCCTGATGTGGCAGAGCGCGCACAGCGAGTTCTACTTCTGCGACGCGTATTGGCCGGACTTCCGGCAGGTGGACTTCCTCGCGCGCTGCGCGGTTACGCGCAGCGCGAGCGCCGGCGCGGGCGCTAACGGCACGCTCCCGCCCGGCGTGTTGCCGGGGCACACGCCCGGGCGCGCGTAGCGTCGAAACATGGTGGGCAACGACCTCGCACCATAGACAACCTCCGCCGTAGGGCGGGGTGTCCCTGCGGCCTGACAGCAGCCGGGAGCCCCCGTGACCAACACTCAGAGCAGTTCCCCCGCCGAAACCCGGAGCGACAGCGCGACGACCTTCGCACCTTCGTGCTCGACACGTCGGTCCTCCTGTCGGATCCGCGGGCCGCGCTGCGCTTCGCGGAGCACGCCGTGGTGCTTCCGGTGGTCGTCGTGACCGAGCTCGAGGCCAAGCGCCACCACCCCGAGCTGGGGTATTTCGCGCGCTCGGCGCTGCGGCTCCTCGACGACCTGCGGGTGCAGCACGGGCACCTCGACGAGCCCGTCGCGATCAATGACGCGGGCGGAACGCTGCGCGTCGAACTGAACCACACCGACCAAGAGGTGCTCCCCAGCGGCTTCCGGCTGGGAGACAACGACACCCGCATCCTCGCCGTCGCCGCAAACCTGCGCGCCGAGGGTCACGCGGTCACGGTGGTGTCCAAGGACCTGCCGATGCGCGTCAAGGCGTCGGCGCTCGGCATGGACGCCGAGGAGTACCGTGCGGAGCTTGCGGTCGAGTCCGGCTGGACCGGCATGCGCGAGATCCAGCTGACCGACGAGCAGATGTCCGCGCTGTAGGACGCCGAGCGCGCATCGCGCGCCCCGCTGCGGACGATGCGGCGAGGACCTCGCCGCGCTGCCCGTTCACACGGGCCTGGTCATTCACTCGCCTCGAGGCTCGGCGCTCGGACGCGTGACGGACGGAGGGGCGGTGCGGCTGGTGCGCGGAGACCTCGAGGTGTTCGGCCTGCACGGCCGCTCCGCCGAGCAGCGCATCGCGCTCGACCTGCTTCTCGACGAGTCCATCGGCATCGTCTCGATGGGCGGCCGAGCGGGAACGGGCAAGTGCGCGCTCGCGCTGTGCGCGGGGCTCGAGGCGGTGATGGAGCGCCGCCAGCACAAGAAGATCATGGTGTTCCGGCCGCTGTACGCCGTGGGCGGCCAGGACCTCGGGTACCTGCCCGGCACCGAGTCGGAGAAGATGAACCCGTGGGCCCAGGCGGTCTTCGACACGCTTGGGGCGGTGGTCTCGAAGGAGGTGGTCGAGGAGGTCATGGCGCGCGGCATGCTCGAGGTGCTCCCGCTGACCCACATTCGCGGGCGCTCGCTCCACGACGCCTTCGTCATCGTCGACGAGGCGCAGTCGCTCGAGCGCAACGTGCTGCTCACGATGCTCAGCCGGATCGGCCAGGGCTCGCGCGTCGTGCTCACCCACGACGTCGCTCAGCGCGACAACCTGCGCGTCGGCCGCCACGATGGAGTGGCCGCCGTCGATCGAGGCGCTCAAGGGGCACCCGCTATTCGCGCACGTGACGCTCGAGCGCTCCGAGCGATCGGCGGTGGCGGCGCTGGTGACGGACATGCTGGAACGGCTCGACCTCTAGCGCCAAGCGACGCCCCGCCTGACGCTAGTGAAGGAGAACCATGGCCAGCGCCCCGTCCTCGAGTCGCGTCCGCGCGACGAACGTCGTCTCCGCCGTCTTGCGCATCATCCTTGCGCTCGTCGGCACGTACGTGGTCATCAGCCTGCTGGTTCTCGGCGGGCCGAGGGAGCTCGCCACCTTCACCCTCCAGTCGAATCTGATGATGGCGGTCTCGTTCGCGTGGACGGCCGTCGCGCTGCTGAGCGGGCGGAGGACCCCTCCCGAGTGGTTGGCGGGAAGCGCGGTGTTCTACATCACGATCACGGGGATCGTGTACTACTTCGTGCTGCGTCCCGATGATTTCCCTCACGCCGGATCCTTCCTCGGCTGGTTCGCGAACAACAACAACCTGGAGCACATCGTGACGCCCGTCGGCGCGTTCGTGGTGTGGTTCGTGTTCGCCGAGCACCGGCGCGTGCCGTGGAAGTACATCGGCCCCTGGCTCGTCTACCTCGTCGCGTACGTCACGGTGATCCTCACGCTGGCGGCGCTCATTCCCGGGCAGTCGGCGCCGTATCCGTTCCTTGACACGGCGATCTACGGGGTCGGTGGGGTCGCGTGGCGCGTCGTCGTGTTCTTCGCGGGATTCACGGCGCTCGCCGCGACCCTCATTGCCATCGACAACTGGCTGCCTCCCCGGTTCCCGACGAGCGAATACGACGCCCAGGATCCCGCGAACCAGGCTTAGGCTTCGCCCGTCATCGTCGTGACGTCGAGCAGCTCGTCGAGCTGCTCGACACTCACGTCCCCACGCTCGACGAATCCGAGGGCGATGACCGCCTCGCGGACCGTGACGCCCTTCCGCGACGGCGTGCTTCGCGATCTTTGCGGCGTTCTCGTAGCCGATCACGCGATTGAGCGGCGTGACGATGCTGGGGCTCGCCTCCGCGTTGCGGCGCGCTCGCTCGGGGTTCGCCTCGATGCCCGAAACGGTCGTGTCGGCCAGGAGGCGCGATGCGTTGCTCAGGAGGCGAAGGGACTCGAGGGTCCCGAGCGCCATGACGGGGATCTGGACGTTGAGCTCGAACGCGCCGGACGCGCCCGCCCAGGCCACGGTCGCGTCGTTGCCCACGACCCGCGCGCAGACCATGAGGACGGCCTCGGGGATCACGGGATTCACCTTGCCAGGCATGATCGACGATCCCGGCTGGAGGTCGGGGATGCGGATCTCGCCCAGGCCCGTGTTGGGGCCGGAGCCCATCCACCTCAGGTCGTTGCAGATCTTGGTGAGGCTCACCGCGATGGTGCGGAGCGCGCCGCCGAGCTCGACGAGCGCGTCGCGCGCTGACTGCGCCTCGAAGTGGTTGCGCGCTTCGGAAAGGGGCAATCCGGTCTCCTGGGCGAGGAGCGCGATGACGCGGGAGGAGAATCCGGGAGGAGTGTTGATCCCCGTCCCGACGGCCGTGCCTCCGAGTGGAACCTCGGCGACGCGCGGGAGCGCCGATTCGAGACGTTCGATCCCGAGCCGCACCGCGGCGGCGTAGCCCCCGAACTCCTGGCCGAGCGTCACGGGCGTCGCGTCCATGAGGTGAGTTCTGCCGGACTTCACCACCTGGGCAAACTCCCGGGACTTCGCCTCGAGGGCGTCCGCGAGGTGGGCGAGGGCAGGTACGAGGTCGTGCACCACAGCGTCCGCTGCGGCGACGTGCACCGACGTGGGGAAGACGTCGTTCGAGGACTGCGAGGCGTTGACGTGATCGTTCGGGTGGACGTCCCGCCCGAGTCGCGCCGTCGCGAGGCTCGCGATGACCTCGTTCGCGTTCATGTTCGAGGACGTCCCCGACCCCGTCTGAAACACGTCGACCGGGAACTGGTCGTCGTGCGCGCCCGATGCGACCTCGTCGGCCGCGGACGAGATCGCGTCGGCGAGGTCGGCCTCGAGCACCCCAAGCTCCTTGTTGGCGAGCGCGGCCGCCTTCTTGACGAGCGCGAGCGCCTTGATGTGGGTCCGCTCGAGCCGCGTGCCCGAGATGGGGAAGTTCTCGACCGCGCGCTGGGTCTGGGCGCGCCAGAGGGCGTCGCGGGGTACACGAACCTCTCCCATGGTGTCGCGTTCGATGCGGTATTCACTCTCCTGTGCCATGCGGCTATTGTGGCAGGTCAAGGAGGATCGGCACCCGTAGCGTCATAGACGCGGTGCTCGGCCCTCTCATTAACTAGTAGCCACAATGGCGGGGCGCTTGCTCCCCGCTGGCGTCCCCTCGAACGATCAAGGGAGACGTAGGCGAATGGCCATCTTGGGCAAAACCACCACCGATTCACCCGAGTATCGGGCGCTCGACGGCACGCTTTCTCGCGACGACTACGTTTCGATCGTCGTGTCGAAAGACTCCGCTGCACGCGAGGCGGCCGCGAAGCGAGAGGACGCCCCCGTGGCGGCTCTCGTCTCCTTCGCTCAGGACTCGAAGGCCGCCGTACGCCTTGCCGTCGCGTCGAACTCCGCGATTGATCGCGCGACGAGCGCGGCCGCGATCCTGGCGGAGGACCGGAGCACCGACGTCGTACGTGCCCTGATGGATAATCCGGCGACCCCCAAGTCCGTGCTGTCCATGATCGCGGACAACGGCCCCCGGTCGCTGCGCAGGGCAGCCCAGGAGCTTCTCGACGATTAGTCGAGCTCCGATTCCCCGAGCTGATCCCGCGTCGGCGGGTCGGCCCCCTCGCGCGACAGCGTGACCGCGGCGATCCCGACGCACCGCGTCAGTATGTACGTGACGACGTCCGTCGAGATCTCGATGAGATCGTCGCGCGAGGACGCGCCGAGATATCCCTGCGACCAGAGTCCGTCAATGAGGCCGGCCATGAAGGAGTCGCCAGCTCCCACCGTGTCCACGGGAGTAATCGCGGGCGCGGTGACGTCGATACGTCGGCCGTCCTTGAGGTAGCCCGTGGCTCCCCGCGCGCCCCTGGTCACCACGACGATCGACGGTCCCAATGTGAGCCAACGGGCCGCGTGATCGGCGACGGACTCGTCCGGACTCAACCAGAGGAGGTCCTCGTCGCTCGCCTTGACGATGTCGGCCAGCGCGACGACGGCCTCCACCTGCGCCGACGCGGTGATCGGGTTGCCCATGAGTGACGGGCGAACGTTGGGGTCGTAGGTGATCGTGGCGATTGAGCGGTGGCGTTCGAGAAGTGAGCGCACCTCCGCGCCGCCGGCGGAAGCACCGCCCCGATCGAGCCGGTGTGCACCACGAACGGCTTGCGGGTATATGCGGCATTCGGGCTGACGGCCCACGCGATGTCGAAGTCGTAGTCGGCGTCGCCGTGCTCGTCGAGCACGGCGGTCGCGACGGACGTGTGGATCGCCGACTCGGACCCGCGTACCAGCTCGACGCCGGACTCCTCCAGGTGTTCGCGGATGGCCCGCCCGTAATCGTCGAGACCTATCCACGCGAGAAGCTCCGTCTGACGTCCGAGTCGCGACAGGCCAACGGCGACATTGGCGGGGGAGCCCCCGGGGCGCTCGCTCCTCGACCCATCGGGACGAATGACGACGTCGATGAGGGCTTCGCCGACGACAAGGCAGTGTTCGCTCACTACGACGCCTCGTCGCCCGCTTGTTCATCCGGTGGGGGGACGTCGTCTCGACTCTTGGCCACGCGCTCGCGCGCTCCCTCGAGCACGCGTTGGCACCGAAGGGCGAGAGCTTCCCCGCGTTCCCACAGGGCGAGAGACTCCTCCAACGTGACCGCTCCGGCCTCGAGCTTCGCGACGATGAGAACGAGTTCGTCGCGCGCCTGCTCGTAACTCATGTCGTCGATCTTGGGTGCGGCGGCCACGGGTCCACGTTACCGGTCTCGCGAGGCCTCAGAGGTGTCCCGTTTCGGTCGAACGGAGCTCCGTGTCGAAAACTTCACGAAAACCCGCGTCATGGCGGGAGTGCTCGTACGTCTCATGAAGTGAAGGTGTCCACCGGTTCACAATGAGGTGAAGCGAAATGTTCAGCGAAGACTACGAAAACAGCAGGACCGCACTCAGCAGCGCCAACCAGGTGATGAGGGACGACTTGACCGACAGCGAGTTGGCCGTCCTCGGACGTTCCGAGGAGGCGAAGATCCGAGCGGCCGTGGCAGAGCGCCCGCTTACGCCTCTCACGACACTGATCCGACTTGCCTCGGACGAAGCGGCCTCGGTACGTGCAGGCGTTGCCAGAAACCCTCGCTCTGATCTTCCGATCGAGATCCGCGAATTGCTCGCGCAGGACAAGGACACGTCGGTGCTCTTCGCGCTGATTCGTTGCCCTGCCGTTCCAGAATCCGTCCTCCGCAAGTTGGGCAGGTCGTGGAACCGCGACGTTGCCTCGGCCGCGAAGCAGCGCATCTCCAACCCGGTGTTCCAACTCCGGCTCACATAGGCGTGGTGTTCGCCTCCCGCTGAGGGGGAGGCGAGCATCATTTGTTCACCATCCATCCGAAAAAGTCCAGACTGTGGCCGCCGGGGAACCGGCGGCCACAGTCACGTCTCGGGACGGGTCCGCCCGGAAGATCGGCGTCGATGGTCACGACGGTGGCGACACTCGCCATCTGTTGGCCGCCGACGCGATCAGATCGTCCCTGCAGGCGGATACGGGTCGAAAACCGGCATTCATCGACCGTCAATGCCTGCAGGGACGCTCCGACCACGCGACAGAGCCTCGTCGCGACCGCCAGTGCCTGCAGGGGCGTTTCGCGCGGTGGGGTTCGGACCTCGACGCTTACGGGCCACCCTCGCCCGTCCGCCGAATGGGAACTCCTAGCCCGCGTCTCCGGTAACCGTCGCGTCGACCGAACCTCGCGCGAGCCGGATCGCGAGATCGGTTCCCGCCGCCGCGTCGGCCGCGTCGCGAAGAACCGCGCCGCCCTTCTTCCGGACCACGGCGTATCCCCGGTCGAGCGTGGACTGGGGCGAGAGAGCTCGCAGGGTCGACTCGAGACCGCCGAGGCCAGTCGCGAGTTCGGCGAGGCGGGAACGGATCGCGCCGCGAGCCGCCGCGCGGTGCCGCGCGACCTCGTCGGCGAGAGGCTCGATTAGGCGATCGGGGTGAACGAGAACGGGCCGCGTCAGATACGAGATCAGCGCTTCGGCTTCTCGGTCGAGGCGACCCTCGATGGCTGCACGCATCGCCGCGGTGGCACGCGCGACGTTGCGCGCCTCCTCCGCGGCGTCCGGGACGATGCGTTTTCCCGCGTCCGTCGGAGTCGAGGCTCGCAGGTCCGCGACGAGGTCGAGGAGCGGGGCGTCCTTCTCATGCCCGATCGCGCTGACGAGCGGCGTGACGCACGCGGCGGCCGCCCGGATCAGAGCCTCCGAGCTGAACGGAAGGAGGTCCTCGAACGCCCCGCCGCCCCGCGCGACGACGATGACGTCGACGTCCGGTCGAGCGTCGAGTTCCGCGATGGCCGCCGTCGTCTCCGGAACGCACCGCGCGCCCTGGACGGTGACTCGCCTGATCTCGAAGCGAACGGATGGCCAGCGCCCGCGGGCGTTGACGACGACGTCGTGCTCGGCGTCGCCCTGATTCGCACACACGAGGCCCACGAGGTTCGGGACGAAAGGGAGGGGAACCTTGCGGTCGTCGTCGAAGAGGCCCTCGGACGCGAGGGCCTCGCGTAGGGCCTCGATGCGAGCGAGGAGTTCGCCGAGCCCCACGGTGCGGATCTCGCGAGCGTCGAGCTGGAGCGAGCCGCTCTTGGTCCACCACGTGGGCTTGGCATGAACGATGACGCGCGCACCGTCAGCGAGGATCTCCGGTAGCGCCTCAACCTCCGCCGCGGGCAGGGTCGCCGACATGGAGACGTCCGCCTCGGGGTCGCGCAGGGTGAGGAACACAAGGTGCTTCCAGCGCTTGAGGCCCAGGACTTGGCCCTCCACCCACACGGGGGGCATCCGGTCGACGTACTCCTTGACCTTCTGGGTGAGGTGCCGGACGGGCCACGGACGCTCGGGCGTCGTGTCGCCTGCCGTTTCGGGAAGGGGCTCGCTCACCGCCCCAGCGTGCCACGTACCATGGAGGCATGCCTAACGCCGGACCCAAGCGGGTTCTTCTTGCTGCCCCGCGCGGATACTGCGCGGGCGTCGACCGTGCCGTCATCGCCGTGGAGAAGGCGCTCGAGCTACACGGGGCGCCCATCTACGTGCGCAAGGAGATCGTCCACAACAAGTACGTGGTGGAGACCCTCAGCGAGCGGGGAGCGATCTTCGTCGGCGAGACGGACGACGTGCCCGAGGGCGCCAGGGTGGTGTTTTCCGCACACGGCGTCTCGCCAGCTGTGCGGGACGCTGCAGCCTCGCGCAATCTCGTGACGATCGACGCGACGTGCCCCCTGGTGACCAAGGTGCACAAGGAGGCCGTGCGTTTCGCGGGGGCGAACCAGACCATCCTCCTGATCGGTCACGAGGGTCACGAAGAGGTCGAGGGTACCGCTGGCGAGGCGCCCGCGCACACGATCGTCGTGAACTCGCCCGAGGAAGCGGATGCCGTCGAGGTGTCCGACCCGGGCAACGTGGTGTGGCTGTCGCAGACGACGCTGAGCGTCGACGAGACGATGGAGACGGTCCGGCGCCTCCGCGCGCGCTTCCCGAGCCTCCAGGACCCGCCGAGCGACGACATCTGCTACGCGACTCAGAATCGCCAGGTCGCGGTCAAGAAGCTCGCCCCCGAGTGCGAGCTCGTCATCGTGGTGGGGTCCGCTAACTCGTCCAACTCCGTGCGCCTCGTGGAGGTCGCGCTCCAGTCAGGGGCGGGCGCGGCCTATCGGATCGATCGCGCCTCCGAACTCGACGACGCCTGGTTCGAGGGCGTGACGACCGTCGGCCTCTCGTCGGGGGCCTCGGTGCCGGAGATCCTGGTGCGGGACGTCCTCGATGCGCTCGCGGCCCGGGGGTACGCGGAGGTCGAGGAGGTCCGCACCGCGACGGAGGACCTGATGTTCTCGCTGCCCCACGAGATCCGTGCGGACATGAAGGCGCGCGAATCGGCTCAGGCGGGCGCCTAGTCCTCGGTACCCTCGATCGCCTTGGGCGTGCGCGGGTGGAGGTCGAGCGTCTCGGGAACCTCGACGGGCGCGTCGATCACCTTAAGCTCCGCGAGGCGGCGCGAGCCTGGGAGCACGGAACGCTCGTAGGAGCCCACGACGCCGTCGTACGCCTTGCCCGCGCTGTCGAGCGCCCGGCCGAGCTTCGCGAAGTGCTCGCCCATGGTCAGGAGCCTCTTGTGGAGGTCCTGACCCGCGTTGAGGACGTCGCGCGCGTTGTCGGCGAGCGCGGCCTCCTTCCACGCGTGAGCGACCGTGCGGAGCATCGCGACCAGCGTGGTCGGCGTGGCGATGACGATGTTCTTGGAGAACGCGTACTCCTGGAGCGCGGGGTCCTGCTCGAGCGCGGCCTGGTAGAACGCCTCGGACGGCACGAACATGACGACGAACTCGGGCGTGGGTGAGAACTGCTCCCAGTACTTCTTCGACGACGAGGTCGTCGACGTGCTTCTTCACGTGGCGCGCGTGGGCGAGGAGACGATCGGCACGCACCGCCTCGTCGTCCGTTTCGAACGCCTCGATGAGCGCCACGAGCGCCACCTTGGAGTCCACGACCACGCTGCGTCCGCCCGCGAGGTGGACCACCATGTCGGGCCGGAGGTTCTTGCCCTCGTCCTGGACGTTCTCCTGTTCGGTGAAATCCACGTGGTTCACCATGCCCGCGAGCTCGACCACGCGGCGCAGCTGGACCTCGCCCCAGTTGCCGCGGACGTCCGAGCGGCGCAGCGTATTGATGAAGTCGGTGGTCTTCTTGTCGAGCTTGTCGGAAGCGGCGACCATCTGCAGAACCTGCTCGCGCAGCGTCGCCTGCCCCTCCGCCCGCGACTTCTCCGCCTCGGTGGTCTGCCTCTTGACCTCGTCCAGGGCCTTCGCCATCGGCTCGACCAGTTGCTTGACCGTGGCCTCGCGCTTCGCCGCCTCCGCCTCCTGAGCCTGGTGCGCGCGCTTGAAGCGCTCCTCCGCCAACTCCAGGAACTGCTGGCGATTCGAGGCAAGGGCGTCGGCGCTCAGGGCTTTGAACTGGCCCTCCATCTGCGCGAATTGCTCCTTGAGGTCGGCGATGCGCCGCTCGGCCTCCTCGCGCACCCGAAGCTCGCGCTCGTCCGCCCGCTTGTTGGCGACGTCTTCCGTTCGATCGGCGTTGCGGGAGACGGCAAAGAAGTAGGCGATCAACGCGCCGACGACGAGGCCGCCTAGCGCGGCGAGAAGCGGATTCATACGACCACTGTGCCACCCGACGGGGACACGTATCGCGTCGGCCCGGCGCCGACGCGACCTTAACTACGGTCGTTCCGAGTCGAAAACGGACGGAAATTCGAGAGAAAATCGCCGTATTCCGCTGTATGTCGAAACGATTTACCAGATTGTGATGCGCGCGTTACATCGATCCGCCTACGATTTGTTCAACTGCGGAACCTCGTGGTCCGTAGAAGGACGCTTGTACCCCTCAGCGTGCTCACAAGGCACGGATGGGGTGTGGAGCGACAACGTGAAAGGAGTCGAGTATGAAGCTCGGCGCAATTGGAAAGTCTCTCGCCGTGGCAGCCACGGCGAGTCTGTTCCTAGCAGGGTGCAGTTCTAGCCCGACCACGTCGGCGTCGCCGACGGACACGGCGACCACCGGTGGTGGCGGCACGATCATCACGAACGGTTCTGAGCCGCAGAACCCGCTGATCCCGACGAACACGAACGAGACCGGCGGCGGAAAGATCATCGACAACATCTTCGCTGGACTCGTCTACTACGACGCCACTGGCGCCGTTCACAACGAGGTTGCGAAGTCGATCACGCAGCTCGACCCGACCAAGTACGAGGTCAAGCTCAACGATGGTTGGACGTTCACCAACGGTGAGGCGGTTACGGCGAATTCCTTCGTCGACGCCTGGAACTACGGTGCACTCCTGAGCAACGCTCAGAACTCGAGCTACTTCTTCGAGGACATCGACGGCTTCAGCTGGGACGTGGACTCTCCGCTTACCGGCCTTGAGGTTGTCGACGACCTGACGTTCACGATCACGCTGAACAAGCCGGCTTCGGACTTCCCGCAGCGCCTCGGCTACTCGGCGTTCGACCCGCTGCCGTCTGTTGCATTCAAGGACATGGCGGCCTTCGGTGAGAAGCCGATCGGTAACGGCCCGTACATGCTCGCAGGCGACAACGCGTGGCAGCACGATGTTCAGATCGACCTCGTGGTCAACCCTGACTACAAGGGCGGTCGCGTGCCGGCCAACGCCGGTCTCACCTTCGTGTTCTACTCGTCGCAGGACGCGGCTTATGCCGACCTCCTTGCGAACAACGTCGACGTCATCGACGGTATCCCGGACTCCGCTCTGGCTACGTACCAGACGGACCTCGGCGACCGCGCGGTGAACCAGCCGGCTGCGATCTTCCAGTCCTTCACGATCCCTGAGCGCCTCAAGCACTTCTCGGGTGACGAGGGCAAATTGCGTCGTCAGGCACTGTCGATGTCGATCAACCGTCCAGAGATCACGCAGGTCATCTTCGAGGGCACCCGCACGCCGGCTAGCGACTTCACGTCGCCGGTCATCGCGGGCTGGAGCGACTCTCTCAAGGGTGCTGACGTTCTCGCATACAACCCGACCAAGGCCAAGGAACTCTGGGCCGAGGCCGACAAGATCAGCCCGTGGTCGGGTACGTTCGAAATCGGATACAACGCTGACGGTGGCCACCAGGCCTGGGTCGACGCTGTGATGCAACTCGATCAAGAACGCGCTCGGAATCGAGGCGGCCGGTCACCCGTACGCAACGTTCAAGGAGTTGCGCACCGAGGTGTCGAACGACACGATCAAGGTGGCGTTCCGTACCGGTTGGCAGGCCGACTACCCCGGTCTGTACAACTTCCTCGGGCCGCTCTACGCGACCAACGCAGGATCGAACGACGGTCGACTACTCGAGCGCCGAGTTCGACAAGCTGCTGAGTGACGGCATCACCGCGACCGACCCGGCCACGGCGAACGCCGACTTCCAGAAGGCTCAGGAGGTCCTGCTGAAGGACCTTCCGGCCATCCCGCTCTGGTACTCCAACGTCAACGGCGGTTACGCCACGACGGTCAGCAACGTCGAGTTCGGTTGGAACTCGGTCCCGCTGTACTACCAGATCAAGAAGAACTAGCGCAGGCCGGTGGCCCGCTCCGCCCTACGGCGGAGCGGGCCACCTCCTGTTCGCACCGAATAGCGCGCGACCTGGCCCACGAATCCGAGGATCCGTGAGTAGGACCGGCGTGATCGCATTAGGATGGTTGCTCACATGAACGAGTCGCGTCTGGCACCAGGAGAGTCTCTATGCTGAGGTATGTCCTTCGGCGTCTGCTCCAGGCCATCCCCGTCTTCCTGGGAACGACGTTCATCATCTATTTCCTCGTATTCGCGATGCCGGGCGATCCCATCCTTGCCCTCTTCGGCGACAAGACACCCAACCCGGCGGTCGTCGAGCAGCTCCGCGAGCAGTACCACCTGAACCAGCCGTTCTTCATGCAGTACCTGCTGTATATGAAGGACCTCTTCACCGGGAATCTCGGGATGACCTTCTCGGGCCAGTCCGTCGGCGAGGTCTTCGCGCGGGCCTTCCCCGTGACCCTTCGGCTCGTGTTGATGGCCGTGATCATGGAGTTCTTGCTGTCGGTGGTGATCGGGCTCATCTCCGGGCTGCGACAGGGGAAGGTCTTCGACCACTCGAGTCTTCTCCTCGCCCTGATCTTCAACTCGGTCCCCGTCTTCGTTGCAATGTTCCTCGGGCAGTACTTCATCGCCGTCAAACTTGGTTGGGCGCCCCCAACGGTCGGATCGAACGTCTCGTGGGGTTCGCTTTTCCTCCCCGCGGTCATCATCGCTCTCACGGTCTACGTCACGGGAATGCGCCTGATGCGCGGCTCCGTCATCGAGTCCCGCGGCGCCGACTATGTACGCACGGCGTACGCGAAGGGCCTCACCACGCGGCGCGTTATTCCCGTGCACATCGCGCGCAACTCCCTTATCCCGGTCATCACGAACTCGGCCGCGAGCTTCGGCTACCTGCTCGCGGGCACAACGGTGACGGAGTTCATCTTCAATATCCCGGGCGTCGGCCACGTCCTCTATCGCGCGATTATTGGAAGCGAGGGACCGACGGTCGTGTCGTTCGTGACCATCCTGACGCTTCTCTACGTGGTCCTGAACATTCTTGTCGACCTGCTCTACGCCGTGCTCGACCCGAGGATCCGTTATGTCTAAGCCGAAACTCGACCCCGATCACTACGTCGCCCCCTTCGACGAGTCGCAGACCGTAGAGATCGACTCGGTGCGCCTCGGCGCGCACCGGAGCAACATCTGGCTCGACGCGTGGCGCGACCTGCGTCGCCGGCCCCTGTTCTACGTGGCCCTCCTCCTCGTCGCGTGGGTCGTCATCATGGCGCTGTTCCCGACATGGTTCACGCAGGCCTCTCCTGACCACGACTGCTTCCTTTCCAACAGCAACGGCGGGCCCCAGGCCGGGCACCCGCTCGGCTTCACTCGGCAGGGCTGTGACGTCTACGCCCGCGTGGCGTGGGGCGCGCGATCCTCGGTGGCGGTTGGCCTCTTGACGGTGATGATTACCGCCGTGCTCGGGATTCCCATGGGGGCCATCGCAGGCTTCTATGGCGGATGGATCGACTCGTTGCTCTCGCGCATCGGCGACATCTTCTTCTCCGTGCCGTACTTCCTGGCCGCGATCGTCGTGATGACCGTGCTCCGCGACTACCGCAACGTCCTGACGCTCTCACTCGCGATCGGGGGCTTCGCATGGGCGTCGCTCGCGCGCATCCTGAGATCCGAGGTACTCCAGGTGAAGAACCAAGACTTCGTCATGGCGTCGGCGGCGGTCGGCCGGTCGAAGTTCTCGACGCTCGTGCGCCACGTTCTGCCGAACTCGCTGACTCCCGTCATCGTTTCGCTCACCATCAGCCTGGGAGCTGCGATTGTCGCGGCGGCGACGTTGAGCTTCCTCGGAATTGGTTTGCCGCCCGAAGTGATGTCGTGGGGTAGGGACATCGCCGAGGCTCAGACGACGATCCGAACCTCGCCGATGGCGCTCCTGTGGCCGTCGGCGGCGTTGACCATCACCGTGCTCGCCTTCATCGTGCTCGGAGAACTCATCCGGGACGCGCTCGACCCGAAGGCGAGGGCCAGGCGATGACGCCGAAGGCAACGGCTCAGGAAACCGCGCGGAACGCGACGAGCAACGGTCGTACACCCCTCGTCTCGATTCGCGACCTTGAGGTCGCGTTCCACACCCACGACGGCGACATCGAGGCCCTTCGGGGAGTCTCGTTCGACATCTTCCCCGGGGAGACGGTCGCCATTGTCGGCGAGTCCGGTTCGGGGAAATCCACCGCCGCGACCGCGCTGATCAACCTGCTTCCGAGCAACGGGCGCATCACCGGAGGTAGCGTCGTGGTCGAGGACCGCGATATCACGGGATGGTCGCAGAACAAGATGGCCTCGGTTCGCGGCAGCATCATCGGCTACGTGCCCCAGGACCCCATGTCGAACCTCAACCCCGTGTGGTCCGTGGGCTTCCAGGTGCGCGAGGCGATTCGCGCCAACGGCGTTGCCACCGGACGCAAGGCGATTCAGCAGCGGGCCATCGAGGTGCTCGAACAGGCGGGCCTCAATGACGCCGCTCGGCGCACCAAGCAGTTCCCGCACCAGTTCTCCGGTGGAATGCGTCAGCGCGTCCTGATCGGCATCGGCCTCGGCGCGGACCCGAAGCTTCTGATCGCCGACGAGCCGACCTCCGCGCTCGACGTGACCGTGCAGAAGACCATCCTCGACCACATCGAGTCGCTCACCCGCGAGAAGAGCACGGCGCTGCTGCTGATTACGCACGACCTCGGCCTCGCCGCGGAACGCGCGTCTCGCGTCATCGTGATGAACCGAGGCAAGATCGTCGAGGCAGGCAAGAGTCTCGATATTCTCCAGAACCCGCAGCATCCGTATACCAAGCGCCTGATTGCTGCCGCGCCCTCGCTAGCGTCGCGCCGGATCGGAGCCTCGGCGCCGTCGGGCGAGGTTGACGCCGCGGATGGGACCATCGATATGGCCCGCCTCGCGAGGACCCACACGGAAGACGAAGCCGAATACCTTGCCAATGTGCATTCGGTCGTCGAGGTCAAGGACCTGACCAAGGTCTACGCGATTCGCCGGGGTTCGTTCCGTTCCGAACCGCTCGTCGCCGTCGATCACATCTCCTTCAACATAAATCGGGGGACGACGCTCGCGCTCGTGGGAGAGTCCGGATCGGGCAAGACGACGGCGGCGAAGATGATCCTCGGGCTCGAGACGCCCACGTCCGGCGAGATTAACGTCGGTGGCACGCAGTTGGCGGGGGCATCCAATAAGGCGCTCTTCGCGCTGCGTAGCCACATGCAGCCGGTGTTTCAGGACCCGTACGCGTCGCTTGATCCCCAGCGCTCGATCGGTTCGATCATCGCGGAGCCTTTGCGTGTCCATAAGGTCGGCGACGAGCCCAGCCGCGTTGCCCGCGTCAAGGAGCTGCTGTCGCAGGTCGCCCTTCCCGGCGCGCTCGCGCACCGTTACCCGAACGAGCTGTCGGGCGGGCAGCGTCAGCGCGTAGCGATCGCTCGTGCGCTCGCGCTCAAGCCCGACGTCGTGGTGCTCGACGAGCCGGTCTCGGCGCTCGACGTCCTGGTCCAGGCGCAGATCCTCCAGCTGCTCGCTGACCTTCAGGCCGAACTCGGTCTGACGTACCTGTTCATCACCCACGACCTCGCGGTCGTGCGCGTGGTGGCGGACGAGGTCGCGGTGATGGACCAGGGGAAGATCGTCGAGCGAGGCACCGTCGACTCGATCTTCACGAATCCCCGCGAGGAGTACACGCGCCGGCTTCTCGACGCCATCCCTGGCGGGAACATCGTCTTCGGCGGCTAGCCCGCGCGACCGCGACCCACCCGCACCCCCACTAGACTCGGCCCGTGGCTCTAACTATCGGCATCGTCGGCCTGCCCAACGTCGGCAAGTCCACGCTCTTCAACGCGCTGACGCGTGCCCAGGTTCTCGCGGCGAACTATCCGTTCGCCACGATCGAGCCGAACGTCGGCGTCGTTCCTCTCCCCGACCCCAGGCTCGCGGTCCTGTCGGAGATGTTCCACTCGGAGAAGACCGTCCCCGCGACGGTGAGCTTCGTGGACATCGCGGGCATCGTCAAGGGCGCGTCGGAGGGGGAGGGGCTCGGCAACGCGTTCCTGTCCCACATACGCGAGGCCGACGCCATATGCCAGGTGACGCGGGCCTTCGCCGACCCTGACGTCGTTCACGTGGACGGGCGGGTCGACGCGGCTTCCGATCTCGAGACCATCAGCACCGAGCTGATCCTCGCTGACCTTCAGACTCTGGAGAAGGTGATTCCTCGCCTCGAGAAGGAGGTGCGGGCCAAGAAGGCTGCGCCGGAGTTTCTCGCCGCCTGCGAAGCCGCGCAGGGGATTCTCAATGCGGGCCAGACCCTCTCGTCGGCGGCGAAGTCCGCGACGTTCGATCTCGACGCGATCCGGGAGTTGACGCTCCTGACCGCTAAGCCCGTCATTTACGTCTTCAACATGGACGACGTGAACCTTCTCGACGAGACAGAGCGCGCGACACTCGCGGCGTCCGTCGCTCCCGCCGAGGCCATCTTCCTCGACGCGAAGTTCGAGGCGGAGCTGGTCGATCTGACCGCGGACGAGGCTGCTGAGATGCTCGCCGAGTCGGGCCAGAAGGAATCTGGGCTCGACCAGCTCGCGCGCGTGGGTTTCGCGACGCTCGGGCTTCAGACGTTTCTGACGGCCGGACCCAAGGAGTCGCGCGCCTGGACCATCCGGCGGGGCTGGACGGCTCCGCAGGCGGCCGGGGTGATCCACACCGACTTTGAACGCGGATTCATCAAGGCGGAGGTCATCGGCTACGACGATCTCATCGCCGCCGGATCCACCGCTGAGGCGAAGGCGCGCGGCAAGGTCCGCATGGAGGGTAAGGACTACGTCATGGCCGAGGGCGACATCGTGGAGTTCCGCTTCAACGTGTAGCGACCCCCGGGTCGTCTTGCGCGGCGCGCTGGCCGCCGTCGCGCCTCGATCTGCCCCACAATCCGGGAGATTTCCCGCACAAAAAGGGCAATTCGCGCACCTCGCGTTGCGAAACGACTTAGGAAGTCCTAATGTGATGTAGGTCACAGAGGAATGTGATGCAGGTCACAATAGGGGACTGACTGTCAGCTTGAGGGAGTCGGCAGATGGCCCGCGCATCGCGCGGGTCGCTAAGGAGACACCATGAATGCCACGCACACACGAACGCATCAGGCGAAGGTACTGCTCGTCCTCGCGGCCATTGCTGCCGCGATGGGCATCATCATCACCACGAGCGCGGCGCCGGCTAGCGCCCATTCGTCGAACGACTACACCACCGTCTTCTGGGCGATCCCGTCGGGAGGCGGTCACACGCAGTCGACGGCCTTCAACGGCGGTTCGCAGACCTTCTTCTCATACGGAAGCTGGAACAACGGTCACCCGACGTCCAACACGACTTTGACGTGCGGCGTGTGGTACCAGGTGGACCACTACCGCACCAACACCTCGGATCGTAGGGATCGACTGAACTCGATCCTCTCCGACAACAAGCTCGCCAAGTACGAAGACTGGAACGGCGCTAACTCGTCAACCAACCTGTTCTGGTGGGACGGTCGGACCGAGTGGGTGTACGCCTCGGGCGGCACGTGCACGACGACCACGACCACGACCACGACGGGTACGACGACCACGGGTACGACCACGACGGGTACGACCACGACGGGTACGACCACGACGGGTACGACCACGACGGGTACGACCACGACGGGTACGACCACGACGGGTACGACCACGACGGGTACGACCACGACGGGTACGACCACGACGGGTACGACGACCACCACGGGTACGACGACCACCGGTACGACCACCACGGGTACGACGACCACGACGGGTACCACGACCACCGGTACGACGACCACCGGTACGACGACCACCGGTACGACGACCACCGGTACGACCACGACGGGTACCACGACGACCGGTACGACGACGACCGGAACGACGACCACCGGTACGACCACCACGGGTACGACCACGACGGGTACGTCGACGTCGGGGACGCTCACGGAGGTCGTCCTCGCCGCGACGGGCGCGAACGGAACGTCGGGCAGCGTGGCGTTGGGTCTCTCGCTCCTGGTTGGAGGAGTCGGACTAACGCTCCTGCGTCGCCGCAACGCCGAGTAGCAAGCTCCCCGGCATCGACGGGACGGCGTGTGTGCGTCGTCGCCCCGTCGATGCCCGGGGTCGTATGAAAGCCCGGGAGGCTGGTCCCACCCGCAGGGCTAGCGGGTGGGACCGCCGGCGTCTACGGCAATGCCCGGTGCGCGATATGTCCGTTCAGCACCTCTCCCTGAAACGAATTTCACCTCAAATGGGACCAAGGTCCCCCCTCGACTTGTGCGAGACCCTGGTTAGCCTTACCTTTGTGATGTAGATCACACTTGAATGTGACCGAGGTCACACTGCGGGACGCACACCACTTTGGCGCCGGGACTGATGAGAACCGGCCACGCACAGGGAGAACCTCATGAATGCCATGACCGTACGAGTCCAATGGGGCAAGGTGCTTCTGGCACTCGCTGCCGTTGCGGCCGTATTGAGCACCATGATCATCGCCGCGTCGCCGGCGCACGCGACGAGTTACATCTCGAACGTGAACGGCCCGAACACCATCGACAACGGTGACAACAAGTGTCGGGACCACACCGGTACATACGACAACTACGACTTCTACAGCAATGCGTCCGCGACCTATTTCCCCGGCGACGGGCTCACGCTCAACTACACAGCTCCTGCGGGCAAGGTCATCACCGAGGTCTGCATCAAGGCAGCTCACGAGTTCGTCGTGCTGACGATCAGCCCGCCGCAGAATTCGATCTCCATCCAGCAGGTCTGGATCACTAACGGCGGCGGTACCGCGCAGCAGATCAGCCACTTCGGCGTCATGCTCGCCGACGAGTCCACGACCACCACCTCGACGACGGACACGACTACGACGGGTACGACGACGACGGGGACGACGACGACGGGGACGACGACCACGGGGACGACGACCACGACGGGTACGACGACCACGGGGACGACGACCACGGGGACGACGACCACGACGGGGACGACGACCACGGGGACGACGACCACGACGGGGACGACGACCACGAGGGACGACGACCACGACGGGTACGACGACCACGGGGACGACGACGACGGGCACACCGACGACGGGTACCACCACGACCGGTACGACGACCACGGGTACGACGACCACGACCGGGACGACCACGACCGGTACCCAGACGACCGGGACGACCACGACCGGCACGACGACGACGGGACGACCACCACGTCCGGCACGCTCACGGAGGTCGTCCTCGCGGCGACCGGGGCCAACGGAACCTCGGGGGAGATTGGGCTCGCCCTGTCGTTCCTCGTCGGCGGTATGGGCCTCATGCTTCTTCGCAAGCGTGGACCGGTCACCACCCCGGACGAAACTCGCTAGGAACGGAAGAGACGCATCATGAAACTTGGTTCAGGTAATTCGACGCTCGATGCGCGATCCATCCGTCGCGCCGTCGTCGGCCTGATCGTCGCTGGTGCCGCCATCGCGGTGGCGGTACCAGCGACGGCCAAGAACGATGCGCCGTCCAGTAGCCCCGCAACGAACCTGTCGGTCGTCGCATCCGCGGCGCCCGCTCAGGTCCTGCCGGGCGAGACGGCCACCCTCGTGGTGACGGTAACCAATACCGGGACGTCCGATCTTCCCGCGCTGACGCTGACCGCGGACCTTCCGGCTGCCGTGACGTACGACGCCTCGTCGGTCGTCGCAACGGTGACGAACTCGTCGGGTGCTATCACCGCGTACTCGGGAACGGGTACGGACGGCGCGACGGCACTCGCCCAGCCGACGCCAGGGACGCTCGTCGCCCCGTGGGACGCGATTGCGCTCGCCCCCGGCGATACTCTGCGCGTCACGTTCGACGTTCGCGTGAGCGACGCGCTCGCGCCCTCGGTCAACGAGCTTCGGCTCGTGTCGCTCGCCTCAGCCGGTGCGGCAGCATCGGGAGATTCCCTGACTCTGACGGTCCTCAAGGAAGCGCTTGCCCTCGCGTCGGACGCCGATCCCGCCTCCTAGCCGGGCGGGATCGGCGAGCGACGGGCGGGCGTCCTGTCGGTGCCGTATCCCCACGTATCGTTGATCGCATGATGCGATCGATCCTCGCCTATGCGGCGCTCACGTTCGTCGGGCTCATCACCGGAATCGTTGGAGCGGCTGCGCATCGAGTCCACCCGTACTGGGGTATCGCGCTCGTTCTTCTCCTCGTGCTCTCCTCGGCGACGTTCGCGCGGGCCACTCGCGCGTGGACGGGGTTGTCGGTGTACGCGGCTTCCTGGTACCTGTCCGTGGCCTTCCTGTTCCTCGTCCGCGGCCCCGGCGATTCGGTCGCCATCCTCGATGACGCGCTCGGACGCGCGTTATTCATCGGCGGCGCGATCGCGATTATCGCGGTGGGCTTCGTCCCCTCGGCGTGGATGCGCGAGCCCGGTGAGTAGCGTCGACGCCATGTCGAGGCGATCAGGGGTATCGGTCGCCCGGAGATATGATGGAGCCCCACTTGTACTCGCGCCCGAGGAGTTGTCGTGACCTACGTCATTGCCTTGCCCTGTGTCGACGTCAAGGACAAGGCGTGCATCGACGAATGCCCCGTGGACTGCATCTACGAGGGTGAGCGGATGCTGTACATCCACCCGGACGAGTGCGTCGATTGCGGCGCGTGCGAGCCCGTCTGCCCCGTCGAGGCGATCTATTACGAGGACGACGTACCCGACAAGTGGTCGGACTACTACGCGGCGAACGTCGAGTTCTTCGCGCAGATCGGTTCCCCTGGCGGCGCCGCGAAGATGGGGCTCATCAAGCACGACCACGACCTCATCAAGGCCTTGCCTCCCCAGAACGTCGGGTAGGCGATGGTCGGCGTGTGTTCGCGGGAGCCTCTGTGGGACTGAACCCGGCCGCGCTTCCCGATTTTCCCTGGGACTCCCTCGTTCCGTTCCGTGAGAAGGCGTCCGCGCACCCGGATGGACTCGTCGATCTATCGGTCGGTACTCCCGTCGACGCGACACCCGACGTTGCTCAGCGCGCGCTGGCCGACGCGTCGAACGCGCCGGGCTACCCGACGACGCAGGGAACCGTCGAATTGCGAAAGGCGGTCGCTACGTGGTTCGCGCGGCGCCGCGGGGTCGCGGGACTCGACGCGGACGCCGTGCTACCGACGATCGGCTCCAAGGAGCTCGTCGCTCTGCTTCCCGCCCTTCTTGGACTCGGAAGCGGCGACACGGTCGTGCTCCCGAAGGTTGCCTACCCGACGTACGACGTCGGGGCCCGTCTTGTCGGAGCGCAGACGGTGGCGACGGACGATCCGGCGGAATGGGCGGGGAATCGGAGCGTCGCGCTGGTCTGGCTCAACTCTCCCTCGAACCCGACCGGCGCCGTGCTGTCCGCCGAGCGGATGGCCGCGGTCGTCGAGCAGGCGCGGGAGGTAGGAGCGATCGTCGCGTCGGACGAGTGCTACGCCGAGCTCGCCTGGACCGAGCCGTGGACGAGCGGCGGAGTCCCGTCGCTCCTCTCGCCCGAGGTGTGCGGTGGCTCCCACGAGTCGCTCGTGGCGGCCTATTCGCTGTCCAAGCAGTCGAACCTTGCCGGATATCGCGCGGCGTTCGCCGCGGGGGATCCCGCCGTCATCGGGCGCCTTCTCGGCGTGAGGAAGCACCTGGGTTTCATGGTGCCTGCGCCGATCCAGGCGGCGATGATTGCGGCGCTTGGCGACGACGCGCACGTCGCGGCCCAACGCGAGACCTACGGAGCGCGGCGGGCCGCTCTCCTTCCCGCCTTCGAGGAGGCGGGTTTTCGCGTTGACGGCTCCGAGGCTGGCCTCTACCTGTGGGCGACGCGCGACGAGGACTGCTGGGAGACGATCGCCTGGCTCGCCGAACGGGGCGTGCTGGCGGCCCCTGGGGCGTTCTACGGCCCTTCGGGCGGACGCCACGTACGGGTCGCGCTCACGGCGTCGGACGAGCGAATCCGCGCAGCGGTGCTCCGGCTGACCGTATCCCGCTAGAATGCCAAGAGGTGGTCTACCACCCCTAAAGGAATCATGGAGGACGTATGGGACACGTTGAAGAGGCGAAACTTACCGTCGACGGTGCGACCCACGATCTTCCTCTTGAGCGCGCATCCGTCGGCAACGACGGACTCACGGTGGCGACCCTCCTGCGCGACACCGGACTGGTGACCGTCGACCCGGGTTTCATGAACACCGCCTCGTGCAAGTCGTCCATCACATACATCGACGGCGACGCCGGGATCCTGCGCTATCGCGGCTATCCCATCGACGAGCTCGCCGGGCAGTCGACCTTCCTCGAGGTCGCGTATCTTCTGATTCACGGTGAGCTTCCGAGCCCGGATCTGCTCAACGCGTTGGAGAACCGCGTCGCCCGCCACATGCAGGTGCACGACGGCATCAAGTCGTTCCTCGAGGCGTTCCCGCGCGATGCTCACCCGATGGCCGTTCTCTCGGGCGCGATCTCCGCCCTCTCCGCCTTCTACCCCGACAGCGTCGGCCGCGACGACTACCAGGTCGAGCTCGCCACGGTGCTCCTGCTCGCCAAGGCGGCCACGGTCATCGCGTACCTGCAGCGCCGCTCGTCGGGCAGCGACTTCATCGAGCCGAAGAAGGGTGGGAGCGACTACGTCGAGGAGTTCCTGCGCCTGACGTTCGCCCCCTCGGACGCGGCGTACGACATCAACCCGACCATTCGTCAGGCGATGGACCTGCTTCTCATCCTCCACGCGGATCACGAACAGAACTGCTCCACCTCGACCGTGCGCATCGTCGGTTCGAGCCAGGCGAGCATCTACGCGTCCGTCTCCGCAGGCGTCGGCGCCCTTTCGGGACCGCTTCATGGCGGCGCGAACGAGGCCGCCCTTCGGATGTTCGACGAGATCCGGGAGTCCGGCGACACGATCGAGCAGTTCGTCGCCAAGGTTAAGGATCGCGCCGAGGGTGCGCGCCTCATGGGCTTCGGCCACCGCGTGTACAAGAGCTACGACCCCCGTGGCGCCGTCGTCAAGGGTGTTGCGGACAAGGTGCTCAAGGACCTGGGTGGCAACAGCGAGTTGTTCGACATGGCGAAGCGCCTGGAGGAGATCGCCCTAAGCGACGACTACTTCATCGAACGCAAGCTCTACCCGAACGTGGACTTCTACACGGGCCTGATCTACAAGGCGATGGGCTTCCCGACCACGATGTTCACGCCCCTATTCGCTCTGGGGCGGATGCCTGGTTGGATCGCCCACTGGCGCGAAATGATCAAGGACCCCCAGACCAAGATCGGGCGTCCGCGCCAGATCTATACGGGCGAAGTCGAGCGTCAGTACGTACCGATCGATCGGCGTTCCTAGCCCGTCGTCGCCCGCTCGGCCCGTGTGACACATCTCTCAGGCTGACGCCTCGCGCGCGCCGTCCGCCCGGGCCTAGCCTGGCGGGCAGGGGGTTGTGGACGATGCTGATTGACTTCCGTCGTGAGCACCAGGTTGCCTGGGCGCGCGCTGAAGCCGACCGCCTGCGGGCGACGTTCGGCGAGGCCATCACCGTGATCGAGCACGCAACCACGCACGAACTGGCACGCGGGGATCGCCTCATGACGATCGTCGACCCCGGAGGACGTGGCATGGAGGGCGCCATTTGCGTCACGCACCACTCCGACGAGGGAAGTTTCTGGCGTATCGAGTTGCGTCCCGTGACGGATCCGACGGTGGACGTCCCCTCGACACGGCCGATCGAGCAGGTCGAGCTGGAGATGCGGTACAACACCTGCGTGCACGCAACGTGGGATCAGACTCTGGGGTCGCGTAGCGGCCAGGACGGGTGGCCGGACCTCGCGGAGGGGGTTGCGAAGCTTATTCACGGAGAGTTGCGGATCCACCGTCGCGGTTCCCTCAACTCGCTGCGCCCCGAGCGCTACGCGTCGTATTCCGGCGTCTAGTTCGTCCGTACGTGCACGACGACCTCGTCGCACGACGTGGCGGCCTCGGATGTCCACGCGTCGTCTGCGCGCAGCCATGTCCCTTCGCACGCGTCGACGGCCTCCACGGGCCAGCGCGACGCCACGGCGACGGACCACGACGCGATGGCCCGCGCCGTCTGTGGATTGTCGGCGACGATGCGTACGGACGCGGATCCGCCGTCGCCCGGCTCGGTCGTCACCGTTACCTGAGTCACCGAAGTCGTCCGCGACGCGACCAGCGAACGCGCCAGGCGCGTTCGCGTCGCCCTGCGGTGCGTCGAGTGAGCACGCGAGACTTGCGGGAGTCACCTCGCCCGTGAGAACGCGCGCCCATGCGCGAGCGTCCGCCTCATGGTCGGCATACGCGAGGGGGTGACCGGACCGCTGGACCGATTGCGCGGCCTCGGTGACGGGTATCGTCTCCCAACCGTCGACCAGGACCAGGTGGTCGTAGAACTGCCCGGCAGAGAAGTACGGATCGCGTACCTGATCCGCCGTGCCCCACCCTTGCGACGGGCGCTGCTGGAAGAGGCCAAGCGAGTCACGGTCGCCGTAGTCGAGGTTGCGCAGGTCCGATTCCTGGATGGCCGCGGCAAGCGCCACGGTCACGGCGTGCGCGGGCAGGTCCTTCTGGACGGCGGCAGCCGCGATGAGAGCGGCGTTATCGGCTTGTTCGGCCGTGAGCGTGGACGTCACCCCGTCGACGGTCACCGTGCATCGCGACGATGAGAACAGCCGGTCGCCGTACCGATGGAGGAGCGTCGGGCCGTAGACCGCTGCTCCCGCGATCACCCCAACGACCACGAGGAAGGTGAGGAAACGCGCGGCGCGGCCGCGACGACGCCGACGGGCCATCAGTTGCTATGGAGGGCAGCGTTGAGCGTTACGCCCGCGCCGTCGCGCCGGACGGCCTCGAGAGCCCCAGTGAGGGAGTTGCGTCGGAACAGGAGACCGTTCCGGCCCGCGAGCTCGCGCGCCTTGACCACGACGGGTTCGCCATCGTCGCCGGTCTCGCCCACCAGAATCACCTTCGACCCCGCCGTGAGGTACAGGCCCGACTCGACGACGCAATCGTCGCCCAGGGGGATGCCGAGACCCGAGTTCGCGCCCAGCAGGGAACGCTCGCCGACCGAGACGACCTGGGTCCCCCCTCCCGAGAGGGTGCCCATGATCGACGCCCCGCCGCCAACGTCCGAGCCATCGCCAATCACGACGCCAGCGGAGACGCGGCCCTCGATCATGCTTCGGCCGAGCGTTCCGGCGTTGTAGTTCACGAAGCCCTCGTGCATGACCGTCGTCCCCTCGGCAAGATGCGCGCCAAGGCGCACCCTGTCGCCGTTGGCGATGCGCACGCCCGTGGGAACGACGTAGTCGACCATGCGAGGGAACTTGTCGACGGAGTCAACAGAAAGGTGAAGTCCGACGGCCTTGAATCGGGAGCGGACCTCGTCGATCGTGTCGATGGCGCACGGCCCGTGCGACGTCCACGCGACGTTCGTGAGCGCGTCGAAGATGCCGGTGAGGTTGATCTCGTGCGGGCGCACGAGGCGGTGCGACAGGAGGTGGAGCCGAAGATACGCGTCGGGAACGGTCGCAGGCGCGACGTCGCAATCGATCTGAGTGAGCACGGCACGGACGGAGACGCCGCGGAGCGGGTCCGTCCTCTCTCCGGCGGTCAGGTCGGCGGGTACGTCGGTCTTCTGAGGCGGCGTTCCGAGGGCGGGGCGCGGGTACCACGTATCGAGCACCGTCCCGTCAGGGGTCGTCGTGGCGAGGCCGAATCCGAAAGCCGTACGTGTCATGCCCCTAGCCTACGGTCGCTGGTTGTCCTGATTGGCGATGCTCGGCGTAACCTGGCTTCATGCCAGACGAGACTCCACTCCCCGGAACGCCCTTCGAGGGTTCAGACGCCTCTGCCGAACAGGCCGCGTGGGATGTTCCGCCGGCGCCAGAGCAGGACCGCTACGCCATGCCGGAAGAGACGGAGATCGCCGACACGTACGTCCGGAACGAGGCTCCGTGGGTTGACTTTAGTGCCGGGGGCGCGGCTCCGGGGGGAGTGAATCCCGTCCCGCCGCCGACCCCGGACGAGGACTTCACGATTCTTGTGAGGCCGAGGCGACGGGGTCGCGAGGTCGTCGCGGGTGCGATCACGGCGATCATCGTCCTCCTCGCCGCGTGGTTCACCCCCGGACTGATCTCGCCCGCAACCGAGGGCGGACGCGTCATGGCGTACGTCGTCTTTGCCGGCGGTGGAATCGTCGCGTTGGTCGTGCTCGTGCAGGCCTGGCGCTGGGCGCGCCGTCGCGAATAGGCCCGAATGGACGGGCGCGCGGACGAGGGGTGGAACGAGCCGTTCGACGAGGTAGAACTACCCAGGCGCGACCGCATCCCGCCCCCGGGCTTTGCGCGGCCGAGTAGTCGCATCGCCGATGCGGACAAGAGTGCACTCATCCCCGCCTTCCGTCGCGGGCGCGTGAAGCGCTGGAAGATGGTCGCAGCGGGCGTCGTCGTCGTTTTCCTCGCGTATGGGGCGTTGATCGTGCGATACGTGGTCAAAGTCGGCGACTCGGTGGAGCGCAAGTACGCCATGATCCCGTTCTTCATCTGGATCGCGATGGGCGTTGCCGGCTTCTTCGGGCTACGTCGCCTCGGGCGTTGGGCGATGGCACCCGACCCCGCGGAAACGCCGGCGGGGCGTTGGAAGGCAGCCCACGCCGTCGTCCCTGGTTACGCTGGCACTATGACCCTTGATCTCACTCGCCCCGTTGCGGACCTCGCGAGCGCCCTCATCGACATCGAGTCGGTGAGCGGCGACGAAACGCGGATCGCCGACGCGGTCGAGGCTGCGCTTCGGGCGCTCCCTCACCTTGAGGTGACGCGAGACGGCGACGCCGTCGTCGCGCGTACGAACCTCGGGCGAGACGAGCGGGTCGCGATCGTGGGTCACCTCGATACGGTCCCCGTGCGCGACAACGTGCCCTCCCGCCTTGAGGACGGCGTCCTCTGGGGGCGCGGAGCGGTGGACATGAAGGCGGGCGTCGCCGCGATCCTGTCGCTCGCTGCTGAGATCACGGATCCCGTCCGTGACGTCACGTGGATCTTCTACGACCACGAGGAGGTTGACGCGAGCCTGAACGGCCTCGGGCGTCTCTCGCGCAACGACCCCGACGTCCTGGCGGTCGATTTCGCCGTATTGGGCGAGCCGACGTCGGCGGGGATCGAGGGGGGATGCAACGGCACCTTGCGGGTCGAGGCGCGTATTCCTGGCGTCGCAGCGCACTCGGCTCGCGCCTGGAAGGGCGAGAACGCGATACACGCGGCGGGCCCGCTACTCGCGCAGCTGGCGGCGTACGTCCCCGAGACCGTGACCGTGGACGGCCTCGAGTACCGCGAGGGGCTGAACGCCGTCCGCGTGTCCGGGGGCATAGCGAACAACATGATCCCCGCCGAGTGCGTCGTGACCGTGAACTACCGATACGCCCCTGACAAGGACTACGACGCTGCGCTCGCGGTCGTGAGGGGCGTGCTCGAGGCGGCCGGAGTCCCGGGCCTCGAGATCGTGGTCACGGACCACGGCGACGCGTGCCGGCCGGGGCTCGATGCTCCGATAGCTCGGTCCTTCGTCGACGCGGTCGCGGCGACGGGGGTTCCCGGGCCGCGCGCCAAGCTGGGATGGACGGACGTCGCACGCTTCGGCGCGTTGGGCATCCCCGCCGTCAACTACGGTCCTGGCGACGCCGAGCTGGCTCATGCCGACGACGAGAGGGTCGACGTCGAGCAAATCATCAAGGTTCGAGAGGGGCTCCGATCATGGCTGCGCGCGTGAACAAGCAAGGAAAGAACGGATACCGGCGCGGCCAGGTGCTGATGCGCGGTAAGCAGGTGCCCCCGGCGAGCGCGTCGGCCGAGTTCCTGCGGGACGCCGACACGGAATGGCTCGGCAAGGACCCGTGGCGCGTCCTGCGCATTCAGAGCGAGTTCGTCGAGGGCTTCGGCGCGCTCGCCCGCCTCGGGGCCGCCATATGCGTGTTCGGATCCGCACGCTCCAAACCCGGCAGCGATGAATACGCGATGGCGGAGACGATTGGGAGGCTGCTCGCGGAGTCGGGCTACGCGACGATCACCGGCGGCGGCCCCGGGACGATGGAGGCCGTCAACAAGGGGGCGTCACTCGCTGGCGGCGTGTCCGTCGGGCTCGGGATCGAACTTCCGCACGAGCAGGGACTCAACGACTACGTGGATCTCGGTATCAACTTCCGATACTTCTTCGTGCGCAAGACGATGTTCCTCAAGTACGCCCAGGGCTTCATCGTCCTTCCCGGGGGCATGGGCACGCTCGACGAGCTCTTCGAATCGTTGACGTTGGTCCAGACGGACACGGTGAAGGACTTCCCCATCGTGCTCGTCGGCCGCGAGTACTGGACGCCACTCGTCGATTGGCTACGCGACACCGTCGCGGCGAGCGGAAAGATCGCTCCAGCTGACCTCGACCTGATCACGTTGACGGACGATCCGGCGGAAGCCGTCGCGCTCGCGTCCGCGTTTAGCGCCCTCGAGGGGTAGCGCCGATCACGCAATTCTCGCCGATGCCTAACTCCGGCTAGAATGGGGGGGCCGCGCGTCGCGGTCGCAACCCCGAGGAGAAGAGCACCACATGGCCGCAATGAAGCCCCGCACCGGTGACGGCCCCATGGAGGTCGTCAAGGAAGGCCGCGGCTACATCTTGCGCCTTCCGCTCGAGGGCGGTGGTCGGCTGGTCGTCGAGATGAACGCCGACGAAGTCAAGCAATTGGCCGACACGCTCCAGGACGCGCTCAACAAGTCGGCGCGCTAGCGCCGTATCGCGACGAGCATTCCGTCGCCCGAGGGAATCAATACAGATACGGCGTCGTCGTCGTCCCGTAGCGCCTTCAGGGTTTCCCGGATGGCCGTGGTGTTGTGATCTCGCTGCGCGGGGTCCGCGACCTTCGAGTGCCATAGCGCGTTGTCAATCGCGATGATCCCGCCCGGGCGGACCATCCGCTTGGCGTGCTCAACGTAGGCGGGGTATTCGGACTTCACGGCGTCGACGAGAACTAGGTCGTACCCGCCGTCGGTGAGCCGAGGGAGGACGTCGAGAGCTGCTCCCGAGATCATTCGCGCGCGTTCCGGCGCGAATCCGGCGGCGCGAATCGTCTCGCGCGCGACCTTCTGGTGCTCGGGTTCGACGTCGATGCTCGTCAGGATCCCGTCGGGGTGCATGCCTCTCAGGAGATACACGGCGGAGACCCCGGCTCCGGTGCCGATCTCGCACACGGTTCGGGCCTGGATCGCGAGGGCGAGGGTTCGCAGGAGCGCGCCAGCACCGGGGAGCACGGGCACGCATCCGAGTTCTTCTCCGGCGTCGCGCGCCCGACGGAGCACCTCGTCCTCGGGGATGAAGTCTTCGCAGTACGCCCAGTTCGCTAAGGCCTCGTGTGTCATGGTCCTCCTCAATGTCATCGTATCTGCGACGGCATGGGAACATGGTGGGTGGTGGAGTCGTTATGCCCATATGGAGGTCCTGCGGTGACTAACCTGCCCGTATCGTCGCGTTCTATTGGCGACGCCTCCGTGCAACCCGTAACCCCCGTGGCGTCGGCTGTCCCTGACCTCACATGGGAGGGCATCGTCCGCGACCACTCGGTCCGCGTGTACCGTCTCGCGCTCCACCTCACGGGCAATGCGCACGACGCAGAGGACCTGACGCAGGACGTCTTCGTCCGCGTGTTCAACTCCCTGTCGCAGTACAAGCCCGGGACGTTCGAGGGTTGGCTTCACCGCATTACGACCAACCTCTTCCTGGACCGCGTCCGTCGGCGCAAGCGCATCCGTTTCGACTGGATGGGCGACGACGACGGCACGGTGGCGACGTCCGACAGTTTCGATCGGCACGAGCGCAGCGGCCAGCCGGAGGACGCGTTCGACATGGGCCACCTTGAGCCCGACATCCTCGAAGCCCTCGCCGGCCTTCCTCCGGAGTACCGCGCGGCCGTCGTTCTGAGCGACATCGAGGGGCTCTCGTACGAGGAGATCGCGGCAACCTTGGGGATCAAGATGGGCACGGTCCGCTCGCGCCTGTCTCGCGCGCGGGCACGCCTGCGCGAAACGCTCGCCCACCGGGCGCCCCTGGAGGCAGACGCGTGACCACGCGTCACCTTGGCAAACGGCTCTACTCGCTCGTCGATGGGCGGCTCAGCCGGGACGAAGCTTACGTCGCGATGGCTCACGTGGCCGAATGCGACGAATGTGCCGAGAAGTGGGAGGCCCTTCGCCGCGACCGCGTCGCCCTGCAGACGTCCGGCACAGGCATCGACATGTCCTTCACGCAGCATCTGCTGGACCGCGATCGCATCGCCGAGATCGCGCGCGACGAGCCAAGGCGCCACGTCAAGGCGGCACGGGGCAAGGGCGTCAACGTCATCGTCGTCGCCGCATCGACGCTGGCCATGGGCGCACTCGCGCTCGGCGTTCTATGGCGCCTCGGCGCGCCCGCCGAGGTGGGTCTTGAGATCGCCGCCGCCCCGGACAAATCGACGGCGTCGAGCGTTCGACTCATGGGCGCTCCCGGGATGCGACTCGAGGAATCGCTCGTGTCGTGGGTTCACCCGTCGTGGGAAACCTCGGGAGTCATTCCCGTGGACGCGGCATTCATTCAGACGGCCAACGGTACGACGGTTCTCGTAGCGCGCGTACTGGCTGGTGGCGACTCGGTCACGGTGACCGAGCAAAAAGGAACACTCCCCGCGGGTTTTGGCAGCGAATTCCCGATGGGTGGGGTGACGGATCACGAGGTATTTGTCGTATCGGACGAGCCCGCACAGGTGGTGTGGGACGCGGGCGGGGTCGTCGTAGGCCTCACCTGCGATTGTTCGATCGACGTTCTCGAGTCCGTCGCAAGTCAATTCCCCAACGGAAACGAACCAGGCGTCCTCGAACGCCTGGGGGACGGCCTTCGGGTCGTAGCTGATGCATTATCGGGAGGATAAACCATGAAGGAAGACGAAGGACTGTTCGCTGACCCGAACGGTCCCCAGAAGGACGCGCCTAGCGCGACGGCGACGGTCGTTGACAACGAACCGAGTGCCGTCAAGGTGCCAGGAGCATCACACGGACTCAGCGAGCCCGTCGCCGTCCCTACCCTCGCGACGGATGGCAGGGGACAGCCCCCCGCTCCCGCGCGCACGGGTCTCGGACCTATGTGGGTCGTCGTCGTGACGCTCCTTGCCCTGATATTCGGGGCTGCTGGCGGCGTCGGCGGATACGCCATCGCCTCGCGCAACGACACGACGCCGCCGGCCGCGACGCTTCCTGCACCGGGTACCGGTGCCGTTCCCGTGGCCCAGCAAGCAGGCTCGGTTACGGCGGTCGTCGCGGCTGTACTGCCCTCGGTAGTCCGGATCGAGGCATATTCCGGCGGCCAGTTGATCGACACGGGATCGGGCTTCGTGATTCGGGCGGATGGATACATCCTGACGAACAACCACGTGGTCGAGCCGAGCGATGGCAAGCTCACGGTGCGCTTCTCGGATGGCACCGTTGCGGACGGGACCCTCGTGGGAGCGACGAGCGACTACGACCTCGCGGTCGTCAAGGTGGACAGGACCGGCCTGAAGCCACTGGTACTCGGTGACTCCGACAAGGTCCAGGTAGGTGACCAGGCGATCGCGATCGGATCTCCCCTCGGCCTCGACTCCACGGTGACAGCAGGAATCGTCAGCGCGCTTCACCGGCCCGTCACGGCTGGTGGGGACTCCGGCTCGGCCGCGTTCATCGACGCGATCCAGACGGACGCGGCGATCAACCCCGGCAACTCCGGCGGTCCGTTGCTCAACTCCGCTGGCGAGGTGATCGGCGTCAACTCCGCCGCCGCCGCGCTTCCCGGAGCCTCGCAGCAGACGGGCGCTGGCACGGTCGGCCTCGGCTTCGCCATTCCGGCGAACCAGGCTCGTCGTACGGCAGAGGAGATCATCGCGACCGGCAAGGCAACCTTCCCCGTCATCGGCGTGCTGCTGGACAACACGTACAAGGGGCAGGGCGTCAAGGTTCTCGACGACGACCCGGCGAACAACGTCCTAGGCGTGGCCCCTGGCTCGCCTGCGGCCCTCGCGGGTATCAAGGCGGGCGACATCATCCTGTCGGTGAACGGCCGGCCCGTTACGGATCCCGAGGAGCTCGTCGTCTCGACCCGCGCCATGGCGCCAGGCGACACGATCACCCTCGAGGTGAAATCGGGTGACACGACGTCAACCGTCAAGGTCAAGCTGACCACCAACGACAGCATCACCTGGGAAAACGGCAGCTCCCAGTAGGTAGGCTGACGATGTGTTCGACATCAACGGTGCAGAGTTCCTCATACTGTTGCTCGTTGCTGTCGTCGTCATCGGACCCGAGAGGCTCCCGCGTTATACGCGGGAGTTTCGCGGGTGGGTGGCCCGGTTCCGGGATCTCCTGACGGAGGCGCGCGTCAGCGTGCGCGACGAGATGGGGGACACGGTGGATTTCGCCGCCCTCGATCCTCGACAGTACGATCCCCGGCACATCGTCAAGGACGTGCTTGCGGAGCCCTCCCCGGCGCGTCAGACGCCGTCCACGGGCGGCAGGGCGGCCCGTAGGCGCTCCGCCAAGGTCAAGCCGGGCGCTACGCCCCCGTTCGACGACGACGCGACCTAGAGGCGTACGAGCGGCGCTGGCGTGGCCTGAAGGCCGCCGCGACCTGGAACAATGGACCACATGTCTCCACGCGTCTTCTCCGGTATGCAACCCACGGCCGACTCGCTCCACCTCGGGAATTACCTCGGGGCCCTCGTTCAATGGGTCGCGCTTCAAGAGACGCACGACACCATCTACGCGGTCGTGGACCTGCACGCGCTTAACGAACACCCCGATCCCGAGGCGTTGCGTCGCAGGACGCGGGCGACCGCCGCGCAGTTCCTGGCTGCGGGCGTCGACCCGGAGCGTTCGCTGCTTTTCGTCCAGTCGCACGTACCGCAGCACGCGGAGCTCGCGTGGGTGCTCGGCGGATTCACGGGCTTCGGCGAAGCGAGCCGCATGACGCAGTTCAAGGACAAGTCCGCGAAGCACGGCGAACGCGGAACGAACGTCGCGCTCTTCACCTACCCGATCCTGATGGCGGCGGACATCCTCCTGTACGACGCCGCCGCGGTGCCGGTAGGCGAGGACCAGCGCCAGCACCTCGAGCTCACCCGCGACCTCGCGCAGCGCGTCAACGCGAGCCACGGCGACATCTTCACCGTTCCCGAGCCGCACATCGTGAAGGCGACGGCGAAGATCTACGACCTTCAGGATCCTTCCTCCAAGATGTCGAAGTCGGGCAATCCTGGCGGGATCATCGAGATCCTCGACGATCCGAAGGTCATCGCCAAGCGCATTCGCTCGGCGGTGACGGACGCCGAAACTGAGGTGCGCTACGACGAGCGCATGAAGCCCGGACTGGCGAACCTCCTCACCATCTACTCGGCGCTCTCCGGCAAGGCGATCACCGATATCGAGGACGACTTCGCGGGCAAGGGTTACGGCGACTTCAAGGGCGCGCTCGCCGATGTCGTCATCGAGTTCCTCACGCCGATACGCGAGGCGGCACTCGGCTGGATCGAGTCGCCCGACAAGCTCGACGCCGTCCTCGCCGACGGAGCTGCGCGGGCCCGCGTGATCGCCCAGGCCACGCTCGACCGCGTCTACGACGCGGTCGGGACCCTTCGCGCGACGCACTAGGCCACGGTGACGGGCGACAACAGACGCGACGACGCCGGGGCACCGTCGCGTCTGAGCCGCCTCGCCGCTAGGGCGACGAGCCTTGTCGCGAGGTTCAAGAAGACGCGTCCGGGGCGCGCGGTGCAGCGCTACTCGAGCCATCGGGGCAACGTCCTCGCCGGAGGCGTCGCGTACAACGGGTTGCTGAGCGTCGCCGCCGCCGTCGTGGTGGGTTCCACGCTCGCCGCCGTCGTCGTGGGGCGCGCGCCATCCCTTCGTGACGCTCTGCTGCGCTTCCTCGGACGCACGATTCCGGGCATCGTCAAGGGTGCCGACGGGGGTTCCGGGCTGATCGACGCGTCGTCGCTGTCCGCGAAGCCCATCACGAGCGTCGTCAGCCTGATCGCGTTGCTGATCGGGCTCAATACCGCGTCGCGCTACGTCGGGGCCCTACGCGCCGCGATGCAGGTCATGCTCGGGCACGACGCGCACTCTGCCCTTCGCGGCAAGGCGCGTGACGCGGTCGCTCTCGGCTCACTCGCGCTGATGGCGCTCCTTGCCGCGTCGATTCAGGTCGCTGCCGCGAGTGCCGCGACGTGGATCGGGGCGGACAACGGTGGGCGAACGGTGGCCGTGCGCGTCGTCGCGGTCGTCGCGACGCTCGCGGTCGATGGAGCGTTCGTGTTCGTCGCGATGACCGTGCTCGGAGGCGCAGGGCGCCCGTACCGCGCGCTCCTTCCCGCTGTCGGCGCGGCAGCAGTCGCGATCGCCGTGCTCCGTTCCGTGTCGTCGCTCGTCCTCGGAGCGTCGATCAGTAACCCGATTCTCGCCCCCTTCGCCGCCGTCATCGCCATCCTCGTGTGGGTGGATCTCGTGACCAGAATCGTGTTGTTGGCCGCGGCGTGGGTGGGTTCCGATCGTCCTGTTCGGGCACCTTAGGTATTCTGCGAGGATGGACCGCGCGCGCGCACAACGACGGCTTGCCGCGAAAGCCTGCGCCGCGACCGCGATCGCGGCGGTCCTGCTCACGGCCTGCTCGTTCTCGGGCGGCGACCCGTATCGGGATCTCCCGCCGGCGCCTACGGCGGAAACCGTTCTCGAGACCATCGACCTCGCTCAGTTCGGCCTTGAATCGTACGGCTGCGACCTGTTCGACGCACAGGTGTCGCGTTGCTACCGGCCCGCCCGGTGGCTCTCCATTCGCGAGGGGCGCGAGACCCTCGCCCACGTGCACCGCGAGTTGCTCGCAGCGGGCGCGCGGTACTGGGGAGGTTCGGACTCCGAGAGGAAGTCCGGCATACCCGTCGTGGCGGGGATGAACATCGGCTGCTATTTCGACTACGCAACGATCGACGGAGATCTACGCGTCGCCATCATCGGGCCAACGGGAGAGGCCGCGCCGTGCGTCAACGGGCTTCCTGGCGACGGGGTGAGCCAGGTGTGGATCATCGGATCGCAGTTTGACCCGGCGGAGATCTACGCGTCCGCAGAGCTACCAGCGGCCTTCAAGTCCCTCCTGTTCTCCGTTCCCGGGGCGCCGGTGAGTAGCACGGCCATCTACGGCGGGCCGGACGGGAACGTCGACGGCTACTACGGGCCGCAGTTGCCGCCGCGCGAGAAGGGGTCGGGGGTCAAGCTGTTGCCGGAAACGATCGCGGTGCACGACGGCGTGGTACGCGGCCTGGTGCAGTATCGCGGCGCGGCCCCCATCCCGGTCCCGCCGACGGAGGACGAGCCGTCACCGTCGCCGACGACGCCGGAGACTACGGGCGCCGTCGGCATCGTCGTCGGGGTGGGCACGTCGCGGTACGCGATACCTCTCGTCGTCAGAACGGGAGAGTCCGCACCGTTCGAGATGCCCCTGCCCGACGGCTTCACGGTCGACGACGTCAAGATTCTTCCCGGGTGGATCACGGTCAACAACGACTGGCGAGGGGCTCAGCTGGTGAGCGGTCCCACGGTGGATACGGCGTGCGCGGCCGGGCTCACGATCGACGGAGAGCCTGTCGGCGGCCTCGTTCCTACCAAGAAGCAGTCGTGCTACTCGGCGTTCCTCCAGGGCACGATGCCGGAAGGAACGGCGATATTCGCGGACGCGATCGTTGCCGTGTTCGACGAGGACGGAACGGTCCTTGACGTCATCGAGCCGTACCTGATCCGGGGTGACCGAAGCCTGACAGCACCCGGGAGACTGATGACGGACGACAACAGCCTTCGACTCGCATGGGTCGACGCCAAGGACAGGGACGGATCCGTCGGTATGTGGGTTCGCTACGTTCGCGCGGTGAACCTCATCCTCGGGGGGGCCCAGGACCCCGCCGCGCTCGCGGCGGCGGACAGGGAAGCGGTGGCAGCTGCGGCCGAGGCAGCCGCAGCTGCGAAGGATGCCTAAACCTCGCCCGTGTTGATGGCCCGCTTGACCTCGGCGATGGCCTCCGTCACCTGAATGCCGCGGGGGCACGCGTCGGTGCAGTTGAAGGTCGTCCGGCACCGCCACACGCCCGCCTTGTCGTTGAGGATCTCCATGCGCTCCCACGGGTTGTCGTCGCGCGAATCGAAGATGAAGCGGTGCGCGTTCACGATCGCGGCGGGGCCGAAGTACTGGCCGTCGGTCCAGAACACGGGACATGACGTGGTGCACGCCGCGCACAGGATGCACTTGGTGGTCTCGTCGAACCGTCGCGTTGTTCGGGGGACTGGCGCCGTTCGCGCTTGGGCGCGGTGCCCTTCGGCATGAGGAACGGCATGATCTCGCGATACGAGGCGAAAAACGGTTCCATGTCGACCACAAGGTCCTTGAGCACGGGGAGTCCCGTGATCGGTTCGACCGTGATGGGGCGCGAGGGGTTGAGGTCCTTGATGAGTGTCTTGCACGCAAGGCGGTTGCGCCCGTTGATGCGCATCGCGTCCGAGCCGCATACGCCGTGGGCGCACGAGCGGCGGAACGTGAGCGTCCCGTCCTGCTCCCACTTGATGGTGTGAAGGGCGTCGAGGACCCGCTCGGTCGAGTGGACCTGAACCGTGAAGTCCTGCCAGTAGCCCTTACCCGGCTCGTGATCGCCCGAAGCCTCGGGATTGTTGCGCCGGATCCTGAGCGTGACATCGAACATTGCCACGCCGTCGTCGCTCGGCGCCTTCGTCGTCGCGGTTGCGCGCATCAGTAGACACGCTCCTTGGGCTCGTACTTCGTGATGACGACGGGCTTGTAGTCGAGGGTGACTCCCGTCGGTGTGGAATAGGCGAGGGTGTGCTTGAGGAACTTCTTGTCGTCGCGTTTCGGGAAGTCCTCACGGAAGTGGCCGCCGCGGGACTCTTCCCTGGCGAGTGCGCCGGCGAGGATCACCTCGGCGAGGTCGAGCAGGAAGCCCAGCTCGATCGCCTCGAGCAGATCGGTGTTGAAGCGTCGACCCTTATCCTGGATCGCCGCCTTCGCGTAACTCGCCTTCAGGCCGGGAAGCATCGACTGGACCTCGGTGAGGCTGTCGGCCGTTCGGAACACCTGAGCGTCGCGGTCCATCGCCTCCTGGAGTTCGGAACGGACGTCTCCCGGCCGCGGGGCGTCGGCGTCTGCGGTCGAGGCAAGCAGGCGGTCCACCTCGGCGATCACGCGTGCGGCCGCGTCCTTGGGAAGCGTCGGCTGCTTCGCCTTCGCGGAGTGAGCGGCGGCCGCAGCTCCTGCTCGGCGTCCGAAGACGTTGATGTCGAGAAGCGAGTTCGTTCCGAGACGGTTCGCGCCGTGAACCGAGACACAGGCACATTCACCCGCCGCGTAGAGGCCGTCGACGGTGTCCGTCGCGTTGCGAAGTACCTCGCCCTGAACGGTGGTGGGGATGCCGCCCATGGCGTAGTGAGCGGTGGGGAAGGTAGGGATGCCCTCCGTGTGCGGCTCGACCCCGAGGTAGGTGCGCGCGAACTCGGTGATATCCGGCAGCTTCTCGTCGATCTGCTTCGGGGGCAGGTGCGTCAGGTCCAGGAGGACGTAGTCCTTCTTCGGGCCGCACCCGCGACCTTCGCGAACCTCGCGTGAGATGGCGCGGGCCACCATGTCGCGCGGGGCGAGATCCTTGATCGAGGGGGCGTAGCGCTCCATGAAGCGTTCGCCCTCGCTGTTGCGGAGGATGCCGCCCTCGCCGCGCGCGGCCTCGCTCAGAAGGATCCCTAGGCCGTACAGGCCCGTCGGGTGAAACTGGAAGAACTCCATGTCCTCGAGCGGAAGACCCGCGCGTAGCGCGATCGCCATGCCATCGCCCGTCAGCGTGTGGGCGTTGGACGTCGTCTTGTAGACCTTCCCCGCTCCGCCCGTCGCGAGGACGACGGACTTGGCGGAGAACGTGTGGATGTCGCCGGTGGCGAGCTCGAGGGCGACGACGCCGGAGACGGAGACCTTCGCCCCCTTCTTAGCCTTCTGGGGGTCGCCGCTCAGGATGAGGTCGAGCACGTAGAACTCGTTGTAGAACTCCACGTCCTGCTTCACGCACTGTTGGTACAGGGTCTGAAGGATCATGTGCCCTGTGCGGTCCGCGGCGAAGCACGAGCGGCGAACGGGGGCCGCGCCGTGCTCCCGCGTGTGGCCGCCGAAGCGCCGCTGGTCGATCCTGCCGTCCTCGGTGCGATTGAACGGGAGGCCCATCTTCTCGAGGTCGAGTACGGCGTCGATCGCCTCGCGGCACATGATGTCCGCCGCGTCCTGGTCGACCAGGTAGTCGCCGCCCTTCACGGTGTCGTAGACGTGCCACTCGTAGTTGTCGTCCTCGACATTGGACAGCGCGGCCGCCATTCCTCCCTGCGCTGCTCCCGTGTGGGAACGCGTGGGGTAGAGCTTGGTCAGTACGGCCGTCTTGGCGTTCGGGGACGCTTCAAGCGCGGCGCGCATTCCCGCCCCGCCCGCGCCGACGATGACGACGTCGTATTCGTGCTCGATCACGAGTCCTCCGAGGGGTTCTGGGCGTTCAGGATGGACGCGCACACCTCCGGGTTAAGGTCGGTGACCTTCCCGTTGGTCGGGCACGGGTCGAACGTGAAGATCACGAGACTGCCGAGCACGACGACGAGCGAGAAGGCGGCGGCGAGGGCGGACTTCAGCGTCTTTCGGAGCCAACCCGTGCGCGCGTAGTCGTTGATGAGTACGCGGATGCCGTTGCTGCCGTGGATCATCGCGAGGACCAGCATGGTCGCGTCCCACCACTGCCAGAGCGGGTTGGCCCACTTTCCCGCGACGAAGGCGAAATCGATCGCGCTGATGCCGTCTCCGGTCATGAGGTTCACGATGAGGTGCGTCGCGACGAGGACGATGAGGACGACGCCTGATAGGCGCATGAACAACCAGGACCATCGCTCGGCGTGGGTGCGGCTCGGGGAGTCGCGGCGGTAGCGCGGGGGAATGGTCTCGGGCGCGGCCATCACTCGCCTCCGAATACGTTGCCGAGGTGGCGCGGTAGGAACGCCGCCATCGCGAGGAACCAGACGATCCACACGACCCAGGAGAGCGCGACCTGATGACGGTTGGCCCACTTGCCGCCGTCGACGGAGATGATGCGAAGGCCGTTCAGCGCGTGGAAGGTAATCGCGGCGACGAGGCCGGACTCCACAAGCCCCATCACTGGGTTCTTGTACATCCCGATGACCTGGTTGTAAGCCTCGGGTGACACGCGGACGAGCGCGGTGTCCGTGACGTGTACGAGGAGAAAGAAAAAGACCGCTACGCCGGTTGTTCGATGCGCGAGCCACATCCACATTCCGGTGCGCCCACGGTAAATGCCGAGGCCTGCGGACACGGTTCCCTCCCTCCGATGGGTGTGTGCCGTTGGGATACATCCTAGTCTGGACTCCGTGAGCCTCGACCCCGTCAGCGCTAGCGTCGCGTCCGATCCTTCGAACGTCGGGTTTTCCGCCGTGATTCCCGCCGGGGGATCGGGCACTCGCCTATGGCCGCTGTCGCGGCCGGACCGCCCCAAGTTCCTGCTTGACCTCACGGGTTCGGGATCGAGCCTGCTTCAGGCGACCGTCTCCCGCCTCGCGCCCGTCGCCGAGCGGACCATGATCGTCACGGGCGCCGCCCACGAGGCCGCCGTTCACGCGCAACTGCCGGATCTCGCCGCGGGCGACATCCTGGCCGAGCCCAGCCCACGCGACTCGATGGCGGCGATCGCGCTCGCGGCCGCGGTGCTCGAGCGCCGCCACGGCCCGCACGTGTTCGGGGCCTTCGCCGCGGATCACGCGATAGGCAAACCCGACGCGTTGCTCCGCGCGATCGGCATCGCGACGGCGGCCGCCGAGGCGGGGAAGGTCGTCACGATCGGGATCGCCCCACGCTTCGCGGCGACGGGGTTCGGGTGGATCGAGCGTTCCGAGCAGCTCCCTGGCATCGACGGCGCGTTCGCTGCGAAGGCGTTCCACGAGAAGCCCGACGCCGCGCGGGCGCAGGCGTACCTCGACGGCGGGCACCACTTCTGGAACGCGGGAATGTTCGTCGCGCGCACGGACGTGCTCCTGGGGCACCTGGCGCGTCTCCACCCCGCCCTTCACGACGGCGTTCGAGCGATCGCCGACGCGTGGGACGGTCCGGAGCGTGGATCCGTGCTCGACGCGGTATGGCCCACGCTGACCAAGATCGCGATCGACCATGCGATAGCCGAACCCGTGGCAGCCGACGGCGGCGTCGCCGTCGTTCCCTCCGACTGCGACTGGATCGACGTGGGCGACTTCTCCGTCCTCGCGTCGATGCTGGCCCCCGACGCCGACGGCGTCATCCGGGTGGGGCGCACGGCGCCCGTCGGGACGGTCGGCGCGGCGGGAGCCATGGTCGTGGGGGGAGACAAGCCCGTGGTGATCGTGGGCGCGGATGACCTCGTGATCGTCGACACTCCCGAAGCTTTGCTCGTGCTGAACCGCGCGTCGGCGCAGAGCGTCAAGGACGCCGCGGCGAGCCTGGAAAGCGACACGTAGATGGCCTGGCAACTCACGACGGCGCTTGCGCGTACCGCACGGGCGTTGGGCCTGCGTCGGCGGTGGGGTAGCGCCGAGGCGGTCAACCGGGCCATGGCCCTCGCGGCACGGGCGGAGCGGTCTGGGGCGGATACCGTCTTCGCGCGCTCCGCGCGTCGTATCACCGCGCGCCTTCCTGAGGCGGAGCGATTCGCGCTCGCGAAGGTGGTCGTTGATCTCGACGACGAGGCGCGCGGGGTGATCGACCGGGCGCTAGCGTCCGGCGCCCCCGCTCGCGCCGTGATCGTGCTCGCTCGCCTGTGGGATTCGTTGCCCGGTAGCGAGCGACACGTCGCGGCGAGTCCGCTGCCCCGAGAGAACGAGGGCCCCGTGTTTCTCGCGGGAACCCTGGCGAGGCAGGTCGATCAGACGACGTGTGGCGCGGCGAGCATGGCCCTCATGTTGATGATCGGTGACCCGTTCGTCGCCCTGTGGGTCGCGGGAGGGCATCGATTCGGCGGTTACGTGCCGCCCGAGGTCGCGAGCATTCGGATCGGCGCGAGGCTCGATACCGTCGAGCGGCGCTGGCACGCCCTGCAGCGAGTCATCCACGCCGCGACGGTCCGGCGTGGCCTTCTCCTGCTGCTTCCGTGGCCGGAGCGACTCGGAACGCCGCCGTGGAGGGTGAACAACGCCACCCGCTTCGCGGGCCTCGCGTTTCGCGGCTCGGTCGTCGACGACACGGACGAGGCGGATATCGACGCCCTCATCAGCCACGCGTCCGCCGCTCTTCGCGACGGCATACCGGTGCCCATTTACGCGTCGGGAGACTCGGCGCGGGGAATCGACACGGTCATCCCGCGCCACGTCGTTCTGCTTGTGAGGCGACTTGAACGTGGATTCTCGGCGTACGAGCCGGGAAGCGCCCAGCTGTACGCGATCACCGATGCCGAGATCCGTGACGGTGGCTCGGGGCTGCGGGCGCTCGGGAACTGGTCGCACGTGTCGTGGATGATCCTCCCTCGCGCGAGGCGTCGGCCATGACGCTCATTGAGGCTGCCGCGATTGCGCTCCCGAAGATTGTCCTACACGACCACCTCGACGGCGGGCTCCGCGCCGGCACGATCCTCGAGTTGGCCGAGGACGCAGGACGCGAGATGCCGGAGAGCGACGCGACCTCGCTGGGAGCATGGTTCCTTCAGGCGGCGTCGGCGGGCTCGCTTCCGCGCTTCCTCGGGACGTTCGAGCACACGGTCGGCGTGATGCAGACTCGACCCGCGCTCGAGCGCGTCGCGCGCGAGGCGGTCCTGGACCACGCGGCCGACGGGGCGATCTACGTCGAGCTTCGCTACGCGCCGGAGCAGCACCTCGCCGGTGGGCTTGAGCTTCAGCAGGTGGTCGACGCGGTTCAGGCCGGGGTGGAGGACGGCGTCGCCGAGGCGAGGGAGGCGGGCTCGCCGATTCGCGTCGGAGTCCTGTTCACGGGGATCCGGCAGGCGAGTCGGTCGCTCGAGATCGCGCGCCTCGCTCTCGCGAACCGCGACCACGGGTGCGTCGGATTCGATATCGCGGGCGCGGAGCACGGGTTCCCTCCGTCGCGTCACGCGGAGGCGTTCGCGCTGCTTCGCACCGGGCTGTTTCCCACGACGATCCACGCGGGCGAATCGGACGGCCCCCCGAGCATCGCGGAGGCGGTTGGAGTGGGTTCGGCGCGAAGGATCGGGCACGGCATTCGCATACTCGAGGACGTCCACGACGCGAACTCCGAGGAGCCGCGATTCGGGGTGACGGCCGCGTACGTGCGCGACAACCGCATCCCGCTCGAGATCTGCCCGACGTCCAACGTCCAGACGCGAGCGGCGCGCTCGATCGCGGAGCATCCGATCACCAAGCTTCGCGACCTCGGGTTCTCCGTCACGATCAACCCGGACAATCGCTTGATGTGCGGCACCAGCACGTCGCTCGAGATGTCCCGTCTCGTGAGTCAGGCGGGCTGGACCGTCGGGGACCTCGAGCTCGCGAGCCTCGACGCGGCGTGGGCGGCGTTCCAGCCGTACGACGTGCGAGAGGACCTCGCCGCGGCGGTGGTTGCCGGATACGAGGCCGTGGCCGACGGCTAGGCGCGCTCGTTCGAGGGGTTGGTGGCGCGTCGAGCATCTGACAGGGTCACGGGTGTCCCGCGGCTCGACCGCGCGGGCAGCCGTTCCCCGCGATCCGGAACGTCCCTGCGGGCAATTACGGTCGCCGGGAGGCTGTTCGACGGAATCAGAACGCCCCTGCGGGCATTTACGGTCGATAGGTACCGCATTTCGATCCGTATCTGCCTGCAGGGAGGCTTCCGTCGCCTCTACGCGACGGTGCCGGCGTCGGCGTTCGGAACACCCCCCCGTTGTCAACGTCGCGACCGCGGGCGGCTCGTCACGTGAACGAGCGCCTTTCGCCGGGTGCGGTCGGGACTGGCAGACTGGACGGGTGAGCCTCACCCGCGCGGACGTCGCCCTCTACGTCGATCACACGATCCTCGATGCGGGAGCGACCTCGGAGGACGTCGCGGCCGCAGTAGCCGAGGCCAGGGATCTCGGGGTGTTCGCCGTATGTGTTCCGCCGTCGTTCTTGCCCCTCGACGATCCCGGGCCGCTGAGGGTCGTTACCGTCTGTGCGTTCCCCGACGGGAGTCAGTCCAGCGAGGGTAAGGCGAACGACGCCGCCAGCGCCTTCTGGGCGGGCGCCCACGAGGTGGACATGGTCATCGACATCGCGGCGGCGCAGCGCGGGGACTACGACGCGGTGAAGGCCGACGTCGCGGCCGTACGGGCGGAGGTGCCCGACGGGCGTCTGCTCAAGGCGATTCTCGAAACCGCCGCGCTGAGCGACGAGCAGATCGCCGGAGCGGCGACCGCAGCGGAGTGGGCGGGCGCGGACTACGTGAAGACGTCGACGGGCCGTCACCCTGAGGGAGGCGCGACGGTGCACGCCGTCGAGATACTCAAGGAGGCGGTGGGCGGTCGCATCGGCATCGAGGCGTCCGGCGACATCGCCACGGCCGAGCAGGCGCTGGCGCTGATCGCCGCTGGCGCGACGCGCCTGGGGATAACCATGACGCGCGCCGTTTTCGACGGACTGCCCGACTAGGCGTCCACCCGGAGCGTCGCGGCTAGGCCTACGGCAGGGATACCGTGAGCGCGAGGTTCATGTGATCGGAGCGAGGCGAATCGCCGATGGCGAAGTCCGTCCCGCGCACGCCCAACAGGAACTGGTAGTCGATCCTCGCGATGAAGTCCGAGGCGATGTACGTGTCCTGTTCGCCGAGCAACGCGTCTTGGGCGCTCGTATACCCCGCGGCGAGCATCATGGCCACCGACGGCGAGTCGGGCCTTGCGTTGAAGTCCCCGGCGATCATCCGAGCCGGCGCGGGATCGAGCGACGCGAGTAGCGTCTCGACCTCGGCCACGCGCGTCGCGGAGTCGTTCTTGTGCTGGAGATGTACCGAGACGAACTGGATGGGCCCGTCGGCTGTCGCGATGGTTCCGACGATTGCGCTACGACCCTGCGGCCCCGCGCCGTACGGCAAGCGGATGATCGACGGGTCCGTGATGTCGTAGCGCGACAGGATCGCGTTCCCGAACTGGCGGTCGTGCGCCCCGGCGTACACGTAGTTCATGTCGAGGGCGTCGGCGATGTACTGGAGCAGGTCGGTTCCTCCCGCGAGAATCCAGCCGCGCTCGACCTCCTGGAGCAACAGGACGTCGGCGTTCTGCGCCCGAAGGTACTCGATGGTTTGGTCGAGTTCCACGCCGGGGCCGCCGGTGTACCCGGGCGTTACGCCGTAGTGAAGGTTCCACGACACGACGCGAAGTTGTGAGGGATGCTCTCCCGGAGAACCGGCGCCCGTGTTGAACGTGACCACGAGGAACGTGCCGAGCGCGAGCGAGGCGAGCATGCCGATCGCGGCGCGGCGACGGAAGCCGACCGTTGCGTGGGCGAGCGGCTGACCGGACTTTATCGCGCGCGAGCGGAGGATGGCCGCCATGGCGATCCCGCCGACGGCGATCACGATCACGAGGAGGTGGGGAATGCCGATGGGGATGTCGTAGTCGAGCTGAACGAGCATGAAGGGTGCGAGCGTCAGAAGGCCGAAGGAGGCGGAGGCGCCGAGACTCCTGACCCCGGTCGGCCGGGCAACGGGGGCCGGATGGACGGCGCGGCTCGCGAGGTAGGTGATGGTGGCGCTCGCGACGGGGATCATCACGACGAGAACCGGCCCGGAGAAGGCGACCATCGTCCACGTGGCGAGTAGCGCGACGACGGACACGACGGCCACCGCCGCGATGGGTAGGTTCGGTCGGCGCGAAGCGCCGTACACGCCAGCCGCGAGGCCAGCGCTGCCGAGCACGAATGCGATGCCGAGGTGGTAGCCCGACTGGGACGACAGGAATGCGGCGTTCGCCAGCGCGAAGGCGGCGACGGAGAGCCACAGGCCGAACGCCCACAGTCCGCGCGCCGGCCTGGAGGGGGTCTCGCGTCGCGCGCGCCAGGTGCCGTAGAGGAGCGCGAGGCACAGCACTACCGTCGCGATCCAACTGATGAGATCGTCGCGCCACAGGGCGTCCCACGTGCGGAGGATTCCCTGCTCGCCCAGCGCGACCATCGCGCCCATTCCTGCCGCGGCGAGCACACCCGCTCCGCCCGCGACGTCCGTTGTCCCGCTCGCGGCGAGCAGCAGCAGCGCGAGGGAGAGGCCGAGCGCGATGAGGCCGTAGATGATGAGGACGTCGGTCGACAGGAAGGGAAGGAGGACGCGCAGAACGACGAGCGCGAGGGCGAGCCACAGAAGCACCTTCCCGTGTCCCACCTGGCGCGCGACGAGCGCACCGACCCATGCGAGCGCGCTGCCGCCGACGTACGTCGCTACGGCAGCTGCTGCCGCGACGGTCACGCCGATGTCGAACAGCTGGCTGATGAGGGGTCCGGCGAACCGGATGAGGTCGAGGGTGAGCCAGGTGGCAACCATGACAAGGCTGGTGGCTCGTCGTTGAGGTCCAGTCATGCGCTCACCTTAACTGCAATGCCAGCGAATCGGCATCGTCCCGTTTCGCCACGGCGAGATGTGTCGCTACTCGTCCCCGTCGTCGTCCCCTTCGATCGGCGCGAGGGTGACCGTCGCGCCCGACGGCGTGACGCTGAAGTCGGCGCGTATCCCGTCGCCCGTCATTCCGGGGACGCATGCGACGACGTACGAGCCCTCGGGTAGCTGGACGGTCAGTTCGCGGGTAAGCCCCGGCCCGAGATCCTCTGCCTCGGAGACGACCGACCCGTCTACGGCTGTGAATACCTCGAACTCGGTAGCCTTCGCGCCGCCGTTATGGATCGCGAACGTGACGGTCCCCGCGGGCGCCTGGTTGTCCGAGAGAACGCAACTCGTGTCCGTCGCCTCGACCGAGATGGAGGCGGCGTCCGACGCGGCGGGCGCGCAGCCGGCGAGCGCGAGCGCGCCAAGAACGGCGAGGGTGGGCAGCAGGGTGCGGTGCGACATGGTGTGTCTCCTAGAGGGGGCTTAGCGCTGGGGTACGGTTTCGCGCTCCGCGGCAACGGTCCGCGGGGCGGCGTCCACGGGAGCGGGCCGGGTGAACGCCGTGCGAGTGAACAGGACGAGGGTCGGCACGGCGTATGCGACCCACGCGATCGCCTGGAGCACCGTGGTCTCAGGCGAGAAGTTGACGGTGCCCTTCAGGATGGTTCCGTACCACGACGACGGCGGGATCTGGGAGGAGACGTCGAAGGCGAGGAGGCTCGCGCCGGGAAGGACCCCGGCCTCCTGGAGGTCGTGGATGCCGTAGGCGAGTACCCCGGCCGCGACGACGATGAGGACGAGGCCGGTCCACCGGAAAAACTCGCGCAGGTTGACGCGTAGGGCGCCGCGGTAGATGGCCCAGCCGAGCGCGACCGCGCAACTCAGGCCGAGCACGGCGCCGACGAGGGGGGCGGTGGAGGCGCCTGCTGCGTTGACGCTAGCCCAGAGGAACAGCGCGGTTTCGAGACCCTCGCGGCCGACGGCAATGAGGGCCATGGTCGCGACGGCGAAGGTGCCGACCTCGATGGCGGCGTCGAGGGAGGATTCGAGGTTGCGGCGAAGGTGGCGCGCCGTTTTTGCCATCCAGAAGATCATCCAGGTCACGAGACCAACGGCGACGATGCTCAGCGACCCCCCGATCGCCTCCGTGGCCTCGAACGAGAGGTTGCGGGGGCCGTACGTCAGCGCGGCGCCGAACGCCAGCGAGATGGCGATCGCAACGCCCACGCCCGCCCATACGTGAGGCAGGCGCTCGCGGCGGTCAGTCTTCACGAGATAGGCCACAAGGATGCCGATGACGAGGGACGCCTCGAGACCCTCGCGCAGGCCGATCAAGAAATTAGCGAGCACGCCGCCACCCCTCCTATCCGGTGGTTAGGGTTACCTAACCTCTGGGGTCAGAGTAGGACGAGAGTGGGGTTCGTGTCAAAAAAACGCAACGCGCGTGTTGCGTAATTCGAGCAAGACTATTCCGCGGGCTCGATCTCGCAGATCGCGGCGCCCGACGTGACGCCAGCGCCGACCTCGGCCGCGAGTTTGGTCACGATGCCAGCGCGGTGGGCCACGAGGGGCTGCTCCATCTTCATCGCTTCGAGAACGACGATCAGGTCGCCCTCCTCGACAGCTGAGCCTTCCTTGACGGCGACCTTGACCACCGTCCCCTGCATGGGGGACGTGAGCGTCTTGCCCGAGGCGAGCCTGACCGGCGCGGTACGGCGCGCACCGCGACGCGCGGGTCCGCCCCCCCGAGAGTTCGCGCGCCCCGCAGCGGCAAGAGCGGCGGGCAGCACCACCTCGAGGCGCTTGCCTCCCACTTCGACGACGACTCGCGACATCGCGACGTCGTCCGTTCCTTCGCCCCCTGTGGATCCCGCGCGGCCAAGGCCGGCGACCACCGCCGCGAAATCCGTCTCGATCCACGTCGTGAAGACCCCGAATACGCCGTCGGCCGCGACGAACTCCGGCGCCTCGAGCACGGCTCGATGGAACGGCAGAACGGTCGGAACTCCGTCAACCTCCATCTCGGACAGGGCGCGGCGCGCGCGCTCGATCGCCTGGGTACGCGTCGCGCCGGTGACGATGATCTTGGTCAGGAGGGAGTCGAAGGCGCCGGAGACCGTGTCTCCCTGTCGAACGCCCGCGTCCACGCGCACCCCGGGGCCGTGGGGGAGGATCAGCCGGGAGATGCGTCCGGGCGACGGCATGAACCCCGCTCCGGGATCCTCGCCGTTGATGCGGAACTCGATCGAGTGCCCCCGAACCTCGGGCTTCAGGTCCGCGATCGACCCCCCGGCTGCGATGCGGAACTGCTCGCGCACCAAGTCGATGCCCGTGACCTCTTCGCTGACAGGGTGTTCCACCTGAAGTCGCGTGTTGACCTCGAGGAACGAGATGGTGCCGTCCGTGCCGACGAGGAACTCGCACGTTCCCGCGCCCTCGTACTTCGCCTCGCTGAGGATGGCCTTCGAGGATCGGACGAGCTCGGCGTTCTGGTCGTCCGTGAGGAACGGCGCGGGCGCCTCCTCGACCAGCTTCTGGTGACGCCGTTGGAGCGAGCAGTCGCGCGTCGAGACGACGACGACGTTGCCGTGGGAGTCCGCGAGGCACTGGGTCTCGACGTGGCGGGGACGGTCGAGGAAGCGCTCGACGAAACACTCGCCGCGGCCGAACGCTGCCGTGGCCTCGCGCACGGCCGATTCGTACAACTCGACGATGTCCTCGTGGGCCCGCGCTACCTTGAGCCCGCGCCCGCCGCCGCCGAACGCCGCCTTGATGGCGATGGGAAGCCCGTGCTCCTTCGCGAAGGCGAGGACGTCGTCGGCCGAGGTCACGGGGTCCGCCGTGCCCGGAACCAGGGGCGCGCCCGCCTTCTGGGCGATGTGTCGGGCGGACACCTTGTCGCCCAGCGCGTCGATGGCGTCCGGGGAGGGGCCGATCCACGTGAGGCCCGCCTCGATCACGGCGCGCGCGAAGTCGGAGTTCTCGGCGAGGAAGCCGTACCCGGGGTGAACGGCCCGCGCGCCGGAGCGCGCGGCGATGTCCAGGAGCTTCGGAATGCTGAGGTAGGTGTCGGAGGCGATCGCTCCGTTCAGCGCGTAGGCCTCGTCGGCGAGGGAGACGAAGGGGGCGTCGCGATCGGACTCCGCATATACGGCGATCGAGCGAAGCCCGGAGTCCCTGCAGGCACGGATGACCCGTACCGCGATCTCGCCTCGGTTGGCGACCAGCACGGAATCGAAGGACGACACTCCGCCACGTTAGCGCGCTTCCGGGCTCGTCACGCCTCGCGAGCGATGGCGCACGCGAACTTTGGGCTCGGGGCCAAGCCTCGCCCCGCGAGTTTGTGGAGGATCGACAAGGAAATCGGACAGGGCCGTGGTTACGTGGCCGTAGGTTGTGGCGACCCCACAAATCAGGCGGAGGTCCACAGCTCCGGGATCGTTACCCCGACGGACGCGCATAGGCGCCTGAGGAGCGGCAGGCTGAGCCCAACGACGGTGTGATGGTCGCCCGTGACGCCCTCGACGAAGGGTCCGCCGAGTCCGTCGATGGTGAAGCCGCCCGCGACGTGGAGGGGCTCGCCCGTGGCGATGTACGCGTCGATCTCGGCGTCCGTGAGGTCCGCGAATCGGACCAGGGTCGAGGCGGTATCGCCGACGGCGGCCTGCTCGGCGCCGCGCGCGTCGACGAGCCAGTGTCCCGTGTGGAGCACGCCCTCCCCGCCGCTCATCGTGTGCCAGCGCTCGCGGGCGACCTCGGGGGTGCCGGGCTTGCCGAAGATCACGCCGTCGAACTCGAGCATGGAGTCGCAGCCGAGCACCAGCGCCGCGGGCGCGTGGACCCGAGCCACTTCTTCCGCCTTGGCCCGAGCGAGGGCCAGCGCGGCACCGGCGGCCGAGAGCTCAGGGACGGCGGAGCGCGCGGCTTCCAGGGCGGCGTCCTCGTCCACGTGGGAGACGATCACCTGGGGCTCGATCCCCGCCGCGCGGAGCGTCGCGAGGCGCGCGGGGGACGCGGACGCGAGGACGAGGGTAATGGGCACGACGCCAGCCTAACGGGGCGGCCGTCGGCGAGTCAGGGCTCGAGGACATGCGGCTAGAAACCGTTGATTCCTGCGGCGCTCAGGCAGCGTATGGCGGTTGGCTCCCCGCCATTCTCCGGGTCGCTACCCAATTCCCGGATAGAGGCGAGCATCGCTTGCTTGACCTCGTCGGCGGGCGAGTCGTCATCGACGGCGATCCCTCCCTCCCGGAGGCAGTCGATCAGGCCGGGCAGTTCTTCCGCGAAATGTGCGTCGCGCGCGCGCGTTGCCGCAGGCTGCGTCTGGTAGAGCCTGTCGACCCAGCGGAAAGTCTTCGCCTCGCAGGCGTCCATGAGCGTCGTGTCCTCGTCGCCCGCCATGACTTTGTAGTCGAGGATCTTGAAGCCGCCATCATCGATCACTTGGAGATCCGCCAACGCGAATCCCGCGCGATCGAGACAGTCCCCGAAGTCGTGGACTGCCTGTTGCTCATCGTCAAGGGTGATCTCGTTGGTGGTCAGCGCCTCGTCGAGGATGGCGAGCTGGGCCTCGTCCGCGCCTCCCGCCTCGGCCTCGGCTTGGGCGCGAACCACGGCTTCGTGGAAGTCCCTCTCGAGCGCGTCGGCGGGTTGCGCGCTACCTGCCGGATCCCCCGAGCATCCGGCGAGCATGACGAGTCCTGCGATGGTGCTGACGATGCCGCGATATCCGCGCACGAAGACCCCCTCTTCCCTGGAGCTACGGTACGTCGTCGGTGCGCGGGGCGCGCGGCGACTCACGAGTACGCCTGGGCCTGCATGCCGTAGAGCTCGGCGTAGAGGCCGCCGAGCGCGATGAGGTCGTCGTGCGTGCCGGACTCCTGGATACGCCCGTCGTTCACCACGAGGATCATGTCGGCCATGCGAACGGTCGAGAACCGGTGGGAGACGAGCACGGTGATCGCCCCGGTCGTCTTGCCGATGCGCTTGGCGGATGCCGCGTATTCCTCGAAGAGGTTGTGTTCCGCCTGCGCGTCGAGCGCGCTCGTGGGCTCGTCGAGGATGAGCAGGAGCGGGGTCTCGCGCATCATGGCGCGTCCGAGCGCCAGCTTCTGCCACTGCCCTCCCGAGAGTTCCGTGCCGTCGGCGTAGGACTTCCCGAGCTGGGTTTCGAGACCATCGGACAGGCGCTCCAGGAGCTCCGTCCCCCGGGCGCGATCGAGGGCTTTCGTCACTGCGGCGGTGTCCTCAATCTGGGGCAGGTCGCCCACGCCGATCACCTCGCGGGCGAGGAACTCGAAACGCGCGAAGTCCTGGAAGCCCGCGGCGATCCGCTCGCGCCACGCGTCCAGCTCGTACCGGCGCATGTCCACGCCGTCCATCTCGATGGTGCCGTCGGTCTGCTCGTAGAAGCGGCACAGCAGCTTGACGAGGGTGGTCTTGCCCGCGCCGTTCTCGCCGACGATGGCGACCGTGTGTCCGGCGGGCAGGTGGAGATTGACGCCGCCCAGCACGATCCGTTCCGTGCCGGGGTACGCGAAGGAGACGTCGCGGAGCTCGATGCCGCGCTTGATCGTGCGGGGCAGGTCGAGGTCGGGAACGGGAAGGTCCCTCTCGACGAGCTCCCGGATCCACGCGAGGTTCGTCAGCGTTCGCGAGATGCGCTGCAGGCCCACGAGGAGGAATACGGACTGCGTGACCTGCTGGTTGACCTGGCTCGCAAGCGAGATCACCAGCACGACGTCCCCCACCGAGCCTTGGTGCGTCACGACGTCGCGCACCACCAGAAGCGTCGCGCCGATGTAGGCGATGGCGAAGAAGACCTGGCCGGCGACCTGAAGGATCGCGGAGCGGTCCTCACCGCGTATGAGCACGCGCGTCGCGTCGTCCCACGAATCGCGTTGGCGTCGGTACATCTCCTCGCCGAGCCCGCATGCGCGAAGTTCCTTGGCCGGGCCGGCGTCGGTCGCGAGGCGGAAGACGTGACGCACGCGCCGCGTGAAGGGCGCGGCGTCTTCGCGAGCCTTGCCCATGACGACCTCGCCGCGACGGCCGAGGACGAGCGACGGGATCGCGAAGAGGGGGAGCAGGAGGAGCCACGGATTCAACGTGGCGAGAAGGAACGCGGTGATGACGCCGCCCACGCCGAGGCCGATGGCACTGAAGAGCATGCCCATGACGCTCCAGCCGGCCCAGTCGACCTCCTGGGTCACGACGCGCAGCTTGTCCGCGTAGTCCGGCCGCTCGTGGTGCTCAAGCCCGGCGGATCCGTTGCTCAGGTCGATGAGGTCGCGCTCGAGCGCGAGCTGGACCCTCTCCCCGAGCTCGAAGTAGAAGATGTGCCCGAAGTGCCCGGCGACGAGACCCGCCATGGTGAACACGGCCACGGCGATCGCCGCGCCCGTGACCCTCGACGCATCGTGCGCGATCGCCGCGTTGGTCAGCGCGGCGAGAGCGGGCGCGGCGAGGGGCATGGCGGTGAACTGCAGGAGCATGAGGAAGAAGGACAGGAGGAAGCGACCCCGACTCGCCGTCCACGCGATACGCACAAGCGTCAGGGTGCCTCGCAGGGTTTCGATCACGGTGCGGTCACCTCCCCAAGATCGACCAGTGCATCGGGGTCGACGGCCGCGTCGACGAGATCTCCCTCGGCGGACAGGCCCTTGGCGAAGCGCTCGGCCTGGAGGGAGAAGAGCCTCGCGTAGTGGCCGCCGGCCTTCATGAGTTGGGCGTGGGATCCCTGCTCGCTCACCTTCCCCGCCTCGATGACGACGATGTGGTCGGCCCTGCGCACGGACGAGAACCGGTGCGAGATGAGCAGGGAGGTCACGCCCTGGGTCAGTTCGACGAAGCGGTCGAAGAAGGCGACCTCCGCACGGACGTCGAGCGCGGACGTCGGCTCGTCGAGGACGAGGATCTTGGCCCCCTTGCGCAGGGCGTAGAGAGAACGGGCGATCGCGATCCGCTGCCACTGCCCGCCGCTGAGGTCGATGCCGCCCTCGTACGCCCGCGCGAGCGGGGTGTCGAGCCCGAGCGGGTGGTCGTCGAACGCGTCGAGGATTCCTGCGCGCCGAGCCGCCTCCCTGATCTCCGCGTCGTCCCTGGCGGCGTGGATCGCCCCCATGGCGATGTTGTCTGCGGCCGTGAACTCGTACTTGATGAAGTCCTGAAAGATGACGCTAACCTGGCGCCGCCACGCGTTCGCGTCGAGGCGCCCGATGTTGACGTCGTCCGCGAGGATCGCTCCGCCCGTCGGCTCGTACAGGCGGCTGAGGAGCTTGACGAGGGTGGTCTTGCCCGCGCCGTTGACGCCGACGATCGCGGTCGAGCGGCCCGCCGGGATCTCGAGGTCGAGCCCGTCGACGACGAGATCGCTCGTCCCGGGGTAGGCGAACCGGAGGTCGTGGAACACGAGGCTCGCGCTCGGGAGCGCCCGGACGTCGACGCCGACAAGGCTCGCGACTCCGACGGACTCGCGAGCGACGTTCGCGGCGGTCTGCTCGCGCTCGCGCGCCTCCGCTCGCTCGATGTGGGTGCGGAGCCTGCGCATCGCCTCGATGACGCGCATGCCCCACTGCGTCGGGACGTCGGCCTCCTCGTAGGCGCTGCCGAGCGCGATCGCTCCCATGACCGCCTGGAGCGACAGCGCGAGCGCGGTGAGCGAGATCGTCTGCTCGACGGAGGCCTGACCGATAGCGAATACGACCCACGCGAGAGCCGCGAGCCCGATGGCCGTGGTGAAGAGGAAGGGATAGAACAAGACGCGGCGCCGGGCGCGCCCGACGGGGCCGTAGACCGCCCAATGGGCGCGTTCAAACCGGCCCGTAAGCCAGGCGTTGATGCCGAAGATCCGCGTCTCCTTCGCGGCGACGTCTCCGAGCGAGAGCTCGCGCAGGTAACTCCGTTCGCGCGTCGAGGGCATCACCGTGCGCCAGATGGCGGAGTACCGTCGCAGGCCTCCGCGGTTGGCGTTGCGGAACATCATGGTGATGCAGAAGACGACGGGTCCCGTCCACCAGAAGGACGCGACGCTGGCGAGTACGCAGAAGCTCGCGAGCGCGCCGTAGCGCGCGAGGAGCGCGACGATTCCGGCGACCGCCTGGCCCGGCGTGCGTACGTCGTCGTCGAATTGACGCGTCGCCTCGCCAAGCTCGTCGAGCACGTCCTGGTCTTCCATCGGAGCGATCGAGACGGTGCGGGACGTTAGGTCCAGGATCTCCGCGCGAAGCTGGCCGTCGATGCGCCGCCGCACTCGTGACGACAGGGCCGTCACCACGGGCGCGATGATGCGCGCGAGGAGGAAGGCGCCCGCGGCGAGGAGGAACGCGCGGACAAGGGAGTTCCACGCCTCGGAAGCGGCACGCCGCTCTCGACGGCGGCGGGCACGCGACCGATCACCACGGAGGTCGCGATGACGAACGCGACGGGGAGAGCGCCGGCGACGAGGTTCATGCCGACGAGCGGTACCGCGAGGGTCCAGCCGACGCGCGGGATCATCCTGGCGATCGTGACACGCGAAATGATGGTGCGCTCGACCCACGTATCCCAGGCCGCGCGGGCGCGCAAAGGCCGGGAGGAGTCGGCGGAAGTGGTCACGAACGGAGTCTATGGGAGCGCTCCCACATGGGCGAAATCGAACGAGCGATCGATGCGGTTCTGTTACGCCTTGACGCCGACGTGCGCGGCGACGATGCCGAACAGCATTGTGTCGTACAGTCGCAGCTCGCGAACTCGGCCGCGACGATCATGTCCCGCAGGGTGTCGCGATCCGGGTGCACGCGGATGCTTTCCGCGAGGTAGCGGTAGCTTGCAGCGTCGTTGGTGCACACCTTGCCGAGCGCGGGTAGGACCGCGAAGGAGTACGCGTCATAGAGCGGGCGTACGGGCCGCGCGACCGGGCGCGAGAACTCGAGCACGACGAGGCGCCCGCCCGGCTTCAGTACGCGGCGGATGTCGCGGATCGCGCGGTCCTTGCGGGTGACGTTGCGAAGACCGAAGCTGATGGTGACGATGTCGAAGGTCTCGTCGGCGAAGGGAAGCGCCTCGGCATCGGCAAGCGCGATGGTGATTCGGGCCGCCAGGGGATTGCCCTTGAGGCGTCGCTCGGCCTCGGCAAGCATCGCGGGATTGATGTCCGCGAGGGTTACCGCGCCCGTGGGCCCGACGGCGTCCGCGATCCGCAGCGCGAGGTCGCCTGTTCCGCCTGCGAGATCGAGCACGGTGTCGCCCGGCTTGATGCTTGCGAGCCGGATCGCCGACCTTTTCCAGCGTCGGTGGAGTCCCCAGGTCATGAGGTCGTTCATCATGTCGTAGCGTCGCGCGACCGAACTGAAGACCTCGGCGACCTTCCCGGCCTTCTCCGTCGCGGGGACCGTGGAATAGCCGAAGTGCGTGCCGTCTGGCGCGGGGGCGTTCTCGGCGTCGTCAGTGCTCACGGATGACCTCCAGGAACGGGAAAGGGGCCGGTGGCGCGTCTACGCTGGCGCGTCCTCCCTTGCGGCTAGCGCCACTCTAGCAAGCGCCCAGAACTAGAACGGCGAGCCCGCCGCGTGGAGCGTGGCGATCGCTCCGAAGGCCAGGGTGACGAACAGCGGCGTATACAGCGCGTCGTCCAACTCCGCGAATCGCGTGGCTCTCGCCTTCTTCGTGAAACCTACGTGGTTCCCATCCCCGGCGACGCGGAGGACGAGGACGAGCGCGGCCGCGACGACAAGCCACCAAACCCACGCCGGTGCCGTCCCCCACGTGACCCACCACAGGAGTCCGGCGAGGGTTCCCGATGCTCCAGCGGCGCCGAGCGTCATGATGCGCCCCGGCGTTGCGACCGGCGCGAAAGTCACAGTGTCCTCGGGGATCGCATGGTCCTTTCCCCACGAGGCTCCCACCACCCAGGCCAGGTGGAGCAGTGCGCCCGCCCCCGCGACGCCTATGGCGAGGCCGATCAGGCCGAGAAGGACGGCGTGGGGCATCGCGTCCGCAACATCGAGGCTGTAAGCCCCCGCCGCGATGAACAGCGGCCACGCGATATGACTGCGCAGCGTGACGAAGCCAAAGACGCCCGAGGCCAGGCAGACGATTCCCACCGTCACCCCCACGGACGCCCCGACGAGGATGGTGGCGAGTCCGAGCCAGGCGATGGTCGTGAGGTGCCAGGCGAACCGCAGGATCCTCTGCTTGGGTGGGCGCGAAACGTCAGCAGTCCAGTGGGCGTCGCGGGCGAGGGGTCTGAGCATGAGGATCTCGCCGGCCACCGAGTGCGCGACACCGGTGAGGGTGAGAAGTGAGAAGGCGATCCAGGACGACATGCGCGGGGCTCCGTTCGCTCGCTAGGACGATACCCCCTAGCGGCCCGCCACCACGTTGAGGACGGCCTTCCAGTCGGCGCCCACCTCGCGGACGTTGCCGGTTACCGTTCCCGCGCGGCCCTGGATCGGGGGGTAGATCCCGCGGGCGTCGAGTCCGGCCTCGCGGCAAAGCCACACGGCGCGCGCGACGTGGAATTCCTGCGTGACGATGACGACGCTGCCGAGGTCGAGCGGACCCGCAGCGTTGGCGCACGATGCGAACGTGTCGAACCCCTCCCTGTCGAGGATGATCGCCTCTGCGGGGACGCCGAGCGCCATCGCAAGATCGCGCATGGTTGCCGGCTCGTCGTACGCGTCGCCGTGCGTCGCGCCCGACATGACGACGACGTCGACGACGCCATCGAGGTACAGCTGGGCCCCGAGTTCGATCCGTTCGCGCAGGAAAGGGCTGGGCGCTCCGTCGTCGCCGACCTTGGCGCCGAGGACGAGCGCGGCGTGCGCGTGGCTCGGCGTCGCTCCTGGCGCCGTGACGTGCCCCCATGCCTCGAAGCGCAGGTAGCCCCATGGGCCGGCGACGACGGCGGGGATGAGGACGAGGCAGGCAACGATCCAGCGGTAGCGCGGGCGGATGCGGGAGCGGGTCCTCATGGCGTCGAGCCTACGTTCGTCTCGAGTGTGGAGCGGACCGCCGCCTAGCTTTCGAGCGTCGCGACAATCAGGCGGGTGATCACGTCTTGGTCGTCGAGGGAGAGGTGCGTCGACGTCGGGTAGGCAAGCCGCCAGTTGTCGAGCGCGGCTTCGCCAGCCGCGACCGCCGCGATGGCGCGTATGAGATGGGCCGGGACGATCTCGTCGGGATTCGTGGTTCCCGAGAGGCCCATCGCGAGCATGGTCGCGACGCTTCGGATGATGCCCGAGCCAGCGACCTCGGCGTCGATGGCGGCGCTGAGCATGGGATCACGGAAGACGGCCATCATCTCCGGCCCGTTCTCCGCGAGCGCCCCGACCGCATTGCGGACGAACGCCTCGCGTCCCGCGCGGTCCGACAAGCGGTGAGGCTCGGCGAGTATCTCCCGAACCCTGGCGAGCGGTTGGGCGACGATCTCGGCGAGGATCGCGTCCTTGGAGGGGAAGTGGTAGTACAGCGCCGCCTTAGAGACGTCGAGCGCGGCGGCGATATCCCGGATAGATGTTCCCGCGAATCCGCGCTCGGAGAAGAGTCTCGCCGAGACCTCAAGTATGCGTTGGTGCGTGTCGGTGCGGCGAGCGTCTTCGCGTGTCTCCATCGACTCCGACGTCATCGGTTTGCCTCCTGGGGTGACCTAACAATCACCTTACTTGACGATCGTTCAGGTTTCGTGCGACGATCAACCAACAGCCGATTCTACCGATCGTTCGTTCAGTATAGAAGGACTCCTCGTGCACCCCCTCGCCCAATTCTCAACCCGTAAGCCACTTCTCGTCATCCTCATCTGGATCGCCGCGGTGATCGGTCTGACCGCGGCCAACGCCGCCGCCGGGACCGACTTCCGCGACTCGTTTTCCCTTCCTGGAACCGACAGCCAGGCAGCGTACGACTTTCTCGGCACCAATTTCCCCGCGGCCTCGGGAAGCACCGACACCATCGTTTGGAACTCGCCCGGCACCGGCGTGACGGACCCGACGATCAAGGCGGACATGACCGCGCTGCTGGCGCGGCTTGCCGAGGTCCCCGGTGTCGCTGGTATCACGAGTCCCTATTCCCCCGAGGGGGCCACCCAGGTCAGCAGGGACGGCACGATCGCGTTCGCGTCTCTTCACTGGAACGGTCAGGCATACGCCCTGCCTCTCGACTCCGTGAAACAGGTCGGATCGATCGTCTCCGAGGCGAACGGCGTCGACGGCGTCGTCGTCGCATACGGAGGCCAAGGCGCGAACCGGCTGAGCACGCCATCGATCGGTGTCGGCGAGATTATCGGCATCGGAATCGCGGCACTCGTATTGCTGCTCGCCCTCAGTTCGTTCGCCGCGACGACCGTCCCGCTGCTCGGCGCTGGCGCAGGGGTCGCCGCTGCCGTTACCACCGTCGGGCTCTCGTCCAACCTTGGCCCACTGTCGAGCTCCGCCCCCATCATCTCCGTGCTCCTTGGGCTGGGGATCGGCATCGACTACGCGCTCTTCATCACCAACAGGCATCGCCGCAGCCTCAAGGAGGGACGGCCCGTGAGCGAGAGCATCATCGGCGCGTCCGTCACGTCGGGACGGGCGGTCATCTTCGCTGGGGTCACGGTGTTCATCGCGCTCGCCGGGATGTACGTGCCCCGTATCAGCTTCCTCACGGGCCTCGCGACATCCGCGGCCATCACCGTCTTCTTCGCTGTCGCCTCGTCCCTCACTCTCGTGCCCGCCATCCTCCAGATGTACGGCATGCGGGTGCTCAACCGGCGGGAGCGGCGCGACCTCGAGGCGGGCACGACTCTCTCGCCGCACGACCTTCCGAAGGGCAAGTCGAGAGGGTTCATCCTGCGCCACCCCTTCGTCGCGGCCATCGCGGCTCTCGCCGTGCTCGGGGCCATCGCCATCCCCGCGATCGGCCTGAGGCTCGGCAACGCCGACCAGGGGAGCGACCCCGCGGGAAGCTCGACCCGTACCGCGTACGACCTCATCACCCAGGGCTTCGGACCCGGCGCCAACGGCCCGCTCATCGTCACCGCCGACCTGTCCGGCGCCACGTCCCCGACGGCACTCACCGACCTCGGCGCGACCCTTCAGGCGGATCCCGGCGTCGTCGCCGCCATCGGCCCCATCCCCAACGCCGCGGGCACCGGGGCGATGTTCCAGGTCATTCCGTCCACCGATCCCCAAAGCGCCGCCACCGTGGACCTCGTCAATCGGGTGCGGGACACGTACGGCGTCGCCGCGGCCGACGCAGGCATCACCGTTCACGTGGGAGGCGCGGTTGCGACCCACGTCGATTTCGCGCAGACGATCGCGAAGTCGCTTCCCGTGTTCTTCGCCGTCGTCGTCGGCCTGTCGATGCTCGTGCTCGCCGTCGCGTTCCGGTCGATCGTGTTGCCTGCCGTCGGGGCGGCTCTCAACCTGCTATCGGCCGCCGCGGCGTTCGGCGTCATCGTCGCCGTGTTCCAGTGGGGGTGGGGTCACTCGATCATCGGCGTCGGCGACGGGGGACCCATCGAACCGTTCGTTCCGGTGATCCTGTTTGCCATGCTCTTCGGCCTCTCGATGGACTACCAGGTCTTTTTGGTGTCGCGCATCGCCGAACTCTGGCACGCGACCGGAGACAACGTTCTCGCGGTGCGCCGCGGCCTCACCGAGGTATCCCGCGTCATCATCGCCGCAGCCGCGATCATGATCGCCGTGTTCGGCTCGTTCGTGACGAGCGACGCGAGGATCATCAAACTGATCGGGCTCGGGCTGGCCGTAGCGATCTTCCTCGACGCGTTCGTCATCCGCATGGTTCTGATGCCCGCGCTCATGCGCCTGCTCGGGCGCTGGAACTGGTGGATGCCGCGTTGGCTCGATCGGATCCTTCCCCACGTCGCGATCGACAGCGGTGAGGATGTGTCGAGCGCCCCTGGGGTTCCAGCGAAGGTGGGCGCGCGAGCCTAGAGGCCGACGATCTACGCGCTACGGGCCTGGACCTCGGAGGCGGCGATCATCGAGGCGACGTGCGCCTCGACCGCGGGTATCCAGTCGTGCAGTCCATCGGTGAATCCGTGGCACTGGACCGCGAGCGTCTGGAGCCCGAAGAGTTGGCCGTTCGGTCCGACGACATGGTCGCCGTTCTTGGTGACGGCCAAGCCCTTGCGGGCGAAGGCTTCGACGACGAGTGCGCGTAGCACGCTTCCTTCATCGGCCGTGAGAAAGGTGAAGTCGGCGTCGCTCTTGCGCGCCCCCCGTGTGAATCTCCCCATCACGCCATTTTGGCAGGGGTCGTGCGAATCCGCGCGTTGAACGGGGAAGGGCTTACGTTTTCCGCATCTCGCGTGGATTTTCAGCGCAGTGAGTCCCGCCAGGAGGCGTCGAAAACGGCCTTCCACGCTGCGCCGAGTTCGCGGACATTCCCGGCCGCCGTCCACGAGGCGGCGATTGGCGGCGGATAGACGCCTTGGGTGCGAAGGCCCGCGCGCTGGCATAGCCAGGTCGCTCGCGCGACGTGGTAGTCGTTCGTCACCACCACGACACTGTGGAGGTCGTACACCGATCGCGGCCCGATTGCACGACGCGAACGTATCGAGTCCGAGCGGATCGAGAGTGATCGCTTCCGATGGCACGCCTAGAGCGATCGCGTAGTCGCGCATGCGGGCCGTCTCGTCCTGCCCGGTGTCGCTCGCGTCCGTTCCGGACATGATGAGTCGCGGCACCACCCCGTCCCGGTAGAGGGCCGCGGCCACCTCGACGCGCTCGGCTAGTTTCTGCGAGAGCGTCCCGTCCTCTTCGACGAGAGTTCCGAACACGAGCGCGGCCTCGGCGGGCTCCACGTCGCGCCCATAATCGACGACGTCCCCCGCCGTCGCGACATGTACGAACATCCAGGGGCCAGCGACGAGCGCGGGGAGCGCGACGGCGACTGCGACGATCCAGCGGTAGCGCGGGCGGATCCGCGCGGAACGCGCGCAGACCGTTCGAACCGCGTAGGCCGCTCATCTCGAGACTCCCGTTCGCTTCGACATCGGGACGCGTTACCGGAGCGAGTGCCGCCAGGCGTTGTCGCCGCGGCCGAGGATTCCGACGCGTCTGCCGCGCATGGTGCGGGAGCGGTCCATCCATGCCGAGGTCGGGGACCCGGGGGTTTCCGCCTCGGCCTCGGCCGCGGTCGCGTAGGCGACGACGCCGGCGACGAGCGCGGCAAGTTCGTCGTCGTCCACATGACCGCGGACCACGTGAAGTCGTGTCGCGGCGGCGGCGATGTCTTCCGGATTGCTCACAGCGGGACGTTCCCGTGCTTCTTGGGGGGCAGGGCCGCTCGCTTGGTGCGGAGAGCCCGCAGGGCGCGGACGATGTGGGCGCGGGTCTCGGACGGCTCGATGACCGCGTCGACGTAGCCCCGGTCGGCGGCGTCGTACGGGTTGACGATCTCCTCCTCGTACTCCGCGATGAGCTTCGCGCGCTCGGCCTCGACGTCGCCGCCTGCGTCCTCGACCGCCTTCAGCGCCCGGCGCTGAAGGATGTTGACCGCGCCCGCCGCGCCCATGACCGCGATCTGCGCCGTCGGCCAGGCGAGGTTGACGTCGGCCCCGAACTGCTTGGACGCCATGACGATGTAGGCGCCGCCGTACGCCTTGCGGGTGATGACGGTGACGAGCGGCACGGTGGCCTCCGCGTACGCGAAGATCAGCTTCGCGCCGCGACGGATGATGCCCTGATGCTCCTGGTCCACGCCGGGAAGGAATCCGGGGACGTCCACGAAGGTGAGGACGGGGATGTTGAACGCGTCGCACGTGCGCACGAACCGCGCGGCCTTCTCCGCCGCGTTGATGTCGAGGGTTCCCGCCATGGACTTCGGCTGGTTCGCAACGATGCCAACGGCGTGGCCTTCGACGTGTCCGAACCCGACGACGATGTTGGTCGCGTACAGGGACTGGGTCTCGAAGAACTCGCCCTCGTCGAGGACAGCCTCCACGACCGTCTTCATGTCGTAGGGCTGGTTGTCGCTGTTCGGGACGAGCGAGTTGAGCGCGAGGTCCTCGTCCGTGGGTTCGAGGTCCGCCTCGGTCTCCCACATCGGCGGGTCCGTGAGGTTGTTCTGAGGCAGGAACTGCAGGAGGTGCTTGACGTAATCGATCGCGTCATCCTCGTCGGTCGCGAGGTAGTGCGCGACGCCCGATTTGACGTTGTGCGTCTGCCCGCCGCCGAGCTCCTCGAACGTGACGTCCTCTCCCGTGACGGCCTTGATGACGTCGGGCCCGGTGATGAACATCTGGGACGTTCCATCGGCCATGACGATGAAATCGGTCAGGGCGGGGGAGTAGACGGCGCCGCCGGCCGACGGGCCGAGGATGATCGATATCTGAGGGATGACGCCGGAGGCGGCGACGTTGCGCCGGAAGATCTCCGCGAATTGGGTGAGGGCGGCCACACCCTCCTGGATGCGCGCGCCGCCGCCGTCGGAGATACCGATCAGGGGGACGCCCGTGCGTAGCGCGAAGTCCTGGATCTTGGCGATCTTCTGGCCGTGCACCTCGCCGAGCGAGCCGCCGAAGACGGTGAAGTCCTGCGAATAGACGGCGACCTGGCGTCCGTCGATGGTGCCGTAGCCGGTGATGACGCCGTCGCCGTACGGGCGGTTCTTCTCGAGGCCGAAGTTGCGAGAGCGGTGTCGGCTCAGGGCGTCGACTTCGACGAACGAGTCCTCGTCGAGCAACGCCAGCACGCGCTCGCGCGCGGACTTTTTGCCGCGAGCGTGTTGCCGCTCCTGCTTGTCCGCCTCGGGCGCGGTGACGGCGGCGTCGACGCGCTCGCGCAGAGCGTCTAGCGCCCCGCCCGTCGTCTTCGCCTCTCCCGATTTCTTAGTGCTCACCTCACCCAACCTCCTTGACTACGTCGATAGCCTAGCCGTGTGAGCGATGCGGCCCGGGATTCTGTCGAGGATTCGCGAGGCGCGCTCGACGCGCGGCAGCTCTCCGCCTGCCTGACGTGGCCGAGCGGCCCGCTGGGTCGGCTCACCGTGGTGGCCGAGACCGAGTCGACGAACGCCGACGCCCTCACCGCCGTTCGGACGACGCCTCGCCTACCCCACCTTTCGGCGTTCGTCGCGGACCACCAGACGGCGGGGCGCGGTCGCGCTGGCCGGACGTGGGAAACCCCAGCCGGTACGTCCCTCACCGCCAGCATCGTCCTCCGGCCCGAGGTGGCGCGTTCGGCGTACGGGTGGGTGCCCATGCTCACGGGGCTTGCCGTCGTTCGCGCGTTCGCGGCGCTTGGCGTCGCGGCGCGCCTCAAGTGGCCGAACGATGTGGTGGTCGAGACCGACGACGTCGACGAGATTCCCGGTTGGGGGACGGAACGCAAGATCGCGGGACTCCTATGCGAGGTCGAGGACGGGGCGATCGTCGCAGGCATAGGCGTCAACGTCAGTCAGGATCGAGACGAGCTTCCCGTGGCTCACGCGACGTCCATGCGTTTGGCCGGCGCCCAATCGCTGTCGAGGCCGGCCCTGTTCGGCCGTATCGTGCGCGAGCTGGACGCGCTTTTATCGGCGTGGGAGCGGGACCCGGCCTCGGCGCGCGACCTCGTGAGCCCGGTGTGTTCGACCATCGGTCGCGACATCGTCGTCGACGTTCCCGGAGCGTCGCCGCTTTCTGGCCGCGCGATCGGACTGTCCGGCGAAGGCGGGCTCAATGTGCGTCTCGCTGGAGGCGACGTGCGAACGGTCTTGGCGGGAGACGTGCGCGTACGCGCCTCGTCGTAGCTCCCCGCGGTGTGAGCGATTCCACGGATATTTCGCTCGCATCGCCGCGCCCGCAGTGTCACGATGGATTTACGGCCTTTGTGCCCACCCTCGCATCCTGAATTCTGGAGCACGATATGAGTACCGCATCGACGTTTGATGTTCCGCGGTTCGGGGACGATGGACTGTTCCCCGATCGGCGCGGCTGGATGTCCGTGCCGATCACCGTGATGTTCTGGGCGCTCATCTTCACGATCGTCTACTTCGCTACGCGCGACGTCTCGATCGAGGACTCGGTGGCGGCGGACGGGTACATCGCCGCCTTGCTGATTGCCTTCCTCCTGGTGATCTTCTTCGCCATTCCCGTGTTGACGCTGGCCGTTGGCCGCTATCTCGACGACTCGGCTGCGAAGTATCCGGCGTGGCGCGGGGGCCTAAGGTTCGGCTTGACGGGCCTCCTGCTCGGGACTATCCCCGCGATATTTATCTACCTGCTTGACCACGCGTACGGGTGGTTGCCGTTCACGCAGCTGATCATCCCCTCGGCGGTCGCGCCGTGGTTCGCGCACATGATCCTCAATAGGACGATGTCGCACAGCGGGCTGCGGACGTTCGTGCTGGTGTTTACCGGCGTGGTGGTGGTGGGGTCGATCTCGATCGGTGTCAGCGTCCTCACCGGCCGTATCTAGCTTCGGTTGAGGCGCGCCTGCAGGCAGATTCGGTCGTTTCGCGCCGTTTCCGCGACCGTGGATGTCTGCAGGGACGCCCCGAGGGCGAGTTCCGCGCGAAATCCGACCGCGAATGTCTGCAGGGACGCTCGCGACCGCGCTCGGTGACCCTGGGCGCTAGGGGGCGGACTGGCCCGCGCGCGGGGTGCGTCGCGTCGTCGCGGTGACCGCGCGCAGGACGGCGTCCTGGCCGAGCCACCCCACGAGCGAGCCGTCTGAATCGACCACGGGAAGCCCGGCGCCAGCGTCGTCGCCAAGCATGGCGTCGAGCGCCTGATCGATGCTCATGTCGGGGTCGAGCACGGCGGGCATCTCCACGAGGCGGGAGACCGTGACGTCCTCGGGCTCGGCGTCGCTGGCGAGCGCGCCCGCGACGGCGCTCGAGGTGAGGATGCCGACGAACACGCCGTGGTTCGACGCGACGGGCAGGGCGCGGCGCCCCGCGCTGAGAAGGCGCCGTGCGGCGACCTGGGCGGGGATATCGGTGGTGAGTGTCGCGGGAGCCGCGGTCATGACGTCGCGCACGGCGACCGAGCCGAGCGCCTCCGCTCCTGGCCGCGCATTCACGTCGACGCCGCGGCGGCGAAGCTTCGCGGTGTAGATGGTGTCGGCGCTGAGCTTGCGGGAGATCCCAGCCGCGGTCACGACCGCGAGCATGAGCGGCAGGATGATCGTGTACTCGCCCGTGAGCTCGAAGAGGATGATGACGGCGGTGATGGGCGCGCGGGTGGCGCCCGCGAACACGGCCCCCATGGCGACGAGCGCGTAGGCGCCGGGGTTGATCCCAAGCCCGGGCATGACGTGGGCGGCGATCTGTCCGAACGCGGCGCCGAGCATCGCGCCAAGGAAGAGCGAGGGCGCGAACACGCCCCCGGAGCCGCCGATGGCGATGGTGATGCTCGTGGCGACGATTTTGCCGACGAGCAGCAGAAGGAGGAACCCGATCACGTACGTGCCGGTGATCCCGTTCTCGAGCACGGGGTACCCGACGCCGTACAGCTGCGGCAAGGCGAGCAGGAGAAGCCCGAGCAGGAGCCCGCCCGCGCCGGGTCGGAGCCACTCCGGTCCGCGCCACAGGCGATCCGCGAGGTCTTCGGACCCGTAGAGCACCTTGGTGAAGAGCACGCCGACGAACGCGGCGGCCACCCCGAGCAGCGCGTACAGAAGGTATTCCCACGGGGACGAGACGCTGAACGGTGCGAGGGAGAGGAAGGGTTGGTCGCCCAGCGCGCTTCTGCCGACGACGGCGGCGGTTACGGCGGCGAGGACGACGGCGCCGAACGAGCTGGCGGCGAAATCGCCCAGGAGGAGTTCGAGGGCGAAGAAGACGCCGGCGATGGGCGCGTTGAAGGTCGCGGCGATGCCGCCTGCCGCCCCGCAGGCGACGAGGGTGCGCAGGCGCGATTCGGGGATGCGGGCCCAGCGACCGAGCGTCGAGCCGAGCGCGGATCCGATCTGGACGATGGGTCCCTCGCGGCCGACCGACCCGCCGGACCCGATGGTGATCGCCGAGGCGAGCGCCTTGACGACCGCGACCTTGCCGGGGATCCGCCCGCCGCGCTGGTTGACCGCGTACATCACCTCGGGCACGCCGTGGCCGCGCGCCTCGCGGGCGAAGCGGTCGATCAGGGGCCCGTAGAGCAGGCCGCCGATGGCGGGGGCAAGGACGATGAACGCGCCGCCGAGCCAAGGGAGCCAGGGGTGCGCGGGGTGTCCGCTGGTGGCGGAGTAGTCCTCGGTGCCGGTGAAGAGGCGCGTGCCCCACGAGATGAGGTAGCGGAAGACGATGGCGCCCAGGCCGGCGCCTGCGCCGACGAGGAGCGCGAGCAGCACGAGCTGGACGGAGCCGTTCCGCAACGACTGGCGAGGTGATCGCCAGGGCCACGTTGCCCTGGGCCTCGGAATAGTGGGGATACGCATCCCAGTCTCCGATATATGTAGATGTGCAACCGTTGCACAATAGCACGGGTTACCACGTACACTGAGGACGTATGACCCGGGAACGAGACGCCGCAACGGCCACCATCTCCGCCACGCTCACGTCGTCGCGGGCGCTTCTCGGCATCGTCTCCCGCTCGATGGCGGGCGCCCTCGAGGACATGACGCTCCAGCAGTACCGGGTCCTCGTCGCGCTCGACGGAGCGGGGCCGGCCCGCATGGGCACGCTCGCGGAGAACACCGGCGTGCACGCGTCGACGTTCAGCCGCATGGCGGATCGGCTCGAGGCCGGAGGGTGGATCCGGCGCGACGCGAGCCCCGACAGCCGCCGCGAGGTGCTGGTGGATCTCACAGACGAGGGCCGTGCCCTGGTGGACGACGTCACTCGGAAGCGCCGCCGCGCGATCGCCGCCGTACTCCGCACGCTCGCGCCGGAGGACAGAGAGACCGTCCGCAAGGGAATGGAGCTTTTCGCCGACGCTGCAGGCGAGCCCAAGGTGCGAGACCTTCTCACGCTGGGCGTCTGGCCCGAAACCGACCCGTCCGTTCACTAGACGGGCGCGGTAGCGTTTCCTTGTGGGCCGGAACGCGGCCCCGGTTGACGCGTACCGACGGAGGCGCGATGACGAGCACGACGAGCGAGGTAGCGCAGCAGGCGCGACCCCGGTGGCTCACGGCTCTTGTCCGTGCCCGCGAGATCGTCTTCAACGAGGGAACCAAGCGCGCGTGGACGGCGTCCGCGTTGGCCTCCGCCGTCTTCACCCCGCTGTTCTGGCTCAGCGTTGCGACCGGGATGTCGCGCCTCACCGTCCCACACGACCAGAGGCTAGGGAACTACCCCGCGGCCGTCGTCGGGCTGTACTTTGGCGCGATCCTGCTCGCGGGGCCTGCGCTCGCACATACGGGCGGGTACCTGCTGGACAAGGCGACAGCCGAGTGGCGTCGGGACGACGCAGTGGCAGTGTTCGTAGGATTCGGGGCACTTCTCGGCGCGCTCGCGGTGACGTTCGTCATCGCCGTTGCGCCGTCGGGCGGGGCGTTCGTGCCCGCGCTGTGGATGTTCGGCCTGCCCCTGCTGATCGCACTCGGGGTCGCGCGCGCCTACCTGGATCGGGTGATGGAGTCGCGCACGCGGATTCTCGTGGCGTGCGCCGTCGCGTACACCCCGGCTCTTGTGGCCGCGCTCGTGCTGCTCGGTCTGTACGTGGGCCACGCGACCATCCCGGCCTAGCCTCAGCCGCCCGCGTCCTCCACAGCCTCGATCAGGCTCGGGTCGTTGTTGCGCACGTTGCCCACAGCCGCCCCGACGGGGCGCGCCGCCATCGCGGGCTCGGGCGAGGCGATCACTGCCATGAGCTCGTCGCGGGTCGCGTCCGCGTCCATCCAGGCGTCGCGCTCGTCGGGGAGCAGCATCACGGGCTGTCGGTCGTGGATTCGCGCCAGGTCTCCCCGCGCCTCGGTGGTGAGAATCGAGAAGCTGACCATGCGTTCCTCGCCCCGACCCCACGTCTCCCATAGACCCGCGAAGGCGAGCGCGGCGTCGTCCGCTGGGTGAATGAAGTAGGGCTGCTTACCGCCCGCGCGCTTCTGCCACTCGTAGTACCCGGTGGCGGGGACCAGGCAGCGGCGCTTGGCGAAGGCGCTGCGGAACGAGGGTTTCTCTGCTGCGGTTTCGGAGCGGGCGTTGAACATCTTCGCGCCGATGCCGGGGTCCTTCGCCCACGACGGGACGAGCCCCCAGCGCGCGGTGACGAGGCGCCGGTCGGGGGAGGTAGCGAGCGGACCGACGACGACGGGCGCGAGCTGCGTGGGCGCGATGTTGTACGACGGCGGGGTGAGGCGCGCGTCGTAGCTCTCCTTGATCGCGACGAACGCGTCGAGGACGTCGTCGAGGTCAAGCGAGTTCACGTATCGCCCGCACATACCTCAAGCGTGCCACGCGACGGTTGCGGGACGGAATGGCGACGGTAGCGTTGAGCCATGGCTCAGAGGTCTCACGTACCCGCCCGTCGGGCCGGGGACGCTTCTCCCGAACGCAATATGTCCTTCACCGGCGCGGTCTCGTTGGGCGTCGGCGCCATGATCGGTGCGGGCATCTTTGCCCTGCTGGGCGAGGCCGGGGCCGTCGCGGGGAGCGCGGTGTGGATCTCGTTCGTGATCGGCGGGGGCGTGGCGTTGTTGACCGGCTACTCGCTGGGCAAGCTGGGCGCGCGCTATCCGTCCGCAGGGGGGATCGTCGAGTACCTGGTCCACGGCTGGGGAAACTCGCTGTTTGCCGGGGCTATCTCCGTGATGATGTACATCGCGGCGCTCATCTCGCTCGCGCTGGTGGCGAAGGCGTTCGGCTCGTACGGCGCGGCTCTCGTCGGGGCGCCCGGCTGGGTGGCGCCGATTCTCGCCGTCTTGGTGATGGTCGTGTTCGTCGCGATCAACCTGCGTGGCTCTGCCAGCGTCGGGCGGGTGGAGACGTGGATCGTGCTCATCAAGTTCGCCGTGCTCGTGACCCTCGCCGTCGGCGGGCTCGTCGCCCTCAAACCCGGGCTGCTCGCCCCGAGCACGTACCCCGGCACGGGGACCATCGTCGGAAGCGTCGCCGTGACGTTCTTCGCGTACGCGGGGTTCCGGGTCATCACCAACGCCGCCGAGGTGGTCCACGACCCCGAGCGCACCATCCCGCGGGCGATCATCACCGCGATCCTGCTGGTGATGGCGCTCTACGTGGTGATCGCGGTGGTGGTCTTCGGGACGCTGACGCCCGCCGAGGTGGTGGCGGCCAAGGATCACGCGCTCGCGGAGGCGGCGCGGCCGGTGTTCGGGTCCGCGGGGGTGGTGGTGGTGTCGCTGACCGCGTTGGTGGCCACGGCGTCGGCGATCAACGCCGGCCTGTTCTCCGCGACGAACGTCTCCTACCAGATGGCCAAGGACGGCGAGTTCCCGGGGCTCTTCACGCACCAGGTGCGACGGAGCAGGGAGGGGCTGCTGGTGAGCGGGTTCCTTGTCGCGGTGATGGCGGTGGCCCTCAACCTGGCGCAGGTCGCGGTGCTCGGGGCGATCACCGTGCTCGTGGTGCACGCGTCCGTGCACATCGGGCATCTGCGGCTCACCCGCGAGACGGGCGCGAGCCGGGTGGTGGTGGCGCTCGCGGCGCTGACGGCGCTCGCGATCGTGGGGACGACGCTGTGGGACTCCGTGAAGGGCTCGCCGAGCATCCTGGTGATCTTCGGCGCGTTCGCGGCCCTGGCGTTCGGCGGCGAGTGGGCGCTGCGGAGGTTTGGGAGCAAGCGGCTGGTGGTGGCGGTGCGCTAGCCCGCCCGCGCGTCGAGCAGAGCGAGGAGCTTCCTTGTGGTGTTCCAGTTGCGGATCGTGAGTGACGCGTAGACGGGCTTCTGGGTGACCCGGCTGAGGTGGCTCCTCGACGCCTCGGCGATCGTGTTGCGGAAGTACAGGACGCGCTCGCCGGGCCAGACCGCGTCGACCCCCTCGCGCGTCGTGATCTGGGAGAGGGCCTCACCCGTGCCGACGCCCATGAGGAAGACGGTGTTGTAGCGGTACGTCGCGGGGTCGTCGCCAAAGCCGGGCGGTGCGTCCGCGACGACGCGGCGGTAGGCGTCGTGGTCGAGCGCGATCACCTTGACGATGGAGCTGTCGAGCGTGAAGCGTTCGGGCAGGAGGCGTTCGATTTGCGTAGCCACCGCGTCGGCGCCCAGGTCCGAGGCGAGGAGCACGTTGCCGCTTTGAATGTAGGTCGCGACGTCCGCGAAGCCGGCCTCGTCGAGGCACGCCTGGAGCTCCGCCATCGGGATCTTGTTCTTACCGCCCACGTTGATGCCGCGCAGCAGGACCGCGTACGTGCTCATGGGAACCCAGCGTAGGCGCGGGGGACGACTCGGGTCGGCGCGACCTCTAGCCCAGATCGATAGTGGTCGATATCTGCGCGGGGGCGCCGCCGTAGCGCTCGCCGTACGGCGTGATGACGATGTCCAGCTCCCCGCTTGCGGGAAGTGCCGAACGCGGGATGGCGAGCAGGGTGCTGGGCAACGCGGCGAAGGCGAGCACCGTTCCCGTCGTGGGGCAGTCGTCGTTGCCCAAGGCGTCGATGCGAAGCGTTCTCCCATCCAGGGACGCGGAGTAGCCCGTGACGTGTTGACAGGTCGCCGCGGCCGGTTCGAACAGCACGAGCAGGCTCGACTCCGGGGGAGCGGCGCCGACGAGGCACACGCCCTCGACGCACGCTCCGTCGAGGGTGACGAAGAGGTCGTTCATCGATTCGAAGGCGTACGCCTCGCTGCGGAGAGGCGGCCCGTCCGTGGCGACGACGGTGGAGGGGACCGCTGTGGCGGATCCCGAACAGCCGGTCAGGAGACCGGCCAGAGCGACGAGCGACGCGGATGCGATCGCGAAACGATGAGTCCCCATGGCGCCAGGATAACTCCGATGTCTCGGCCGCGGCCCGCCTACTCGATCGAGCGCTCCACCGCCTCCCACCCCGCGCTACCTCGTACTGATGTCCCCGGGGCGTGGTTTCGAGGGGGTTTCCACATTTCGGGTATTCGGGATTTTTCATGTCAGTGGGTGCTGGTTGGCTGGTGTCATGACGTTGAGCACCCACTCGTTGCGTACGGCCGCCGCGGCGGTGTGCGCGCGTGAGGGTGTGGACGTGGCGGGGCTGTCCGCGCCGGAGTTGTTGGACCTTTCGGGTCGGGTGGCTCATTTGAGGCGCGAGGCCGACGTGGTGATGGCCGAGGTGGCGGCCGAGATTCAGCGGCGCTCCGAGGTGGACGACGCCGGGGCGGGTTTGGCGGCGCGGCAGGGGTTTCGTTCGGCCGCGGAGCTTGTGGCGCGCACGACGGGTGGGAGTGTTGCGGAGGCTCGGCGGCTCATGGTCGCGGGCGATATTCTCACCGAGGAACCAACGTCTCTCGAACCCGCGACGCCGCTTGCCGAGTTTCGACGCGATCTTGCCGGCGCGGTCCGTGAGGGGCGTGTGAGTGTGGAGGTTGCGGCACTGTTGTCTGCGGCGTTGGTGGACCTCCCGGACACAGAGCGGACACGTGACTTGTTTGGGAAGGCGCTTGCGAAGGCTCCGGGATTGCCGTTGCACAAGGTGCGTACGTTGGTGTGGCAGGCGCAAGCGTTCGCGGACCCTGGCGCGTGGGAGCAGCGGGAGGAACGCCAACACGACTCCCGCACCGCGACCCTCAGCGACGACGCGGACGGCATGGTCACCCTCACCGCCAGGCTCACCCCTCTCGCGGCAGCACCCGTGCGGGCCGTGCTGGACGCGGGGGTGCGGTTCGCGATGCAGCAACGCCGTGACGACCCGGACTCGGATACCCGCACCCCCTGGCAAATGCGTGCCGACATCCTCACCGACCTATGCCGTCATGCCCTCGACTGCACCGAGCCCACGAGCGGCGTGAAAACCACGGTCGTGGTGCGCCTAACCCGGGCGGAGCTCGTGTCCGGGCTTGGCGTGGGCGAAATCGATGGCATGCCCGAGCCCGTGAGCGTCGGAGCGCTGCGTCAAGCGGCCGCGGACGCGGAGATCGTGCCCGCCGTTTTGGGTGGCCCGTCCGAGGTTCTTGACTGGGGCCGATCAAGACGCCTGTTCACTCCCGCGCAACGCCTTGCCCTCGTGGAACGCGACGGCGGCTGCGCATGGTGCAACGCCCCACCCTCATGGTGCGAAGCCCACCACATTCGCTGGTGGGACCGCGACGCCGGACCCACGAACCTGGCCAACGGGGTACTCCTATGCACCCGCTGCCACCACCGCCTCCACCGCGACGGCTGGGACATCCAAGTAGGGGACGAGACGGCACACGGCGAGGTGACACCCCGTCAGGTCGTGCAGTTCATCCCACCACGTTCCATCGACCCCACCCGCACCCCCCGCCTCGGCGGACGACGCCGCTACGACCTCGCCGCCTAGGAACCTAGGCGCCGGGGTAGCGGGCCAGGGCGACGCCGAGTAGCAGGGCGCGGGGACGCCGAGTAGCAGGGCGCGGGGACGCCGAGTAGCAGGGCGCGGGACACCGGGGCGTCGGGGCCCGTGACGCCCGACAGGCGCGGGAAGCGGGACAGAAGGGCGGCGACCCGAGGCCGCTACTGGGTCAGGCTTCGCGTCTTGACGAGAGGGATGGCCATCGCCAGCAGGATCACGGTGTTGCCAATCGCATTGATCCACACGTGATGCCCGAGCGAGTACCCAGTGTCGAGCGGGTACCACACGATCAGGCCGAGAGCGACCGCGTTCCAGGCCCATCGGATTCCATTGGCGATTCCGTTGCGGATCAGGAGAATCATCGCCGTCGACCAGCCCGCCATGGTGCCGCCGAGCACCGCGAAGAGCCACGCCCGGTAGTCCGCCGCCGGTCCGGTCACCGTAGCGTCCCCCCAGAAAGCGGGGTCGAGCCTGTCGTTGAGCACCCCCATCGCCGAGGTTCCTCCGAGCACCGCCATCGCCACACCCATCGCGACCATCAGCCCCGCGACTACTTCCATCCATCGGATCCACAGCGTTGTCGCGCGCACGACTCCCCGCCCTCCTCGTTATGTGGGCCCCGGGGCGGATCCCCGGGGCCCGTCCCCTAGATCGACCGCTCCCGCACAACCTTCGCGACGTCCACCCGGGCGATCGCCCGAGACGCCGGCCACAGCGACAACCCGGCCGCAGCGAGCACGCCCGCGGCCGCGCCCACGAGCACGTACCACGGCATCACGAGCGGGAACTGGAAGATGTCGCTCGAGAAGCTCGCGAGGAACGCCTTCGCGGCGTAGATCCCGAGCACGAGCCCGAAGGGTAGCCCCAAGGCCGTCGCCACGAGGCTCTCCGTCGCGATGGTCCCGGAGACCTTCCGCAGCGGCACGCCCGAGGCTCGAAGCGTCGCGAGCTCATTGGTCCGCTCCACGACGTTCACCGCCATCGTCACGTAGATCACCGCGAGGGCCAGCACGGCGCCGAGGGCTATCATCACCGCGCCGAACACCCAGAACAGTCCGAGGTACTGATCCAGCGTCGCCGCGAAAGCCTTGGAGTCGTTGTACGCCACCACTCCAGGCAGGTTCGTGACGGTGGTGCGCATCTGGTCGCGGTTCACCCCGGAATCGAACCCCATGACGTACGACGTCACGCCCGAGTCCGGTAGCACGGTCGCCGCGATGGCGTTAGTCGAGTAGATAGTGGTGCCGAGCGGCTCGCTCAGGAATCCCTTCAGCACCACCTGGACCTGGCCGCGGGTCGTCGACAACGTGATGGTGTCGCCCACCTTGACGTGGAGCGCGTCGGCGATCCCCACCCCGGCGAGTACGCCCGAGCTCGGAAGCGAGACGAACGAGCCGTCCGTCGAGTGGAATCCGTGGAGCGTCGTGCCGGGCTCGAAGCCGCGCAGGCTCGTCACGTACGAGTGACCGTCGCTCAGCGCCGTCACCTCGCCCATGGCGCTGGGTTCGACGATCTTGACGCCGGGAATCCCGGCGAGCGTCGCCTGCGCGCTTGCGGCCACGGAGTTGTCGACCACGACCGTCGCGTCCTCCTTGTTGATCTTGTCGAAGTGCAGGTGGAGCGCCTCGATCATGCTCGTCATCATTCCGACAGTCGCGAGCACGAGAACCAGCGAGAGGACGGAACCGAGCATCGTCGCGAACGTCCGCCTGCGGCTGCGGCCGACGTCGCGCAGCGCCATTCGCGTCGTGGCGGGTAGCCGCGTCATACGGGCGACGGCGCGGCTCCACGGTCCCGGCGCGACGGCGGGGGCGGCGGAGCGCATCGCCTCGGCCGGGGCGGTCCGCGAGGCGCGGAGCGCGGGTGCCCACGCGCCCAGCAATCCGACGATCACGCCGAAGGCCAGCCCGTTGACCACAAGCCACGGATGCGCGCTGACCACGACGTCGGGAACGCCGATGGCATTCGCGTAGGCGGTCGTGACGGCACCCGTCGCGACAAGCCCGAGGACGACGCCAAGGACGGATCCGATGAGGCCGACGGTGAGTCCCTGGCTGAGGTAGTGGCGCAGGACGCGGCGCGGGCGGGCACCGGAGGCCATCAGGGTGCCGATGACGGGCCGCTCCTGCAGGATGCGGCGCGAGAGGAGCACGTACGCGGCGACTCCGGCTGCGGAGAGGAACAGCAGCGGGAACGCGACGGCCATCTCGTTGAAGCCGGTGAGGTCCTCGTTGAGGGTCGCCTGCGACGCCTGATCCTGCCACGGCGTCACGTCGGCTGCCCCCGCGAGCCGCATGGCCTTCGCGACGGTGTCGCGCTGGGCGAGCGTCGAGCCGGCGGGCATGAGGACGAGCGTCTGGTCGGGTCCGGTGCCAGCCCACGCCTCCGCCGTCGCCTCGGGGGCGAAGAGCACGGCGAACGAGTGCGAGTCGCTGATGACGTCCTGACGGCTGCGCGCGGGCCACAGGTACTCGGCGGAGCGCACGATCCCCTGGACGGTGACCGTGTGCCACGAGCCGGCGCCAAATACCTGGACGGTGTCGCCCACCGTGATGCCGAAAGTCTCGGCGGCGTGCGTCTCGACGAGAACCTGGTCGGTCGCGCCCGGGTCGAGGTAGTTCCCGTCAATGACACGCACGTCGTTGACGGCGGGTCGCGCGTCCGTGGGTACCCCAATGACGCGCCCGAGGAGTTTGGTTCCGTCGATGAGCATCGGCGGGTCGAACTGGACCCGGGTCGTCGCCGTTGCGGCGCCAGCCGCGCGCGCGCCTTCGGCGACGGTCGCCGGGGTGCCGCCCGTGGCGGTGAGGTCGGCGAAGTGCATCTGGTCGTACGTCGAGCGGTAGGAGCCGCTGAGGTTCTGGAACGCCCCGGCGCTGGCGACGTAGAGCAGCACGCCCAGCATGATGGTGACGGTGACGGCGACGACCTGCCCGCCCTGGCGTCGGAGGTCGCGGATGGTCTTGAGGGTGGTGGCGTGCATTATCACCACGTCACTTCGGCGGCCGCGGTGGGCTTGGCGTTCTTCTTGGACGAGGTGATTTGTCCGTCGACGATGGTGACCACGCGGTCGGCCATCTGGCCGATCGACGCGTTGTGGGTGATGACGATGACGGTGGTGCCGCTCCGGTGGAGGTCCTGGAGCAGGGCGAGGATCTGGCGTCCGGTGGCGAGGTCGAGGGCGCCCGTGGGCTCGTCGGCGAGCAGGATGTCGGGGTTGGTCGCGAGGGCTCTGGCGAGAGACACTCGCTGCTGCTGTCCGCCGCTCAGCTGCGAGGGAAAGTTGCCGGCGCGGTCCGCGAGTCCCACGGAGCCGAGGAGGGCGGGAACCTTCGCCTTGTCTCCCTTGTCGGTGAGCTCCACGATCACGTCGACGTTCTCCTTGGCGGTGAGCGTGGGGATCAGGTTGAAGAACTGGAACACGAACCCGATGTGGTTGCGTCGAAACTCGCTGAGGTCGGCGGGCTTCTTGTCGCTGATCTCCTCGCCCGCGACGGTGACGGTGCCGCTGGTCGCGGGTTCGATGCCGCCGATGATGTTGCACAGCGTCGTCTTGCCGGACCCTGAGGGGCCCAGGATCACGACGAGCTCGCCGGATTCGATCTCCAGGTCCACGCCCTTGAGCGCGTGGACGGCGGCATCGCCTTCGCCGAAGACCTTGGTGAGGCCCTTCAGCACTACTCCCTTGTCAGTCATTGCTTCTCCGTTCTAAACACGCCCGTGGTGTACGCGCGCATCGCTGTATCTGCGTATCGGTGGAGGCCTTCGGTCGCGAGGGGATCGAGGCCGACCGCATCCACGAGGTGGAGGCGGAAGAGAATCATGGATAGGTCGTTGCACAGCAGGAAAGCCGCGCGGGCTTCGACGTCGTCGACGGGGTGCATGATCCCGGCGGCGATGCCCTGTCGCGTGACCTCGAGCGTCATCTCGTACCAGCGGCGGAAGAGGTCTTTGCCGACGGGGTCGCCGGAGAGGAAGAGTCGCCGCAGGTAGGCGGGGACTCGCGTGCCCTCGGGAAGGTTGGACAGGAGCATCTCGGCGAATCCCGCTGAAGCCGCCGGTCCCTGGTCGATGAGGGCGGCCCAGTCCTCCGGCTCCTGGTTGAGCATGGCGTCGAAGAGGCCGGCCACGTGGGCGTCGACGGCCTCGCGGAGGCCCTCCTTGCTGCCGTAGTGGTGGAGCACGAGGGCGGGGGAGACGTCGGCGCACGCCGCGATCTCGCGGATGGTGACGACGTCGAAGCCGCGGTCGGCGAAGAGGGAGAGTGCGCAGTCGCGGATGTGGGCGCGGGCTGTCTGATCGTCGGGGCTGACCATGCGTTCAGTCTATTGAACAAGCGTTCAGTCCGCAAGTCGAGGGGCATCGACGGTGAGCGCTCACATGAGTGACGATTGGGCGGTATGCGGTATCCCGTACCTCGGATTTGTTCCCGAAACACCGGTGATGTTACGCAATTGTTACCGCTAACCAATTGCGCCCGCCCCAGATGTGAAGGTTAACATTGGGGCGCTACCCCGCGTTTCGCGGGCTAGTGGCATCCCGGTTAAGGCCGGGCCCCAGACAAGGAGGTTTTGGGAATGAAGATGAAGAAGACCCTTAGTGGTGTTCTACTTGCCGGAGCTCTGGCACTCGCGCTCACTGGTTGTTCCAAGGGCGGTGACAACGGTGGCCTCGTCACGGTTGGTTTCGCGCAGACCGGTTCTGAGTCCGGTTGGCGTTCGGCTAACACCGAATCGATGAAGGCGGCTTTCTCGGAGGCGAACGGCTACAAGCTCGTCTTCAACGCTGCCGACAACAAGCCGGAAGCTCAGATCGCCGCAGTCCACAGCTTCATCAACCAGGGTGTCGACGCGATCGTTATCGCGGCCGTTGTCACCACCGGTTGGGACGACGTTCTGAAGGAAGCTCAGGCTGCGAAGATCCCCGTCATTCTTGAGGACCGCACGATCGACGCTGACCCGAGCCTGTACGCGGCTTGGTACGGCGACGACTTCCTGAAGGAAGGCGAAATGGCTGGTCAGTGGGCCGCCGACACGTTCGGTGACACGCCCACCAACCTGGTTGTACTCGAGGGCACGACTGGTTCGGGTCCCGCGATCGACCGCGCCACGGGCTTCATGTCGAAGATCGAGGGCACGCAGATCACGCTTCTCGACTCGCAGACGGGTAAGTTCGAGCGGGCCAAGGGCAAGGAAGTTATGGAAGGCTTCCTGCAGAAGTACGGTGACACCATCGACCTTCTGTTCGCTCAGAACGACGACATGGGCCTCGGCGCCATCGACGCCATCAAGGCCGCAGGTCTCACGCCTGGCGTGGACATCAAGATCGTGACGATCGACGGTGTTCACGACGGCATGCAGGCGCTCGCCAACGGTGAGATCAACTACATCGTTGAGTGCCAGCCGCTTCTCGGTCCTGGTACCGAGGAACTGGTGAAGAAGGTTCTCGCTGGCGAGGACGTTCCGAAGCAGACCTTCGCCGTTGACGGTGCGTTCAACCAGGAGCAGGCCAAGGCCGCGCTTCCTGACCGCAAGTACTGAGATGGGTAGCGGCCGCTAAGGCTGCAAACCGGCGGGGCGGGTTTCCCGCCTCGCCGGTTCTCATCCGTCCATTGACGGCCGGGCCGTCGCCACACGAGAAAAGAAGATCATGGTCGACAACAATGTGGTCGTCGAGATGCGGGGAATCTCCATCGAGTTTCCCGGCGTCAAAGCGCTTGACAACGTGGACTTCACCCTGAGGAGTGGAGAGATCCACTCGCTCCTCGGAGAAAACGGTGCGGGCAAGTCGACGCTCATCAAGGCGCTGACCGGCGTGTACGCGATTGACTCCGGAACTATCAAGGTTGCAGGCGCCACCCGAACCTTCCACGGCACCGCCGACGCGCAGGCAGCTGGCGTCGCTCCCGTGTATCAGGAGATTAACCTCGCTCCCAACCTGACTGTTGGCGAGAACGTCATGCTCGGAAACGAGATCCGAGGCTGGCACGGCATTAACTGGCGCGCCACGCACGCGAAGGCTCGCACGTATCTCGCCGAGCTGGGTTTGGACATCGACCCGCGCTCGCCGCTGTCGAGCCACTCGCTCGCCGTTCAGCAGCTCGTCGCCATCAGCCGCGCGGTCGTCGTCGACTGCCGTCTGCTTGTGCTGGACGAGCCCACCTCGAGCCTCGACCGCTCCGAGGTCGAGCAACTCTTCGCCGTCATGCGCCGTCTGCGCGACCGCAATGTTGCGATTCTCTTCGTCTCACACTTCCTCGACCAGGTGTACGAGATCTCCGACTACATGACGATCCTCCGTAACGGCAAGCTTGAGGGCGAGTACAAGATCGGCGTCTTAAGAAAGAGGAGCTCATCGCCAAGATGATCGGCCACGATCTCAAGGCGCTGACGTCCATCAGCAAATCCAAGACCCGCGAGGTGGCAAGAGCCGACGTTCCCGTGCTGAAGGTGCTGGGACTCGGGCGTCGCGGCGCGATCGAACCGGTGGACCTTGAGGTGTATGACGGCGAGGTCGTCGGCCTCGCCGGGCTGCTGGGTTCCGGTCGCACGGAGCTGGCCCGCCTTATCTACGGCGCCGACCACGCCGACCACGGCACGGAATTCGTCCGCGGCCAAGCCGTCAAGATGAAGAACCCGCGTGTCGCCGTGAGCAACCGCATCGCCTTCTCGTCGGAGGACCGGCGAGGCGAAGGTGTGGTGGGAGACCTGACGGTCGCGGAGAACGTCACGCTCGGGATCCAAGCGAAACGCGGATGGCTTCGCAAGGTCAACGCGAGCGAGACGGACGAGTTGGTGACCCAGTACATCACGTCGCTCCAGATCAAGCCGGACAACCCGAACGCGCTCGTTCGCAACCTCTCCGGAGGGAACCAGCAGAAGGTCTTGCTGGCTCGTTGGCTCGCCACCGCGCCGCAGCTTCTCATTCTGGACGAGCCGACGCGAGGCATCGACGTCGGCGCCAAGGCGGAAATTCAGCGACTCGTCGCGGACCTTGCTGAGAGTGGCATGGGTGTGATCTTCATCTCGTCCGAGCTCGACGAGGTGCTCCGGCTCGCCCAACGCATGATCGTCTTGCGGGATCACCACAAGATCGGCGAGCTCGAAAACTCCGCCGGTACCGGCGTTAACGATATTGTCGCCATGATCGCCAAGGAGGGCGCAGCATGAGCAGCTGGCTGAAGAGGATCGACTCGCACCTGCTATGGCCGGTGGGCTTCCTCGTCCTCTTGATCCTGGTCAACTTTGCTTCCCGGCCAACGTTCCTCAAGATCACCGTCGTCAACGGGCACTTCTACGGCTCGCTGATCGACATCCTGCGCAACAGCGCCCCGCTGATGCTGGTCTCGCTGGGGATGTGCCTCGTCATCGCCACTCGCGGAATCGACCTCAGCGTCGGCGCCCAGATGGCGATCTCCGGAGCCGTCGCCCTGACGATCATCAAGAATGTGGGCGACGAACGCGCGAACGAACCCGGAATCGTGATCATCGCCGTGCTGGCCGGCGTCGCGATCACCACGCTCTTCGGGATATGGAACGGGTTCTTAGTTTCCGTGGTGGGGATCCAACCCATCACCGCGACCCTGGTGTTGTGGCTCGCGGGTCGCGGAATCGCCCTACTCATCACGGGCGGATTCATCACGACCATCAACTCGACCCCGTACCAGTCGATCTCGAAGGGCCACCAGGCTGGCCTTCCGGTGCAATTCCTCATCGCCGTCGCCGTCATCATCGTGATCGCGCTTCTGGTGCGTCGCACGGCGCTCGGCGTCCTCACCGAAGCGATCGGAATCAATCCCGACGCGAGCCGGCTCGCCGGCGTTCGCTCCCGGAGCATCATCTGGAGCCTCTACGCGCTCAGCGGGGTTCTCGCGGGAATCGCCGGGATCCTGGCAAGCTCGAACATCATGGCGGCCGACGCCAACAACACCGGTGAAAACATCGAGCTCGACGCGATCCTTGCCGTGGTTATCGGCGGGACATCGCTCGCGGGCGGAAAGTTCAGCCTCGCGGGAACCGTCGTCGGCGTCTACATCATTCAGACGCTCGTCTCGACCGTGACGTTCCTTGGAGTTCCGTCGCAGGCCGTTCCGGTGTTCAAAGCCGCGGTCGTGATCGTCATCGTCGTCTTCCAGGCGCCGATGATGCGCAATGGCATAAAGCGATTATTCGGTTCGTCCCCAGGGGTACCGGGTACGGTAGCGCCCGCAACGATGGAGAGGACTGCAGCATGAACGCGACCGTAGCCAAGGCCCCGGCCAGCGCCGTTGCTCTCCCGGCGTGGAGGCGCGCGCTCATCAACAAGTCCTCGTGGTTCCCGGTCGTTGCGGGAATGGCGCTCCTCATCATCATGTTCTCGGCTGCCCAGATGTACCTCGGCAACTTCCTCTCCGGCGGCGTCATCTCGTCGCTCTTCGTCGACAATGCCTACCTGATCATCCTTGCGGCGGGCATGACGCTCGTCATCATCACGGGTGGTATCGACCTCAGCGTCGGCGCGGTGATGGCGTACGCGGACGTGCTCGCGGCCTTCATGCTTCGCGACAACATTCCGGTCGCGCTCGTCGTCCCGGCGGTCATCCTCGTCGGCATGATCTTCGGCCTATTGACCGGCGTGCTCGTGCACTTCTTCAACGTGCAACCGTTCATAGCCTCGCTCGCTGGTATGTTCCTCGCTCGCGGGTTGTGCTACATCTTCGCGCAGCGCCAGATCCCCGTGGACAAAACTGAGTCGATACTCAGCTTGAACAACACGAAGTTCCGATTGGGAGAGTGGTACACCACCCCAACGGTGATCATGGCCCTTGTGGTGGTGCTGATCCTCGCCGCGACGCTCGCGTACACGCGATTCGGTCGCACCGTTTACGCGATTGGCGGCGGCGAGCAGTCCGCGAAGCTGATGGGTCTTCCCGTTGGACGCACCAAGGTCCTCGTGTACGTCATCAGCGGCGCGTGCAGCGGTATCGCTGGGGTTGCGTTCATCTCCTACACCGCAGCGGGCTACGCCCAGTACGGCGTCGGAGCCGAACTCGATACCATCGCCGCCGTCGTCATCGGCGGGACGATTCTCACCGGAGGAAGCGGCTACGTGTTTGGCTCGCTTCTCGGGGTGCTCGTCTACGGCGTGATCAAGACGTTCATCAGCTTCAACGGCGCGGAACAGTCGTGGACTCGCATCACCATCGGGATCCTGCTACTCGCCTTCGTCGTCGTGCAGCGCCTGATCGTGGCTCGAGCTAATAGACGGTAACGCCGGAGCAGTAGACTCGCTCGCACGTACCAAGGCGAGCGGGGAACGCGAGGTCGACCATGGAGTCTCTTCCGGTCGTCGAAGTTGTGGGCGCGCAGAAGCGTTTCACGGGCGATCTCGCGCTGGACGACGTCGATTTCCGCATGTTCGCGGGCGAGGTTCACTCGCTCATGGGCGAGAACGGCGCAGGCAAGTCGACGCTGATCAAGGCGATGACGGGCGCGCTTCGTCTCGACGCCGGGACCATCCGGCTGGATGGTGTCGACGTGTCGTTTTCGAGCCCCGCCGACGCTCAGCGCGCTGGGATCGGGACCGTGTATCAGGAGATTGACCTCGCGCCGAACCTGAGCGTCGCCGAGAACATCATGCTCGGACGCGAGGAGCATCGCCGCGGTCGCATCGACTGGAAGCACATGCGACGGACTGCAGCCGAGGTCCTCGCGACGTTGGGCATCGCGATTGATCCGCGTTCGCCGCTCGGAAGTCACTCGCTTGCGGAACAGCAACTCGTCGCGATCGCCCGCGCCATCGCGACCGACGTCAAGGTCCTCATTCTGGACGAGCCGACGTCGAGCCTCGATCAGGATGAGGTCGCGGAACTATTCCGGGTCATCCGTGAACTCAAGTCGCGCGGCGTCGCGATCCTCTTCGTCTCGCACTTCCTGGAGCAGGTCTACGAGATCTGCGATCGCATCACGGTGCTGCGCAACGGCAAGCTCATCGGCGAGTACCTCACGACGGAGCTGCTCCGCATCGATCTGGTGCAGAAAATGCTGGGACGCGAGGCGAGCGCCCTTGAGAGCCTGAGCGAGCGAGCCGCGCCGACGTCGGCGGCAGGGGAGGCGACGCCGATTTTGGTGGCGCGGGGTATCGGGCGCCGAGGAGCCCTTGCGCCCGCCGACCTCGAAGTGTTCGAAGGAGAGGTGCTGGGAGTCGCGGGACTCCTGGGCTCGGGACGTACCGAGTTGGCGCGGCTCATCACGGGCATCGACAGGGCGGATTCCGGAACGCTGACGGTTCGCGGCGTCCGTCGGCATTTTCACGACCCGCGCCGCGCTATGGCGGAGGGCGTCGCCTACTCGTCGGAAAGCCGCAAGACCGAGGGAATCATCGCGGAGCTCACCGTCCGCGAGAACATCACGCTCGCGCTTCAGGCACAGAAGGGCTGGATGCGCCGTATCCCGCGCGCCCGCCAGGACGAGCTGAGCGACAGCTGGATCGAGGCGCTCGACGTCCGCCCTCGCGACTCGGAGCGGAAGGCGGGCACGCTTTCCGGGGGGAATCAACAGAAGGTGTTGGTGGCGCGCCTGCTCGCGCTCGCCCCGCAGTTCCTCGTGCTCGACGAGCCCACGCGCGGGATCGACGTCGGCGCGAAGGTCGAGGTCCAGCGGCTGATAGGCGAGCTTGCAGCGAACGGCATGGCGGTGATGTTCATCTCTGCGGAGCTGGAGGAGGTTCTACGGGTGGGGCAGCGGCTCATCGTGATGCGCGACCGCGAGATTATCGCGACGCTCGATCCCGATGCGGTGACGTACGAGATGCTTCTGGCGCTCGTGGCGAGGGCTGACGATGGCGACTGAAGCCGATTTCACAGCGACGCCCCCGGTTGCGAGGACCGCGGGCGCGGCGGAGTCCGCCCCGCGGGCTTCGGTGTCTCGCGGCGTCGGGAGGCCGACGGGCGGAAAGACGCCCGTGGACAAGGGTTCTTCCTCGTCACGCCAATCGTCTCGCGCCGACAGGCCGGCGCGGTCCGCGAACATTTTCGACGTCGCGCGCCTTGCGGGCGTGTCCCACCAGACGGTCTCGCGGGTGCTCAACGACATTCCGAGCGTGCGTCCGGCGACGCGTGCGCGCGTCGAGAAGGCGATCGCGGATCTGCGGTACACGCCGTCGCCAGCGGCTCGCGCGCTCGTTACGCGCCGCACGCGCATGATCGGACTCATCGCGCCCAACAACGCCGACTACGGCCCTCAGTCCGTCACGCTGCACTTCAGCGCGGCAGCGCGCGACGCCCGCTACGGCGTCATCACGGTGACGACGGTCAACTCGGACGCCGCAACCATTCGCCCGTTCGTGGAGTCGCTGCTCGGCCAGCGCGTGGAGGCGATCGTGCTCGTGGTGGCCGACGTCAACGTGCTGCAGGCTGTTCGCAGCGTCGACGTCGGCGTTCCGGTGATTCCGGTGGTCGCCGGGCCTAGGCGTGGGACGCTGGCGACGTCGATCGACCAGTACAGGGGCGCGCGGTCGGTGGTGCGACACCTGGTCGAGCTGGGGCACAGAAGGATCGTTCACCTTGCCGGCCCCGAGGAGCATCCCGACGCCATTGAGCGTCAACGCGGTTGGCACGACGAGATGGAGGCCGCACAGCTTCGTCTTGAGCAGCCGCGGCGGGGGGATTGGTCGGCGAAGAGCGGGTACCGGTTCGCCAAGCACGTCGACGACGCTACGGCCGTGTTTGTGGCGAACGATCAGATGGCGTTGGGCCTCATCGCCGGCCTGAAGGCGCGCGGACTCGAGGTCCCGCGGGACGTGAGCGTCGCGGGCTTCGACGATCTTCCCGATGCGGCGTATTACCAGCCGCCGCTCACCACGGTGAGCCAGGACTTCGCGGCGCTCGGCGCGCTCACCATGCAGCGCGTGCTCATAGCGCTGGAGGAGCCCGACAATCAGACGGATGCCACGCCCATCCCGTCCAAGTTGATCGTGCGCGAGTCGACGGCCCCGCCGCGCGAGGGTACTGCGTAGCGCCGCCAGCTCGGTTTTCCACACTCGCCGAGCGGGATTTCCCCGCGTCCGCCAGGATGCCAGCATGAACGCCGAGGCAGCGTCGCACATCGAGGACCACGTGCGTGCACTCATCCGCTCCAAGGGAGTCGACCCATTACGCGACACCGAAGCCGTGCGGGCCTTCGTCGACGAGGCGCTGCACGAGTGGGAGGAGCGCGCGCTCGTCGGCGCGGTCGCCCCCGTCGCGGATCGAAGCGCCACCGCCAAATCGGTGATGGACTCCGTCGCCGGGCTGGGACCCCTGCAGCAGTACCTCGAGGACCCGTCGATCGAGGAGATCTGGATCAACGACCCCGCGCAGGTGTTTGTCGCGCGGGGAGGCGAGCCGGAGCTGACAACCACGATCCTCGAACAGCGTCAGGTACGTGACCTGGTCGAGCAGATGCTCAAGACGTCCGGGCGGCGCCTGGACCTGTCCAGCCCGTTCGTCGACGCGTCGCTTCCCGGAGGCGAACGGCTCCACGTGGTCATTCCCGACATCACGCGCGAGCACTGGGCGGTGAACATCCGCAAATACGTCACCCGCGCGACGCATATCGACGATCTTGTTCAGCTCGGCTCCCTGCCAGCGAACGTCGGCGCCTTTCTCGCTGCGGCGGTGGCCTCGGGCCTCAACATCCTCATCTCGGGCGCGACGCAAGCCGGAAAGACCACTGCTTTGAACGCACTTGCGGGATGCATCCCGCCGCGCGAGCGGATCATCACCTGCGAAGAAGTGTTCGAACTACAGATCCCTCTTCGCGACGTGGTCTCGCTTCAGTGCAGGCAACCGAGCCTCGAAGGAACTGGGGAAATCCCGCTGCGTCGCCTGGTCAAGGAAGCCCTACGTATGCGACCGAGTCGCATCATCATCGGCGAAGTGCGCGAGGCGGAGTCGCTCGACATGCTGATCGCGCTCAACGCTGGCGTCCCAGGTATGTGCACCATTCACGCGAACTCCGCGCGCGACGCCATCACCAAGATGTGCACTCTCCCGCTTCTCGCGGGAGAGAACGTCTCCGACCGCTTCGTCGTCCCGACCGTTGCAAGCGCGATTGATCTTGTCGTGCACCTGTCGCTCGATCCGTCAGGGAAGCGTCGCGTCGCCGAGATCATCGGCCTGCCGGGACGCGTGGACGGGGGCGTCATAGAGATGTCGGACCTTTTTCACCTCACGGACGCCGGGCTCGTCCGCGGTGACGGGTTCCCTCCGTATCCGGAACGGTTCGCGCGGAGTGGTTTCGACGTTGTCGAACTCGTGAACGCGAGCTGATCCGCGATGGCGACTTTTCTGGGTGTCCTCCTCGGCGCGGGGGTGTTCTGCATCTGGTGGTCGTTGTGGCCGCGCGAAGCGGCAGTCTCTCGGCCTGCGGATGGTTGGTCCGCGAGGACTCGCGACGCGCTCGTTGCGTCCGGCTTCCCCCGCGTCACGCCGGGAGGGCTTGTCGCCGTTGGGACTGGGTTCGGGCTCGTTACGTGGATCTTCGCGGCGGGGCTTACAGGCTCGCCTGCAATCTCCCTATGCCTCGCGGTGATGGCGGCGAGGGGACCGTTCGCCTGGGTTCACTCGCGCGCGCGTCGACGAGCAGGGCGCCTTCGTGATGCTTGGCCCGAAGCTATCGATGGCCTCGCTTCCGGGATCAGGGCGGGGTTATCCCTGCCGGAGAGCCTCGGCAAACTCGGGGATCGAGGACCCGAGCAGTTGCGGCCAGCCTTCGTCGCCTTCGCGCACGACTTTCGAGCTACCGGCCGTTTCGACGATTGCCTGAACTCCCTCAAGGCGCGTCTGGCCGATCCTGTCGCTGACCGTATCGTCGAGTCGCTCCGGGTTACACGAGATGTCGGCGGTACCGACCTCGGCCGCGTTCTGCGGGCGCTCAGTTCGTTTCTGCGCCAGGAGGCGCAGACTCGAGGTGAGCTCGAAGCGCGTCAGAGTTGGACGGTGAACGCGGCGCGTCTGTCGGTCGTTGCACCGTGGGTCGTTCTCGTGTTGCTGTCTACGCGGGCGGAGGCCGCCGCAGCGTACAACTCTCCCGCAGGAGTCACGGTTCTCGTCGCGGGTGCGCTCAGCACGGTTCTCGCCTACCGGCTCATGGTGAGGGTGGGGCGCCTGCCCGTAGAGACGCGGGTTCTGCGATGACCGCATCGACGTGGATCGTCGCCGCGACGATGGGCGCGGGGGTCGCGCTCGTCACTCGGTGGTGGTGGGATCGTGCGCCCAGCTTCGAGGCTCGAATCGCCCCGCTGCTGCGCATTCCATCCGGTGGCGCGACAGCGACCGGAGCGCCCGGCGCCTCGCGCTACCCGCGAGTCGAACGGGTTCTCGGACGACGCCTCGCCTCGGCTGTGCGTTTCGCCAGTCGCGTCGGATCGTCGCCGTCGGACGTCGTTTCGCGTTTACGGCGCGCGGGCTCAGCGCTGACGATCGAGCAATACCGGGCCGAGCAGGTCGTGTGGGGACTTGCTGGACTTGCCGTCGGACTTGTTCTCGCGGTTGGTCTCGGCATCTCTCGCGGATCGTCGCCCGTCGCTCTCGTGGGTCTCATCATCGCTTTCGCGTGCGCAGGAGCGGTCGGGCGCGAATACGCCCTGGGCAGGGCTGTCGCGCGCCGAGAGGCCCGGATCCTCGCCGAACTGCCGACGCTCGCGGAGATGCTCGCCCTCTGCGTCAACGCGGGCGAAGGCATCTCGAGCGCGATCGATCGCATATCGAGGATCGCGGCGGGCGCGCTCGCAGACGAGTTTCGCGTGGTGCTTGGCTCCATGCGGGCGGGTACGCCGCTCGCGGATGCCCTTCGCGATCTCGCGGACGGCACCCGCGTCGCGGAGTTGCGACGATTCGCAGACGGCATCGCGATCGCGGTCGAGCGAGGGACTCCGCTCGCGGATCTTCTTCACGCCCAGGCGACCGACATACGCGAGGCCGGTCGTCGCCGTCTGATCGAGGAGGGCGGAAAGCGCGAAATCGCCATGATGGTGCCCGTCGTCTTCATGATCCTGCCCGTCACCGTCGTGTTCGCGGTCTTCCCCGGAATCGTCGCCATCAATCTCGGCTTGTGAGTCGGGTCAAGGAAAAGGAGAGAAGTGATGTTGCACCGCCTACTGATGTCGCGGATACGCGCGGCACAAGAAGAGCCCGACCGCGGGGACGTCCCCGGTTGGGTCCTCATCACGCTGATGACGGCAGGACTCGTCGCCGCTTTGTGGGCCGTCGCTGGGCCGGCCTTGACGGACCTGTTCTCGTCGGCGATTGCTAGCGTGTCGGGAAACTAGGGTGGCGGACGACCGCGGGAGTGCCGCGGTCGAGTTCACCCTCGTCTCCGCTCTCCTCGTGGTGCTCGTAGCTGGCGTGCTGCAACTCGCGCTCGCGTTGCACGTGCGCAACACCGTGATCTCGTGCGCAGGGGAGGGGGCGCGGGTGTCCGCCGCCGAGGATCGCTCGCTCGCGGACGGCGAGGCTCGCACCCTTGCGATGATCGACGCGGCACTCGGCGGGTACCCCGTAGACGTCACGATGTCGGAGACGACGGTCAACGGCGCTCCGGTTGTGGTCGCCACGGTCAGGGCGCCCGTGCCCGTCGTCGGGCTCTGGGGTATCGGGACGATGGAGGTTTCCGTCCGCGCATATGAGGAGGTTGACCGTGGCTAGCACGGTCCGACGAAACGATTGGCGTGACGACGACGGGAGCGCGATCGTTGAGTTTCTCGGAATGGCGCTTCTTCTTCTCATCCCCCTCGTCTACCTCGTCGTCACGCTCTCTCGAATTCAGGCTGCGGCCTACGGGGCGGAGTATTCGGCTCGGGAGTCGGCGCGAGGCGCCGTCGTATCGGGTGTGGCCTCCCGCGAATCGGGGGCGAATCTCGATCAGGCGCTCGCGGTCGCGCGGCGACACGGAGAGGCGATCGTCGACCTCGCCGTTGAGGACTTCGGTTTCGACCCGAAGCGCGACGCGACGACGACCTTCGCGTGTACGCCGACGCCGTGTCTCGCTCCTGGGAGCGACATCGTCGCGACGGTACGCATCACCGTTGACCTACCCGGTGTCCCGGGGTTCGCTCGCGGCTGGTTGCCGCTGCAGGTGACGGTTCAGTCGTCGTCGGCGTCCGCCGTCGATGGATACGCGAGCGAGTCCTGATGCGCAGCCAGCGCGGAGACGAGGAGGGGAGCATCTCGCTCCTGAGCCTCGGGTTCGCCGTGCTCGCTCTCGTGTTGATCCTCGTGGGCGCGTCCGCGACGTCGCTGCATCTGAATCGAACACGCCTGCTTCAGGTCGCGGACGAGCTATCCGTCGATGCCGCCGACGCCATGGATCTCCCCGCGTACTATGCGGGCGACGCGAGTCGTCCGACGGAAGACGCGGCCATCGACCTATCGCGGTCGTCGGCGAGGGCGGCCGTCGAGGAACACCTGTCGGAGTACGCGGGCCGCTACCACCTGGACGGGGTCTCGCTCGTCTCCGTGGAATCGCCCGACGGAAATACGGTCGTCGTGACCGTCTCGACCGTCGTCCACCCGCTCTTTGGGCTGGAGGCGCTGCTGCCCTGGACGGACGGCGTCACCCTGACGGCGACGTCGTCCGCGCGCGCCCACTGAGGCCGCGCCGAGCGCACCCCACCAACGACAACGGGCGGGCCCCAAGGGGACCCGCCCGCGATGTCGTGATGCGGACTAGACGACCGAGTCTGCCAACTCGGCCGCGGCAACCGCAGCCTCCCAGGCGTCGGCCACAGAGATGCTGCCGTCCTGGATCTGGTCAAGGACGTTCTCCACGGCGGTGCGCACCCAGAGCTCGTTGGTACCCCAGTGCGTCGCCGTCGGGATGTCGAGAACCGACTTCGCGAAGATGTCGCCGTACGGGGCGTTGTTGAAGAACTCGCTGGTGAAGCCCTTCACCTGTTCGCTCTGAAGAAGCGCCGTCTGCGCGGAGAGCGCCCCGGTCACCTGCGTCATGGCCGCCTGCTGCTCCGGCTCGGAGAGCCACTTGATGAACTCGAACGCCTGCTCGTGCTCGTACGTGGTTCCCTGCGCCGGGATGGTGAAGAACGAGCCGCCCCAGTTGCCGCCGGGGCCGGGGATATCCGCAATGTCCCACTTGCCAGCGAAGTCCGCAGGAAGCTTCTCCTGGATGTACCCGAGCATCCACTGCGGGCACAGCGTCGCGGCGAACTTGTCGGTCGCGAGGGCCGCGTCCCAGTCCGCCTCGAGCGGCGTGAGGTTGGCCGAAAGGTTCGCCGAGATCACGCTGGTCGCGATGTCGAAGGCAGGCTTGACCGACTCGAGGTCGAGCTTGTTGTTCAGGTCGTAGAACCCGTAGCCCGTGCCGAGCTGGCGGATGGCCGGGTTGAGGATGGTCGTCGCGTCGTCGAAGAACGGCTTGCCCGTCGCGGCGACGTACTTCTGGCCCACGGAGATGAAGTTGTCCCAGCTGTCACCGACGGCGGCGCTGACGGCCTCGCGGCTCGGGTCGATGCCAGCGGCCTCGAACAGGTCCGCGCGGTAGCACAGCGAGAGCCCGTACACGTTGTTCGGGATGCCGATGACGGTGGTCTCGTCGTTCGTCGCGCCTTCAGCCCACACCCACGGCATGAACGAGGGCTTGAGGTCGTTCGCGCCAAGATCGACGAGGTTGACGAAGCCCTCGGACTGCGAGACGAAACGCGTGATGTAGCTTTCGTCGATCGCCGTGATCGTGTACGCGCCGGATCCTGCGACCAGCGACTGCTGGAGCAGGTCGTGCTGCGAGGCGTATGCGCCCGTCACGAGCTCGATATTCACCCAGGGGTGCGTCTTCTCGTACTCCGTCTCCAGCTTCTGCAAGCCGAAGTTGCCGTAGTAACCCACCGTGATGGTCACAGGAGCGTGCGAGACGTCGGTCGTCGGCTCGGTCCCACCGCCACAAGCAGACAGCATCAGCGCAGATGCCGTGCCGAGGGCGAAAGCGCTCGCCGCGCGCGTACGTGTCCATCTCATGAGTCGGTCCCCTTACGTCGGTCGGATTCCCCGCGGCCTAGCAGCAAATTCTAGTCTATCGGCGCATACGGCGGTCATCGCCACGGCCGGGCGACGCTCGATCGCCACGATTCGCCGGAAGCCGCGGATGTGACCCCCGAGTCGGCGGCGTCGTCGCACGAATGGAGCCGGACGATGGGACGCGTCGGATCGAGATCCGCGAGGACACTTTCGAGGCGGGCGAATACGGTCGCGTCGGCCGATCCTCCGTACGCCACCAGCGCGGGGTGGTCCGAAAGGCGGGAGACGTTGTCGCCGAGTTCCGCGACGATCTCGGCGTCGAACGCCTCGTCGCGGATTCGGGAACCGTCCGCGAAAGGGATGTCTTGCCACACCATGAGGCCCAGCTCGTCGCAGGCCGAGTAGAACTCGTGCGTCTCATACACGCCGCCGCCCCAGACGCGCAGCAGGTTGAGGTGGGCGTCGACCGCGTACTCGAGCATCGTCCAGAGTCGCTCAGGCGTCGTACGCGCGAGCAGCGAGTCGTCTGGCATCCAACTCGCGCCCTTGAAAAAGGCCTGCTTCCCGTTGATCCGAACGCCGAAGGGCTCGTCCACGCTCGAGGCATACGTGTCGAGTTCGATCGTGCGAAATCCGACCCGTTGATCGATGAGATCGAGCTGCTCGTCCTCCGAGTGAAGGTCAACGGCGACGTCGTACAGCCGAGCCGGTCCGTGCCCCGCGGGCCACCAGGGCTCGACGTTCGGCACGGCAGCGACGACGGTCGTCCCCGTCTCGTCGGGGGGGATCGACGCGGACACCTCCATTCCTTCGATTCCCACGAAGACCGTCAAAGGCGCCGCCGACGCTCGCTCAACGTCGACATGCACCGTGAGGCACCCGTCGTTCCCCGCCATGGTTGCGTGGGAGCGCACGCGGGCAAGCCGCGCCGTTCGCCAGCGCTCCAGGCGCACCCCGCGCCAGATCCCGACGGAGTCGCAGGGAAGGCTGCGGGACCGCTGCGCGTCGGCGAACTCCACGGTCAACTCGTTGTTGCCGCCGCGAAGGTGTCGCGCGACGTCCCACCGGTAGGTGCGGTGCATGTTCGCCGTCCGACCGATCTCGACGCCGTTAAGAATCACGGTCGCCGCGGCGTCGAGGCCGTCGAAGACGAGGTCAATACGTTCGCCCGACGTCGCCGGCGTCGCCGCGAATCGCGTGGAGAAGCGCCAGGATGTCGCCCCCTGGTGCGCGTGGGAGGGCAGACCCGCGTCGTCGAGAGCCTGGCGCGACGTGCCCGGGACTCTCACGGGGATGGGGCCGGTGGCGTCGGAGGGAACCTCGTCCCCTGACGCTGCCACGGTCCACCCGTGATGTAGGTGGCGCGCGAGCAGGGTGATGGCGTTCACCGGAGGGCGGTCCTCTCGCGCAGGGGCTGATCCTCACCGATTGTTCCACGCCTGACCCGGGCGATGCACGGACTCCCGTAGTCTCGTTGGGTGGCCTCCACCGACTTCCCCGCCGAGATCGCCGCCCTACGTTCGTCCTTCGCGTCGATCGAGGCGGTCCTTGACCCCACCGCTCTGAACGAGACGATTGCACGCCTGTCGGCAGAAGCGTCGGCCCCCGACCTGTGGGACGACGCCGACAACGCGCAGCGGGTGACGACGCAGTTGTCGCAGACGCAGGGCGAGGTGGACCGGCTGACGAGCATGGCCTCCCGCATCGACGATCTAGCCGTGCTGGTCGAGCTCGCCGAGGAAGCGGGGGACGCGGACGCGCTCGCGGAGGCCGAGTCCGACCTCGCGTCGATCCGATCCGATCTCGCCGCCCTCGAGGTGCGAACCCTGATGACGGGGGAGTGGGACAAGCGCGACGCCGTCGTGTCGATCCGTTCGGGCGCTGGCGGCGTGGATGCCGCCGACTTCGCCGAGATGCTGCTCCGGATGTACCTGCGTTGGGCGGAGCGCCACGGCTACCCGACCAAGGTCCTCGACACGTCCTACGCCGAGGAGGCGGGCCTCAAGTCCGCGACCTTCGAGGTCAACGCGCCGTACGCCTTCGGGACGCTCTCCGTCGAGGCGGGAACGCACAGGCTCGTCCGCATCAGCCCGTTCGACAACCAGGGCCGTCGCCAGACCTCGTTCGCCGCGGTCGAGGTGATCCCGCTGATCGAGCAGACGGACCACGTCGAGATCCCTGAATCGGAGATCAAGGTAGACGTGTTCCGCTCGTCCGGCCCCGGGGGCCAATCCGTCAACACGACCGACTCCGCCGTCCGCCTGACGCACCTTCCCACCGGGATCGTTGTGTCGATGCAGGACGAGAAGAGCCAGATCCAGAACCGTGCGTCCGCGCTGCGCGTGCTCCAGTCTCGACTGTTGATCCTGCGCAAGGAGCAGGAAGCCGCGCAGAAGAAGGAGCTCATGGGCGACGTGAAGGCGTCCTGGGGCGACCAGATGCGCAGCTACGTGCTCCACCCGTACCAGATGGTCAAGGACCTGCGCACGGAGCACGAGTCGAGCAACCCGCAGGCGGTGTTCGACGGCGAGATCGACGATTTCATCGACGCCGGGATTCGCTGGCGCCGGTCCGGCGGCGTTTAGGCTGTCGCGGGCCGAAGGTCCCCGGGCCTAACGTCCCTCGGCCCATGGTCCCATCCGGCCTCGTAAGGGCCCGCTTACCGTTGATCTGTCCGACCGACACCGTACGACTGCCCCACAAGGGTGGATACCTGGGAGGGAATCCGCGATGACGACCACCGCGAGCACTATCACCACCGACGAAGCCTGGCGAGGCTTCCGCGAAGGCGCATGGAGCGACGCGATCGACGTTCGCGACTTCATCCAGCGCAACTACGCCCCGTACGACGGCGACGCCTCCTTCCTCGCTGGCGCGACCGCGCGTACGGAGGCCATCTGGGAACGGCTCACCGCGATGTTCCCCGAGGAGCGCGAACGCGGCGTCTACTCGATCGACGCGACCACCCCGTCGTCCATCACCTCGCACGGCCCCGGCTACATCGACCAGGACACCGAGGTCATCGTCGGCCTCCAGACCGACGCACCCCTCAAGCGCGCGATCATGCCGAACGGCGGCTGGCGCATGGTGGCCAACGCCCTCGAGACGTACGGCTACGAGGTGGACCCCGTCCTCGAGAAGGTCTTCACCGAGTACCGCAAGACGCACAACGCTGGCGTGTTCGACGTCTACCCTCCCAACGTGCGCGCGGCCCGCTCCAGCCACATCATCACCGGGCTTCCCGACGCGTACGGCCGCGGCCGCATCATCGGCGATTACCGCCGCGTCGCCCTGTACGGCGTCGACGCACTGATTCACGCGAAGAAGCTGGAGCGCATCGAGCTCGACATGGAGCGCTCCACCGAGGACATCATTCGCGACCGCGAGGAGAACGCGGAGCAGGTCCGCGCCCTGGGCGAGCTCAAGGCGATGGCGGCCTCATACGGCTTCGACATCTCCCGGCCAGCGCAGAACGGTCGCGAGGCCGTCCAGTGGCTGTACTTCGCCTACCTGGGCGCGGTCAAGGAGCAGAACGGCGCGGCCATGTCGCTCGGCCGCACCTCGACGTTCCTCGACATCTTCTTGCAGCGCGACATCGAGGAGGGCGTGCTCACGGAGAGCGAAGCCCAGGAGATCATCGACGACTTCGTCATCAAGCTCCGCATCATTCGCTTCCTGCGCACCCCGGAATACGACTCGCTCTTCTCGGGCGACCCGACGTGGGTCACCGAATCCATCGGCGGGATGAGCGACGACGGCCGCTCCCTTGTCACCAAGACGTCGTTCCGGTTCCTCCAGACGCTCTACAACCTCGGCCCCGCGCCGGAGCCGAACCTCACGGTCCTGTGGAGCGAGAAGCTTCCTCGCGGCTTCAAGGAGTTCTGCGCGAAGGTCTCGATCGATACCTCGGCCATCCAGTACGAGTCGGACGAGATCATCCGCACCTCGTGGGGCGACGACTCCGCGATCGCCTGCTGCGTCTCCGCCATGTGCGTCGGCAAGCAGATGCAGTTCTTCGGCGCTCGCGTCAACCTCGCCAAGTCGCTGCTGTACGCGATCAACGGCGGCCGCGACGAAATCACGGGCAAGCAGGTGGGCCCGACGCTGAACGAGGTTGTGGGCGACGTCCTTGACTTCTACGACGTGCTCGCCAAGTTCGATCGGCTTCTGGACTGGCTGGCCGAGACCTACGTGGACGCGCTCAATTGCATCCACTACATGCACGACAAGTACGCGTACGAGCGCCTCGAGATGGCCCTGCACGATCAGAACATTCTGCGGACCATGGCGTGCGGCATTGCCGGCCTCTCGGTCGCTGCCGACTCGCTCTCCGCGATCAAGTTCGCCACGGTGCGCCCCGTGCGCGACGCGACGGGCCTCGTCGTGGACTACGAGGTCGAGGGCGACTTCCCCAAGTTCGGCAACGACGACGACCGCGTCGACTCCATCGCAGCAGACCTGGTCGCGCGCTTCATGGGCAAGATCCGCAAGCAGAAGACCTACCGCGACTCGCTGCACACGCAGTCCGTTCTGACCATCACCTCGAACGTCGTGTACGGCAAGAGCACGGGGAACACGCCCGACGGGCGCCGCGAGGGCGAGCCCTTCGCCCCCGGCGCTAACCCGATGAACGGGCGCGACACGCACGGCATGCTCGCCGCGGCGCTGTCGGTCGCCAAGCTCCCGTACGACGAGTCGCAGGACGGCATCTCGCTCACCGCGACGGTGACGCCGACCGGCCTTGGCCGGGAGAAGGCGGAGCAGATCATCAACCTGGTGGGCATCCTGGACGCGTACAGCGTCTCGGACGGCTTCCACGTCAACATCAACGTGCTCAACCGCGAAACCCTCGAGGACGCGATGGAGCACCCGGAGAAGTACCCTCAGCTGACGATCCGTGTCTCGGGATACGCTGTCAACTTCACGCGTCTCACGCGCGAGCAGCAGGAGGATGTGCTTTCCCGGACGTTCCACGCGGAACTCTAGGACGAGCATCGGCGGGGCCCGCCCAGGGCGTGGGCGGGTCAACGAGGGTCGGGTGCGCGCCGCGCCCCTGGCCCGCGGTCGGAGGAGGTGTCCATGAGCGTCGATCCCACGTTGGTTCCCTTCATGGGCGTCGCCGACGCCGAGCTCGAGGAGTCGAACGAGCCCGGGAACGGCGGCGCTACCGGGTTTATTCACTCGTGGGACCTGGTCACAGCCCAGGACGGCCCCGGTACGCGAATGACGCTCTTCATGGCGGGCTGCGGCATGCGCTGCCAGTACTGCCACAACCCGGAGACCTGGCACCGGCGCGACGGCATCTCGCGAAGCGTCGAGCAGATCATGGACCGGGTCTCGCGCTACCAGAAGGTCATGGAGGTCACCGGCGGCGGCCTCACCATCTCCGGCGGGGAGCCTCTGCTGCAGGCGGCGTTCGTGACCAACGTCTTCCGTCGCGCCAAGGAGGACCTGGGCATCCATACGGCGCTCGACACCGCGGGCCTGCTGGGATCGCGCCTCAGCGACGAGGACCTGACGGACATCGACCTCACCCTGCTCGACATCAAGTCGGGCCTGCCCGAGACCTACGCGCGCGTCACCGGCCGCCCCCTCCAGCCCACGCTCGACTTTGCCAAGCGGCTTTCCGACATGGGTCGCACCATGTGGATCCGGTTCGTCCTGGTGCCGGAGCTCACGGACGCGCCGGAGAACGTCGAGGCGGTCGCGGACATCGTGGCGGGGCTCGACACGGTGGAGCGCGTCGAGGTGCTCCCGTTCCACCAGCTGGGGCGCACCAAGTGGGCGGCGACGGGGGAGAAGTACCTCCTGGGCGACGCCAAGCCGCCGACGGCGGAGCAGGCGAGAGGCCGCGCGCACCGTGTTTCGCGCGCGCGGCATCACCACGTTCTAGGCGCGCGGATAGACGGTGGCCGCCGCTCGCCGAGCGCGCCGGCCCGCGCGTCGATAGGTTGGACGAATGACGACGCCAGTCCCGCCCGCCGAAGACGCCTCCTCCGGGGGAGGCCGCCCCGCCGGCAAGACGAGCGCCATCCTCGCGGGCATTGCCGTGGGGATCGCCGTGGTCGCGATCGTGGTGACCGCCCTGGTGGTCGGTCGAGGGCAGAGCCCCGAGCCGGTCGCCTCGGACGCGAGCCCCACGGCCAGCCCGACCGTCCCCTCGCCCAGCTCGTCCGCGAGCCCCACCACGTTCGCCACCGCTTCGCCCGACGTGACGGCCTCGCTGGGCCTGCTGACGCCCGCGACGTGCGACGGATGCATCGCCTATCCCACGGCGTCGTCCCCGGTTGCCGGGTTCGACGACGGGCTCCTGGCCGCGGATTTGCCGCCGCTGGTGGCGCGCCCTGGGCCCAGCTACCCCGAGGCGCACCAGCTCACCGCCGCGGTGTGGGCCAAGGTCGGGCCCACCTGGGGCGTCGCGACCTATTGGAACAATGATTGGCAGTCCGGGGGGCCGAACCCAGCGGAGCTGTACCTCGTCAGCCCCGAGGGTGTCCACTTCCACGTGATGAGGCTCGCCGAGGGTCTCTCCTACGGTGCCTTCGTCGAATCGGTGGATCTCTCGGCTCGCACGGCGGTCATCTCGATGAATGACGAAGGCGGTTACTGGATGGACGATGTCGACCTCGCGTCCGGCACGATCCTCGGCGAGCGCGACTTCATCGAGGAGGGCGGCGGGCTCGACGACGCCCCCTACGTGCTCGGCCCCTATGTCAACGGGATCGAGATACGGGTGACACCCTCGATGACTGATCACTCGCTCGACGACGTCCAGTTGTGGAACCCCGCGACCGGGTCAACCCCCATCGTGCTCCCTTCCGAGGGAGCCTGGGCCGGGCGCTACGGGTTTGGATCGACGCAGATTTCGCGCGCGGACCAGCGCTACGAGCTCTGGGTGAGTCAGACGGACTCAGCGGCGCTCGCCGCGCAGGGGTACGCGGATGTGATGATCTTCGACGTCGTCGAGAACTCCTTCCGGCCCGCGCGCGCGCTCTACCCGCACGGGTACACCATGTGCAACCCGCCAGGCTTCCTCCTGAACAACACGAGCGTGATCGACTGCGAGCGCGGCACCTCTACGGACGCCGACTGGGCCGTTGAGGGGTTCACCGTCACGTTCGACGGGACCACGCCGCCGGTGGCTTCGCCCATTCTCTCGTCTCCGTACGCGTTTAGCCTGCCCTGGCGGACGGAAGGGTTCGAGGTTCAGGGCGACATGTACGGGGTTTCGTCAGTCACCGACGTCTTCGGCGGAGCCCGCACGGTGGTGTATCAGAACCCCTGGGCGGACGAGCAGGAGGGCGGGGGAATCGGAACCGCCGTCCACGTGGGCGACGGCCTCTTCATCTTCTACGGCCGTGATGCCCCCACTGCGGAGGGGGGCGCTTGGACCGCGCCGACCCGCGTCATCGGGTACAACCGCCATACCGGCAAAGCCTTCAACATCGTTCCCGGGTGGTTCGCCGATACGGGAGCGCCGTCGTCGCTCACCGCGTACGTCGCGTTCGGCGACTAGGCGCGAGCCCGCGGGACGCCCGGCGGTCGGCGTCCGCTAGGCGATCCTCCGTCGGCTAGGCGATCCTCCGTCGGTACGCGGCCATCGCGATGGCGTACGCGGTCACGGCGAGCGTCCCGACGCACCACGCGAGGGCGACCCAGATGTCGGTGCCGACCGGCTGCCCCGTAAGCAGGGCGCGCATCGCGTCGACGATGGACGTCACCGGCTGGTTCTCCGCGAAGGCGCGGACGGGCCCGGGCATCGTGTCGGTGGGGACGAACGCCGAGCTGATGAAAGGCAGGAGGATGAGCGGGTAGGAGAAGGCGCTCGCCCCGTCCACGCTCTTGGCGGTGAGGCCCGGAATGACGGCCAGCCAGGTCAGGGCAAGGGTGAGGAGCATCAGGATGCCCGCGACCGCGAGCCACGCGAGGGGCGCCGGCATCCCGAGCGGAAGCCCATCGCGAAGGCGACGAGGATCACCACCGCGAGCGAGACGGCGTTCGCGACGAGCGAGGTCAGCACGTGCGCCCAGAGGACGGACGAGCGAGCGATGGGCATGGACTGGAAGCGCTCGAAGATGCCGCTCTTGGTGTCGAGGAAGAGGCGGAACGCGGTGTACGAGATGCCGGACGCGATGGTGATGACCAGGATGCCCGGCAGCAGGTACGCAACGTAGGAATCCGAGCCCGTGTTGATCGCGCCGCCGAGCACGTACACGAACAGCAGCAGGAAGGCGATCGGCATGATCGCGGTGGTGATGATGGTGTCCAGGCTTCGCGTCACGTGGCGGAGCGACCGTCCAAGCAGGACGGCGGTGTCGCCCATGAAGTGGGAGGTCATCGCGACTCCTTTCGAACGATGGCGAGGAAGACGTCCTCGAGCGTGGGTTGTTTCTCCACGTACTCGACCGTGGCGGGCGGCAGCAGCTTCTTGAGCTCGGCCAGCGTGCCGTTCACGATGATCCGCCCCTCGTGGAGGATCGCGATACGGTCGGCGAGCTGCTCCGCCTCGTCCAGGTACTGCGTCGTGAGGAACACCGTGGTGCCCTGCGACGCGAGCTCCCTGACGGCCTGCCACACCTCGATCCGGGCCTCGGGGTCGAGGCCCGACGTGGGCTCGTCGAGGAAGATCACCGGGGGATTCCCGATCAGGCTCATCGCGATGTCGAGGCGCCGTCGCATGCCGCCCGAGTACTCGGCGACGCGCCGTCCGCCCGCATCCGTCAGGGCGAAGCGATCGAGCAGGCGGTCCGCGACGCTGCCCGGGTCCTCGACGTGCCGCAGCCGGGCGATCATCACGAGGTTCTCGCGCCCCGTGAGAATGTCGTCAACCGCGGCGAATTGGCCCGTAAGGCTGATGGACTCGCGCACCTCCGCGCCCTCTTTCGCGACGTCGTGACCGTTGACGCTCGCCGTTCCCCCGTCGGCCTTGAGAAGCGTCGAGAGGATGTTGACGATGGTGGTCTTGCCCGCCCCGTTCGAGCCAAGGAGGGCGAAGACCTGTCCACGTGCAACCTCGAAGTCCACGCCGCGCAGCACCTCGAGGGCCTTGAAGGATTTGGTGAGGCCCTCGACGCGGATCGCGGGAATGGCGCGACGCTCATCGGCTCGGGTCCCTCTCCGTCGTCGACCTCGCCTGCCGCCCGCGCGATAGCCCGCTCGAGTCGCTCCTGCTCGCGCTTCATGTATCCGCCCTTGTCGTAGTTGCGGATCAGCGCCTCGGCGAATTCCACGGGCTCGTCTCCCACGATGTCCCGGATCGGCGTGCCGTCAGCTGCCGCCCTCTCGAAGAGGTCGATGACGTCCCCGAACAGGGAGACGTATCCGTCGGTCGTGACGGCCCCGAAGTGCATGAGGTAACGCTCGATGCCGGCAACGGCGATCTGATAGTTCTCCGGAAGCTTGCGCACGCGCGCCTTGTACGCGCGCCACTGGCGTTTGGGGCCGATCATCTTGGCGATCACGCCACCCTTGTCGTCGCTCTTCATCTTTACTTCCCTCCCTTGCGGAGCTGTCCGAGCCGGTCCGAGAGGAAGCTCCACGTCCCCCAGAACTCGTCGAGGTACTTCTGGCCCTCTGCGTTGAGCGAGTAGACCTTGCGCGGCGGCCCCTTTTCGGACGGCACGTTCTCCACGTCGACGAAGCCCCGCCGCTCGATTCTCACCAGGAGCGCGTACACGGTGCCCTCGGCAATCTCCGTGAATCCCTGCTCGCGGAGGCGGGCGGTGATGTCGTACCCGTACGCGGGTCGCGCCGCGAGGATCGCGAGGACGATGCCCTCAAGCGTCCCCTTGAGCATTTCGGTGATTTGTTTGCCCACGGCACGTCTCCTTGGCCTACTCAGCATCACTGACTACCACTAGATAGTAACACTAAATAGCAAACGCGCAAGGGCTCGGCCGCCCCGCGAAGGGCCCTGTGCCTCTAGCCTGGAATAGCGGACGCCCCGCCGGGCGTTGGAATACCCATGGGGGTATAGTTCCCTTAGGTCAACACGTACATGGATGTGTCACAGAGGAGTCGTCATGAAGTTCCGCACCGCCCGCGTCTCGGGGCTTGCCCTCGGCATCGCCTTCGCCCTGACGGGCACCGCCTGCTCGACCCAAGCCGACGCGCCCCAGGTGGCCGCCCAGGCGCCCGCCTTCCAGGGCCAGCACGTATCGCCGTCCGAGTGGGCGGCTGCCGCGGCCGAGCCAGGCGTGATGATCGTCGACGTGCGCACTCCCGAGGAGTTCGCGGCTGGACACATCGCTGGCGCGGTGAACGCGGACGTCGAGTCGGCGGACTTCGTCGGCCTGATCTCTGCGCTCGACCCGTCGAAGGACTACGCCGTCTACTGCCGCAGCGGGAACCGCTCGCGCGCGGCGATCGACACCATGACGGGCCTTGGCTATACGAACACGGTGGGCCTCGAAGGCGGCATCAACGCCTGGCAGGCCGCAGGATTCCCCGTAACGAAGTAGCGCCGGTCCCCGTAGCCGCTCAAGGCCCGATCGTGATGGACGCGGCCACGGCGCCAACGACGCTGCCGACCGCATCGGGATAGTCGTCGCTCGTGAGCTGGATGACCACTACGACCGCGTTGCCCTCGGCAACCGCGATGATCGCGTAGTTCAAAGTGGTCCCGTCGGAAACGACGTTGAGTTCTTCGTACCAACCGTCGTAGCCCTGGGGGCTAACGAACCGCTCGCTGCGACTCAGCGTGGCCTGTTCGCCGCCGATAATCTGGGCGGTCGCCGTGGCCCATCCGTCGACTTCCGCCTTGACGTCAGTGACCTCCGACGGGAACCGCGCGCCGACGATCTGGACCAGCGCGCCACCCGTTCCCGACCGCGCGAACCAGTACCCGCCAAAATCGGCAGTGAGGTCCGCGTGCGAGCCGAAACCGGAGTTCAGAACGAGCCCGATGTCAGACTCGTCGAGCGTCGTCCACGTGGGGTCGTAGGCGCACGAGTAGAGACCCGACTGGGAGGTGTAGATCGACCAACCCGGGGGAATGGTGGCCCCGGATGCTGATCGGCCCAGCATGGAGTAGCCAATCGCGCCAACGATGGCGAGCAGGATCGCCCCGAGGATCGCGAGCGCGACGACGCGGTCGGTTCGCCTACGCGCGGGAGTGGGTCCAGGTGATACGGGGCTCATGCCGGTCCTTTCGATCGGCACCAGCCTAGGGGAGTGTCGCCACTCGTTCCCGGCGACGGGCGGCGCTTACTTGGCTGGAACCGGAGCGGCCGGCGGGGCGGGCTCGGGCTGTAGCAGGGTTCCGGTCACGAGCGATCGGATGGTGCACAGCGTCACCCAGAGCACCACAGCGCTCGTGAGGGCCAGGAACCCCACGCCGAGCCAGGTACACACGCCGCAGCCGGTAGCTGCCGCATCGGCCAGCAGGGCGGCTGTGAGGGCGGCAAGGGGGAAGGTGTAGGCCCAGTTCGACGGCCCCATGGGGGCCTTCGCGAGTTCGGGGATCTGCGCCAGTAGCAGGATGGCCTGGAACACGGCAACGGACAGCAGGATGGTGGAGACGGGGTCGCCCCACGTGCCGCCAAGTTTCACCCAGGCAATCGAGCCGACGGCCGGAGGGGAGATCATGACGGCGAGCGTCGGCAGCAGGCGCGCAGGGAGCGGTTCCGCCGCGATGAGGCGCCCGAGCACGAGCGGCATGAGCGCGATCCAGTAGACGATCCCGACGCCGAAGAAGAACCACGTGAGCTCGCTCGGCGCGAAGCTGACGCCAGCGAGCGGTACCACGATGTTGCCGACCGGAGGGATGAACCAGCCAGGGTGGATGTGCTCGGTGCGCATCTTCGGGCTCCCGATCCACGCGCGCACCACCAGGAGCGTCAGGATCCCCTGGGCGACCATACCCGTCCACCACATCGCCTCAGCAAGGCGCGGGTGCTCGGGCATGAGCGCCGCGGGAAGCACGAGGAGCGCGATGGAGAACGTCGGAACGAACGCCATCTTCATGGGGTGAGAGACCTCCTCCATCACCGCGCGCGGCGCGCGCGCCAGCTTGGTGGCGTACGAGGCGAACACCAGGACGAAGACCGCGAGCGCGACCCACCCGAGCGTCTGCCCCACGACGACGCTGACGGAGAAATTGTCAGCCGCGCGGCGCCACGCGACGGCGAGGCCGCCGATGCCCATGACGGAAGCGAACAGGCTGATGGGGAAGTACGCGATGCGGGGGCCAGACGACTCGGCCATGACTACTCCTCGGTCGGGGATGCCTCGATGCTATACCCCATGGGGTAGGCGCGAGAATGCCAAAGTCCCGGCCGCGACGGGAGGGTGTCGCGACCGGGACCGTGGAGTTTGTTAGAGGTATTCCTTCACAGCGGCGAGGAGCTCGTTGAGCCCCTTCTTCGCGTCGGCAAGGAACATCCCAGTCTTGGGGTTGGTGTAGAGCTCGTTGTCCATTCCGGCGTAACCGAAACCGAGCGAGCGCTTGATGACGACGATCGACTTGGAGTGGTCCACGTCGAGAATCGGCATTCCGGAGATCGCGTTGCCACCGCGGCGGGCAGCCGGGTTGGTCACGTCGTTGGCGCCGATGACGAGGGCAACGTCGCACGTGTCGAAGTCGCCGTTCACCTCGTCCATCTCCTTGAGCATCTCGTACGGAACGTCGGCCTCGGCCAGGAGCACGTTCATGTGCCCCGGCATACGACCGGCGACCGGGTGGATCGCGTAGTAGACCGTCTTGCCGTGGTCCTCGAGCAGCTTGCCAAGGTCGCCAGCTTCGCGCTGGGCCTGCGCCGCCGCCAGGCCGTAGCCCGGGACGATGATGACCTTGTCTGCGTACGCGAGCTGAACCGCGACGTCGTCGCCGCTGACGAGACGCGTGGTCCCGCCGCCGTCGACGGGTCCGCCGCCGGAGTCCGTCGTTCCGAAGCCGCCGATCATGATGTTGAGGATCGACCGGTTCATGGCGTCTGCCATGAGCTTCGTCAGGATGGAACCGGAGGCACCGACGAGCGCGCCAGCGATGATGAGGATCGGGTTCTCAACCACGAAGCCAGCCATCGCGACCGCGAGTCCGGTGAACGCGTTGAGTAGCGACACTACGACGGGCATGTCCGCGCCGCCGATGGGCAGCACGAGCAGGACGCCGAAGATGCACGCGCCGGCGGTCATGACGTAGAACGGCAGCCATCCGGGGCTCACCGCGAGCCACGCGACGCCGCCGATGCCGGCAGCGGCCGACAGGGCAGCGAGGATGCGAGCACCCGGGAAGATGATCGGGTTACCCGACACCCAGCCCTGAAGCTTGCCTGCCGCGATCAGCGAGCCGGTGAACGTCACCGAGCCGATGAGGATGTCGAGCCCGACGGGGATCGAGAAGTCGAGCCGCAAACCCTCGCCGTCACCGAACATCCGCTGGAACTCCACGACCGCGACAAGAGCCGCCGCGCCGCCACCGACCGCGTTGAACACGGACACCAGTTGCGGCATGTCCGTCATCTTCACGAGTCGGGCGGAGAAGAGGCCGCCGAGCGAACCGACAACGGCGCCGACGCCGACGACGATCCACGCGGTGGTGGTGACGGTGAACGGCTTGTCGGAAATCGACGTGAGGTAGAAGGGCGTCACGATAACGGCGAGCGCCATGCCGACCCACGACAGGGTGTTGCCCCGACGCGCGGTCGCGGGCGACCGCATGAAGTGCAGGCCGAGCACGAAGCCGACCGCGGCGATCAAGTAGACGAGACGAATGGCGGTCTCGACGCCTGTCAACGTGGTCACTTGTCGTCCTCCTTCTTGGCAGCGACCGGCTTGGCGCGGAACATCCCGAGCATCCGGTCGGTGACGACGTAGCCACCCACGACGTTCATCGCGGCGAAGGCCGCTGCGAAGAACGCGAGGATGTATCCGCCGGTGGTGTCGGCCTCAGCCGCGAGCAGGATGGCGCCCACAAGGACGACGCCGTGAATCGAGTTGGCGCCCGACATCATCGGGGTGTGAAGCATCGCCGGGATCTTGGAGATGACCTCGAAGCCCACAAGGAGCGCGAGGACGAACATGCTGAGGTCAGTCAGCAGCTGCGGAGTCACTTTGCCGCTCCCTTCGTCGCGGGCCGGATGAGGCAGGCGGCTACCACTTCGTCTTCGTCATCGAGGACGATCGCGCCGTCCTTGGTGATCGACGTGACAAGCGCCTGAATGTTTCGCGAGTAGGACGCCGAAGCACCCGTCGCCATGCCGGAGGCGAGTTCGTCGCCACCGACGATGATGACGCCGTTCTTGGTCACGACCGTCTGACCGGGCTTCGAGCCCGCGACGTTCCCGCCTGCAGCGCTAGCTGCGAGGTCCACAAGGACCGAACCGGGCTTCATGGCGGCGACCACGTCGGCCGTTACCAGCACAGGAGCCTTGCGGCCCGGCACCTTCGCGGTGGTGATGACGATGTCGAACTTCTTGATCTGCTCGGCGAGATCCTTCTGCTGCTGAGCGGTCTCGGCCTTGGTCAGCTCGCGGGCGTACCCACCCTCACCGGCGGCCGAATCGACCGACGTGTTGAGGAACTGGGCACCCATCGACTTGACCTCTTCGCGCGCAGCTGGGCGCACGTCGTAGCCCGACACCTGAGCGCCGAGGCGCTTCGCGGTACCGATCGCCTGAAGACCGGCGACGCCGGCTCCCAGGACGAGCACCAGGGCGGGCTTGGCCGTTCCGGCTGCCGTGACCATCATCGGGAAGAAGCGACCGAAGGTATCGGCTGCGACGATGACGGAGCGGTAACCAGCGACCGAAGCCTGCGAACTCAGTGCGTCCATGGTCTGGGCGCGGGAGAGCTGGCGGGGCAGAAGGTCGAGGCTCATGGGGGCACCGCCGGAGGCGGCCGCCTTCTCGAGAGGTGCACGGTCGGCGAGTGCGTCGAGAAGGCCCAGGAGGACCTGTCCCTTTCGCAACTTGCCGAGCACCTCGGCGCCGGGCCGCTGCACACAGGCAACGACGTCGGCTGATTTAAGCAGGTCGGGCAACTTCGCAATGGTGGCGCCGGCCTCTTTGTAGGCGGCGTCAGAATGCGATGCTGCTTCTCCTGCGCCGGGTTCAATAACTACCTTGAACCCGTCTTTGACGAGTTTGCTCACTACTTCGGGAACGAGCGCAACACGGCTCTCCCCTGCGGCGCGCTCCTTGATGGCTGCGACGACGACGGGCATACGTACCTCCTCGGACGTGTATGGCCATTATCGCTATAACTAGTTGTGCGACCGACCGGACCTTGGTCCTGCGAAATCGCTCGCGCGGCGTCGTGGGGCGCGTCGCAAGCCCGCGAGAACCCCAGATTTCTCGTCGTGTCGCGGACCTTCGTCCCGCCCTGACGTTGGTCCCACAGTCGCGCTGCCCCGACCCCTCAGGATTGCGTGGACCGAAAGGAACCCCGTGAGCATCCTCGACAAGGCGCACACCCTCGCGCCTCGCGGCTACAACCGTTGGCTGGTCCCCCCAGCCGCGCTAGCCGTCCACCTCAGCATCGGCCAGATCTACGCCCTGAGCGTCTTCAAGGACGCCCTCCGCTGGCGCTTCGGCAGCGAGGTTGACGGCGTGTGGGTTCCCGCGAGCCACACCTCGATCGGCGTGATCTTCTCGATCGGCATCGTCATGCTCGGCCTCTCGGCCGCGTTCGGCGGTCGCTGGATGGAGCGCAACGGACCGCGCAAGGCGATGGTTCTCGCCGCGATCTGCTGGTCGTCAGGGTTCGCCATCGGCTCGCTCGGCGTGTTCTCCGAGCAGCTGTGGCTCGTGTACCTCGGCTACGGCTTCATCGGCGGGATCGGCCTCGGCGTGGGATACATCTCGCCCGTCTCGACGCTCATCAAGTGGTTCCCCGACCGTCCCGGGCTCGCGACCGGCCTCGCCATCATGGGCTTTGGCGGAGGCGCCATGCTCGCCTCCCCGCTGTCGAGCTGGCTTCTCCAGCGCTTCGCCGACGTCGAGGCGGCGGCGGCGCAGCTCGGCGTCGCGGTGGCCGACGTTCCGAAGGAGGCCGCGGAGGCGACGGCCCTCGTGCCCGCGTGGCTCACCATGGGCGCGATTTACCTGGTGCTCATGGCCCTCGGCGCGATCGTGATCCGCGTCGCCCCGATCGGGTGGAAGCCCGAAGGCTGGAACCCGAAGCCCAAGGCGGCGAAGCTGTCGACCGGCGGCCAGGTCAACGCGAAGAACGCGATCAAGACGCCGTCGTTCTACCTCCTGTGGCTCGTCCTTTTCCTCAACGTCACGGCCGGCATCGGGATCCTTGAGAACGCCAAGCCGATGATCCAGGACTACTACCCGGAGGTGACGGCAGCGGCAGCCGCCGGCTTCGTCGGGTTGCTGTCACTCGCGAACATGCTGGGCCGCATCGGTTGGTCGAGCCTGTCCGACGTGATCGGGCGCAAGTGGACCTACATCAAGTACCTGGGCGTCGGAGCGATCCTGTACACGTCGATCGCGCTGTTCGGCGCGAGTTCGGTCGTGCTTTTCGTCCTCCTCGCGTTCGTCATCATCAGCTTCTACGGAGGCGGATTCGCGACCATCCCCGCCTACCTCAAGGACGTCTTCGGCGAGTTTGAGGTCGGAGCTATCCACGGCCGGCTGCTGACCGCGTGGTCGGCCGCGGGTATCGCGGGCCCGCTGATCATCAACGGGATCCTCGACACCATGGAGAAGCGCGGATATGAGGGCGCGGCCCTGTACCGCCCGTCGCTGTACGTGATGGTCGGGATTCTCGCCGTCGGCTTCGTCGCGAACCTGCTCGTTCGCCCCGTGAACCCCAAGTTCCACGAGGCCGAGGGCGCCGTCCCCGATCACCACAAGGACGACGTGGTGCACGGCGGAACCGCCTCCTCCAAGCCCGCGACCGCGGGCAAGGACACCGTCAACCCGCCGGCAGCCAAGCCGGCGCGGGCCAAGAAGCCCGTGAGCAAGGGAGTGAAGTCATGAAGTCCGCCAGCAACCCCCTCGCGTACGTGCTCTGGGTCATCGTGAGCGCCGCTCTCGTGTTTGGCGTGGCGATGACCGCTATCAAGACTGCGGCGCTGTTCACCCAGTAGTCGCCTCGTAGTTGAGAAGCGCCCGCCCCGGGATAACTGCGGGGCGGGCGCTTAGCGTTCCCCTGGTCCCGTCGCTACGGCTCGGGGTAGAACGTCGTGGTGGCCTGCGGGGGCTGCCGGTCGGCCGCCCGAGCCTCGGCCGCCGCCTGTTCGGTGGTGCGCGCGGGCCCGTCGTACCCGAGACTCTGCGCGAACGCCAGCATGGCGGGAGAGAGGATCGGCGCGGCAAGTTCGTCGCTAGTGGGATACAACTCCAGCGACGACGGATCGGTTCGCGCGGCCTCCCACACCGGACCGGCGAGCACGCCCGGCGAACCCCAGGCCGCGTCGCGAGGCGTCCCGAAGTCGTCCCATGCGTTTTTCGGGACGAGGGCGGCGACCCCGTGGAGGAGGGTGAGGCGCTTGCCGAGAGTTTCCATCCTCGAACGCCCCGGGTGCCACGTCATGATCGCCCCACCCTCGATGGAGATGGGCATGTCGTCGAAGTCCGCGCTCGCGAGGAACTCCATCATGAGCGGGTGAAGGACGGCGAGGGCGTACCGGGGGTCGCGCCCCACGACGCGCCATCGGCGGTTGAACGCATCGGACTCCGTCAGGATGTCCTTTCCCCCGAGGGCGGCGGCGACCCTCTCGTACTGTCGCTCCGGAAACAGCGCCAGCGGGGGGAGTGTCTTCGGTAGTTCGACGAGGTCGACGTCGTAGAACCGTCGCACCATCTGCCAGCGCGGCCAGACGGAGAAGCTCGCGCACGAGGCGCCTAGGTATCCGCCGTAGGCCGCGGACGTCAGTCGCAGGCGCTTGAGGTGCCCGAAGGGGAACAGGTGGAAGCGCCCGTCGAACATGCGCAGGCGGCGCCACTTCACCACCCACCCGCGCGCTCGTAGGCCCACGCGACGGGTTCGCCTGCGCATGAAGGCGATCACGCATCCCCCGATGACCGCCACATTGAAGATCACTCCCGACGGATCGTTGCTATCCGACGAGAAGTGCCAGATAGTCCCGCCGGCGTCATCTCCACTGGCGCTGAATCCGAGAGTGTTCACGCCGAAGACGTAGTAGAGCGCGATCAGCAGTACCCAGGAATAGGGGACGAGGACGAAGGGCGTGTACGTGCGTGCGCGCCACCGTTCGCGCAGATTGAACCGCCTCATGGCCCCAGCGTCGCAGATTGTCGCGTAGCGCGCGGGGATTCCGTTCCATGAGAAAGGGCCCCGCATCCCTCAACGGCGCGAGGCCCTTTCTCATCCCCCGGCGTGTGCGCTGGCTAGGGGGTCCTGCGAACTCCTAACTGAACCCGTGCGCGGCGACGCTGTCCGCCTCCTGCGCCTTGAACAGACCGAAGCGCGGAAGGAACTTGTCCCAGTCGATGGAGTGCGAGTTGATCTCCGGGCCGTCGATGCACGCGTGCTTGCGGATGGGCTTGCCGTCGATGACGACGGGCACCATGCAGGCGCCGCACATTCCGGTCGCGTCGACCATGATCGAGTTGAGGCTCGCCACGCAGGGCACGCCATACGGCTCACATAGGTCGCTGACGGCACGCATCATCATCGGGGGTCCGATGGTGACGATCTCGGCGATCGGGCGGCCCTTGCCTGCCTTGTGCGCGTCCAGGAGCTCCTGCAGAGGCCCCGTGACGAATCCCTCGTAGCCGAAGGTGCCGTCGTTGGTCGCGTAGATAACCTCGAGCTGGTCCCCGTACTTCGCCTGGAGGGCGCCGACGCGCTCGTCGGGCTGGTCCCAGAACATCAGGTTCTTGGAACGGAACCCGCTGATGAGCGTCACGTGGTTCCCGATCTCCAGGTGCTTGCGCATGATCGGGTACACGGGCGGGAGTCCGAGTCCACCGGCGGTGAAGACGACGGTCTTGTCCTTGCCGTACTCGTGCACGTCGCTCGGCTTGCCCAGCGGACCGGCGATACCGGTGAAGGCGTCGCCCACCTCCATCTGGTTGATCTCGTAGCTCGAGGTGCCGACGCCCTGGATCACGAGGCTGATGGTTCCAGCCTTCGTGTCCCAGTCCGCAAGGGTGAGCGGGATGAGCTCGCCGTCCGGGCGGGGAAGGACGCGGACGAACTGCCCGGCCTGAGCAGCAGCCGCGATGAGCGGGGAGCGGATGGTGAACTCGCGAATGCCGTCGCTCAGCTCCGACTTGGCGAGGATCGTCTGCTCCGTCAGGCCAAGGTCCGTGTAGTCCTTGGCGCGGCGGACGCGGTCGCGGATGTCCGCGGCCGAGAGGTCCATCGAGCCGAGGATCTCGCGAGCCGCGCTTTGACCGTCACCCGCGGCGAGGATGGCCGTGGATCCGCCTCGGGCGGCGTCGCCACCCGTGTAGACGTCCTTGAGGGACGTCTCCTGCGATCCGCTGCCCTCGATCTCGATCGTGCCCCACTTTGACGTCTTGAGGCGCGGCTCCGAGTCCTTGATGATCGGGTTGGCGTCGTTGCCGAGCGCCATGATCACCAGGTCGGCCTTGATGGTCTCCTGCTCGCCTGTCGCGACGGGGCGGCGACGGCCGGAGTCGTCCGGCTCTCCGAGCGCCATCACGTCCACGGTCGCGGCGGTGACGAAGTTCTTCTCGTTGCCGAGGAACTCCGTCGGGCCGCGGAGCTCCATGACCGTGATGCCCTCCTCGATCGCGTGGTGCAACTCCTCCACGCGGGCGGGCATCTCCTCCTTGGTGCGGCGGTAGACGATGGTGACGTTGCCGCCGAGGCGTCGCGAGGTGCGCGCGGCGTCCATGGCGGTGTTCCCGCCTCCGACGATGATGACTTCCTTGCCCTTCGTCTCGGGCAGCGGGGTCTCGTAGTCCGAGCGCAGGCCCTGCATCAGGTTGACGCGCGTGAGGAACTCGTTGGCGCTCATGACGTTGAGCAGGTGCTCACCGGGGACGTTCATGAAGCGGGGGAGCCCCGCTCCCGAGCCGACGAAGATCTTCCAGAAGCCAGCGTCCTTGAGATCCTGGAGCGTCGCCGTCTTGCCGACGACGAAGTTCTCCACGAAGCGGCCGCCGAGCAACTTGATCTTCTCGACGACGTCGTCGATCAGGTTGTTGGGCAACCGGAACTCGGGAATGCCGTAGCGGAGCACGCCGCCGAGAGCGTGGAACGCCTCGAAGATCGTGACGGGGAATCCCTCGACCGCGAGCAGGTAGGCGTTGATGAGGCCGGACGGGCCAGAGCCGACGATCGCGATGGGAGGCTTCGACCCCGTCTTCCACGGGTCGGGGAAGCCGGCGAAGCGAACCTCGTCTGCGCCAGGGTTGACGAGCTTCTCCCGCTGGGGGAGGAACCATTCGACCTGACCGATGGCCATCGGGAGCTTGTGGAGACACACGCCCTGGCACTGGAGTTCCTGGGGGCATACGCGGCCGGTGACGTCCGGCAGGGGGTTCGAGCCTTCGATGAGCTCGAACGCCTCACGGAACTTGCCCTGGCCGATCAGCTCCAGCATCTGCGGGATGTGAATCCGCACCGGGCAGCCGCCCTCCATGGGCTTGTGCTCGGCGACGAAGATCCCGAGCTCGCACGGCTTCTCGGCGCACTGCTTGTCGCGCAGGGCCTCGAGCCACACGAACAACTCGACGTCGCGCTCGGTGAAGCCCAGGTTCATGTACCCGAGGTAGCCCTGGTTGACGAGCTCGAAGTCGGACGCTCGCTCGTCTGGCGTGCGAATGTATGGCGGAATGGAGTTGCCAGCTGGCCAGTCCTCGCTCAGCCCGTCGAACATGGGGTAGCGGTGTCCTAGGTGCTTGTCGATCCCGCGCATGAACGCGCGCTTCTTGCCGATCGGCAGGTTCCAGATGAACCGCATGATCACGGTGGACGAGTCGTCGTTGCGCTGCAGGATCTCCCACAGGCGCTCCACGAACTCCTTGCTGAGCGCGGGCTGTTGGAACTCCCACGCGACGGCCGACATGCCGTCGGAGATGAACATGTCGCGGAAGGCCTGAGGCTCGCTCAGCAGCCGACGGCGCAGAAGCGCCATCTGGCGGTTGAACTCCTCAACGCCCTCCGACGACTCGAGCGACTCCACCTCCGAGCGGGAGCTTTCTAGCGCCTCGCTCGCGTCGACGTAGCGGCGTACATCATCGGTGGTGCTCATTTGATGATCTCCGCGTCGCAGGTCGCCTTGACCCGATCGATCTTCTTGAGCAGGTCCGGCGTGATCTCCACCGTGTCCAAGGCCCCGGGGATCATCTCCGCGAGCACAACGGGCGCTCCATCGATGATCTCCGTCTTCTTCCGGAACAGCTGCGGGAGCTCCTGATAACAGGTCCCACAGTCGTTGCACAGATGCTCGTCCGCCGGGTCGAGGGACACCACGGCATCCGTCGTCGCGGTGGCCGTGGCGGTGGCGGTGGGAGCCGTCGCGGCAGCTGCTGCGGAGGCGGTGGGTCGGAACCCCGCGCTTCCGCCGACGGGAGCCTTGCTCGAGGTCGCGAGATCGGACATTGCCTTCGCGATGTCGTCGAGCGACGCCTCGCGCATGGTCATGGCCTCTTCGTACTGTGCCTTGAGCTCGGCGATCTCCTTCTTGTGAGCGGCGTCGAGCTTGGCGGCGCCCACGCCGGCGAGCGACTGGAGCGTGTGCCAGTAGCGGCGGCGTCCCTCGACCAGTTCGACGATCGGGGCGTCACACGCGACCTTGATCAGGCGCTTCTTTCCGTCCGTCGCGTAGACGAACGGCTTGTGCGCACCGCGGGCGTCGGGCGAGAGCTCAACGTACTCCGCGATCGGAAGCGCGCCGTCGGCGTCCTCCGGTGCGAGCTTGCTGAAGTGCTTCTTGAACCGCACCTCACCCAGCGCGAACTCGGCCGGAGTGAGCGGCGTCGTCATGATCTGCGCGTTGCCGTCCTCGTCGACGTACTGGAGCGTCGATTCCGTCCAGTCCTTGTCGATGTCCGGGTTCCCGTCCAGAGAGAAGCGCTCGGAGAGCGACTCCCCCTTGCGCGGGTCGTGGACGAACAACGGGCTCACGCGGCTTTCGACCGCGAGGCGCGACCGGTTGTTCGACAGGTCCTCGGGGATACCGTTCTCGGTTCCACAGGGCGTGTAGACGTCCATGACGGACGCGCCCTCCGTGTAGCCGAGCATCTCCATGGAGGCCTTGAGGAAGTGCGGGTGCAGGGCCGTGGCCGTCACGCAGGCGTACACGCCAGGGTGGAACGAGGCGAGGAGACCGAGCTCCTTGCGCTGTTCCGTCTTTCCGCCGTGCGCCTTGCCGTACCGCGAGAGGTCGGCGTCCTGGCCGTGGAAGCTGGCCGTCGACGCTTGACCGCCGGTGTTCGAGTACGAGCCCGTGTTGAGCACGAGCATCTTGATGGGAGTCCCGGAGGCGAGCACGCGGGACATCGCGCCGAAGCCGATGTCGTAGTTCGCGCCGTCGCCGCCGATCGTGAGTACAACGGGCAGGAGCGACAGCTCCTCCTTGGTGAACTCCTTCCACGACAGGAGGCTCAGCTCCTTGTCGTGAATAGCGGGGTCGTAGGCATCCTCGATCTCGAGACGGGCCTTGCGCATCGCGCGGACCGCGTTCACCTCGTGAGCGGAGATGCCCTCGAAGAGACCGGCCGCGAGCGGCTGAGCGTCCTGGAACAGGCTGTTGACCCACGGGTCGAGGTACGGCGTGTTCGGCACCGTCGAGGCGTAGACGCTCGAGCAACCCGTGGAGTTGGCGACGACGGTTGCGGCGGGGCCGCCTCCCGTCGGGCCGGCCTCGTACAGGTACAGAGCGGTGTCGAGGTGACCGATGATCGTGCCGATGCGGCTCTTGCGGTCCTTGTCCTTCGCGTCGATGCCGTCGAGCTTCTCGCGAAGCTCGTCGATCGTCGTTTCGAGCTCGCGGACGTGGGCGCGTCGGCGCTCCTCGCCGAGGGCCCTACTCATCGACGTCACGAGCCGGATGGCCGTGACCTCGCCACAGCCGCGGCACGCGCCGTGGCCACCCGTGGTCGCGTAGTAGTTCTCGCGATCGAGCATGAGGCGCTTGATGTCGCCGTCGATGCTCGTCGAACCCTCCATGAACCGCGGGGGAGTGTTCGGGAGCTTCGTCATGAACTCGAAGCTCTCCTCGAGCGTGGCCAGAATGTCGTCGTTCTGCTCCACCTCGGTGAGCGCCCCTGCGCCACAGACGTCGATGCACTGGAGGCAGCCCGTGCACTTCCACGGGTCGACGGTCGCGGAGAACAACGCTCCGGAGCCCGGGTTGTCGTTCTCCATCGCGTCGAAGAACGGACGCGTGCGTGCGACGGGGAACGTCGCGAGGCTCGCGACGACCTTCTCGACGTTCGCGGCGACGGCCGGCTTGTCCAGGTCGAGAACGACGGAGGCGTCAGCCGCGACCTCGGAGAACGAGCGGCTCTCCTTGCTGTCCTTGCGGTAGATCTCGCGCACCTTCTCGGACCAGGCGTGAACCTTGTCGCCGAGCGCCTTGCGCTGAGCTTCCGTCGCCTCGATCTGGTTGATGCCGGTGATCAGGAGCTCGTGGATCTCGTGGACCGTGTTCGGGATGGCGACGTCGGGGCAGACGAGCGCGCACTCGAGGCAGCCCGTGCAGGCCGAGGCGTTGAACACCGGAACCGTCCGACGGAACAGGCCCTTGTCCTTGATGGCACCCGTGCCGACCGGCATGAAGAGCCCGGCGCCGGGGAGCACGGCGGCTTCGCTGATGGTGCCCTCGCGGAACGGCCGCGCCATGAGGTCCTCGTAGTACGCGGGGTCGAACAGGTTGGTGGAACGCTCCACGGTCGAGGCCGCGCACATCGAGGCGGAGAGCTCGACGCTGCGGATCGGCAGCTTGACGGGCTCGGAGTCGACGGTGGTGAACTCCGGCTTGTTGTAGTCCACCAGCGTCGTCGCCTCGATGCCGTCGGCGATCACGGACATGTTGCCCTCGACGACCGCCTCGCCCTTGCTGCCGAACTTCTTGGCGATCTGGGCGCGGACCTTGTCCTGGATGACCTTGGGCGACGTGCCCTGGGAGACGCGGTCGACGTGACCGACGACGGCGCCGATGAACGCGATGCCCATCATGCGGGTCTCGAGTTCGGGCGTCGGCGCGTGCTTCTTCGCGACGGCGAACGCGTCGACGACGAGGAAGCGGATCTTCTTGTCACGGATGGTCCGACGCGCGTACGACGGGAGCGAGCGCCACGTCGCCTCGGGGGAGACGTCCGACTGAAGGATGAACGTGCCGCCCTCGACGAGTCCCTTGAGGGGGTTCGTGTGGACGAAGGCCTTGTGGTCGGGGGAGACCACCACCTCGACGTCCTCGAGCTCGGCGTTCGTCAGCAGCACGGGGTCGGGGCTCAGCGTCATGTAGTAGTTCGTCGCCGCACCGCTCTTTTCCGAGCCGTACTTGGGCGCGGACTTCGAGTGCATGCCGAGCGCCCCTGCGAGGATGTCCGTCAGGAGCTTTCCGGTCGCGACCGTTCCGTATCCGCCCACGGAGTGGAAGCGGATGCGCATTGCCGGTCTCGGGAAGAAGGTTCGGGTTCTCCTCGGTCTCGAGGGCCATGTCGACCGTCTCGGGGTACGCCGCGCGGAGCTGCTTCTGCATGTCGGCCATCGCGCCTGAGGGCTTCGCGTCAAAGAACTGCGTGCCCAGGTAGATCAGCGGGGTGGTCTTCCCCGACGCCATGTGCTTGAACGCGGCGATCGTGTGGCGAGGCTGCACGTCGTGCCCGCCAAGGCCGAAGATCGCCGTGGTGAGCTGCGGGAGCGCCTTGAGCGCGGGGATGCCCTCGTGCTTCGCGCCGTTCGCGTTCGACTGAGCCTTGTACATGGCCTGCGTCGCGAAGCGCGTGAGCGCCGTGTCGTCCGAGCGCTCCAGCACGGTGATCGCCTTGGCGTTCTTGATCGCCGCGATGAACTCCGCCTCGGGGAACGGCTGGAGGAGCTTGACCGAGACGACGCCTACCTTGAGGCCCTGCTTGCGAAGGTACGGGACGACGGCGCGGACGTCGTCGGTGATGGAGCCGAGCCCGACCATGATGTAGTCGGCGTCCTCGCAGTCGTAGGCCATGATCGGCTGGTACTCGCGCCCCGTCAGCGCCGTGTACTCGTCCATCGCCTGCTGCACCATGCCGGGAACAGCGTTCGCGAAGTGCGTGCGGTGGTCAACGGTGCCGGCTTGGAAGTCGGGCTGGTTCTGCACGGGTCCGGTGACGCCCGGGTTGTTCACGTCGACCATCGCGGGAACCATCTCGCGGGTGCCCTTCTCGTGGGCGTTCACCCACTGACGGCGCCACTGGCCGCGGAGCTCCGCGGGAATCCACGCCGTCGTCTTGTCGACGAGCTTGCCCTCGGCGTCCTTCTCCACCTTGTCGGCGTTGGCGTCGAGGTAGGCCTCGATCGCGCTCACGTCGTCGGCGGGGACGTCCTCCGCGTGGCGAATGAGGTACTGCTTGAGCTGGAAGACGCGACCCTTCGCGCCGAATAGCATCTCCTGCGCCACGGTCGGCGACTTGATGTACGACGCCGGGTCTCCCAGGTATTCGTGCAGGAGCTCGGGCTCCGGCATGAGCGCCTCGCTCATGACGTGGCTCGTCGCGAACCCGTCCATCGCGTTGCACACGGGGATGAGCGACAGCGCGGACGCACGGTAGGAGATCGCGGCGAGGTCGGCCGCCTCCTGCGGGTTCGAGCCGAAGAGGATGGTGTAGCCGGACGGCAGGAGCGCGTAGACGTCGTCGTGGCCCGCCATGACGTTCAGCGAGTGCTTGGAGACGACGCGAGCGGCGACCTGGAGGACGAATCCACCGATCTTCTTGCCGACGGTGACGAAGTGGGACTCCATCGCGTAGAGCACGCCCTGGCTCGATGACGCGTTGGAGATGAATTGGCCGCCGGTGAGGGCTGCGCCGAGCGCGCCGCTCTGGGCGGAGTGTTCGCCCTCGGTCTCGACGAAGAACGGGTGGCGGCCCCAGACGTTGAGGTTGCCCTGAGCGCGGGCCTCTTCGAACAGCTCCGAAATCTCCGTCGACGGGGTGATGGGATACCCGATGACGCCGTCGCACACGCGTTGCATGACGTGCGCAACGGCTCCGTTGCCGTTGATGACGGTTTCGAGGCCGGGGTACTTCGGCTTGTTGGCGGGCCGGTTCGAGGGCTGCGGCATGACGTTCCTCTTTATCTGTGTCTAGCGTCCGGGTGTGGACATGGCCCCGCCGAAGGCGTCGCGGTGGCGGCGGATGCGGGGATGAAGGGGGGAAAGGGCGCACAAGAACGTGGCGGCGGTCGTTTCGCCCAGGCCGCCACGGCCAAAGATTTGGACCTGGAACATCTCTGTTCCCTCCTCTTGCAGTTCCATGCTCAGCCCGCCAGGCAAGGGGCCGACAGGACGAAGGTCCCTTGTTGGGTGTGGAGGAGCCTCGATCTGAGGTCAGGTTTGCCTTACCTGCGGCGTGTCGGGCCGAAAATGGAGCAATTCGCACCTTTCGAGACCGATTGCGATGCGTAGAGTTGCCGGTAGGCGGCGAGGTGCGAATGGCCGCTCGGGGGTAGGTGAAGGGGGCGGAAGTGTCCGATCTCAACGACCAACTTCGCGGGTGGCGCGAGGCAGGAATCATTACCGACGATCAGGCGTCGGCCATCGCCGCGTTCGAGAGGAAATCGACGGATCACGGCCGCGGCATCCTGCTCGCGGAGGCGCTCGGATACGTCGGCGCCGCGATCGCGGTCGCCGCCGTCTGGATCCTTCTCGCGAGTCGCTGGGATAGTTTCAACTTTGGCGGACGAGTCGCGCTCGTCGGCCTCCTCACCGCGATCGTCGCAGGTGCGGGCCTCTCGCTCGCCGGGTCGACGAGCGCGCCGATACGTCGCCTCGTCAGCCTGCTCCTGACGTCGGCGATCGGCGGGGTCACGTGGATCGTCGGAATAGTCGTGTACGACGCGGTGAGCTGGAGCTCCACGATTGGCATCATCGTCGTCGGCGTGACGATCCTCGTCCTGGCGACATTCCTTTACCTGTGGCGCAACCGGGCCCTGCCCCAGGTCGCCATGCTGGCCGGAGCTCTCCTCATCGTCGCGGGCTGTTTCACGGGAACGGGGTTGCACGACGCCGGGACGTGGGGCGCTCTGACGTCGTGGGCCGTCGGGCTGGCCTGGGCGCTTCTCGGCCTCGGAGGATGGCTCCGGCCCGCCGCCGTGGCGGTCTCGTTCGGCACGTCGACGGCGCTCGTGTCAGCGCAGGTAGCGTCCTTCGGAGGCTTCCGACTCGTCATGCTCATCGTCGCCCTCGCGACCGCGGGAGCCGTCCTCGGACGCGGCGTCGTCCGCGCCGAGGCGTATCTCGTGACGATCGGGTCCATCGGCGTCCTCGTGTTCCTCCCCCAACTCGTGGTGCATCTGTTCGGCAACGCGATCGGAGCGCTCGTGACGATGCTCGTCGTCGGCCTCCTGCTCGTCGTCGTATCGGTGCGTCTCGCCCGCGCCCGAAGCCCCCGCTCGACGGAGGCGTCGTCGTGAGCGCGCGGGCGGAATCCCAGCGAGGGAGCGTGGGCTACCTCGTCGCCGCCATCGCGCTGATCGTCGTCGTCGTCGGGCTCGTCCTCGCGTTCGGCATCGTCCGCCCGCCCGCGCTTGCCGCGTTCGCCGGAGGGGCCCGCAACCGGCGCAAGGGATCGCATTCTTGGACTGGTCGCGAGGCCGGACTGTCCCGCGATTACGATCGTGCGCCCCGACTGCGACCGCCACGCGTCGCCGTGCGTCTCGACGGCCTCGACGTGGTCGGCTGGACGACGGACGGCGTCAGTCGTCGCGGTGTGGGGCCCGAACGGGCAGGTTCTGCGAACGCTCGATCCCGAAACCCTCGAGACGCATCCGAGCAGTCCGACGTCAGCGAACGTTACGCGGTGCCAGCGGACTCCATCTCGCCAGCGGACCCGCTCGGCAGCTGGCCGTCACGATGGCGGATCACAGGGTGCGCTGTGGCGCGTCCACGCCACGGAGCGATACTGGATCGTCTACGGGGTCGCGATCGCCGGACGGCCAGTGGTTCGCGCTCGTCGACACGCAGGGTCGGTTGCTCCTTGTCCCGGCAGACGGCTCGTCGCCGCCGCGCGTCTGGGCGACCGGCGTTTCGTGCGCCATGTGGCAGGGAATGGTGTGGGAGGGGAGCGCAGCCGGAAGTCGAGCCGGGCTAGCGCCGGGGGCCGCCGAGGCCCTGCCGACGTACCCTGAAGGCGTGACAGCTCGCGTAGGGCAGCGCGTCGCCGCAACGAGTGCAGGTCTCGCCCTTGCGGCGACGATTCTCGCTGGCTGCGCGGCTCCCGTACCGAGCCCGTCCGTCACCCCGTCGATCACTCCCGACCCCAGCGTCTTCCCCGTTGCGCTGCCCAGCGGAAGCGCCGCGCCCGCGGATCCGTCGACCGAGGCCGCGCGGAACATCGCCCCCGACCCCAGCCTCGCGCGTCCCGACTGGATCGGCACGCGCGTACTGAAGGAGCGCAAGGACGGATTCGGATACGCCCAGCCGACGCCGCCCGAGCTCGTCAACCGCGCCATGCCGCCTAGGCCGTGGTTCGCTGACCCCCAGACGCAGGAGTGGCGGGCGACGATCTCGCCGGTGCCCGACTACGTCATCGCGCGCTCCACCTGGTACAAGGGTTGCCCGGTCGAGGTCAGCGATCTCGCGTACATCGTCATGACGTACTGGGGCTTCGACAACAAGACGCACATGGGGGAGATGCTCATCAACGCTTCGGTCGCCGAGGACATCGTCGGCGTGTTCCACACGCTGTATGACGCGCGATACCCGATCGAGGAGATGCGGGTCTGGTCGGTCGAGGAGATGAACGCGCCGCCCACGGGCGACATCAACATGACGGACTCGTACACGTGCCGTCCCGTCGCGACCAAGACGAGCGGCTGGTCGATGCACGCGTACGGCCTCGCCATCGATCTCAACCCGTTCCAGAATCCGTACAAGAATGGGAGCCTCGTCGTCCCCGAGCTCTCCGGCTCGTATCTCGACCGCTCGAAACACCTTCCCGGCATGGTCCACCACGGCGATATCGTCTGGACCGCATTCCACAAGATCGGCTGGGGATGGGGCGGCGACTGGTCGAGCCTCAAGGACTACACGCACTTCTCGGCGAACGGGCACTAGTCCCAGGTTGGGCCCCAGACATCGCTCGCAAGTGTGATGAATTGGACACAGGGGATTGGGCGCGGCGTATGGCCCGTACGCCGCGAGCCTGCCTACCATGGCAAAGGGCCGTGTCGACCCCATGCGCCCACACACACCGTGATCCGATTCGAAGATGTCACCAAGATCTACCTCCGCGGCGCCCGCCCGGCGCTCGAGGACGTGGACGTCACGCTTGAGCGTGGCGACTTCGCGTTCCTCGTCGGCGCCTCCGGCTCCGGGAAGTCCACCTTCCTCAAACTCGTCCTGCGCGAGGAACGGCCGACGTCGGGGCGCATTCACGTCGCAGGGCGCGACCTCGGACGCCTTGCGTCATGGAGGGTGCCGACGCTGCGCCGCGAGATCGGCGCGGTCTTTCAGGACTTCCGCCTACTGCCGAACAAGACCGTGTACGAAAACGTCGCGTTCGCGCTTCAGGTGATCGGCAAGGGCAAGCGGCAGATCGAAAACACCGTGCCGGAGACGCTTGACCTCGTCGGGCTGGGCGGCAAGGAAAAGCGCATGCCGCACGAGCTGTCCGGCGGAGAGCAGCAGCGCGTCGCCATCGCCAGGGCGTTCGTCAACCACCCGCCGATCCTTCTGTGTGACGAGCCGACAGGGAACCTTGACCCCTCCACGAGCGTAGGGATCATGAGGCTTCTGGATCGCATCAATCGGACGGGGACGACGGTGCTCATGGCGACGCACGACGAGCAGATCGTCGACCAGATGCGCAAGCGCGTGATCGAGCTTCGCGACGGGCGGGTCGTGCGAGATCAGCTTCAGGGCGTCTACGGGCTGGAGACGGTATGAGGCTCCGGTTTATCGCGAACGAGGTGTGGCAGGGGCTGCGCCGCAACGCCACGATGGCGATCGCCGTCGTCATCGTCACGTTCGTCTCGTTGGCCTTCGTCGGGTCCGCGGCGCTCCTACAGATTCAGGTCGCGAACCTCAAGGACAGCTGGCTCAGCAAGGTCGAGGTGTCGATCTTCCTCTGCCCGGACGTGTCGAAGTCCGCCCAATGCGCCTCCGGCCCCGTGACGCAGTCGCAGCTCGACGAGATCATGCGCGTGCTTCAGACCGGCGCGGTAGGCGAACTCGTGAAGCAACCCGTCTACTACGAAAGCAAGCAGGAGGCGTGGGACAACTTCGTCAAGCGCGAGCCCGACAGCGTCTTCGCGCAGCACCTCACGGCGGACGCGATGCAGCCGAGCCTCCGCGTCAAGCTTCTCGACCCCGAGCAGTTCCAGGTCGTCGCAGACGCGACGCAAAACCTGGCAGGCGTGGACGTCGTCCGAGATCAACGCGACTACTTCAAGACGATCTTCCAGGTGCTGAACCGCGCCACGCTCATCGCGGCCGCCCTTGCCGCCGTCATGCTTCTCGCCGCCGTGCTTCTGATCACCACCACCATCCGTCTGTCCGCCCTGAGTAGACGCAGGGAGACTACGATCATGCGTATGGTCGGGTCGTCGAAGACGCTGATCCAGTTGCCGTTCATGCTGGAGGGGGCGATCGCGGCCACAACCGGGGCACTCCTGTCCGTTCTGGGGCTGTGGCTGACGGTGCGGTACATCATCGAGGACTGGGTTACGAGCCAGCAATTCGGTTGGATCGACTACATACGCGCCTCGGACGTCTTCTCGATCGCGCCGTGGATGATCCTCATCGCCGTCGGATTGAGCGCCGTCGCGTCCCTGGTGACGCTCGGAAAGTACACGTCCGCATGATGCGCAAGCGACAGGCCTCTCTCGCGGCGATCATCGCTGCGGGATTCGCGCTGTCCGCTGTCTTCACGTCCCTCGCCGACGCGTCGGGCTCCTACGGGATGCCATACGACGAGGACTACGCCGACGCCATCGCCCAGGCTCAGCAGGAGAAGGCCGACGTCAAGGCCGAGCAGGAGGCGAACCAGGCGGCGCTGGAGGATACCGACGCCGAGCTCGTCGCGGCCAACTCCCGCCTTAAGGACCTCGAGGCGTCGCTTCCCGTGGCCCAGCAGCAGCTGGACTTCGCGAACGCCCGTCTCGACGAGGCGCTCTTCAACCAGCAGTTGACCGAGGACCGCCTCAAGGCGGCCGAGGCCGAGGACGCCCAGATCACCGCCCAACTGGCCAAGGACGAGGCGGCCGCGGCCGAACTCGAGGCCATGCTGGGCGAGCTCGCCAGGGCGGCGTATCGAGGGGACGCGGACGGCGACTTCCTCAAGCTGATCATGGGTTCGGCGAGCACCGACGACTTCGTCTCCGACTACGCGGCCGAGCGTGCGGCGACCCGAACGCAGGCGAACTCGCTCGCGCAGATCGAGCAGATCGCGGCGACCGACCGGAACCTCGCGGCTCGTCAGGACGCGGTCCAGGTGTGGATCGCGGACCTGAAGACGCAGGCGGACGAGTGGGTGTCCACGGCGGATAAGGCCAGGAAGGCCGCGGAGGACAGCAAGGCCGAGATCGAGGCGAACCTTGCGGAGCAGCAGACGATTCGCGACACGATCGCGGCCAAGAAGAAGGAATACGAGGCCAAGCAGAAGCAGCTCGAGCAGGACGAGTACAACCTGCGGGTCGAGATCCTGAAGTACCAGCGTCTACAAAGCGGCGGGAAGATTCTCTCGGATGGCACGTGGGGATACCCGACCAAGGTTCCGTACATCACGTCCCCGTACGGCTGGCGTCTCCACCCGATCTACGGCACGTGGCGCATGCATACCGGAACGGACTTCCGCGCCTACTGCGGTACCGCGATACTCGCGGCGGCCGACGGTCAGGTGGCGTGGACCAAGTACGTTAGCGGCTACGGCAATCAGGTGCTGCTCAACCACGGCCCTATCCCTGCGGGCGGGCCGACCTACATGTCGAGCTACAACCACCTCACGAGTTTCAACGTCTCGCCTGGGCAGATCGTGCTGAGGGGAGACGTCATCGCCTTCGCGGGAACCACCGGCTCCTCGACGGCGTGCCACCTGCACTTCGAGATATACAAGAACGGGAATCGCATCGATCCCATGTCCATCCTCGGCAAGGGCTAGCCTTGTAGCCCCGGCGGGATCGCCGGGTTGCGTCGAGGAGGTGAATGGTGGCCGGGGAAAAGGTCGTCGCGAGTAATCGTCGTGCCCGCCACGACTTCTTCATCGACGACATTTTCGAGGCCGGCCTCATCCTGACGGGCACCGAGGTGAAGTCGCTCCGGCAGGGCCGCGCGTCGCTTACCGACGGCTACGTGAGCGTCGAGAAGGGCGAAGCCTGGCTCGAGGGCGTCCACATCCCCGAGTACACGGAAGGCACGTGGACGAACCACTCCCCTCGCCGCAAGCGCAAGCTGCTTCTGCACGCCGAGGAGATCGAGCGGCTAGCCGACGGGACGAGGGAGAAGGGGCATGCCGTCGTGCCTCTGCGCCTGTACTTCGTGAAGGGTCGCGCGAAGGTGGAGATCGCCATCGCGCGAGGCAAGAAGCTCTACGACAAGCGGCAAACGCTCCGCGAACAGCAGGATAATCGCGAGGCCCAGAGGGCGATGAGTCTGCGGAAACAGCGCTGAGTCGGCATGATGTCGGCATGAAACTTCGGTCGCTCGTCGCCGTCACCGCCGCTCTCGTCCTCGCCCCGGTCGCCGCCGCGTCCGCCTCGCCGTCGGCGCCCGTCGCCGCCGCACACGACGAGAGCTCGCACCCGGGCGCGTTCATCGAGACGTACGTGGCTCGCTACTACATACACCGCGACGGCTCGGTCGATGTCACGATCGACTTCGCGTTCGACTTCAACGGCGAGCCCGGGCACGGCCCGTACCTCTCGTTCCCCATACGCGCGCCGTACGACGAGAACTATGACCTCGCCTACCGGATGAGCGACTTCCGGGTCTCGAGCCCCACCGGTGCGCCTACGGACGTCCTTCGGGAGGTTCGCGGCGACGAGGTCTACTTCCGCGTCGGGAATCCGAGCATCGGCAACCTACGCGGCGTGCAGCGGTACCACGTCACCTATACCGTCGACGGACTTCTCGATACCGTGACCGCTCGGGACTACGACCCGGCCATCGCCCCCGAGGACGACGTTCCGCTGTGGGACGAGTTTTTCGTCAACGTCCTCGGTACGGGATGGGCGATCCCGATCGACTCGGTCAGCGTCTTCGTCGAGGGAGACGCTAAGGCCGTCGCCGTGACCCCTCCGGGAACGACCGACGCCATCGACGCGCGGTGCTACGTCGGCCATCCGGGCGCGAAGGACCCCTGCCTTGGGGCGTGGCTCACCGACGGCGTCGGCGCATTCTCCCAAGCCGACGTCTCTCCGGGGCAGGCCATGACGGTCGCGCTTGCGTTCCCCGCGGGCTCGTTCGACACGAAGCCCGTCCTCCGTGCCAAGAACCCCTTCGTCCAGGCGTACAGCGTCACCCCCCTGACGATCGCCGGCTTCGTGGGCGTTCTCGCGCTCTCCGGGGCGTGGTTGTACTGGCGGGTCCGTCGCCGCCGGCGCAGCGAGCGGTACGCGGGAGTCATCCCCGGCCTCGCCCCGGTTCCCGGCGACGAGACTCGCGTCATTCCTGGCGACAGTCGCACGCCCGTGGCCGTGCAGTTCGAACCGCCCGTCGGACTGCGGCCGGGGCACCTGGGAACCCTCATCGACGCGAAGGCGGACGTCCGCGACATCACCGCGACGATCGTCGACCTGGCCGTCCGCGGGTACATCAGGATCGACGGAGAGTCGGTCGAGCACTCGGACTACCGATTCATCCGGCTCAAGGACGCCGACGACTCGCTCCTCGGTTACGAGAAGGAGATCTACCGCGCACTGTTCGGAAAGTTCTACAAGGTCGCCGACGAGGCGGACTTTGCGGACCTCGCGCTCACCTTCGCCGTCGACCTTGACCACTTCGAGCATCAGCTCATGGACAACGTCACGCGTCGTGGGTGGTTCCGCGGCAGCCCCGAGTCCGCGCGTCGGCGATGGGTCGCCTCCGGGGTCGGAGTCGTCCTACTCGGTGTCGCGTCGTCGATAGCGCTCGCGGTGACGAGCTCCTGGGCGATCGTCCCCCTTCCGCTCGTCCTCGTCGGGATCGCCACGATGGCGACGTCGAACGCCGCCCCCGCACGCACGGCCGAGGGGACGCGAATTCTCACCCAGACGAGGGGGTTCCAGACGTTCCTATCCACCTCGGACGGGGAGATGCTGAGGTTCGAAGAGAAGAGCGACATCTTCAGCGAGTATTTGCCGTTCGCGATCGCGCTCGGCGTGGCGGACCAGTGGACCGAGAGGTTCGCGAAACTCGCCGCCGACGGCGTGAAGCTTGCGGAGCTCCAGTGGCTCGGAAGTTCGTCTCCCCTTTCGTGGGGCGATTCGATCGTGCTACGGAGGCGGATCAACGGCGTAAACAGCCTCGCCAAATCCCTGCTCGCGTATCACCCCCCGGTCGCCAACTGGAACGCGGGCCTCGACGGCGCATCGGATTCCGGGAGGTCCTTCTGGGGTGGATTCGGCGGCGGATCGGGCCGCCGGTTCGGCGGCAGCTTCCGCGGGGGAGGCTTCTCGCGCGGCGGTCGTTCCGGAGGCGGGAGATTCGGCGGAGGCGGGGGCAGGTGGTAGTCGACCTGCGAGGTTCGCGCAAACTCGGCATGATGGGTGGGTGAATCCTACGAAACGTCTTGCCGTCATCGTCGCCATCTCCGCCCTCGCCATCGCTGGTTGCGCGCCCAAACCGACGAGCACACCTGCCGATCACCGCACGGACAAGGACCACGCGAGCGACGAGACGCCGTCGCCGGAGCCGAGTTCCAGGTACGACACGCGATCGTTCGATCGGTACACGGCGACGTATGACATTCACGCGGACGGATCGATCGACGTCACCATCGACGTCGTCTTCAATTTCAACCAGGAGCCCGGACACGGCATCTTCCTCACGTACCGCACGCTCGGAACCTACGACGACGCGAACAACCGCGTCTGGGATTACACGGACATCACGGCGACGAGCCCGTCGGGCGCGCCGGCGGACGTCACCACGACTTTCGAGGACGACCTGGTTCAGATACTCATCGGCGACGTGAACGTCGACGACGTCTCGGGTCTCGAAGAGTACGTCGTGACGTACACGCTCAGCGGCGCTCTGGACGACGTCTGGGCGTCCGAACTCGACTCCTCCATCGCCCCCGAGGACGACTACATCGAGTACGACGAGCTCTTCTGGAACGCCATCGGTACCGGATGGGAGATCCCGATCGACCACGCGACGATCATCGTGAAGGGCGACGCGGGGGTGGAACAGGCCGTCTGCTTCGCCGGCGCAGTCGGCAGCACGGACCCGTGTACGTCCGACGGCGTCTCCGGCGGTGTCGCGACCTTCACGCAGGATCACCTCGACCCTGGCGAGGGCGTGACGATCGACGTCGGCTTCCCCGCCGGGTCGTTTGACACCACTCCGATTCTGCGGCCCGCGGCCGACGCAACGACGTCGTGGACGGGGCACGGCGGCGGGTAAGCCTGCGCAAGACGCGCGAGTCACGGCATGATGGGCGCATGAAGAAACTCGGACTCCTCCTCGCGGCGGCCGTGGTCGTTCTCCTCCCCAGTTCGGCGAGCGCCAGCGTCCTCCACGCGAGTGACTACGGCACGCGATCGTTCGACCAGTACACCGCTACCTACGACGTCCAGACGGACGGGACCGTCGACGTGACCGTCGAATTCCTCTTCAACTTCAATACGGAGCCCGGTCACGGCCCGTACGTCACCTACGTCACACGCATGCCGTACGACAAGAAGAACGACCGCTTCTACCCGTATACGGACGTACGCGCGTCGAGCCCGAGCGGGGCGCCTGCGAAGGTGTACACGTCGACGTCGAACGGTTGGCTTGAGATCAAGATCGGCGACGAGAACATTTCGAACGTCTCCGGCGTCCAGGAATACGTCCTGACGTACACGATCGCGGGGACGCTGAACGAGACGCTAGCGTCGGAGATCGACCCATCCGTCTCTGCGGCAGCCGACCACCCGGTGTACGACGAATTCAACTGGAACGTGATCGGGGGCGTCTTCGAGGTTCCCATCGACAACGTCACGATCGTCGTGAAGGGTGCCGCGCCCGTCGAGACGGTCCGTTGCTACTCGGGAAACTACGGGAGCACGGCGACGTGCACGTCGGCGAACGTCAATGCTGGCGTCGCGACCTTCACGCAAAGCCACCTCGACCCGTACTCCGGGATGACCGTCGTCGCGGGCTTCCCCGTCGGTTCGTTCGACACGACGCCGATCGTCCGTAGCAACAACGATCTGCTCTACGCCTTCTCGCTCAACTGGTTCACCGGAGCCGGGTTCCTCATCGTCCTCGCGGGGGGCATCGTTCTTCTCTCGCGGGCCATCCGGGGCAAGGCGAGGGATGAGCAGTTCGACGGCCTCATACCCGGGGTCGCGCCCGTGGGGGTTGACGCCGCCCGCATCGTCAAGCGCGACTACACGTCCCCCGTCGCCGTCCAGTTCCAGCCGCCGCCCGGGCTCCGGCCGGGCCAACTAGGGACGCTCATCGACGAGAAGGCGGACATCCGGGACGTCACCGCGACCATGGTCGACCTTGCCGTGCGGGGATACATGCGCATCGACCCCGTCGATCCGAACGACAAGAAGACGGACTACACGTTGGTCAAGCTTCGCGACGCCGACGGCGCGATGGTGGAGTACGAGAAGATCCTGTTCAACGGACTGTTCCTCGGCCGCGACTCCGTCACCCTCTCGAGCCTCAAGACGACCTTCGCGTCGACCATGGCGAAGGTCCAGGCCCAGATGTACAAAAACGTCACGATGATGGGCTGGTTCCGCGGCAACCCGCAAACCGCCCGCGCCTCGTGGGGCGTCGCGGGGTTCTTCATCCTCGCCGCTGGTTTCGCTGTGACGTGGGTCGTGGCCGCGGCCGGACCGTGGGCGCTGATCCCGCTCCCGATCGTGCTCCTGGGCATCATGGTCGTCGCGACGATCAAGGCCGCGCCTGCGCGCAAGGCGGAAGGAACGCGCGTCCTGGCGCAGACCCAGGGCTTCGAGCTGTTCCTCTCGACGGCGGACGGCAACAAGCTTCGCTTCGAGGAGGGCAGGGACATCTTCAGCATGTACCTGCCGTTCGCCATCGCATTCGGCGTCGCGGACAAGTGGTCCGCCGTATTCGAGAAGCTCGCGGCGCAAGGCAAGACCCTCGCGGAGCCGACCTGGTATGGCGGCGCCACGTACGGAGCCTTCTGGGCGACGCAGCACAACTTCGGCAACCAGATGAACTCGTTCGTTTCGCTGGCGGGAAGCGCGATCAGCACGCCGACGCCTGGGTCGAGCGGCGGCTCCGGCTTCAGCGGCGGAGGGGGATTCTCCGGCGGAGGCGGCGGAGGAGGCGGCGGAGGGGGCTGGTAACCGCCGCATACGGCTCGGCGCCATTCGCGGCGTCGTCTGTGAAGATGGGTGCATGACCACACTTCGCTGGGGCGTGCTCAGCACGGCCAACATCGCGCGCGGCGCACTCATCCCCGCCATCCACGCGTCCTCGGGCTCCGAGCTACGGGCCGTCGCGTCCCGCGACGAGGCCAGGGCCAGGGCGTTCGCGGACGAGAACGGCATTCCGGTCGCCTACGGCTCCTACGAGGACCTTCTGGCGAACCCCGAGATCGACGCGATCTACAACCCGTTGCCGAACCACCTCCACGTGCCGTGGACCATCAAGGCGATGGAGGCTGGCAAGCATGTGCTGTGCGAGAAGCCGATCTCGCTCGACATCGTCGACCTCGAGCCCCTTCTCGAGGCCCACGAGCGCATGCCGGACATCGTGGTGATGGAGGCCTTCATGTATCGCTTCCACCCGCGCTGGATCGCGGCGAAGCGGCTCATCAGGGAGGAGGCCATCGGGACGGTCACGGACATCGACGTGGCCTTCTCGTACTTCAACCGCGACGCGGACGACGTGCGCAACAACCCCGAGATCGGCGGCGGCGGGCTGATGGACATTGGCTGCTACTGCATCTCGACCGCCCGTTTCCTCTACGGCACCGAGCCGTGGCGCGGAGTCGCCAGCCTGGAGATCGACCCGGAGTTCGGCACGGACAAGATCGCCCACGGGATCCTCGACTTCGGCGAAGCCCGCCGGTCGCACTTCTTCTGCTCGACGCAGGCGGCGGGCTTCCAGCAGGTCCGGGTCGTGGGCGAGCGGGGCGTGATGGTGCTCGATTGGCCGTTCAACGCGCCAACGGACGTCCCGACGACGATTCAGCTCACCGTCGACGGCGAGTCGCGCGCGATCGAGTTCGCGCCGACTGACCAGTACGTCCACGAGGTCGAGGCGTTCGCGAAGGCTGTCCGCGCGGGAGGTCCTGCCCCGACGCCGCTGAGCGACGCCGCCGCCAACATGACGGTGATCGATGCCATGTTTGCCTCAGCGTCGTCCGATGCGTGGGTTCCCATCGCGTAGGGCCTCCGGTCACGATTCGGTCGGGCCCGTATCGCCTACGAGGGCGCCCCGGTAGAATGGATACACAACTCCACAGGGGATGATCGGTTTCGACGTGTGTCGTTTCATTAGGTGAAGCGGGCCGAGGATGCAGGGTTATCTCGTCAACGCTCCCTGCAAACCAATAGGTGCCAATTCAAACCGCACCGACTACGCCCTCGCTGCTTAAGCGAGCCTCGTAGTCCGTCAGCCCAGGTTCGTTCCCGTCCTGGTCCCTGACGTCATCTAGGGAACTTGCTGAACCTCTTCGTCACCGGGGGGTTCGGGACTCTTAGGTGACTGGGCCTATCTCACTCGCTCGCCTGATGTAGGTGAGGGGCCGAGAAACACTTCTCAGGCTGCGCCCGGAGAAGCCCTAGTGTCGGACATGCGGACGCGGGTTCGATTCCCGCCATCTCCACCATCCCTCGAGGTTGCCACGCGGCCGCTTCCGTTCCTTCTCGGTTCGGGGGCGGCCGTTCGCGTGCCGTGACGTAGGCGGCGCGGTTAGGGTCATCCCATGGTGAGCGATATTCCCCGGTTTGATCCGATTCCCGACCCGCGTCCCGATGACGCCCCGTGGCCGGAGATGGCGTGGCCACCGGCCGCCGGCGTCGTCCTGGCGGGTCGCACGGTCACGGTGACGCCCGTGTCGCCCCGGGGGGACGCCGAGGGCGTCTTCCGAGCGCTCGACGCCTCGGAGGTGTGGTCGTACCTCACGCGGGCGCGGCCTACGAGCCCGAGCGAGGTCGCTGTGCGGCTCGAGGGCGACGTGGCGGCGGGGTGGGCCCCGTGGACCGTGAGACTTGCGCGCGACTACCGCGGGCTCGCGGCAGGAACCATCGTGGGGGTCTCGTCGTACCTCGACGTATCGGTGCGCGACGCCCGCCTGGAGATCGGCGCGACGGCGTACGCCCCCGCGGTCTGGGCGAGCGCGGTGAACCCCGAGGCCAAGCTCCTGCTGCTCGGCTACGCGTTCGAGTCGCTCGGAGCGGGGCGCGTGAGCCTCGTGACGGACGTGCGCAACCAGCGTTCGCAGCAGGCCATCGCCCGGCTAGGGGCGCGTTACGAGGGGACGATGCGACGCCACAAGCGTCGCGCGGACGGCACGGTGCGCGACACGGTGATGTTCTCGATCGTCGCCGAGGCGTGGCCGGACGTTCGGGCAGGCCTCGAATCGCGCGTATTCGGCGACTCGGCTTAGGTCCTTGTGGCGGCCGTTTGCGCGCCATGAGATTTGGAGTGGCGCCACAGCGCGAGTAATACTGCAGAACATGACAAAGTACATTATTCGCCCTCGACGAATCACCGTCTCACGCGCGCTTGGGTCAGGCATCGGCGCGCTTCTTGTCGTCGCGCTCGCGGCGTGCACGCCGCCAGCGTCCTCGACGTCGCCAGCGTCGTCTCCGGCGGCGCCGGTCACGGCCGCGCCGTCCACATCATCATCGTCCACGGCGGCGCCCGTCACGGCGACACCGGCCGGGCCGACCGCCGCCGCAGGACCGACGCGCTGCACGTACGACCACCTGCATCTCTCGCTCACCGAAGGGGGCGGAGGCGCCGCGGGAAGCAGGCTTCCGTACATCGTCTTCACCAACACGGGCTCCGCGACGTGCACGCTTCACGGCTGGCCGGGCGTGTCGTTCGTCGGCGACGGGAACGGGACGCAAATCGGAGCGGCGGCGGACTTCGACCCTTCGGTCGCCATCGCGACGATCACGCTTGCCCCCGGCGCGTCGGCCCACGCCCCACTCAAGATCACCATCGCCGAGAACTACGACGCTGCCGCGTGCCAGCCGTCCGCGACGGATGGACTCAGGGTCTATCCCCCCGGCGAGACCCACGCGATGTTCATTCCGTCGACGGACTACACCGGGTGCCTCGACGCGAGCGTTCACCTACTGACGGTGCAAGCGATCGTCGCAGGCGGCGCGTAGCAGGGGCGTCCCGTCCCGAGTGTTCCGCCCTAGTGGATGCGGTACGCCGCCGTCACGGGGCACAGGAACGGGTCGCGAGCCGCGATGCCGACGCGGTTGAGGTAGCGCACCACGATCGCGTACGAGCGCATGAGCGTGGTTTCCGTGTAGGTCACTCCCAGTTCCGCGCAGCGCTCGCGGACCATGCGGCGCGCGCGGCCAAGGTTGGGGCGGGGCATGTTCGGGAACAGGTGGTGCTCGACTTGGTAGTTGAGCCCGCCGAGCAGGGCGCTCGAGCGCCAGCCGCCGGAGATGTTGCGCGAGGTGACCACCTGGCGCGAGAAGAAGTCGAGCTTCGCATCCTTGGAGACGATGGGCATGCCCTTGTGGTTCGGCGCGAAGGACGCGCCCATGTAGAAACCGAAGACGGCCAGCTGGACCGCGATGAACGCGAAGGCAAGCCCGAGCGGCAGGTACCAGAACACCACCGCGAAGTAGGCCGCGAAACGCACCCCGAGGCCGATGAGTTCGGTCTTGCGGCCGCGCACGGGGCGCTTCTCGACGAGGGACGAGACGGAGCGAATGTGAAGGTTGACGCCCTCGAGCATGAGGAGCGGGAAGAACAGCGTGCCCTGGTGCATGGTGAGCCAGCGCCCGAATCCGGTCTTGCCAGAGGCGGCCTCCTCGTAGAAGGAGATCGTGTCCGTGTCGATGTCCGGATCCTTGTCGATCTTGTTCGGGTTGCCGTGGTGTCGCGTGTGCTTGGAAATCCACCACTCGTAGCTGATGCCCACGACGAATGTGCCGAGCGCGCGGCCGATGCCGTCGTTGGCCTTGCCCGTGACGAGAACCTGTCGGTGTGCTGCCTCGTGTGCCATGAAGGCGAACTGCGTGAGGACGATGCCGAGGAGACCGGCGATGATCAGCTGGAACCACGAGTCGCCGAGGAGGAAGAAGCCCGCGCACAGCCCGCCGAGGGCGAGGACGAGTCCGGAGAAGAGCACCGCGTAGAACGGAACGCGCCGCTGTAACAGGCCCTCGTCCCTGACGGTGTCGAGCAACGCCGCGTACGACGTGGTGAATGACTTCCGGTCGGGGTCACGGGGCTCCGTTGGCCGGAAGGGTGCGACGGCGCTCTCGGTAGTCATGGATTCTCCTGGGTGTCGAGTCCGACTTCCCAGCCGAGGCGCGAGCGAATGCTCTGACGATCCAACGAGTGTACGCGCTATCCGGGACTTTGGTCCCGCCTGTGTGTCCGTGTCGGCAGGCGACGCTGGCTATCGAGGGCGTAATGCGCTTCCGCTAGCCTCGGGGAATGGTCCTCGCCGTTATCGAACTCGTCGGCGGCCTTCTCCTTTTGGGGTGGAGCGCCGACCGCTTCGTGCTCGGCTCGGCGTCGACCGCGCGCCACCTCGGCCTTCCCGCGCTCCTCATCGGCATGGTCATCATCGGGTTCGGCACGTCCGCGCCCGAGCTCGTCGTCTCGGCGTTCGCATCGTCAGGAGGTAACCCCGAGATCGCGCTCGGAAACGCCTACGGCTCGAACATCGCGAATATCGGGCTCGTCCTCGGAATCGCCGCCATCATCACCCCGATCTTCGTGCACCGCGGCGCCGTCAAGGTCGAGATCCCGATGCTCTTCGGCGTCCTCGCGATCGCGGCGTGGCAGTACCGCGATCACATGCTGTCGCGACCGGAGGCGGCCTTCCTCCTGGTGGCGTTCGCGGCGTTCATCGGGTGGTCGTTCTGGCACGCGATGCGCACCAAGGGCGAACACCTCGCGATCGACGCCGAGCAGGAGTTGGCCGAGGCGGGCCTGTCGAAGTCGGCGTCCGTGTTCTGGATGGTCCTGGGGCTCGTTCTGCTCGTCGCCTCGTCGTACTACCTCGTCGAGGGTGCCAAGGTGGTGGCCCGTCAGCTGGGCCTGAGCGACCTCGTCATCGGACTTACCGTGATCGCCATCGGGACGTCGCTGCCCGAGCTCGCGAGCGCGGTCGCCGCCGCCCGCCGGGGCGAGCACGACCTCATCATCGGCAACATCGTCGGATCGTGCCTGTTCAACGCGCTCGGAGTCGTGGGCCTCGCGGGGGTCATTCACCCCGCGCGCGTCGATGCGGCGATCCTCACCCGTGACCTACCCGCGCTCGGCATCCTGACCGTCATGCTCGCGCTGGTCGCGTACCGATTCCGCCGCGATCGGCACATCAACCGGGCCCAGGGCGTGCTTCTACTCGTGGGCTTTGTCACGTATACGGTCTACGTGCTTGTCACGTCGCTATAGCCCGAGCCTAGGCTGAGCGCATGGCCCCCGACGTGCGTCCGGCGGCGCTCGCCCTCGCTGGCCTGCGCAAGCGCTTCGGCGCGACCGTCGCCGTTGACGATCTCGACCTCGTCATCCCCGTCGGTTCCTTCTACGGCATCGTCGGACCCAACGGCGCGGGCAAGACGACGACGCTGTCGATGGCCACCGGGCTACTCACCCCCGACGCCGGCACCGTGCTGGTTCACGGGGTGAACCTGTGGCGCGAGCCGGATCGGGCGAAGCCGATGCTCGGCGTCCTCCCCGACGGGCTGCGCACGTTCGATCGGTTGACGGGCGCCGAGCTGATCTCGTATGCGGGCCTGCTGCGCGGCATGGATCCCGCGATCGTCGAGGAGCGCAGGGACGACCTTCTCTCCGCGCTCGACCTGACGTCCATGGCCCGCACGCTCGTGTCCGACTATTCCGCGGGCATGACGAAGAAGGTGGCGCTCGCGTGCGCCCTAGTCCACGCGCCCAAGGTACTCGTCCTCGACGAGCCGTTCGAGGCCGTCGATCCCGTGTCCGCGAAGGCGATCCGGCGCATCCTCCAGGAGTTCACAGCCTCGGGGGGCACGGTCGTGATGTCGAGCCACGTCATGGCGCTCGTGGAACGCGTATGCGACCGCGTCGCGATCGTTGCTCACGGTCGTGTGCTTGCCCACGGGACGCTCGCCGAGGTTAGCGGGGGAGACGACCTTGAGGAGCGGTTCGTGGAACTTGTGGGGGACACCTCGGAACGACGGGACCTCACGTGGTTGCGACAGTCCTGAGGCTTCGTCTCACGACGACGATGCACCAGCTCCGGCGGGAGTGGTGGCGCCTCCTCGTCCTGATCGCCGGAGCTGTCTGGGCGTTGAGCCTCACCCCGTCGACGTGGTGGGCGGCGCGGAGCATCGAGGAACAGAACGTCGACAACAGGGTCGACGCGCTCACGGCCGTCATCGCCGTACTGATGCTGGGCTGGGTCATTGTTCCCGTTCTCATCACGGGATTGGATGACACGCTCGCGCCGGGGCGATTCGCCTCGCTTGGCGTCTCCGCCCACCGCCTGATGCCGGGGCTGACGATCTCGGCGTTCCTCACCCTGCCCGCGGTGTTCTTCGCGTACGTGTTGATCGCGCTCGCGACGTCGTGGCGCGACGACGGCGGAGCCCTTATTGTCGCGTCGATCGCGGTGCCGATCACGCTCGCGATGATGGTGATCTCGGCGCGCGTCGCGGTTGCCTGGACGACGCGCCTGCTTCAGTCGCGCCGTTCGCGTCTCGCCGTTTTCGCGATCATGGCGTTCGGGGTGCTGGTCGTCACGCCCGTCGCGTACGCCTTCGTCACCGAGGGACTCGATACCGTGCTGAACATCGATCTCCCCGCCCTTCTCGAGACGATTCGCCGCCTACCCGTCGGGCTTCCCGTCGCCGCGTCAGGGTTCGCCGTCGACGGCCAGTGGTGGGCAGCCTCGTGGCGTCTCGCGGCGGCCCTGGCGTGGGTTCTGCTCCTGTACGGCGTGTGGCGCGCCAACGTCGAGCACGACCTCGTCCACCCCGTGTTCCACGGCGAGGGCGCCAAGTCGCGGCACGACGCGATCCTCGAAAAGGCGCACCGCGCAGGAGCGGAATCCCGCGGCTCCGACCGCCGCGCCGCCGACGCGATCAAGGGCCGAGCGGTCCGCTACTGGTTCACCGATCCGCGCTACCTCAGCGGACTCATCTCGACCCTGGTCTTTCCTGCCGCCTTCTTCACCCTGGTGTTCCCGATATTCGGCTCGCCGGTCCTCGTCATCATGGCCGTGCCCGTACTTCTCGCGGGCACCATCGGGTGGGCGCGCCACAACGACGTCGCCTACGACTCGACGGCGCTCTGGATCGATGTCGTCTCCGGGAAGATCGGCAGGGAGGTGATGCGCGGCAGGGTCCGCGCGACGTTGGTGTGGGCCGCGCCAACGACGGCGGTCGTCGTCGTGCTCGCCGCGCTACTCAGCGAGCGATGGGATCTTCTGCCCGCGGAGATCGGGGCGGTCGTGGGCGTGCTCGGCACCAGCCTCGGGGTGTCCGCCGTCAGCGCGGTCATGATGCCGTATCGCGCCCCCGCCCCAGGGGAGAACCCCTTCTCCGCTGAGGTCGGCTCTGTTGGCGCGGGACTCCTGGCGCAGCTCGTCTCGTCCGCAGCCGCATGGGCGGTGGCCGTTCCGGTCACGCTGCCTTTGCTCGCCGCCGTCCAGTGGGATTCCCGGTTCGGATGGATCGGGCTGGTTCTCGGCACGTCCACGGGCGTCATCGTGCTGGCGGCGGCGACGTCGTGGGCAGGTCGCCTGTACGACCGACGCAGCGGGAGCCTCGTTAACGCCGTCGCCTAGGGATAACTGCAGAATCGCCCCGTCCGACGCGTACCATGGGGGCATGAACCAGCAGGAGACTCGTCCGGACGAGCGCGCCTCCACGACGACCATTACGCGACCCGACACTCAGGTAGCCGAGCCCGGCGATTCCGAGCGTTTCGCGCATTACGTTCGCAAGGAGAAGATCCTCGAGGCGACCGTCTCCGGCACGCCCGTGATCGCTCTTTGCGGGAAGGTGTGGGTCCCCAACCGCGACCCGAAACGCTTCCCCGTATGCCCCGCCTGCCAGGAAATCATCGACAAGGCCTTCCCGCCCGACGATGCCTCCGGCGAGTAAAGCATCGGACCGTCGGTGAGCACGGACCCGACGACACAGGGGTCAACGGACGTCGCGTCGCGGCTCGACGACGTATGGGTGACGATCGTGTGGAACGACCCGGTCAACCTCATGAACTACGTGACGCACGTGTTCCAGACCTACTTCGGATGGGCGCACCCGAAGGCGGAACGCGCGATGCTCGAGGTTCACGAGAAGGGCCGCTCCGTCGTTTCGACAGGGGGACGCGAACAGATGGAGGTCGACGTGCAGGCGATGCACGGATACGGCCTCTGGGCGACGCTGCAACGGAGCGGGGAGTGAAGGCGTTCCGGCCGCGCGGAGAGGTAGCCGTTGCGGAACTCGACCACAACGAGCGGTCCGTCGTCGCCCGACTCGCCGCCGACGTCGGACTCCTGCTGGACGGCGACGTTTTCGGCATGGAGCGCGCCCCGTGGGAGAGCGAACAGTCCCACGACTTCGCCTCGCTTCTCGCGAGTTTCGAGGCGGCGCTTGCCGAGCCCGACGATCCGGCGATACTCAGGCTTCTTCCGAACGCCTGCCCGACGGACCGCGAGGTCACGGAGGAATTTCGGCGCTACACCGATGCCGACCTGCGCACCCTGAAGGTCGCGCGGCTGCGTCGCCTCTGGGCGGAGCTCAGCGAGGACGGTCCCGAGTGGGAGGTCTCGCGGGACGACGCCATGGACACGGCGGCCGCGCTCACGGACATCCGCCTGGTGCTGGCGTCGCGACTCGGGCTCGTGACGGACGAGGACGCCGAGCGGCTCCACGAGGAGGTCGCGGCCGCCCAGGACGTGACGGACGACGCCGCGGCCGGAATGGACGAACGCTCGCGCGAGCGCATGTGGCTCGCCATGCTGTATCAGGCGCTCACGTGGCTCCAGGACTCCTTGGTAGCGTTCGTCATGGGCGAGGAGGCGGACCATGAATGACGCACCCATCGGGGTCTTCGACTCCGGGGTAGGAGGGCTCACGGTCGCGCGCGCGATCATGGACGTCCTGCCCAACGAGTCCATCCACTACGTGGGTGACACGGCGCACGGCCCCTACGGCCCCCTGCCCATCGCGGAGGTACGTTCCCGCGCGCTCGCCATCATGGATTCCCTGGTCGAGGACGGCGTCAAGATGCTCGTCATCGCCTGCAACACGGCGTCGGCAGCCGTTCTTCGGGACGCGCGCGAACGCTTCAGCAAGGAGCGCGGCGTGCCGATCGTTGAGGTCATCGTCCCCGCCGTGCGGCGCGCGGCGGCCACGACGCGCAACAGCAAGGTCGGGGTGATCGGCACCGTCGCGACCATCACCTCCGGCGCGTACGACGACGCGCTCGCGGCGGCCGCTGGCGTCACAGTGACCTCCCAGGCTTGCCCGCGCTTCGTGGAGCTGGTCGAGTCCGGCATCACGTCGGGACCCGAGATCCAGGAGGTGGCGCGGGAGTACCTCGCCCCTCTCCGCGACGCCGGCGTCGACACGGTGATCCTGGGATGCACGCACTATCCGATGCTCGAAGGAGTCATCGGATACGTCATGGGCGAAGACGTCGTGCTGATCGACAGCGCGCGCGAGACGGCGCTCGACGTGTACCGGATTCTCGTGGCGGATGGGCTGGAACGCACGAGCGAGGCCCCGCCGGTCCACCGCTTCACTGCGACGGGCGAGACGGCCCGGTTCGAGGCGCTCGCACAACGCTTCCTTGGCCCCGTCGTCGGCGAGGTTGAAGGCGTCTCCCGGTGAGGTTACGCATCGTCGGATGTTCGGGGAGCGTGCCCGGTCCGGCGTCGCCAGCGTCGTGCTACCTGGTGGAGGCGGACGATGGTGAGCGGACGTGGCGGATCCTGCTCGACCTGGGATCCGGAGCGATCGGCCCGCTGCAGCGGTGGTGCGATCCCAGGGAGATCGACGCGGTCGCCGTGACGCATCTTCACCCCGACCACTGCGCCGATCTCGCCGCGCTTCAGGTCTACCTCGCCCATCACCCGGACGGGCCAGCCGACCCCGTGACGGTGTTCGCGCCGTTCGGGACGGCGTCACGGATCGAGCAGATTCGCGGGTCCTCGCGACGGAACGATCGGCTCGACATTCGTGCGTGGCAGTCCGGAGCCTCGGCGACCGTCGGCCCCCTGCGCCTCACCCCACATTCGGTCGATCACTCGATTCCCGCATACGCGATCCGCGTCGAGGGGCCCTCAGAGTCGGGGGGTAGCGCGGTTCTCGCCTACTCGGGAGACGGGGATCGGTGCGAGGGTTTGGAGAGGGTCGCGTCGGGCGCGGACGTCCTACTGTGCGAGGCGGCGTTCGTCGAAGGGGACGACGTCCCGACCGGCCTCCACCTCACCGGAGCGCGCGCGGGGGTGCTCGCGACCGACGCAAACGCGAAGGCGATGATCCTCACGCACATTCCCCCGTGGACGGACCCCAACGTGCCCCTGACGGAGGCGGAGTCGGAGTACGACGGCCCGGTCACCCTCGCGCGATCCGGGGCCGAGATCGCGATCTAGGCGGAGTCGCTCCCTCCCCCCGTTAGGCTCGGACCATGACTGACATCCTTCGCGCCGATGGCCGCACCCCCGCCGAGCTCCGACCGATCCGTTTCGAACGCGGCTGGCAGGACGCGGCGGAGGGGTCCTGCCTCGTCAGTTTCGGCGGCACCCGCGTGCTGTGCTCCGCCTCGTTCACCCCCGGCGTTCCCCGCTGGAAGCACGGCTCGGGTCAGGGGTGGGTCACCGCGGAATACGCGATGCTTCCCCGCGCGACGAACACGCGAAACGATCGCGAAAGCGTGAAGGGTCGCATCGGCGGCCGCACGCACGAGATCTCGCGGCTGATCGGCCGCTCTCTTCGGGCCGTCATCGACGTGAAGGCCTTGGGCGAGAACACGATCGTCCTCGACTGCGACGTGCTTCAGGCCGACGGAGGGACGCGAACGGCGGCGATCACGGGCGCGTACGTCGCGCTCGCCGACGCCATCGCGTGGGGCAAGTCCACGGGAGCCGTCCCCGAAAGCGCCCGCGCGTTGATCGATTCGGTGAGCGCCGTGAGCGTCGGCATCATCAACGGGACGCCGATGCTTGACCTGCCGTACGAGGAGGACGTGCGCGCGGAGACGGATATGAACGTCGTGATGACGGGTCGGGGGCTTTTCGTCGAGGTTCAGGGGACGGCCGAGGCCGCGCCGTTCGACAAATCGGAACTCGACGCCCTGATCGCTTTGGCGACGGCGGGTAACGCCGAGCTCGCCGCACTCCAGGTGGCGGCCCTCGAGGCCGCTACGGGGGCATAGCGGGCGTGTCAGAGGCCGCTGGCGAGACGGTCGTGCCCCTCGGGGCCCGAATCGCGTTCGCGACCCACAACGATCACAAGGCGCGCGAGGTGAGGGCGATCCTCGCCGGGCTCGTTCCCGGGCTCGACACCGCGGCGATCGTCACCTCCGCTCAGTGCGGCGCGGACGAGCCGATCGAGGACGGCGAGACCTTCCAAGCCAACGCCCTGATCAAGGCGCGCTACCTCGCCGAGCACACGGGCATCGCGGCGATCGCGGATGACTCGGGCATCGCCGTCGACATCATGGGCGGCGCGCCCGGCATCTTCAGCGCGCGATGGTGCGGGAGGCACGGAGACGACCAGGCGAACCTGGATCTACTACTCGCCCAACTGTCCGACGTGGCCGATGAACACCGACGCGCCGCGTTCGTGTGCGCGGCGGTCGTGGTGCACCCCGACGGGAGGGAGGCCGTCGAGGTGGCGCGCCTCGGGGGCGTGCTCACGCGGGAGGCGCGAGGGGATCGCGGGTTCGGCTACGACCCGATCTTCGTGGCGGACGGGCAGACGCTCACCAACGGCGAACTCGAGCCGGATATCAAGAACGGGATATCGCATCGCGGCCAGGCGTTTCGCGCCCTCGCCCCACGCGTCGCGGAGTTTCTCGCGCCCGGCGTCTAGGCGAGCGGTCCTTTAGCCTTCCGGCAGGGCGCCCATGCTCTCGAGGCCTCGGCGCAGTATCTCGTCCTGACCGCCGTGCATTTCCGCGCTGACCTCCTCGGCCGCCGCCTCCTCCGGCGTCAGCCAGATGACGTCGAGCGCGTCCTGCCGAGCCTCGCACTCTCCATCGACGGGGACGACGAAAGCGAGCGAGACCGCGTGCTGACGAGAGTCGTGGAACGGGCTCACGCCCTTTGTCGGAAAGTACTCCGCCAGCATGAACGGCTCGGGGTTGGGGCCGACGCGGGGGAGCGCCAGGGGCCCAAGATCCTTCTCGATGTGGCGGACCAAAGCGTCGCGGATCAACTCGTGATACAGCACGCGGCCGGAGACGAGCGCCCGAACCATCGCGTCGTCGTACGCGCGTAGCAGTAGCCCTACCTCGGTGATGGCGCCGGCCTCGTCCATGCGTACGGGGATGATGTCGACGTAGACCATCGGCAGGTGCGTACGGATGTATTCGAGTTCCTTGGGCGGAAGCCAACCTTCAGGCTCGGGGGGCAGCTCCGCCATGTCGGTCATGCACTATTTCTACCGCGATCACGCGGGTTTGTGGCCGAGCCCGCGCCGCGCGGATGTGCGGGAATACCCCTAGCGGTGTCATTGTTGGGACGAACAGAGGCGTGGCGAAACGAAAGGAACACGATGGCAACCGTCAATCTCACCACTGAGACATTCGAGGAGACCGTGAAGAAGGACGGCATCGTCCTCGTTGACTTCTGGGCGGAATGGTGCGGACCGTGCAAGCGTTTCGCCCCCATCTTCGAAGCATCCTCGGAGCAGCACGCGAACATTGTTCACGCGAAGGTCGACACCGAGGATCAGGGCCAGCTCGGCGCGATGTTTGGCGTCACCGCGATCCCGACGCTGATGGCGTTCCGGGACGGCGTGATGGTCTTCAACCAGGCAGGTGCGCTTCCCGCCCCCGCCCTCCAGCAGGTCGTTGACGCCGTCGAGGCGCTCGACATGGACGACGTTCGTCGACAGATTGCCGAACACGAGGCCTCGCAGAAGAAGGCCTGACAAGCGGCGCGCCTTACCCCCCCCATCCCCCTAGGCGCGCGGACGGCGGCCCTCCCACCGGAGGGCCGCCGTTGTCATGTCTGCGTTGGTGTATCTGCCGCGTGCGCGAGGAGGGACTTGAACCCTCACGTCCGAAGACACTGGATCCTAAATCCAGCGCGTCTGCCAATTCCGCCACCCGCGCGCGGAATCAGGATACGGCGTCGCGCCGCGATTGTGTCCGCTAGTCGAGCCCGAGGTCCTTGCGTAATCGCGCCACGTGGCCCGTCGCCTTGACGTTGTATTGCGCGTGTTCGACGCGACCGTCCTCGCCGACCACGAACGTCGAGCGGATGACGCCCTGGGTGGTCTTCCCGTACATGGTCTTCTCGCCGTACGCCCCGTACTTGTCGAGAACCGCTCGATCCGGGTCCGACGCCAGGGGGAACGTCAGGTGTTCGTTCGCGCGAAACTTCGCGAGCTTTGCCGGCTGATCGGGCGAGACGCCGACCACCACGTACCCAGCGGCCTGGAGTGACGCGAGGTTGTCGCGGAAGTCGCATGCCTCCGTGGTGCATCCCGGAGTCGACGCCGCCGGGTAGAAGTAGACGATGACGCGCGCGCCTCGGTGATCGGACAGGGTGAACGCACCCTCGTCGGTGGGAAGGGTGAAATCTGGGGCGAGATCGCCAGGGGAGAGTCGTACAGTCATGCTGGCGTCAACGGCGTCCGCGCGCGGTCCATTCCTCGGATGTGTCCCTCGCGTTGCGGCGATCACCCCGGGTCAGTAGCGTCGGCGTATCGATGAGAGGGGATCCGATGACGGATCGATCGGGGGATGGCGCGTCCGTGACGTGTCCTGGATGCGGCGGTCAGTTCATCCGCGAGGGAACGCACCGGTGCCCGTGGTGCGGCGTCGACGCCACGGATCCGGTCTTCGACGAGATACTCGAAGCCGACGCGAAGCTCCACGGATACCGAGCCACGTACGACGACCTCATCGAGAAGTGGCGCCTTCTCGGAGAGAGCCGCGCCGCGCTTCTCCAGCGCCTTCTGTATACCCGGTCCTCCGCGGGCGCCGCGTCCCCGGCCTCCGCCGCGCCACGCCAGGGGTCCGCGGCGACGACCGCGACTCCCGCCCCAGCCGCGCAGCAGGCTGGCGTGTGGGCGGACGTCTATTCCGCGTCGACGCAGCCCGCGGCCGCCTCGTCTGCGGCCACTCAGCCCGCGACGGCGAGTCTTCCCTCTCCCGTCCCGGGAACCGGAGCATCGGCTCCCCAGGCGGCCATGCCGCAGGGACGCCCCAAGCCCGTACGCACCACCCCGCGACGCCTCACGGCTCCCGCGCTGCTCGGCGTCTCGGGGGCCTCGCTTCTCATCGCGTCGGCGATCGTGTTCATCGCCGTCACGTGGCAAACGTTCTTCCCGCTCGCTCAGGGGCTCATCGTCGCTGCCGTCGCGGCGGGAACCGCGTACCTGTCGATATGGCTCAAGCGCCATGATCTCGTCACCTCGGGAGGCGCGGTCGGCGTCGTCGCGATGGCGTTCGTCGGGGTCGCCATCATCGCGTTCAACCGCGTCGCGGGAGCGTTGGGCGATTTTGCTGTACCGATCGCGCTCGTCTTCGTTGCCGCGGCGGGGCTTGCCCTCAGTAGGGTCGGCATCTTGTGGGTAGGCGCGGCAGCCGCTCTCGCGCTCGGATCGTCCGCTACGGGACTGACGTGGGCCTTCTCTCGAGTTCCGAACGCCGACGGGCGTCTCGTGTGGGCCATTCTTGGGGCGATCCTCGCCTCCCTTGTACTCGCCACGTTCCCGTTGTGGAAGACGACGCCGTCCAAACTCATTCTTCGATTGGTCGGGGTATCTCTCCTCGCCGCCAGTTCGATTCCGCTTCTGCTCGATATCGCGTGGAATGGGCGCTCGGGGTTGGCGTCGCTCGTCGTGATCCTTCCCGTCGCGGGGCTCGTGGGGTTCGCGATTCCGTGGCCGCGCTTCACTCTGACCTCGGCTGCGGTACTCGCCACGGTCACCGTCGCGGCCGTCGCGTGGGGGCAAGGCGCTACGCAGGCGCAGGCCGTCGGGCTCGTCGCGGCGGCGACGGTCGTGATCGCGGCGGCGGGCGCGCTTACCCCGGCAACGTGGCGGAACCCGTTGCTGCTGGGTCTCGCCCCAGCCAGCGCGACGATAGCGGCGACCGCCGTCGTCGTGGCGGTCCAGTTGCTGTTCCTTCTGGGAGGTGGAGGCCACGTCGCGGACTGGCTCCCCTTCAGCCCGTTCAGCGGCGTTGCTGTTGTGGTCGGAGGCCTCGCCCTCGCGGCGCCGGGGCTCTGGACGCCCCGTCCGGATTGGCTGCGTCCGCTATCCGTAGTCGGGTCCGTGTTCATCGCGGTTGGTGTTACGGAATCGTCGTATTCGATCGCCATCCGCAACGCGCCCAATAGTGAATGGGCCGTTGCCGCGGCCTTCACCGTCGGCGCGCTGCTTGTGGTTGTCTCCGCGCTCCTGTGGCGCCCCATGCCTGCTCGGTGGGTCGCGGGCATAGCGGCGACGGCGCTCGCAACGATCGCGGGCCTCGACGGCGCGTACGCACTCGCGGTCCGCGAGACGGTCATCGGCCTGTGTGTCGCGGTCGCGGTGGTGCCTCTTGTTCTGCTTGCCGGGTTCGGTGTTCGCTGGCCCAAGGCGACTCTCGGCTCCACGGCGCTCCTGCTCACGACGCTGGGGGCCTCTCTCGGCTACCTCGCCGAACACAGGGTCTTCATCGCGATCGCGGCGGGTTCGATGGTCGCGGCGGTCGCGCTGTGGACCGGCGCACGGATTCCCGCGACCTGGCGCACCCCCGTCCTGCTTGGCTTCGTCCCCGCCGTCGCCATCGCCGTGGGGATCGGGCTTCTCAACGCCCTTCCCGTGACCGCGAGCTTCCTCTCCGGAGGCGCCTACGAGACCGTGTGGGTCCCCGACCTGTGGACCAGCGCGATCACCGGCATCGGTGGAATCGCGCTCGGTGCGCTCCGACAGTGGAGCATCCCCCAGCGTGCCGTCTCCGGCGTCTCCATGGGCGGCGCGATCGTCGTGGTCGCCGCGGGAGCATCCGCCACCTTGACCACCGCGTCAGCCTGGGGCCTCAACGCGCACGTCGGCCTCGCGACGGTCGGTACCGTCGCGGCGATGGTCGTCGCCGCCGGAGTCCTTCTGTGGAACACGAGGGCCGCTCGGCTCGTCAACGGGATCGGGGCGACCGTTCTGTTGTTCCTCGCCGGTTTCCACGGATCGGTTGCCTTCTCTGGTCCCGAAGCGAGCCTCTGGCTCGGGCTCGCCGTGATTGCGATTCCCATCGTCGTTCTCGTCGTGTTCGGCCGATGGTGGCCAGCGATCACGCTCGGGCCAGCCGCGTTCCTCGTATCCGTCGCCGCGGTGTCGGCATCCCTGCACTTCCTGCTGCCGAATGCGGCAATGCTCGGCCTCGTCGCAGGGAGCGTCGCGATGCTGGCATGGCTCGCCGCGATCGTCCCCACCGCGTGGCGCCGACCGCTGTTGTTCGGGACCGCGCCCGCGGCCCTTGTTGCGGGAGGAGGCTCCGCTGGTCTCGTGGCGTTCGGCGCGATTGGCGTCCTTGTCCCGAGCGCGGAGATCGTCCACGTCGCGACGGCGGCGTGGGGTATCGCGTCGTGCGTCGCGATCGTCGTCGGCGCCCTCGCGGCGCGACGGTGGCGCGTGGGGGCGGCGGCGGGCGCGCCCATCGAGATCTGGGGAGGGCTGTCGGCGACCGGCGCTGCCGTACTCGCCACGGCGCTGGTGAGCGCTTCGTGGAATGGTTCGCTAGAGATGGTCATCGCCTCCGCCGTGGGATTCTCGATCGTCGCCGCGGGTTCGATCGCGCTGTGGTCGCGTCCTGCGGCCCGGCAAACGAGCGGTATCGCGGCCATCGCGTGGCTGACCATCAGTTCTCTCGCGGGCCTCGCCTTCCTCGGACGCGAGGACGTGGTGTGGTGGCGCGGCGTCGTCGTGGCGATCGTGGCGATCGCCGTTCTGGCTGTCGCGGCAATCCGCTGGCCCGACTACACCGCGGGCCCGGCCGCCCTTCTCGTGTCTGTCGGGGCCGTCGCTACCGTTTCCAGCAGGGGCGCCTCCGCCCAGCAGGCGCTCTTCGCCGGCGCGCTGGCGCTCGTGGTCGTCGCCTGGGTTGCGTTCGCCGCGCCGCGCGCGCGCAACGCTCTTCGGATCGGGCTCCTTCCTGTTGCGGGAACGTCCGCGATCGTCCTCGTCGGATTGGCGCTCTTTACCTTGGCGTTCCTCGCGTCCTCCCTGACGCGGATTGTGCACCTCGACCCGCTCTCGCCCTGGTACGGAGGAATCGTTCTCGCGGGCTTCGCGACCGCCCTGTCCTTCCCCCGCGTTCAACGGAACGTGGGGTGGGTCGCGGTCGGAGCGATCAGCATGGCCTCGACGGCTCTCCCCGGTCACTGGGCGTGGTCCGTCGTGGCGCTTCTGGCCGTCGTGGCGATCGTGCTCGCCGAAACGATGAGCGCCCGCGTATCCATTGCGGACGACGCGGTCCTGGCGCTCTCGTTCGTCGCCTTCGCCCTCGCAGGGCGTTGGATAGGAGCCCTTGCCGTCACGGCGGCTATCGGGGCATCCATCGCGCTGTGGCTCGCGTTTAGGCGATCGGGCACCTTGGTAGCCAGGTGTCTCCTCTTCGCGCCGGCGTACGGCGCCTTCGCTGCGGGCTTCGGTGCACTCGCGCTCACGAGTTCCGCTGGCCTCGCGCTGACCGCGGCGATGGTCACCGCGCTTTCCATCTCGATCATCGCGGCGAACGCGGGTCTCGATCCGACACGCAGTACCACGATCGCGGCCATCGCGCTCGCGACGGTCTTCATCCCGATGGCGTCACCCGCGCCATCGCGATCGGGCGTTGCCCTCCTCATCGCCGGCGCCGGATGGCTCGCCCTTGCGGTGTTGGGCTGGCGTCCGGGCCGGTGGGTGTCATCGGGAGTTCTCTCCTACGGAATGGCGCTGGTGTTGATCGGCGCGCATGTGAAGGTCGTCGAGGCATACACGGCCGTGCCCGCGATCACGATTCTCGCCATCGGTCTGTGGTGGCTCCTAGACGACGCGACCGTGCGGACCATGCGAGCCATCGGCCCCGGTCTCGCGGTCGCTCTGGTGCCCAGCCTCCTGACGTTGATGACGGATCCCACCCACCTGGCGCGCACCCTCGCGCTGACGGGAGCGACGATCGTTCTCGCGTTCGTGGGCGTGGGTCTGCGGTGGTTCGCGCCCATCCTCGCGACGAGCATCACCGCCGTGACGGTGTCGTTCACGCAGGTGTTCGCGAGCGAACAGATCATCCCTCGGTGGGTCTCCTTCGCGATCGTCGGCTCGTTGCTGCTGGCGATCGCGGCGACCTACGAGAAGCTCAAGACGCTGCGCTAGGGGAGGCCGAATCGACCGCGATCGCGACGGTGCGTAGTACCCGATAACCTGCTGGTACGATGTTTCACCGCGCGCCTCTAGCTCAATTGGCAGAGCAGCTGACTCTTAATCAGCGGGTTCCGGGTTCGAGTCCCGGGGGGCGTACCACGTTCGATTCTTAGTCGTCTTTGCTTCGCGCGAAGAGACGCCACCACGGCTCGGCCTCGCGTTCGCGGGCCTCCCGTTTCGCCCGGGCTTCGGCCTGGTCCGCCGCCTTGCGTTGGCGTCGTCGTCGCCCAATGGTGACGATGCGGTACACCGCGAAGGCCATGAGGATCAGTACGACGACGACGAGCCACGGCACAAGAATCGCCGAGAACGATAGGCCGACGGCGACGGCGTCCTCTGCGAAGGACGCGACGGGCGAGCCGGTGCCTGCAGTCGCGGCGTTGATCGCGGTACGGGAGGTGGCCTTCCCCAGATGCACCGCCATGGCGACGAGGGCGCCCAGCACGTATCCCAGCCAGGCGTGGTCTTGCCAGAACTGGCTATTCTCGACGACGTCGGCGGCGGCCGTAGCCGCGAAGATCACCGATCCGACGAGCGGGCGCACGAACGTCTGCGCCACGTCGTTGACGTGGTCGACGCCGGGGATCTTGTCGAGGACAAGCTCGATGACGAGCAGGGCGAGCGAAATGAGTATCGCCGGCCAGGAGGCGAGCCAGTCCAGCCCAACGGGCAGGTCGATCAGGCTCGTGAAGCGGGCGAGCAGTCCAACGATCACCAGCGGTATGTACGCGTTGAGGCCCGCAGCTGCTGAGAGTCCGGCCCCGGTAAGGGCAGCGAGCATGGGCGTCTCCTTTGCGGCGTCGCATCTGTTCTGGGGCTTCGGGACAACGATAGCCGTGAGGCGGCGACTCGTGGTCGCGCCGTCAAGAAGCGGGGACTCAATCGAAGACGGCCCTCAGGCGCCGTTGCCTGGGGGCCGCCGATCTGATGGGGTGGCTGACGGGACTTGAACCCGCGGCCCCCTGGACCACAACCAGGTGCTCTACCGACTGAGCTACAGCCACCATCGACCCTGCGGGCCAGCGGACAGTGTATCGCCTCTAGGCCTTCGATTCCGGCGCGGACGTCACTGCCTCGGCGACGCGCCTCGCGACGTCGGTCTCGGGCCCAGGTGCCGCCACGAAAACGGTCTCGCGGTAGTACCGCAACTCGCGGATGGAATCCTGGATGTCGCCGAGCGCGCGATGGCCGCCGGTCTTCTCGGGCGAGGCGAAGTAGGCGCGCGGATACCAGCGCCGCGCTAGCTCCTTGATCGAGCTCACATCGACCACGCGGTAGTGCAACCATGACGAGAGCGCGGGCATATCGCGGTCGATAAAGAGGCGGTCCATGCCGACGGTGTTGCCAGCGAGCGGGGCCTTGCCCTCCGCGGTGTGCTCTTTGACGTAGTCGAGCACGAGCTTCTCCGCGTCCCGCATCGACATCCCGTGCTCGAGCTCGGGGAGCAGCCCGGAGGTCGCGTGCATGTCGCGAACGAAGTCGCCCATGGCCTTGAGCGCCTTGGCCGGCGGCCTAATGACGACGGAGACGCCGTCTCCAAGAATGTTGAGTTCGCCGTCCGTGACGATCGCGGCGATCTCGACGAGCGCGTCCTTCTTGGGATCGAGCCCCGTCATCTCGCAGTCGATCCACACAAGGCGATCGGGGGTGCTCATGGTGTTTACCTTACTTGGATGGCCAGGCTCCTCGGGCGTACTGCGGCGGCCAGTAGTCGATCGTCTCCCCGAGAACGTGCGCGGCCCGAAGCGGGAAGAACGGTTCACGCAGGAACTGGCGAGCCATGAACACGGCGTCCGCGCCCCCGGACGCGACGATCTGCTCCGCCTGCTCCGGCTCCGTGATCTGCCCGACCGCGGCCGTCGGTGCCCCCGTCGCCTCCCGAACGGCCGTCGCGAACGGCACCTGGTAGCCCGGTCCGCTCGGAATACGGACGCCGCCGATCAGACCTCCGCTGGAGATGTCGAACAGGTCCGCACCCGCCTCCTTCGCCCACTCGGAGACCGTCACCGTCTGGTCCAGCGTCCATCCGTCCGGCTCGACCCAGTCGGTCGCGGACAGGCGCACGAAGAGGGGCATGGACTCGCCGATGGTCGCGCGGACCTCGCGGACAACGCGGAGGAGCAGGCGCGCGCGGTTCTCGAGAGAGCCGCCGTACTCGTCCTCGCGGAGGTTGGACAGAGGGGAGAGGAACTGGTGAATCAAGTATCCGTGGGCCGCGTGAACCTCGACGACGTCGAAACCGGCATCGACCGCGCGTCGGGCCGCCGCGCCAAACGCCGCGACGACCGCGTCGATGTCGTCCGTCGACATCGCGCGAGGCTCGTCGTATCCGGGAAACGCGATGGCGGACGGCGCGAGCGTCTGCCAGCCGCCGTCGGCCACGGCCTGGGTGCCTTTGCCGCTCCAATCGCGGTAGGTCGACGCCTTGCGTCCCGCGTGGGCGAGCTGAATGGCGGCGCGAGACCCGCGCTCGTGGATGAAGTCCACGATCGGCGCGAGGGCGTCGCGCTGGGCGTCATTCCACAGGCCGAGGTCCCAGCTGCTGATGCGACCTTCCGGTGCCACCGCGGTCGCCTCCGCCATGACGAGTCCCGCCCCGCCTTTCGCGTACGAGCCGAGGTGCACCAGATGCCACGTCGTCGCGGCGCCGTCGCACTTCTCGACCGAGTACTGGCACATGGGGGCGACCCAGATGCGGTTGCGGAATTCGGTGTCGCGGACGGTGAGGGGGGCGAAGAGTGCCGACGGCATTGCTGTCCTTTCGAGGGTTACGTTGTGGCGAACGCCGGGAGGACGGCGCGCATTCCGACGCCCCTCGGCGCACGCCATCGTCTCTATCGAGACCTTAGCGGACTGGTAAATTGAATCTGCGCGCCGAGACGTCCCTACGGACCGGCGCCCCGATCTTCTTCGCACTGGAGCCCCCTCGTGACAGACGTTGGATCCTTCGCGCTCGTCGTGTTGCTCGTCGCTGTCGTCGTCCTCGTGGCGGTGCTGTCGAGCCGGCTGACCGATTGGATCAAGATCCCGTCGCCGGCGCTCGTTCTCGTCGGCGCGGCCGTCGCGGTGCAGATCGTCCCCGAGCTTCAGCCGTCGTCGGACTACACGGTCGAGCGGGTCGTCACCATCGCGCTGCTGTTCATCCTGTTCGACGGCGGGATGCACATCGGGTGGAAACGCTTCCGCAAGGCGGCGGCCCCCATCGCCGTCGTCGGCGTACTCGGCACCGTGCTGACGGTCGGGGCCGCCGCGGCGCTCATTCACTTCGCCTTCGGCTTCGACTGGTACGTGGCCGTGCTCGTCGGTACCGCCGTCTCTCCGACGGACCCCGCCGTCGTCTTCTCGGTGCTCGGGCAAGCGCGAGGTCTCGGGGCGAAGCGGAACCATCCTCGAGGGCGAGTCCGGGGCGAACGACCCCGTGGGTATTGCTCTCATGGCGAGCCTTCTCACCGCAGGGGCCCTCACCCACAAGGCCTGGGGGCACGTGGGGGACGATTTCCTGCTGCAGATGGGGATTGGGGCGCTCGTCGGCCTCGTCGGTGGGCGCGCGCTGATCTGGTTCATGCGCAAGGTTCCGCTCGCGAGCGAGGGCCTGTACCCGCTCCGCAGCCTCGCCAGCGTCATGGTCCTGTTCGGCGTCGCGACGGTTACCCACGGCTCCGGCTTCCTCGCCGTGTTCGTCGCGGGCATCGTGATCGGGGACGAGGAGGCGCCATTCAAACGGGAGGTGGAGCGGTTCCACGGGGCTCTCGCGAGCCTCGGCGAGATCGTCGCGTTCCTCGCGCTCGGCCTGACGGTGGATCTCGCGGTGATCTTCCACCCGGACGTGTGGATTCCCGGTCTGATCCTCGCCGTCGCGCTCGCGTTCGTCATCCGGCCCGTCCTCGTGGGACTGTGCCTGCTTCCGAGCGGCCTTCCGCGAAACCAGGCCGCGTTCGTCCTCTTCGCGGGCCTCAAGGGCGCCGTGCCGATTCTGCTCGGGAGCCTGATCCTTACCGCCCGCGTGCCCGAGGCCTCGCGCCTGTACGGGATTGTCGTGGTCGTCGTCGTGTTCTCCGTCGTCGTCCAGGGGAGCCTGTCCCCGTACGTCGCGCGATGGCTCCGCGTGCCGATGCGCGTCATCGAGCCGCAACCGTGGGCGCTTGCGGTGCGGCTACGCAACGAGCCCGAGGGCGTGCACCGGATGACGGTCGTCGAGGGATCGCCCGCCGACGGCCGACGCATCGACGCTCTCACGGATGTCTCGGAGGAGGCGTGGGTCAGCATGGTGGTGCGCGACGGTCGCCTTCTCAACGCGCGCCCGTCGACGACGCTCAAGGCGGGCGACGAGGTCGTCGTCCTTGCCAGCCCGGAGACGCGCGAAGAGCTCGGGCGGGCGTTCGGGCTTGCGGAAGTGGAGAGCGCGGCGCCCCCTCGGTCGGTGAGGTGGGGGAGGAGACGGAGCGGCGAAGCGATCGTCCCGCGGACGTAGACGGAGGCGCGCCGTGGCCCCCTCCTCGCCGGATTCGCCGGACTGGTAGGTTGAGGTCGATCCGGCCCGATGCCTCGCTCGTTGCGCTCGGCCCCGACCGAAAGGCCGCCCCATGATCGCGTCAGATCTGCAAGTGTCCCTACCCGTCGCCGTGCGCGACCACGACGGCGCTCGAGGCGGCGCGCATGATCGCCCGCGAGCGCCTCTCCGCGATCGTTGTGGCGGACGAGGACGGGACGCCGGTCGCCGTGGTGTCGTCTGCGGATGTCCTTGGACTGATGGTGCCCGGATACGTCCTGGACGACATCTCGCTCGCGGGCGTGCTCGACGAGGCTGGGCGCCGTCGAGACGTGGGAGCGCATCAATGAGCGCACCATCGCGGAACTACTCGACGACGAGGGCGTGAAGGTCAAGGAGATCGCGCGGATCGACGCGGACGCGAACCTGCTCGAGATGGCCGCGACGATGGTCGACGCGCACACCCAGATCGCCGTGGTGGGACGACCCGAGCCCGACGCCCAGTTCGTCACCCTGCCGTCCGTGATGGACGCGATCGTGGCCGCCTGCGGGAAGGGGGCTGGCGCGCGCATGACCGTACAGATGGTCCTCGCGCTCGCGATCTTCCTCATCGCCTACGTCTTCATCGCAACCGAGAGGGTTTCTCGCGTGACGGTGGCGCTCGTCGGGGCCGCGCTGATGGTGATCATCGGCGCAACCGACGGCCACGCCATCTTCTTCTCCCAGGAGAGCGGCATCGACTGGAACGTGATCTTCCTGCTGCTGGGCATGATGATGATCGTCGGCATCCTTCAGCAGACCGGCGTGTTCGAGTTCCTGGCGATCTGGGCCGCGAAGCGCGCGAGGGGGCGGCCCTTCGTGATCATGGTGATGCTCGTGCTCATCACCGCGGTGCTGTCCGCGGCCCTCGACAACGTCACGACGGTGCTGCTTGATCGCCCCGGTCACCCTACTCATCAGCGACCGTCTCGCCGTGTCTCCCGATCCCGTTCCTCATCGCCGAGGTGATGGCGAGCAACATCGGCGGCGCGGCGACGCTGATCGGCGATCCGCCGAACATCATCATCGCGAGCCGCGGCGGGACTGACGTTCAACGACTTCATCGAGCAACCTCGCGCCGATCGTCGTCGTGCTCCTCGTGGTGTTCATCGGCCTGTGTTGGCTGATGTTCCGCAAGCAGCTTCGCTACGACCCCGAGAGGGTCGAGCGGGTCATGGCGCTCAACGAGCGTGAGGCGATCCGCGACTCGGCGCTGCTGATCAAGTCGCTCGTCGTTCTCGGCCTCGTCCTGACCGGATTCGTCCTGCAGTCGGTCACCGAACGTCGAGCCGTCACTCGTCGCGCTGCTCGGCGCGGGCTTGCTCGTTCTGCTGACGCGGCTGGAGACGCGGCAAGGTCTTCGCCGACGTCGAGTGGGAGACCCTGCTGTTCTTCGTCGGGCCTGTTCATCATGGTCGGCTCCCTGGTGAATCTGGGCGTCATCGACAGCGATCGGGGAGGCGGCGATCGAGGCGGTCGGGACCAACTTACTTCGGCGCCGCCACCGGCGCTCCTCTTCGGCTCGGCGCGTCTTCTCGGGGATCGTCGACAACATCCCGTACGTCGACGACGATGGCGCCCCTCACGAACGACCTGGTGCAACGCGGGAGGCAGCGCCGCGCAACCGCTGTGGTGGGCCCTCGCCCTGGGCGCCGACCTCGGCGGCAACGCCACGGCGATCGGCGCGAGCGCGAACGTCGTCGTGCTGGGCATCGCGAAGCGAAACGGCCACCCGATCTCGTTCTGGCAGTTCACCAAGTACGGGCATCATCGTGACCGCCGTGACGGTGACGCTGACGCTGCCCTACCTCTACCTCCGGTACTTCGCGGGCTGACGAGGCGGCGGGGCTCCGCGCGGAGGCGCTAGGCCGGGTTGTGCCAGACGTGCGCCGTCGTCGAGGAGCGCCGCCGCCTCGTCTGGTCCCCACGTGCCCTGGCTTGTAGGGGATGCGGGCGCCGTGGTCGTCCAGGACGGGTCGACGACGGCCCACGCGGCCTCGACCGAGTCCTCGGGGGTGAACAGCGCGTGTCTCCCGGCGAGCGCGTCTGCCGAGTAGCCGCTCGTACGGTCATGCTCGGGGCGCCTGCGCGTTGGTCAGGAACGTAGCTCGTGCTGCTCGCCCACGAATTCCTCGCCCGGACGTCTTGACGCGCGCGGCGAGGGCGATCTCGGGGTCGGGGGAGATGCGGAAGCGCAGGTAGTTGGGCGCGGTCCCGTCGGTCACGGCGTCGTCGAAGACGGATTGCGGCGGCGGCTTGAGTTCGACGACGCACCTCGCACGCGGTGGTCGCGAGGCTCTTGCCCGAGCGGAGGTAGAACGGGACGCCTGCCCACCGCCACGAGTCGAGGTGACACCGCACGGCGGCGTAGGTCTCGACGTCGGAGTCGGGGGCGACGCCGGGCTCGTCGCGGTACCCCTCGAACTGGCCGCGCACGACGTCCTCGGGGGTGAGGGGGCGCATGGACCGGAAGACCTCGTACTTCTGCCGCGTGCACGGCGCGAGAAGTCGCGGTACCCGGGCGGCTCCATCGCGAGCAGCGCGAGGATCTGGAACAGGTGGTTCTCGATGACGTCGCGCAGGCACCCCGCGGACTCGTAGAACGATCCGCGACCCTGGACGCCGAAGTCCTCCGCGAGCGTGATCTGCACGCTCGCGATGTGGTCGCGGTTCCAGATGGGTTCGAGGAAGGAGTTCGCGAACCGGAAGTACAGGAGGTTCATGATCTCTTCCTTGCCCAGGAAGTGATCGATGCGGAAGACGGCCTCCTCGGGGAACGCGGACGAGACGACTGCCCGAGTTCGCGCGCCGACGCCAGGTCTCGGCCGAACGGCTTCTCGAGGATCACGCGCGCGTTCGTCGTTCAGCCCGGACGGCCTTCAGGCCGTCGACGACCGTGCCGAACAGGCTCGGCGGGATCGCCAGGTAGTGCGGCGGGACGCTTGGCGTCGCCGAGCGCGTCTCGGACCGCGTCGAAGGTCGAGGAATCGGAGTAGTCGCCGTCGACGTACGCAGGAGGCCGAGGAGGCGCTCGAGGACTGTCGGGATCGACGTCCCGCCCGGACGCGTCGATGGCGTCCCTCGCGCGGGCCTGTGAAGTCGTCGAGCCCCCAGTGGGAGAAGGCGACGCCGATGACGGGGACGCTGAGCGCGCCGCTGGCTACCATGCGGTAGAGGGACGGGAAGACGAGCTTGTGGGCGAGGTCGCCCGTCGCGCCGAAGAAGACGAACGCGTCCGCCTCGTCGAGTGAATCAGGTGCGTCGAGCGTTTCGGCCACAGGTCAGCCTCCCTGGGGTTCGCGCGGTAGCGATTCCCTCTACGAGAACCCGGGGGACGCCGCAGTTGTTCCCGTGTGACCTGGTGCCCCCGGCAGGATTCGAACCTGCGACCTACGGATTAGAAGTCCGCCGCTCTATCCAGCTGAGCTACGAGGGCTAGCGCGCTTCTAGGGTAGTGGGAGTCGGCAGGGATGCGCCTCCGGCGCGGACGTTTGGTGAACCGAGCGCGAGGGGGCACGCTAGTGCCATGACTATCCGTCCCGTTCGGTCGTGGGGTAGGCCAGGCGCGCTGCTCGACGCGCTCCGCGCCACGCGCGCTGCCGTCGGGGCCGTCGAATTGCCGTTCGACTCTGCGCGTAGCGAGAAGGCGCAGGAGCTGATCCACGACATTCTCGAGCAACTCGATCAGCACCTCATCCCGCGCGTGACCGAGGGTTCGGTGCCCGCGGTCGTGGTCGTCGCGGGCTCGACGGGTTCCGGGAAGTCCACCATCGTCAACGCGTTACTGGGAGCCGACGTCACGGCAGCAGGCGTGCTTCGCCCGACGACCAAGGTGCCTCACCTCTTTCATCACCCCGCGGATCGCGCGCTGCTCAGCTCGGCGACGCGACGCGCCACGAGCCGTCCCTCCGACGCCGTTCCGCGTGGCCTCGCGATTATCGACTCGCCCGACATTGACTCGCTCGTCGGAGAGAACCGCGAGATCGCCCGGGAGCTGCTCGACGCCGCGGACCTGTGGGTGTTCGTGACGACCGCCGCGCGCTACGGCGACGCCGTGCCGTGGGAGGTGCTTCGCGCCGGCGCCGATCGCGGGGCGTCCATCGCCGTCGTCCTTAGCCGCGTCACGGCCGACGTCGCCGCCCACGTGAGGCGCGACCTCGTGGAACGCCTCCAGGCGGAGGGCCTCGAGTCGCTGCCGCTCTTCGTGATCCCCGAGGAGGCCGAGGGCCTCACCGCTCTTCCCGACGACGTGATCCAGGGGCTACGTCGCTGGCTCGACACGGTCGCGGCGAAGAGCGCGACCACCATCATCGAGCGGACGATGCAGGGCGCGACCCAGGCGCTTAAGGAATGGCTCGAGAAGCTCGCCGAGTTGATGGACGACCAGGCAGCCGCCGTCAAGAGGGCGCGGGGCGAGGTGCGCAAGGCCGCCGCGCGAGCCGAGCAGGACGGCGGCGAGTACTGGTTCCGCGAGATCGCCGTGGGGCCTCTCGCGGCGTTGTGGTCGCGTGCAGGCGACGTCGGCGGCCCCCTTCACCGCATCCGCGGGGGCGGGTTGGGCAAGCGCAAGGCCGCCGTCGATCGGGACGCGGCGCTGGCCGAGATCCGGGCCGAGTTGGGGCGGGCGGTCGAGGGGACGCTGGCGTATAGCGCCGGGCAGGCGTCGGCGCAGATGATCGACGAGTTGACGGTAGACGAGTCCGGCGTGGGCGCGTGGATGATCGCGCAGCGCGATCCCACGGAGGCGGCTGGGCTTCGAGCCCGCCACGCGCGAGACGCAACCTCGGCTGGCTGGCCCGATGCGACGTGATCACCACGTCGCTGCCTGGCGCCGCGTCGGCGATGGAAACCGTCGGCGCGGACGGGCTGACGACGATCTTCGCTTCGGCGAGTCTTGGCGTGCCTCAGGCGCGGCAGTCGCTGGCGCTCCTGGTCGGTTCCGGGCTTCAGGACGTTCTCGATCAGGCGCGAACCCACCTGTCTGCGGCCCGGCGATTCTGCATCAGCCGCGAGGCGCTCGACATGATCGCCCCGAGTGACATGCCGAGCCTTGCGCCGGACGCGTCTGCGTCCATTCGGCTGCGTCGCGCGGAGCTGCGAGGCCTGCTGTGACCGTCTCGTTCACCCATCTCGACCCTCCGAGCGAAACCACCTTCCTCCGCGAGCGCGTATCGCGGCTGCACTCCTCGCTCGACTGGGCGGGGGAGGCGCTCACCCCCGAGGTGAAGCGCGTGATCCGCGCCACGGTCAAGCGGTGCGAGGAGCGGCTCGCGCTCGGCGTCGACACGACCATCGTCGCGCTGGCTGGCGGGACGGGTTCGGGAAAGTCGTCGCTGTTCAACGCCATCGCCCGGATGGACTTCGCGCTGGCGGGTGTGTCTCGTCCGACGACGGCGCACGTGAGCGCGGCGACGTGGGGCGGGGGCGCGGAGCCGCTGCTCGATTGGCTGGGGATCGACCCGGAGCGGCGGCTCGTGTGCGAGACGGCGCTCGACTCCGACGTGGAGTCGCAGTTCCGCGGCATGGTGTTGCTCGACCTGCCGGACCACGACTCGGTGCAGGCGAAGAACCGCGAGATCGTGGATCGGGTCGTGCCCATGGCGGACCTGCTGGTGTGGGTGGTGGACCCGCAGAAGTACGCGGACCACGCGCTCCACTCGCGCTACCTCGCGCAGGTCGCCGAGTCCGGAGCCCCATCGGCCGTGATTCTCAACCACATCGACCGGCTCGCCCGCAAGGATGCCGACGCGATCCTGTTCGACATTCGGCGCCTGCTCGCGGAGAAGGGGATCGATTCGGTTCCCGTGCTGCTCACGTCGGCGACGACGGGCGCGGGCGTGGACAGCGTGCGCAGTGTTCTCGCGAACGCGGTGAAGCGGAGGTCGGTCGCGGCGGAGTCCGTTCGGGCCGAGCTCGTGGCGGCGGGGCGACTCCTGTCGGACGCGTTGGCGAAGGATTCCGATCCGGCGATCCCCGAGCCTGCCGAACTCGCGGACGAGTTAGCGAAGGCGGCCGGTGTGGACGTACGCGCGCGGGCGGCAGGCGACGTCGCTGCCGGGCGAGCGGCGGCGTTACCCGGGCTCGCCGTGCTGACGTCGGCGGCGGTCTCGCCGCTCAGGGAGGCGTGGATCGATGCCGCGACGGACGGTCTTCCGCGCACGTGGAGGCTTGTGCTGAGCAAAGCGATCGCGAAGCCGGGGGCCATCGCGGAGGCGATTAACGACGCCCTGGGCGCCGTGCGTTGGCCCGAGGTGAAGCCCGCGAAGCGCCGCTGGGGACGGACGTCGGCCGCCCCGTCGATGGAGGCCGCCATCCTGGCGCTGGGGCGCGAGGCCGTCCTCGCCGCGATCCGTGAGGACGTCGTCGAGCCGACGCAGATGGTGCACCAGGCGTACCGGGCGCTCGACGAGCTGACGCAGCTCGAGACCGCGAAGGACTTAGAACCCGGCGACTAGGTCGCTCGGCTGCGCGCGTGTCGCTGCCTCGCGCATCGTCGCTCCGCGCCGATGTCCCCAGGCGGGGCCCGGACCCCCGTGACGCGAGCCGTGTCGCGGCCGCATCCCCCGCGTCGTGCCCGTGAGCGACCGTGGGCGAAGCCGCATCGTGCGGCTCAACCCAAGGAGGGTGACATGAACGACCTCATCATGACCGTCAACGGCTGGGTCGCGACCGATCCGAGCCAGCACGTCGGGCCGTCGGGCGCGCGCCTCACCAGCTTCCGGCTCGCGTCGACGTCTCGCTTCTACGACCGCGACAAGGGCGAATGGACGGACGGCCGCACGGAGTGGTTCACCATCAAGGTGTTTAGGAACGCGGCGATCACGGTGGCCAACTCCATCAAGAAGGGCCAGCCGGTGACGGTACACGGCCGCTTCCGGACCAACGAGTGGGAGGGCGACTCCGGCTCGCGCACGGACCTCGTGATCGACGCGACCAGCGTGGGGCACGACCTCACGCGTGGGACGGCGGAGTTCACGCGGGCGTTCGGGGACGCCTCGCTCGCTGGCGACGAGGACGTCGAGTCCGCGGCGACGGACGAGTCGGGCAGCGATTCAGTGCCTGACGAAGCGGACGACAATGCGGATGAGCCGGAGCAGGTGGCGCTGAGCGCGTAGGCGGGGCAGGGGCGCGCCCGACCGAGGAGGCCGGGCGCGCGGCACCGCCGATAGCGGTCTGCTTGATCGAATGCACGCGGAGCGTATACACGCGGAGTATAGTGGGGCGCATGGACAAGGCACCCGCCCTTCTCGGGCTCATAGATCAGGGACCGACGCACGGCTACGACCTCAAGCAACGCTACGACGGCTTCTTCGGCACGGAGCGCCCGATAGCGTTCGGCCAGATCTACGCGACGCTCGCGCGGATGATCCGCGACGGCTACATTTTCGCGCTCGGATCGGTGCCCGGCGACGGCCCCGAGCGCAAGCGCTACGAGATCACCGACGCCGGTCGTGCCCACCTTCGCGAGTGGCTCACCACTCCGGACGCTCCCTCGCCCGAGCTCCATACGAACCTCTTCGCCAAGACCGTCCTCGCGCTGATGCTCGAGACCGACGCCGACGCGATCCTTGACGTCCAGCGACGCGAGCACCTCGCGCGCATGCGCGAGCTGACCACAGCGAAGCAGTCGACCCCCCTGTTGGAACGCCTCGCGATCGACCACGCCCTGTTTCAGATCGAGGCGGATCTGCGCTGGATCGACCTGACGAGCGCCCGTCTCACCGAGATGAAGGCCGAGGTTCGCCGCGATGTCTGACCCAATCATCAGCGCAGTCGGACTGCGAAAGAGCTTCGGCCCCACGGAGGCACTTCGAGGCGTCGACCTCGGCGTCAAGCGCGGGGAAGTACTCGCCGTCATGGGGCCCTCGGGTTCCGGGAAGTCGACGCTCGTGCACTGCCTTGCGGGCGTACTCGCGCCCGACGCGGGAACGGTGAAGGTTGACGGAACGGAGTTGACGGCGCTGGGCGCGGATGTACGCGCCCGATTCCGCCTGGCGAACATCGGTTTCGTGTTCCAGTTCGGACAGCTCCTGCCCGACCTGACGGCGCTCGACAACGTCGCCCTCCCGCTCCTCATGGCGGGGGCGTCCCGCAAGACCGCGAACGCCACCGCGCGCGACTGGCTCGAGCGCCTCGATCTGGCCGATCAGGTCGACAAGTTCCCCGGGAACATGTCCGGCGGTCAGGCGCAGCGCGTCGCGATCGCCCGAGCGCTCGCTCCCCGCCCCTCGGTTCTGTTCGCCGACGAGCCCACGGGCACCCTCGACTCCGTCTCCGCAGAGAACACCCTGACCGCGATGCTCCGGGTCGTTCGGGACGACGGAACCACCGTCATGCTCATCACGCACGACGCGCGCACCGCCGCCTACGCCGACCGCGAGGTCATTGTCCGGGACGGCAAGCTCAGCAGCGCCTTCACGGACGTGGCTGCCTCGTGAGGCCGGTCGCCGCGCGGCTGGTGCTGCTCAGCAACCCCAGCGCGTATCGCCGGCTAGCCGGCATCGTCGGGGTGGTGGGGCTGGGCATGGGGATGCTGTTCATCCTGCTCGGGACGTACCTCCACATGCCCGAACGCGACGGCAGGGTCGCGTGGCAGTACTCGACCGGCGTCGCCGAGGGTCGCGACTACACGGATACGGGGCTCGTGCCGATCGCCCCGTCCGACGACACCATCCTGTTGTCGACGCGAATCGACTTCTTCACGAACTCGACCATCGAGGTTGCTCAGGTCGCCTCGACCCCCGGCACCACGGTGGCGTTCCCCGCGGGCATCGTGCCTCCGCGCCCGGGTGAGTACTACGCGTCGCCCGCGATGGCTCGGTTGATCGATGCGACGCCCCACGACCAACTCGGGGCGCGCTATGGAACCCGAATCGGAATCCTGCCCGCCGAGATGCTCAAGGGACCGAGCGAGCGCGTGGTGTTCATGGGGATGAACTGGGACCTCCTATCGGCCAATGACAGTGCCATGGCTCAGCATCGCTTCGGCGTCGAAGGCGACCGATCCCCATCGTTCCGATACCGAACGATCCTCGCGATCGGTTCCGTGGCAATCTTGGTACCTATCGTGCTGCTCATCTCGATTGTGTCGCAACTCGGGGCTGTCGAGCGCAGGGAACGCCTCGCCACGGTGCGTCTCATCGGCGCGGGTAGGCGAGGTATCGCCGCGCTCGCGGGAATCGAGATGGGGCTAGCCACGCTCGTCGGCGGGATCGTTGGCATTGGGTTTGCCGCGCTGATCCGGCCAGCCGCCGCCCTCCTGACGATCGATCGGACGACGTCGTACGCGGGCGACCTTGTCCCGAGCCTCGGATGGACGGCGCTATGCATCGTCGTGGTTACCGTGTTGGGCGCTGTCGCGGCTTGGTGGCGCACGTATCGGGACGACGTCGGGGCCCTCGGCGCGACTCGCGAGCGGCCCGAGAAACCGACGACGGCGTGGCGAACGGCGTCACTCGTGGCGGGACTCGCTCTCCTCGCCGGTTCCGTGCTGCTCTCCCGAACGGGGTCGGGTATCGAGTCGTTCCTGCTGCTCGGGATAGTCGTGGGCTTCGGCCTCACCGCCTTCGGAGTGGTCATCGCGGGTTCGTGGGTCACGAGGGTAACCAGCAAGACGTATGGGAAGCTCGCGCGTTCGGCGTCGGGCGTCGTCGCCGCGGGCAGACTGGCGCGCCACCCGCGCGCGACCTTCCGTTCCGTCGCGGGCGTCGTGGTCGCTGTCTACGTGGTGAGCGTCTTCGCAGGTCTGGTGAGTTCGGTGACGGGACAGACAGGCCTTCGCGATACGCCCGGACTTCTCGTGAGCTCGGCGGTTCTCGCGACCGCGGACAACCCCGAGCAGGCCGACGCGATGGCCGCCGCCGCGCGCACGGTCCCGGGAGTGGACCGTGTGGTCATCGCCTACTACGCCGCCAACCCCAACGACGGCCGTGACGTGATGACGGCCGCGGAGGCGCGAGCGATCGGGGCGATCGACGTCCCCGAAGCGCCCGTCGTGCAGGTCGACCTGTACGCCATGCTCGCGGGCGGGTTCGGTGGTCCGGGTACGCCGGTGCCGACTCCGCAGCCCGCGCGCACGATCGAGGGCCTCACTCCGGACTTCGTGATCGCCGTGACCGACGGCAACCCGACGTCGATCGAGCGAGTCCGCACCGCCATGATCGCGGCGGGCCAGCCGAACCAGTACCCGACGACCCGCGCGGACTACATCGGAATCGGCTCTCTCGAGGTCACGCAGGAGCTCTCGGTTCTGGCCTACCTGGGAATGGCGATCGCGATCGGCGTCTCGGCGCTCGCGCTCGCCGTCGCGACGGTCGCCGCGGCGCTCGACCGTAAGCGCACCTTCGGCCTGTTGAGGCTCGCTGGCATGCCGGTGAGCGAGCTGCGCCGATCGGTGATGACCGAGGCGGCGCTGCCCCTTGGGACGACGCTCGTCGCGTCCGCGGGACTGGGCTTCTTCGTCGACTGGGTCCTGGTGCATGCGCTGGGCGACCGTATCGCGGTGACGTGGCCGGACGTTCGGTATTGGTGGGCGATGCTCGGATCATTGGCGATCGCCGCGCTAGCAGTCGCGGGGTCGTTCGGGGTGGTGCGTCGCTCGACCGAGGTGGAGTCGACCCGTTTTGAGTAGCCGCGCAAGCTTAAGTCAACAATGGGTAAATGAATAGTAAAACAGGGGCGTACACTAGACGGGTCGCCTTCCTACGAGGTGATCGCCCCGATGTCGCAGCATAAGGCGCTACATGAAGGAGCGTTTCATGGACATCATCATTCTCATCGTCATCGGCGCGATCGTCGGGTGGCTCGGCCGTATGGTCGCTGGCCGCGACGTCAACCTCATCCTCACGATCCTCATCGGCATCGCAGGAGTCTGGCTCGGTTTCTTCATCTGGAACAAGGTCGGCGACGGCTCGACGATCATCGGGTACATCATCGGCGTGCTCGTCGCCGCGGGGCTCGTCGTTCTCGTCGGTCGCGTGTCCGGCGGCGGGCGGAGAAACAGCTAGCCCGGCGCCGCCGTCCCGTAGATACCGGTAGAGCCGCGAGATACGCTCAAAGAATGGACCCTTCTCAAGATCTCGCGGCCTCTGCCGCCACGGCCATTGCCTCCGCGACCGGCGTGGAGCGTCACGACATCGCCCTCGTCCTTGGGTCCGGATGGGGTGACGCGGCTGGCCTCCTCGGCGAGGAGGTCGCGTCCGTGGCCCCGGGCGACGTTCCCGGCTTCAAGGCCGCGCGCGTCCAGGGGCACCACTCGGAGCTCCGTTCGATCCTGACGCCCTCGGGCGCTCGCGTTCTCGTCTTAGGCGCGCGCCAGCACTTCTACGAGAGCCGCGATCCTCAGGCCGTCGTGCACGGCGTCCGCACGGCCGCGGCCGCCGGATGCCACACCCTCGTGTTGACGAACGGTTGCGGCTCGACGCGGCCCGAGGTGGGTCCCGGGACGCCCGTGCTCATCGCCGATCACATCAACCTGACGGGCGCCACCCCCCTCACGGGCGCGACGTTCGTCGACATGACGGACGTGTACTCCGCGCGGCTACGCGCGATCGCGCGCAAGGTCGACCCGAGCCTCGTCGAGGGCGTGTACGCCCAGTTCACCGGGCCCCAGTACGAGACGCCAGCCGAGGTGCGGATGGCGGCGACCATGGGCGCGAACCTCATCGGGATGTCCACCGCGCTTGAGGCGATCGCGGCCCGCGCCGCGGGGCTCGAGATCCTCGGGCTGTCCCTCGTGACCAACCTTGCCGCTGGGATCTCCGGCGCGGAGCTCAACCACCAAGAAGTGCTCGAGGCAGGGCGCGAAGCGGGTCCTCGCATCTCGGGCCTGCTCGCCGACATCGTCGGGCTCATCTCATGAACGCCGACCTCGAGTCGCGCGTCGTGGCGTGGATCGCGGACGACCCTGACGCCGAGACGGCCGCCGAGCTAGCGGACGTCCTTGCGGCGACGCGAGCGGGGGATGCCGAGGCGTCGGCCGACGTCGCGGACCGGTTCAGCGGAATGCTGGAGTTCGGGACGGCGGGGCTTCGCGGCGCGCTGGGCGCCGGGCCGAACCGGATGAACCGCGCGGTCGTGATCCGTGCCGCGGCGGGTCTCGCCGCCTACATGACCGACGCGCTCGGCGGGCCGGGCACGGTCGCGATCGGGTACGACGCCCGCTTCAAGTCGGACCAGTTTGCGATCGACACGGCGGCCGTCATGACGGCGGCGGGCCACCGCGCCCTATTGCTGCCCTCCGCTCTCCCGACCCCCGTGCTCGCGTACGCGGTGCGTCGGCTCGAAGCAGACGCCGGCGTGATGGTCACGGCGAGCCACAACCCTCCGCAGGACAACGGCTACAAGGTCTACCTCGGCGGGCGCATCGTCGGCGGAGCGGGCCAAGGCGCCCAGATCGTTCCGCCGTTCGACGCCGATATCGCGGCGAAGATCGCCCGCGTCGAGTCCGTCGCCTCCGTGGAGCGCGCGGAGTCCGGCTGGACCGTCATCGGGGACGACCTCCTCGCGGCGTACGTCGCCCAGACGGCGGCGCTCGTGGGCGACGCCACCCCCGAGAACGGCCCGGGCCGCGCCGCGATCTCCATCGCCCTGACGCCCCTGCACGGCGTCGGCGGCGCGACGCTTGACGCCGTTCTCCGCGCCGCTGGCTTCACCGATCTCAGCATGGTGCGCGAGCAGGCGGATCCGGATCCGAGGTTCCCGACGGTCGGGTTCCCCAATCCCGAAGAGAAGGGCGCCATGGATCTCACGCTCGCTCTCGCGGAGAAGGTGGGCGCGAACGTCGCGATCGCGAACGACCCCGACGCGGACCGGTGCGCGGTCGCGGCGGTGATCGACGGGCAGTGGACCACCCTTCACGGCGACCGCGTCGGCGCGCTCCTTGGCGAGCGCATCGCGGGTCAGGCCGCGGCGGAAGGCAGATCGGGGACGCTCGCCAACTCGATCGTGTCGTCGCAGATCCTGGCACGCATTGCCGAGCGGCACGGGCTCGCCTATGAGTCCACGCTTACGGGCTTCAAGTGGATCGCGCGCACCGAGGGGCTCGTCTTCGGGTACGAGGAGGCCATCGGCTATTGCGTCGCGCCGGCCTTGGTGAGGGATAAGGACGGCATCTCCGCCGCCGTCGTCATGGCGGACCTCGTCGCGGAGCTGGTCGCCGAGGGCCGGACCCTCGCCGACGCGCTCGACGACCTGGATCGTATCTATGGCGTATACCTCACCCGCCAGGTGTCCGCTCGGTACGAGTCGTCCGACGCGTTGGGCGCCGCGGTGGCGGCCATCCTCGCGACCCCGCCGACGGAGCTCGGCGGATCGACCGTCGCCGTAACCGAGGACATGAGTCTCGGGATCGACGGACTACCGCCGACGCCGGGGTTGCGCCTCACCACGATCGGCGGCGCTCGCGTCATCATCCGCCCGAGCGGGACGGAGCCCAAGGTGAAGGCCTACCTCGAGGTCATCGAGCCGGTCGTCAATAGCGTCCCGGGTGCACGAGCCCTCGCCGAGCGACTCATGGCCGACCTCGAGCGAGACGTTCGCGCGGTGCTGGGCCTCTAGTAGCCGGAGCCGTCCGCGTCGTTCGCGTTCACTCCGTCGAGCCCGTCGAGAACGGCGCGCGTTCCGGACAGCCCGAGACGGGTCGCCCCAGCTGCGATCATCGCGAGCGCCGCGTCCGCGGTGCGGATGCCGCCCGAGGCCTTGACCCCGAGCCTGCCCCCCACGGTCGCGGCCATCAGCGCTACGGCATGCTCGCTGGCGCCCCCTGCGGGATGGAACCCCGTTGACGTCTTGACGAAGTCCGCGCCGGCGGACTCCGCGGCGCGACACACGCCGACGATCTGGTCATCGGTGAGCGCGGCCGACTCGATGATCACCTTGAGAATCTTGTCCGCGGGAACCGCCGCCCTGACGGCGCGAATGTCGTCCTCGACGGCCGCGTAGTCCCCGGTGACCGCTGTGCCGACGTCGATCACCATGTCCACCTCGTCGGCGCCGTCGGCGATGGACCGCGCGGCCTCCGCCGCCTTGATCGCGCTGTGATGCTTCCCGGAGGGGAACCCGCACACGGTCGCGACGGCCAGGCCCTCGGGGGTCGTGACGGGCAGCATCGAGGGGGAGATGCAGATGCTGAACGCGCCGAGGTCGGCGGCCTCGGCGATCAGCGCGGCCACGTCCTCGGCCGTCGCCTCCGGCTTCAGGAGCGTGTGGTCGACGTAGCTGGCGAGCTCGGAGCGGGAGAGCGTCATGGTGGTCCTTTCGAAGGTGCGCGTCTACTCGACAAGGTCCTCGTAGGCCTCGAGGACGAGGTCGGCCAGATCGGCGCGGACGTCGTACGACTGGAAAGCAGCCCACGCCGCGTCGAGCGTCGCGAGTTCGAGATTCTCGAGCGTCCAGCCGGCCTCGTCGACGAGCAGCGCCATCTCGCGCGTCATGGAGGTGCCGGACATGAGGCGGTTGTCGCAGTTGATCGTGACGGTGAAGCCAAGGTCGCGCAGTTCCGTTATCGGATGCGTGGCGAACGACTCGGCAGCGCCGGTCTGGATGTTCGACGAGGGGCAGAGCTCGAGGGGGATCTGGTTGTCGCGAACGAACGCCGCGACCCTGCCGTAGACGGGCGTCGGCGTACCGAAGCCCGCGATGTCCTCGTGGATGCGGACCCCGTGGCCGATGCGGCGCGCGGCGCCGAGGCCCACCGCCTCGGAGATGCTCTCGACGCCCGCGGCCTCTCCCGCATGGATGGTCACCGGAATGTGGGCGTCGCGGAGCAGGGCGAAGGCCTCGGCGTGCTTGGACGGAGGGAATCCATCCTCGGCGCCCGCGATGTCGAACCCGACGCAACAGCGACCGTAGTTCTCGATCGTGAGATGGGCGATCTCGGTTCCCCGCTCGGCGTGGCGCATCGCCGTGAGCAGCGCGGCGGCGCGGATCTCGTGCCCCGCGGCCTTGGCCTCCTCGATGCCCGCGTCGATGCCGGTCTGAACCGCCTCGACCACCTCCTGGAGGCTAAGGCCTCCCTCGAGGTGCTGCTCGGGCGCGTAGCGGAGCTCCGCGTAGATGACGCCGTCCGCGGCGAGGTCGACCACGGCCTCCCGGGCGACGCGCGCGAGATTGTCCGCCGTCTGCATCACGGCGACGGTGTGCACGAAGGTTTCGAGGTAGCGGACGAGCGAGCCGGAGTTCGCGGCGTCGACGAACCACGTGCCGAGTTCGGCAACGTCGGTCGTGGGAAGCTCGTGGCCCGCCTGGGCGGCGAGCTCGATGATGGTCGCGGGGCGTAGGCCACCGTCGAGGTGATCGTGAAGGGCGATCTTGGGCAGCGGCAGAAGGAGCTTTTCGGTGTCGGTCACCCGGTCCAGCCTAGTCGCCGAATGTCACGCCGGATCGACGCGATCCAAAACGATGCGCCGCTCTGGGGCGGAAGCCGCGACCTCGACCGCTCCCGAGCCGCCGCACGCCTCGTCGAGGGCCTGGTGGGCGCGCGCGAAACGCGCCTCGTCGTCCGTGTAGAGCGTCATGATCGCCTCGCCCGCCCGCACGGCGTCGCCCTGTTGCTTGTGCAGGTAGATGCCCGCGCCCGGCTGAATAACGTCGGCGAGGCTCGCCCGACCGGCGCCGAGACGCCACGCCGCGATGCCCACGCCGAGCGCGTCGAGCCGCGACACCACGCCGTCGTTGGACGCGGTGACGTCCTCCCGGTGCTTGGCCGTGGCCAGCGGAGCATCGGGGTCGCCGCCCTGGGCGGAGATCATCGCGCGCCAGACGTCCATGGCGCTGCCGTCCGCGAGCGCGTCCGCCGGGTCCTTACCCGGACACTCCTGCGCGCTCCAGCATCTCCCGCGCCAGCGCGAGCGTGATCTCCACGACGTCGGCGGGCCCGCCTCCCGCGAGAACCTCCACGGACTCCGTGACCTCGAGGGCGTTCCCGATTCCGCGACCGAGCGGCGTGGACATGTCGGTCAGCAGGGCGGACGTGACGACGCCGGCGTCGGTGCCGAGCTCGACCATGGTCCGGGCGAGCTCGCGCGCGCGGTCGATGTCCTTCATGAAAGCCCCGGAGCCCACCTTGACGTCGAGGACCAGCACGCTCGTTCCCTCGGCGATCTTCTTGGACATGATCGACGAGGCGATGAGCGGGATCGCCTCGACCGTGCCGGTGACGTCGCGGAGGGCGTAGAGCTTCTTGTCGGCTGGCGCGAGGCCCGAGCCCGCCGCGCAGATCACGGCGCCCACGTCCTCGAGCTGCTGGAGCATCTCGGCCGTCGTGAGGTCCGCCCGCCAGCCCGGGATGGTCTCGAGCTTGTCCAGGGTGCCGCCCGTGTGGCCGAGGCCGCGTCCGGACAGCTGGGGGATCGCGAGCCCGCACGCGGCCGCGACCGGCGCGAGGGGAAGCGTGATCTTGTCGCCCACGCCGCCCGTCGAGTGCTTGTCGGCGGTGGGGCGTGTGAGGCTCGAGAAGTCGAGCCGCTCGCCGGTGTCGATCATGGCCTGCGTCCAGCGCGCGATCTCGGCGCGGTTCATGCCGCGCTGGAGTATCGCCATCGCGAGCGAACTCATCTGGTAGTCCTCGACGACGCCGCGCGTGTAGGCGTCCACCACCCAGTCGATCTGGCTGTCGCTCAGGACGCCGCCGTCGCGCTTGGCGACGATGATGTCGACGGCGTCGTACGCCTCGGTCATGAGTAATCCTCCAGGTGGCCGCGGGCCGAAGGCTCCACGGCAGGAGCTCGACCGACGGTGACGGGGCCGTCCGGGGCGTCCACGAGCATCTGGCGTCCGCCGTGCTCGTGGAGCAGTTGGCGGCACCGGCCGCACGGGGTGAGCGGCTCGCCCGCGCCGTCGACGCACGCGAGCGCGACCAGGCGTCCGCCCAGCGCGTCGAGTGAAGCTTGGAGACCACGGCGCATTCCGCGCACAGCGTGAGCCCGTAGCTCGCGTTCTCGACGTTGCACCCCGCGATGACGCGCCCGTCGTCCGTGATCGCCGCGGCGCCCACGGGGTAGTGCGAGTACGGCACGTATGCGCGTCGCGGCGGCCGCACGCGCCGCGTCGCGAAGCGCCTCCCAGTCGATGTCGGTGGCACGGTCACTTCTTGTACGGCTTGCCTTCGGCGGCGGGCGGGCGTGACGTGGCCGACGAGCCCGGCGACGGCGAAGATCGTGGCGAGGTACGGGAGCATCGCGAGGAACTCGCTCGGGATCGACGGAGCCGATGATGCCGAGACTGCGATGCGGAGCGCGTCGGCGAAGCCGAACAGCAGCGCGGCGGCGAGCGCGCCCTTGGGGACCAGCGGCCCAGGATCATGGCGGCCAGGGCGATATAGCCCTTGCCCGCCGTCATCTCCTTGCCGAACGCGAGGCTCGACGCGACCGTGAAGAACGCGCCGCCGAGTCCGGCGATCGCGCCACCCAGGATCGTGTTGCGCACGCGGGTGCGGTTGACCTTGATGCCCACGGTGTCCGCGGCCTTGGGGTGCTCGCCCACGGCCCGCACCCGCAGGCCCCAGCGGGACTTGAACAGCATGATCTGGAACACGATGACGATCGACGTACATGACGTAGACGAGCGCGTCTGGTCGAACAGCACCGGGCCGAGCACGGGATCTTGGACAGCACCGGAATGGGCAGGCTCTGCCCAGTCCCGGCGGGGCGATCTGAGCTCGTGGTTGGGTTCTGTCGCCGTCAGCACGGTGCCGAACAGGAAGCTCGTGAGCCCGACGACGAGCACGTTGAGCACCACGCCGACGACGATCTGGTCCACCCAGTACCGCACCGCGAACAGCGGCGAGCAGCGCGCCGACGAGGGCGCCCGCGATGGGCGCCGCCACCAGCCCAACGTAGGCGTTGCCGCGTCGCGCACGCGACGACGGCCGCGAGGAACGCGCCGACCGAGCAGCTGGCCCTCAATGGCGATGTTGATGATGCCGGACCGCTCGCACAGCGGCCAGCCAGCGAGCCGAAGACGAGCGGTACCTGCGAGCGAACACGCCCGACAGCGAGCATGCCCGTGATGGTTGATGTCGGTGTTGTCGCGGCCCGCGCCCGCCCATGCGAGCAGCGCGAGCCCATGGCGACGCCAAAGAGCGACGGCAGCCACATGCCCGACTGCCGCGCCGCGTCCAGGTGGCCCACGCCGGCCAGCACGGCGAGAGCGAGTGCCAAGAGCGACAAGGACGATGGCGGCACTGCGCGCGTCGACCGCGAAGTCGGGAATCGTGAAGAAGTCGTTGGGCGTCGATAGGTGGAACGTGGTTTGCAGCCCCGATGCGCTGCCAAGCCCGAAGACGACCAGCGACAGCAGCGCGATCACGCCGAGGGCCACGGGGGCCTTCCACTTGCGCGGTATGACGACCCCGGGCTCGGCCGCAAGTGGCGATGAGTGGCGGTCACGCTGCCACCTCTTTCTCTCTCGCAGGTGAGGGCAACATGAACAGGAACCTCACGAGCGGTGGCGCTGCCATAAATAGCACGATTAGCGCCTGGATCACGTACACGATGTCGCTAGGGAGGCCCGCTGCGCCTGCAGCGTGGCGCGGCTGCGCGGAGCCCACCGAACAACAACGCGGCGTACACGGTGCCGAGGGGTCGTGACGCGGCCAAGAAGCGCGACCGTGATTGCGTCGAAGCCGATGCTCGCGGCGACGCCCTCGGCAATACGGGCTGCGTGCCAAGTATCTGCGCCGAACCCGCGAGTCCCGCGAGAGCTCCGGCGATCACCATCACCAACACGTAGGCCTTGGTCACGCTCATGCCCGCGGTGCGCGCGGCGTTCGGGTTGGCGCCCACCGCACGGAACTGGAATCCCCACGTCGATCGCTCCATGAGCCACCACACGGCCCACGCCGCGCGCCAGCGCGACGATGAAGCCCAAGTGGAGCTGGATATTCGCGCCCCGACCCACCCGAACAGTTCTGGGTACTTCGCGGAACTCTCGATTGGCGGAGACACCGGGTTGTCGTTTCCCGGCGGCGCGGAAGGCGTCCTTGGACAGCGCGAACCTGATGACGTTGAGCGCAACATAGTTGAGCATGATGGTGGTGATGACCTCGTGCGCACCAGTCCGCGCCTTCAGAACACCGGGAATGAAGCCCCACAACGCACCGCCGATCGCGCTTCCCGACGACGGCGAGGATGAGGTGCAACCCGATCGGCAGGTGCCAGGCGAAGCCGATGTAGCCACCGAGCATCGCGCCGATGATGATCTGGCCCTGGGCGCCAATGTTGAATAGGCCAGCCCGAAAGCCCACGCCGAGGCCAAGCCCCGCAAACAGAAGCGGCGTCGCGGCTGTCATCGTCTGCGTCAGCGGCTTAAGTTGGCGAGGCGAGATCCTTCGCTTCTGGTCGGAAGATCGCGCCTTCAAACATCGCCTTAAACATGCCGCCGATGAGTGAGCCGGCGGCCGAGAACCAGTCACCCGAGAAGACCGGGCCTGCCGCAGCGACGCTCTCGTCGAGCACGACGACGAGCAGCGCGGCAACGACCATCGCCCCCACAACCGCGAACACCGCCACGGTTCCTTGAACTCTCGAGAATCTCGCGGCCGACGCTGCTCAGGTCGCGGCGGGGAGCCTTCGTGGAGCCTGCGCCAGGTTTGGCTGCGGGCTCGGTTTTCTCCTTGCCGCTCACGCCGCCTCCTTCTGTGTGCGCCGACCATCAGTCAGCCCGATATCTTCGCGGCTGACGCTCGGGTCAACGATGTCGACGATCCGCCCACGAAACATCACGGCGATGCGGTCGGCGAGTGCAAATACTTCGTCGAGTTCGCTCGATACGATCAATACCGCAGCCCCGCGGTCGCGTTCCGCGATCAGTCGCTTGTGGACGAACTCGATCGAGCCCACGTCGAGCCCACGCGTGGGCTGCGACGCGACCACCACCTTGAGATCCCGCGACAGCTCACGGGCGAGAACGACCTTTTGCTGGTTGCCGCCCGACAACGATCCTCCCAGCGCGTCTTGCCCGCTGGTACGGACGTCAAACTCGCTAATGAGCCGTTCGGCGTGAGCCGAAATCGCGGAGGGTTGCAACGCCAGGCCGCGCGCAAACGGGGGCTGGTCGTGGACGTCGAGGATGAGGTTGTTCGCGATGGTGAAGGTCGAGACGAGGCCGTCCTCCGTCCGGTCCTCGGGCACGAAGCCCAAGCCAGCAAGCAGCGTATCCTTGACCGACCGCGCGCCGAGTTCGACGCCGTCGAGCACGAACGTCCCGGACAGCGGCTGCGTCAAGCCAAGGATCGCCTCGGCGAGCTCGGTCTGGCCGTTCCCCTGCACGCCAGCCACGGCCACGATCTCGCCCGCGTGAACCTCGAGGTTCAGATCCCTCACCCGGGGAACCTCGTCGGCGTCAAGGACGGTGAGGTCGCGGATCTCAAGCATCGGTCCGCGAGGCTTGGACTTGCCCTTATCCACGCTCATCGACACGTCGCGGCCAACCATCATGGACGCGAGTTTTTGCCGTGACGCGGATGGTTCGGCCTGGCCGACCACCTTGCCGCGCCGGATGACGGTGACGGCGTCGGCGACCGCCTTGACCTCGCGGAGTTTATGGGTGATGAGCACCACCGATGTGCCGGACGCCGCGAGCTGCTTGACGATCGATAGGAGCTCGTCCGTCTCTTGCGGAGTGAGCACGGCCGTCGGTTCATCGAGGATGAGAATCCTCGCGTCGCGGGAAAGAGCCTTGATGATCTCGACTCGCTGCTGCGCTCCCACGGGTAGATCTTCGACGACGGCGTCGGGGTCGATGTCGAAACCGAAGCGATCAGAAAGCTCACGCACGCGCGCGCGCGCCTTCGCGAAGTCAAGCAAATTCGTGGGTGAGCGAAGTTCCTCGTGGCCGAGCATGACGTTCTCTGCAACGGTGAAGGGTGGCACCAGCATGAAGTGTTGGTGGACCATCCCGATGCCTGCCATCATCGCGTCGCGCGGGCCGGTGAAGTGCACGGGCTTGCCATCGAGAAGAATCTCGCCGCCGTCCGCGTCGTAGAGGCCGAACAGCACGTTCATGAGCGTGGACTTCCCCGCGCCGTTCTCGCCGAGTAGCGCGTGAACCTTGCCGGGTTCTACCACCAGATCGATAGCGTCGTTCGCGGTGAAATCCCCGAACCGCTTGACGATACCCCGCAACTCAAGCTTCACCGTTGGCCTCCGTTTGCCATAGCGAGCGTCACCGGCTCAGTCAAGCATGGGGGGCGCGCCGTGGTCTACACAGCGCGCCCCCCATGCTCGTTCGTGAATTACTGAGTCGCGATTTCTCCAGAGATGATCTTCGCGATGAGGTCGCTGAAGTCGCCCGTGATACCTGCCAGGCCGACGCCACCGTTCTCATACGTGCCGACATAAGTCGCGTTCGACCAGCCGTCGCCGTTGACTATCTCGTCGATCGTGTTGTACACCGAAGCGCCGATCTCCTTGAGGATCGAGCCGTAGATCACGTCTGCGTACTCGGGAGCGGTGAGGCTCCAGTCGGAGTCAACGCCGATGATCTTGACGCCGTTGGCCTCCTGGGCAGCCTGAGCGGTGCCGAGGCCAACCGGACCGGCAACCGGCAGGATGATGTCGGCGCCTTGGGCGATGAAGCTCTCACCCGTGGACTTGCCGACGGTGAGGTCGGAGAAGCCGACGTCGGCGATTCCGGTCTTGCCGTCCCAGCCGAGTACTGCCACCTTGGTGCCGTTCTCGGTGTTGTAGTACTGCACGCCGGCGTAGAAGCCGTCCATGAAGTCCGTGACTCCGGGGAAGGGGCCGCCGCCGAAGGTGCCGACAACGCCGGTCTTCGTGTCGCGTGCCGCCGCGTAGCCAGCGAGGAAGGAAGGCTCGTTCGTCGCGAATACGAGGCCCTTGACGTTCGCGATGCTGGGGTTGCCAGAGTCGTCGGTGAACGCGGCGTCAATCTGGGCGAAATGCTGGTCCGGGTAGTCCGCAGCGGCGGGCTCAACGGCGGCAGCTAGGTTGTAGCCGACCGCGAAGATGATGTCGCAGTTCGCGTCAACCATGGCGTCGATGTTGGGGCGGTAGTCGTTCGCGTCTTTCGACTCGGCCTTCGCGATCTCGATGCCGAAGTCCTCCTGAGCCTTCACGAGGCCTTCGTAGCCTGATTGGTTGAACGACTTGTCGTCGAATCCGCCCTCGTCGGAGACCATGCAGGCCTTGAAGGTCGGAGCCGCAGGACCGGTTGGCGACGCGGTCGGCGTCTTGTCCGGCGTTGCGGAGCATGCTGCTAACGCGAGGGCGACGGTAGCCGCGAGCGCGCTAATGCGCACGTTTCTATTCATTGTGTTGATCCTCATTCGCTTGTTCGTCTGCCTGTTTAACGCCAGGCTGATGCGTACTCCGATCGTTACTTGCGTCCCGCATGCTCGCCATGTGGCGCATGGTGACGGTGTGACACATTACAGGTCACGGTTTGGTATGGGTATTGCGCGAGATTCCCAAGGTCGGAAAGTGTCCCGCCGCGCCACGTCACGGAGGACGCGTTGCGTAGCCCGGCTCGAGCCGGACGTACTCAGCGCGTAGGCTAGGCGTCGGCGTAATCGCGACCTACCTCCCGGAGATTCAGTGGCTGAGTTCATCTACCAAATGCATAAGGCGCGCAAGGCGCACGGCGACAAGGTCATCCTCGACGACGTGACGCTCGCCTTCTTCCCGGGCGCCAAGATCGGCGTCGTGGGGCCGAACGGCGCGGGCAAGTCCACCGTCCTGAAGATCATGGCGGGACTTGAGCAGGCATCGAACGGCGAGACGCGCCTCAGCGAGGGCTACACCGTCGGCATTCTCATGCAGGAGCCGGTGCTCAACGAAGAGAAGGACGTGCTCGGCAACGTCCAGGAGGGCGTCGGGCCTATCAAGGCGAAGCTCGACCGCTTCAACGAGATCTCGGACCTGATGAGCCAGCCGGACGCGGACTTCGACACGCTGCTGGCGGAGATGGGCACGCTCCAGGAGGAGCTCGACCACGCCGACGCGTGGGACCTCGACTCCCAGCTAGAACAGGCGATGGACGCCCTGCGCTGCCCGCCGGGCGACGCCGTCGTCAAGACGCTGAGCGGCGGCGAGAAGCGCCGCGTCGCGCTGTGCAAACTCCTGCTGGAGAAGCCCGACCTGCTCCTTCTCGACGAGCCCACCAACCACCTCGACGCCGAGTCCGTCCTGTGGCTCGAGCAGCACCTCGCCAAGTACCCCGGCGCCGTGCTGGCTGTCACCCACGACCGGTACTTCCTCGACAACGTGGCCGAGTGGATCCTCGAGCTCGACCGCGGCCGCGCGTACGCGTACGAGGGCAACTACTCCATGTATCTCGAGAAGAAGCAGGAGCGCCTTAAGGTTCAGGGCAAGAAGGACCAGAAGCTCGCGAAGCACCTCCAGGACGAGCTCGAGTGGGTGCGCATGAACGCCAAAGGCCGCCAGACCAAGTCCAAGGCTCGCCTCGCGCGATACGAGGAGATGGCGACGGAGGCCGAGAAGACCAGGAAGCTCGACTTCGAGGAGATTCAGATTCCTCCGGGCCCGCGCCTTGGCAACATCGTGCTCGCGGCGACGGATCTCAAGAAGGGCTTCGGCGACCGGGTGCTCATCGAGGACCTCAGCTTCACGCTCCCGCGCAACGGCATCGTCGGCGTCATCGGCCCCAACGGCGTCGGGAAGACGACGCTGTTCAAGACGATCGTGGGGTTGGAGCCCCTCGACTCGGGCGACCTCAAGATCGGCGAGACGGTCAAAGTCAGCTACGTGGACCAGGGTCGCGGGGGCATCGACCCCAAGAAGACGCTGTGGGAGGTCGTCTCGGACGGCCTCGATTACATCAAGGTCGGTAACGTCGAGATGCCGTCGCGCGCGTACGTCGGCGCGTTCGGCTTCAAGGGCCCGGACCAGCAGAAGCCTGCCGGCGTGCTCTCGGGCGGCGAGCGCAACCGGCTCAACCTCGCGCTCACGCTCAAGGAGGGCGGCAACCTGCTGCTTCTCGACGAGCCCACCAATGACCTCGACGTGGAGACGCTCGGATCGCTGGAGAACGCGCTCCTGGAGTTCCCCGGATGCGCCGTGGTGGTCAGCCACGACCGGTGGTTCCTCGACCGCGTGACCACGCACATCCTCGCCTACGAGGGAACGGCGGAGAAGCCGGGGGAGTGGTTCTGGTTCGAGGGCAACTTCCAGTCCTACGAGGAGAACAAGGTGGAGCGCATGGGCCCCGAGGCCGCGCGCCCGCACCGCGTCACGTACCGCAAGCTCACGCGGGACTAGCGACCCCAGGTCACTTCGACGCTACCCGAGTCGGCGTAGTCGGCCCGCGTCGAGCGGAGGACCCTGACTCGCGCCCGTCGGCGTCTCGATCCTCACGGAGAACGCGTCGCTTTCGGCGATGTTCGTGTATCCCGGAGTCCAAACGCGGCGCCAGCCGATCCGGCGCCGATGCTCCCACTCGTAGGCGACAACCCCGGACCACGAGTCCATCTGCACGCTTCCGGCGTCGAGCGACGCGGGATCGTGGAGGAAGCTGATGATGTCAGCGCGGGAGCCGGCGAGCACCCCCGTGGGTAGGGCGCACTGCCCGACGGGAATGGCCCAGCGCATGACGAACCAGCGCCGGGGCCCGCCGAGGCCGTGATCGCGTAGGGCGCGGACGAGGAGGCCCCCGCCCCGTACGCGCGCGCACGTGTCGGCGAAGAACTCGAGGAAGCCGCCGGCCGACGGGCGAAGCACGGGGCTCGAAGCATGGAGGGTGTCCCACTGCGAAGGCCTCTCGGAGACCCGCGTTCGGAGCCACGTCTCGGTGCCCGCGCGGGACGCGTCTCCGTACAGTCCGTCCTGCTCGTCGGGCGAGTACTCAAAGAAGCACAGCGAGACACCGGACATCGTGAGATCGAACAAGCGATCGTCATCCTCCACGGGGCTCACTAGGGTCCCGACGGCACGTTCGAGCGCACGCGCTATTGGGTCGACGTTGCCGTGGAGTCGGAAGTGAAGAGCGACGATCGGGTCGGGCTCGTCGTTCGACCAGTGGTCGGTATAGACCTCGCATCCGCGGATTGACCACGATACGCTCCACGGCGCTGTCCCCTCTGGCGGGGAAGCCAGAAGCCGGGCGACCTGGGACCAAGCGGCGTCCTCCTCCACGGGGCCGAAGTCCAGCCCGGAATCGGTCGGCCACGCGCCATAGCGGTTCTGAAGGTACGCAGGGCCAGCGGGAAGGGACTCGACCATCGCCCGAGCGAGCCGAACCGCCTCGACTGCGACCGCGTGATCGGCGGGCACGCGCAACCCTCGCGGTCCCGACTTCGAGGGCACCTCAATCGTGGCGAGAACGGCCATGCGGCCATCCTGGCACGTACGGTCCCGGGGTGTAGGACCGGGCCTCCACCGAGTACGTGGGGTCGCGCCTACCTCCCAGACGGGCGTGTACTGAACGGCGAGTACTAGCCGTATTCGCCGTCCTGTCCCCCTCCCCTCGCGCATTTGGGTTAGGTAAGCCTAAACTCATTGGAACGGCAGGGCGAGTGTCAACCAGCGGGGGCTTCCCGCGCGTCGAGGGGTATGACGGCGGTGATCGGCGGGCGACGCTCGGACGAGCGGAGGGCTCTGATGACGTTTGCCGGCGTGGAGGGGCGCGTTCGAGCGTTCGTCGACGCCGAATACGGACGCGTCGTCGCAGCCGTCGCACTCGCGACGCGCGATCGGGATCAGGCGGAGGACGCCGTGCAGGACGCGCTCGTCAAACTCATGCGTGACGGCCACGAACCCGACAACGTGGCCGCGTGGGTCACCGTCGTCGCCATCAACAACGCGCGGACGCGGCATCGGCGAGCAGACGCGGAACGCCGGGCCGTCTCGCGTCTGGTGTGGCCGGAACCCGACGAGCCGAGCGCCGATCGCGCGACGATCGCCGAGGCGGTCCGGGCCCTACCCGAGCGTCAGCGCGAAATCGCGACGATGTACTACTACCTCGACACGTCCGTCGCGGATATCGCCGTAGCTCTCAACGTGACGGACGGCACGGTCAAGACGCAGCTGAGCCGGGCGCGTGCTGCACTCGCCAAGACCTTGGAGGGGGTGACGCTATGAGCATCGACGACGACATCCGGCGGGCCCTCCGCGGCGCCTTCCCCGAACCCACGGTCACGGATCCAGCCGCGCTCGCAGCGGAACTGGCCGCACGCGTAACGGGAACGCCAGGTGGAGGCACTCCGCCTAAACGAGGCCCGTGGCCCGGACGTGGGGGCCCCGGTCCCTTGGCGTTCTTCGGCGCGGCAGGCCTCGTGCTCGGCGCCGGTACCGGATTTGCCATCGGCGCGTTCACCGGTGGGCAGGAGGCGACCCTGTCCGTCCAGGTGGGAGCGGATACGGCCGTTCCCGCCTACGCCTGCCCCGGAGCCGGCATCGTCGATGAACTCGTTCGAGGCGATCGCGTCTACGCCATCGGAAAGACGGATGACGGAGCGTGGATCGTCGTGAGGGACGTCAGGGACGGCTACATCCCGGTTTTCGTAGACGCCTCCTATATCGAGCTCGACGCCGCCGCCGACCTCGAGACGATGAGTTGCGACGACGTCGGTACCTGGACGCCGTATGTCGAGGCGACCACGCCGTCGCCCGCGTCGTCGCCTACGCCAACAGAGACGTCCGCCCCCGCCCCGCACGCGACGGCGAAGCCCACGCCCGACACGACTCCGCCATCTCTCGCCAACGCCGCTGGCGTTCCAGGAAACATCTGGGAGCAGGACGGCGGTGGGATCACCTGCCCGGGAAGCTACGCCCGGACCTCGACGGTGAGTGTCAACGCGACCGACAACAAGGGCGTCGCATCCGCCTCGATGACCTACACGGTTCCGGGCGCGGGATCCGTTACCCGGACGATGTCGAAGTCCGGCTCGACGTGGAGTGCGACCTTCGGTCCGGTCGCGCACAGTACGGTGCCCGAACCCGGCCCGCATTCGGTCTCCATCACCATCACGGTGAAGGACACGAGCGGTAACTCCGCGACCACAAGCGCGTCGGTGAGCGTCCACTCGATCGCGGAATGCTTCGGGTAGGCGAAGCGATGAGGAGAATGCCGATCTCTGTCGTGGCGACCGCGCTTGGCACGTTTGTCGCGGGCGCCGTCATCGCGTATCCCCTGGCGTCGAACTCGTCATCGGCCCCCGCGGCGGCGATACCGAGCGTTCCGCCAGCGGACTCGGGCGACCTCCAGCTTGCCCACATGCTCCCGTTCGGGGACGAAGGCGCATTCGCCGCGGGCGTCGCGTACATCGACGACCTCGAAGCACGGCGCGCGGCCGCGGCCGCGGGAGAAGGCGGAAGCGCAGCCGCGGAGCCCCGGCTCGTACCCGCCCCCGAAACCTCGCTCGCGGTCCCACCGCTGGACCCCGCGCCCCTTCCCGTCGTTGACCCGTGCGCCGACGATCCTGAATCGGCGGACTGCCCGAGCGGGATTTCAGGAACCGTGCTGGCCATCGTCATGCCAGGGCCGCTGCAGACGTACCTCCTGCCCGATCCGCCCACTCCAGGGGACGCGTTCAGCTATGTGTATCCCGAGTGCGAGCCCGTCCCGCTGGAGCCCGGCTACGTGCAGATCGGCGTTGGGACGAACCGCCCGGTATCTGGGGAAATCTCCTGGGCTCTCCACCCGGCCGACGGCACCGGCATCCCCGCGGACGCGTGGGTAAGCCAGTCCACGGCGACGACCGCCTCCGAAGAGGCGAGCTACAACGCGTGGCTCGCCGACCCCGCCTCCCTCGCCGACGACTCCCGTGGGTGGATTGATCACTGCGTCGTGATCGGACCGCTCGAGCCGGGCACCTACTCGCTGGAGTCGCACGTTCAAGCGAAGGACGACGACTCGCAGACGTCGAGCGACGCGACCACGCTCGTGGTTGCGAGCGCGGACGCCGACTCTCATCACCGCAGGGCCACCATCACCTACGGCTACGGACCCGACATCCTCTACTCCGATGCGCCGCACCCCGCGGATCAGCGCATCGTCGTGCAGGCCATCCGCGAAGGTCCCGGCGTCACGTGCGACACGGGAGGCGACAACGACGTCATCGTCCACCCCACCGCCCACGGACGCATCGGCGGCACCTCGCTCGCGGTCTTCCCCATCCCCGATTACCGCCGGGCCCGCCCGGACTACCCCTACCTCCTCGACGACGACAAGCGCACCCTCAGCAGGCTCGATCTCGAGGCAGGTACCTCGTACATCACGTGCGTGTTCTGGGTCAGCGACGGGCCGAGCTTCGACGATGTGGTGGTAGAGGCCGCCGAGCAGTCCAGGGTGACGACGCCGGATGCGTGGACGCCGACGCTGACGCTCCTTGCCCTCCGAGACCTGCCGAGGGGCGCGACGTCGTTCTCACTCGACATCGACCGGGAGGCCTGCGATGCCCATACTGGGCTCACGGGATTCTCCGGGGACACCAGAACTCACAACGTCAACTCGGTCCTGTGCACTATGAGCGATCACCTGGGCGACGTCTACGGCGATGGTGGCGTGCGCGTCCGCCAGTCCCTCACCCTCGACAGCGGTGAGGTGTACACGAACGTCGGGGTGATCCCCGTCGACGTGATGTGCGAGACGGACACGTACTGCGACGCGCCGGAAAATCAGTCCGGAGTGCTCCCTATGCCCAAGATCCCGGTTACCGCCAGCGTCTGTCGGTCCGGGGACGGCACAGACTGTGAAGGCGATTCTCCGACGCTCTCCTTCGGATACTCGTTCTTCCAGATCGATTACAACGCCGACGAGGCGCGTGGCGGTGGCTGGACCATCGAGGCTCCGGCCGCGTTCGCGGACGCCGACACCGTTCCGGGCAACGTTCCGCGCCTCGACGTCGCGTGGGAGCCCACCACGAGCGCCTCCGGCACCGTCGGCATCGACTTCGTGGTCGAGGCGGATCAGCCCGTGAGCGTTCAAATCGACCTGTTCTCGGCCGACGCAGGCGATCCGTGCCTGCACTCCGGTTCCGGCGCGGACGGCTCGCTCGAGCTCACAACTCGGCACGAGGTGACGATCACGGGCCTCTGCCTCGGAACGAACTACCTCGCCCGCGTCACCGCGCACAACGCCGACGGCACCCACAGCGTGATCATCGTCGACGGATACTCGTATCGCGACACGATTCCGGTGAACACGCGCCCGCTCACCGTCGAGATTCAGGCGACGATGCTGTGGGATACCGAGGCGTACCCGTACACCTTCGGGCCGGAAGACGTGTACTACCTCGTCTACGCCGAGCCCCGCGCGCTAACGGTGTCCCAAGCCTCCGTCGACGGGCTTCCGCGAGGAGCGAGTCTCGATTGGCAGGTCAGTCGCGAGCTGAACGACCGCGTCGATCCTTTCCACCACTTCCCCAATAGCAGTCGTCACATCTGCTACTCCGGTCCGGAGGACGGCGTCTTCGCGTTCCCGACGGATGCGACGCCCGTTCCCCTGGGCGACGGGCCCGTCACGCTCAACGCCAGCATCCTCATCGACGACGTGGAGCGCGGGTGCGTGGGACGGGGGATTGGGCCGCGATTCCAGCTGACGGCGACGGTGACGCTCGACCAGCTCCTCGAGGGCGTCGAACTGACGTCGGACGAGGCGCCCCTGGGGATGATCGTGCGCGCGCACGTCGTGGACGGCGCCTAGTCGCCGATCCGGATCATGCCCTCCTGGGCGACGCTCGCCACGAGGCGCCCGTCCTCCGAGAACACCCACGCACCCGTGAGCCCGCGGCCGCCCTGGGCGGACGGGGTGTCCTGCACGAAGAGCAGCCACTCGTCCGCGCGCGCGGGCCGGTGCCACCACATCGCGTGGTCGAGACTCGCGAAGGCGAGGCTGTCGGTGGCCCACGACGCTCCGTGGCGGCGCAGCAGCGGTTCGAGCATCACCTGGTCGCAGCCGAACGCGATGAGCGCGCGGTGCGTGAGCTCGGGGACGTCGATCGGCTGGCGCACGCGCATCCACGCCGTCTGGAACTGCTTGGGGTTCGCGTCCGGCTTGAAGAACAGAGAGCCCTCGACGTGGCGCACGTCGAACGGCGCCTCGGTGAGCCAGAAGTCCGCCATGGGATGCCCCGCGAACGGGCCGAGGACGTCCGGCCCCGATGCGACGGCGTCAGGGGGTGGGACCTCGGGCATCGTCACGGTATGTTCCGGACCGCCCTGCGCGAGTTGGAACGACGTGATCATGCTGAGCAGCGGACGGTCGTCCTGGAGGGCGTGGACGCGTCGCGCGGAGAAGGAGTTGCCGTCGCGGAGCAGCTCGATCTCGAAGCGGATGGGCCTGCGGGCGTCGCCCGCGCGTAGGAAGTACCCGTGGAGCGAATGGATGTGCCGATCCTCGTCGACCGTCCGCCCCGCCGCCATGACGCCCTGGCCGAGCACCTGCCCGCCAAACACGCGCCCGCCGGGAAGGGGAAGCGAATCTCCCTCGAACGTCGTCGGTCCTAGCTGACGAAGATCAAGCGCGCCAAGACCGGACGACACGGCCTGCGCCGCCCACGTGTCCTCGATGTGCTCCACGGTGTCCTCCCCGGTCGTTCCCCAGTCGAGGCTACTGCGCCGGGCGCCCTCGACGCGCCCGCGGGGCTCCGGAACCCTTCCGCGTCGCGGCGCGTTGGAACGGTGGGATAATTCGCGCAAAAGGGATCGGGGGCGAACGTGAGCGTCGTAACGGCGACAACGCGCGTCGTCGTACGCCCCAGCGTCGTCGTAGGACGAGTCCTCTCTCTCGTCGGGCGGCGCATTCGCGCCCTCCTTTCTCTCGCTCTCGATTTCGCGGTGTCCTCGCCCCCCGTCACCCAATACGCACGACGTTGGCGTCGCGGGTGGTCCGCAACGGTCGCGCGATCTGCTGTCGGCATGGTCGCGGTATGGGTGATGGTCGTTGGCCTCCCGAGCATGGGCGGCGACGGCACCGCGCGGACGTCGGGAGACATGTCGCTCTGGGCCGCCGCACCCGTTCTCGTGTATCTGCTGACGCTCGGCCTCGCCGTCGACCACTTCGGTGCGAGGCACGGCGTCGCGGGATCGTTCGGGATGCACATCATCGGTGTGCTCGTGCTCATGCCCGTGCTGTGGATCGTCGCTCTCGCGAACCCTGGCCTCGAAGGCGGCGGCGTTCACGCGTCCGTGACCGCGGCCGGTTGGCCGGTGCTGTTCCTCAGCCAGGCCCTCGTCGCGTATGCGGTGGCGTGGGTGGTGCCCGGGTCGTTTCCGCGGCAATTTCGTTTCCCACGCGCGGCGTGGCGCGTCATTCGATACGGCAGCCCTGACCAGTAGGCCAGGGTGGCCTACTGTGATTCCATGAAGGACTCCGCCCACGCCACTCTCCGGGCGATCGGTTGGCTCGTCGCGGGACTCGTCGGGTATCTGATCGTCACGGCGGTGATCGAGACCAAGGTCAAGGCCGCGCTTCCCGAGGGCGGGCTATTGGATCTCGGGATCCCCGCCGGAGTGTTCATCCTGCTTGAGGTCGCCGCGCTCTTCGTCGTCGCCGCCGTGCTGTGCGCGCTCGCGGCGCTCACCTCCGCGCTCATCCTTCGGCGCGGCGTCGCGCTCTCTCCCGATCTTCCTGTGAAGTTCGCGTACCTGGGGGCGCGCCTACTCGTCGCGAGCTGGCCGTTTCACGTCGCCTACCTGGTGGTTCGCGGCGGGTACGTTCCCGGATCGCCCGCCATCGCCGTCGTGGCGCTCGTCGCCGCCGGTTTGGCCGTATGCGAAGGCGGAGCGCTCTGGCAGGTGTGGCGCGCGCGTCGCGACGTCCCCATGGACGACGCCGTTCTGGACTAGTCCGAAGACTCGCCCGGCCGCGGCGCGCCGGCGTTCACCATCGAGTGGGCGGCACGTTCCAGGTAGTCCCAGAGCGTCGAGGCGTTGAGCGGCGGAAGGCCGAGCGAATCCACCGCCGCGCGCATGTGCGTGAGCCATCTGTCGCGGGCGTCGGGGGTGACGGCGAACGGCGCGTGCCGCATCCGAAGACGCGGGTGACCTCGCTCGTCGGAGTACGTGGTGGGGCCGCCCCAATACTGCTCCAGGAACATGCGGAGGCGCTGCTCGGCGCCGTCGAGGGTCTCCTCGGGGTACATCGCCCGCAGCACGGGGTCGGCAGCCACTCCCTCGTAGAAGCGCGCGACGAGCCGCACGAACGTGTCGTGGCCTCCGACGACCTCGTAGAACGACGCCGCTGCGGTGAATCCGGCGGGATCCTGCGGGGCGTACGGCTCGTCGTCGGACGGGGTTGCGGGAGTCGTCACGACTTCTTCGAGGAGGCGGACGTGCCCACGCGGGCTTTCGACGCCGCGGGCGGCTTGGCGTTCGCGGCGGCCGTCGAGTCGGTGAGGTTGGCCGTCGGCTGAAGCAGGGCGCCCTCGGGAGCTGCCAGGGCGATGCCGCGCTCCAGGAAGATGTCGCGCATGTTCTCGCGGACGGAGCGCATCACCGTCCACTGCGTGATGGGCTTCGTCTGGATCAGGAGGCGGAGCGTCACGGAGTTGTAGTCCATCGCCTCGATGCCCGCGACCTCGGGCTCGCCGATCACCGACTCGCCAATCTCCTCGTTCTGTCGCGCCATGTCCGCGGCGTCGAGCATCGCCTGGCGCGCCGCGGCGATGTCGACGTCGAAGGCGAAGCGCACCTCGATCTTCGCGCGCGAATACAGCTGCGACATATTGCCGACCCGCTGGATCTCGCCGTTCGGCACAAACCACACCGTTCCGTCGAGCGAGCGTAGGCGCGTGGAGCGCAGCCCGACGTGCTCGACAAGTCCGCTTGCCGGTCCGAGGTCGATCACGTCGCCCACGCCGTACTGGTCCTCGATGAGCATGAACATTCCGCTCAGGAGGTCCTTGACGAGCGACTGGGCGCCGAAGCCGAGCGCCACGCCGACGATTCCTACGGCGGCGACGACCCCACCGACGTTCACGTCGTAGACGCCGAGGATCGCGCTCGCCGCCGTGGCGACGACAGCGAGGGTGAGCACGCTACGGAGCACCGACCCGATTGTCTGCGAGCGCTGAAGGCGGCGCGTCTCCTCGAGCTGATCCTGAACCGTCGGTTCAGGGACGGGGAGATTCGCCCGGCGCATGATCTTGCGCGCCCTGCGCTCGCTGCGGGAGATTCCGTCGCGGATGCCCTTGGTCGCCGCCCGGATCAGGAGGCGTCCGATGATCCACAGGACGATCGCGATGCCGATGATGATCAGGACCTTGCCCGCCGTCTCGCCGTGAACGAGGATCCAGTGCCACCACGTCGAGAGCGTCGACGTGGTCGAGCTCCACCAGCCGGTCGTGGCCTGCGCTGTATTGAGAGGTCTCATGGCTTCCAGGGTAACGGCGCGACGCGCCCGAGGGTGCGAGGTCGCGGCGTCGAGGAGCGAAGTAGGCGCTCTGGCAGGATGGACTCGTGAGCGATACCCCTCCCGCGCCCCCCGGGCGCGTCAACGCTCCCACCGCCGCGCTCGAACGCCTCGCCGACGCGTGCGGCATCTCCCCGCGCTACGTCGCCTGGAACGGCGAGCGACGGACGAGTTCCGCGACGGCCATTCGGGCGATCCTCGCGGCGATGGGCGTCGAGGCGGGGGACGATGCCGCGTGCCAGCGCGAGGCGGACCGCCTGGCGGCCGAGCGGCGCACGCGTCCGCTGCCGTCAGTGATCGTACGGCGCGCGGGCGAGGGGGGCGACGTCCCGGTCCACGTGACCACGGGGGCGACGGCGGTGCTCACGCTCACCCTCGAGTCTGGCCTCACCATGAACCTCGAGCAGCTGCGGCTCGATGACGAGCCCGCGCCCGTGCCGGACGCGGACGAGCCGCCCCCTGGAATCCACCACGTTCACCACCCCGTCGTGCGTCGCGCCGTCTTCCGGCTGCCGCCCGATCTGCCTGCCGGGTATCACGTCCTGACCGCGCACGTCGGCGAGGCGCCGGCGTCGGCCACGGCTCGCCTCATCGTCACGCCCGCGCACCTCGAGCTTCCCGCGCCCGTTCGGGCGCGCCGCCGCTGGGGCTTCATGACCCAGCTGTATTCGCTCCGGTCGCGCGCCTCGTGGGGCGTCGGCGACCTCGCGGACCTTCGTGACCTCTGCACGCTCGCGGCGGCGCGCACCGGAGCGGACTTCGTCGTCATCAATCCGCTTCATGCGGCGGAGCCCGTCCCTCCCCTCACGCCGTCGCCGTACCTGCCGTCGTCGCGGCTCTTCGTCAATCCCCTCTATATACGCGTCGAGGAGATCCCCGAGGTCGCGTACATGCCGGGCGCGGATCGCTCGCTGCTGGCGTGGAACGCCGAGGCCCCTCGCCGCGCGTCGCTCAGCCCCTCCCTCATCGACCGCGACCCCATCTGGAATGCGAAGCGCGACGCGCTCGAGCAGGTCTTTCAGCTTCCGCGGTCGGCGGCCCGCGAGGCCGCGTTCAGCGCGTTCCGCGACCGGGAGGGCGAGGCTCTCGAGGACTTCGCGACGTGGTGCGTCATTCAGGAGCGCGCTGCGGCCGGAACGCTCGATGCCTCCCATGAGGATCTTGCAAGCCCGCGCGCACCCGGCGTCGCTCGTTTGCGCGAGGCGCATCGGGAGCGAATCGCGTTCTACGCCTGGTTGCAGTGGGTCGCGGACGAGCAGCGGGAGGCCGCGCAGGACGCGGCACGCCGCGCGGGCATGGCCGTCGGGGTGGTGACGGACCTCGCCGTTGGCGTGCATCCCGCGGGCAGTGACGCGTGGGCGTTCGGCGACGTGTTCGCGCGCGGAGTCGCGGTGGGGGCGCCCCCGGACATGTACAACCAGCAGGGCCAGGACTGGTCCCAACCGCCGTTTTCTCCCCGCGCGCTCGAAGACGCGTGGTACGAGCCTTTCCGCGCCGTCGTCCGGTCGGCCCTGCGCCACGCGGGCGGCCTTCGCATCGACCACATCCTGGGCCTGTTCCGCCTGTGGTGGGTACCGGACGAGATGGATAGCGCCGCGGACGGCGCCTACGTCCGATACGACCACGAGGCGATGTTCGCCGTGCTGTGCCTCGAGGCCTCGCGCGCGGGCGCCGTCGTCATCGGTGAGGACCTCGGCACCGTCGAGCCGTGGGTCGCCGACTATCTCGCCTCGCGCGGCATCCTCGGAACAACGGTCGTCTGGTGGGAGCGCGAGGCCGACGGAAGCCTTCGACCTCCCGAGCACCAGCGCGCCGACGTCCTCGCGACGGCGACGACGCACGACATCCCGCCGACGGCCGCGTACCTCGCGGGCGAGGGCGTCAACCTTCGCGAAAAGCTGGGGCTGCTGGTGCGCCCGGTCGATGCAGGTGCGAGCCGAGGCCGCTGCCGAGCGCGCGGAGATGGTTGCCTACCTCGTGTCCCGGGGCTGGGCGACGCCCGGGCCGAACGGCGAGGAGCCGAGCGCGGACGACCTGCTGCTCGGGATATACCGGGCCGTGTTCGCCTCGCCCGCGTTGCTCACGGGGGTCTCGCTCGCTGACGCGGTGGGGGACATGAGGACACAGAACCAGCCCGGTACGGACCGCGAGTATCCCAACTGGTGCGTTCCACTCATGGACGGCAGGGGACTGCCCGTGGTGCTGGATACCCTGTTCGACCACCCGCGTCTACGTGCCCTCATGGGCGCCATTCACGAGGCTCGTCCCTGAGGTAATCGCGTGTGACCAACGTCACAGCGGCAAATGGTGCTCGTCACGTTAGGCTTTCCTGGATCGTCCGCGGCTCCTCGCATACCCCCGAGGGTTCCGCGTCAACGACCATCTGAGGGAGTTTGCGGTGCACACGAACGGCTCGGTTCGCGCGCGCGTACGCGCCTTGAATCAGAGCGCCGTCATCCGCGTCCCGGCTGTACTCGCCGTCCTTTTTGCCACGTTGGTCCTTCCCACGTCGCCGGCCGCCGCCACGGACATCCCCACCGTCGCGGACTATGTCTACTTCCAGACGCAGGGCCCCAACGACCAGATCGGCTATGGCGACTACTACTCCTCGTCCGTCGTCCAGGGCGGCGCTGGTAGCGACAACATGGTCTCGTTCCCGACGCCCTCCCATTGGCCAGCGGGCACGCCCGTCACCATCGCGATCTACGACCCCGAGCTCTACGGGGGAGTGCTCGCCTCCGGCCTGCCCGCCGCCGACGAGATGCGCGGCGCGACGTATGGCTCGTCAACGTTCTTCGTCGTCGCGCAGTCGACGGGGACCACGATCGCGTCGAAGACCTACCCTGCCGGCTCGAGCGCGACGAACGGTCTCTGGGACCAGATCATCACCTTCGTTCCGACGCCCGGCGAGACGTACGAGATCCACGCCACGGTGGACGACGACGACGAGAACGCGTGGCGCGCGCGAGTGTCCTACGATCCGGACTGCGCCGTGGGTACCGGGACGTGTACGGCCGCCCAGCTGGATAACGGCAACGAGGTCTCCGACTTCGACACCGAGTCGGGCACAGGCGACGAGCTCCTCATCAACCCGATCCGGTCCGCGTACCAGCACGATCAGCCCAACGCGTGCAACAACCACTACTTCTTCGTCGACGAAACCGTGGGCTCCGTCACCATGCGGAACTTCGACCTCGACGATGGCGGCACCATTGTCTACACGCGGGCCGACGGAAGCACCGTCAACGGCACGGCGTCGGGTAACGGCGTGTGGGCGTACGACACCGTTCCGGTAGGCCCTGGCCAGGCCGGCTGGTGGCACGTCCAGTTCTGCTACACGCCCACGAACCTGTACGTGTTCGAGTCGACGCAGAACATGCTCCTCTATATGGACACGCTCCCCGGGGCGCCCGAGCTAGCCATCACCAAGAACGACGGCGTGTCCGTTGTGGAGTGGGGCGACACCCTCAACTACACGATCAACGTCCACAACGTCTCCGACGCGAACGTCAACCCTGGCAAGGCCTTCAACGTGGTCGTGACGGACGACGTGCCGACGGGTCTGACCTACGAATCGTGTTTCATGGGGGGCGCAGCTGGGTCGTGTTCCGAATCCGGCGGCGTTGTGACGTGGACGCTGACGGACGGCCTGTCTGCCGGCGAGGACGTCGACCTTGGGATTACCGCGACCGTCGACTGGTGGAACTACGACCCGATCGTGAACACCGCCGTCGCCGACTACGACGACGCGTACGGCAACAACTACCCCGACGTCTCCGCCACAGACGACGTCAACACGGTCGAGCCGCCGTCGTTCGTCGTGACCAAGACGTCCGACGCGGGCGGCGCGCTCGTCGACCCGGGCCAGACCGTCGACTACACCGTCGTCGTCCAGAACCCGACCTCTTCTACCCACACCAACGTCGTCATCGGCGACACGATGCCCGCCGGCATGACGTACGTGCCTGGCTCCACCGTCGTCCAGGGGCCAGCCGGAACGGCGTCGTTTACCGCGTCGGACGATTTCTCGTCCGGCACCTACACCGGTGGGAGCGGGTGGTCGACGGCCTGGACCGAGATCAGCGACGACGGGAGTACCACCACAGGAGACGTGTACTACGCGACGAGCGGCGCGGACGCGGGGCAGGCCGTGTGGATGCGGCAACCGGGGAACGGGCTCCAGCGCACGGTGAACGTGACGGACGCGACCGCGGCGACCCTTAAGTTCGACCTATGGGCCCCGAATCCTCTCGAGTTCGAGGCGACCGACTACTTCGAGTGGGGAGTGAGCGTCGACGGCGGCGCGTTCCAGCAACTCGGTTCGGACTACGGCGCGCCGACGCCCAACCCGCGGACGATCACCGCTGACCTGTCGAGCTACCTGCCCGCGAGCACCATCCAGGTTCGATTTATCGCGCACAGCACCTGGGCCACCGAGCAGTATCAGGTAGACGACGTCTCGGTTGACGTGACGGCACCGGGGGGCGCGGATATTCGGGACAACGGCACCGGCGGCACGCTCTCGAGCGGAGTGCCGCCGACGCTCGTGACGGCGGCGGACGGGTTCGACCTCGCCGCGGGCGAACAGATGACGATCACCTACTCGGCGGTGGTGGACGACCCGATCGTCTCGACGGTTCAGCAATTCATCACGAACACGGCGCACGCGACGTCCGATCAGGACACGACGGGCAACTCGGGGACTGTCACCGACGAGCTCGACCGCAAGCCGATCCTTCAGGTCGTGAAGAGCGGGCCTGCGTCGGCGCTCGTGGGTGACACGGTGACCTACACGTTCGCGGTTTCGCACGACGCCACGAGCGACGGTTCGCCGGTGTCGTCCGTGACGATTTTGGACGACGTCGCGGGTACGCCCACGTATGTGAGCGGGGACGACGGCGACGGGCTGCTCGAGAGCGGCGAGACGTGGAATTACACCGTTGACTATACGGTCGGGGCTGGCGACCCCGACCCGTTGGTCAACACGGTCACCGTGGGTGGAACCGACCTGAACGGGGAGGCGATTCCGTCCGCGACGGACTCGCACTCGACCGCCATCGAGGCGCCCAACCCCCAGATCGCGTTGAGCAAGACCACGAGCGACACGTTGGCGGCGGGCGCGACGATTACCTATACGGTCACCGCCGAGAACATCGGGAACGTGACGCTGACGGGCGTGCAGATTTCGGAAGGGCTCGCCGGGGCGTCCGTGGTGGGGACGTGTGACCCGGCGACGTTGGCCCCGACTGCTGGCACCAGTTGCCAGTTCACCTATACGGCGACGCAGGCGGACGTGGACGCGGGGAGCCTGGTGAACTCGGCGTCGGTGGTGGGGACGCCGCCGTCTGGACCTGACGTGACGGACACGGACGCCGTGACGCTCAATGCGGCGCAGAACCCGTCAATTCTGTTGGAGAAGACCACCCCCGATGACTTGGTCGCAGGCGAGCCGATTGTCTACACGCTGACCGCGACCAATACCGGTGATGTGACCCTGACCGGCGTGCAGATCTCCGAGGGTCTCTCCGGGGCGACCGTGGTGGGGACGTGTGCGGCGGCGACGTTGGCCCCGGCGGCGACTACGAGCTGCCAGTTCACCTATACCGCGAAGCAGTCGGATGTGGATGCGGGTTCGCTGACGAACTCCGCCGTCGGTGGTGGGAACGCCGCCCATCGGGTTCGGACGTGACCGCGACGGCGGCGGTGACGTTGAACGCGACGCCGCACCCGTCGATCAGCCTCACCAAGACGACGACCGATGATCTGGTGGCTGGTGACCCGATCGTTTACACGATCATGGCGACGAACAACGGTGACGTCACTTTGACGGATGTTCAGATCTCCGAGAGCCTGACGGGCGCGACCGTGGTGGGGACGTGCCCGGCGGCGACGCTCGCCCCGGCCGCGACCACGTCGTGCCAGTACACGTATACGGCCAAGCAGGCGGACGTGGACGCGGGGTGCCTCGACGAACTAGTGCGTCGGTGGTGGGCACGGATCCGCTTCGGGACGGACGTGACGGCCACGGCTGCGGTGACGTTGAACGCGACGCCGCACCCGTCGATCAGCCTCACCAAGACGACGACCGGATGACCTGGTTGCGGGTGACCCGATTGTTTACACGATCACGGCCACGAACAACGGTGACGTGACGCTGACGGATGTGCAGATCTCGGAGGGCCTGACGGACGCGACCGTGGTGGGGACGTGTCCGGCGGCGACGTTGGCCCCGGCGGCGACCACGATCTGCCAGTTCACCTACACCGCGAAGCAGTCGGATGTGGATGCGGGTTCGCTGACGAACTCGGCCAGCGTGGTCGGCACTCCGCCTACGGGTTCGGACGTGACCGCGACGGCCGCCGTGACGTTGAACGCGACGCCGAACCCGTCGATTTCCTTGTCGAAGACCACGACCGATGACCTGGTCGCGGGCGATCCGATCGTTTACACGATCACGGCCACGAACAACGGTGACGTGACCTGACGGATGTGCAGATCTCGGAGGGCCTGACGGGCGCGACGGTGTCGGGCACGTGCGCCGGCCGCGACGTTGGCCCCGGCCGCGACCACGTCCTGTCAGTTCATCTACACGGCCAAGCAGACGTGACGTGGATGCGGGTTCGCTGACGAACTCCGCCAGTGTGGTGGGCACGCCGCCGTCTGGTTCGGACGTCACTGCGACGGCTGCCGTGACGTTGAATGCGACGCCGCACCCGTCGATCAGCCTCACCAAGACCACCCCGGATGACCTGGTTGCGGGTGACCCGATCGTTTACACGATCACGGCCACGAACAACGGTGACGTCACGTTGACGGATGTGCAGATTCCGAGAGCCTGACGGACGCGACCGTGGTGGGCACCTGCCCGGCGGCGACGCTCGCCCCGACCGCGACCACGAGCTGCCAGTTCACCTACACGGCGAAGCAGACGGACGTGGACGCGGGTTCGTTGACGAACTCCGCCGTCGTGGTGGGCACGCCTCCGTCTGGCTCGGACGTCACGGCCACAGCTGCGGTCACCTGAACGCGACGCCGCACCCGTCGATCAGCCTCACCAAGACGACTCCGGATGACCTGGTCGCCGGTGACCCGATTGTTTACACGATCACGGCCACGAACAACGGTGACGTCACCCTCACGGATGTGCAGATCTAGCGAGGGCCTGTCGGGTGCGACGGTGTCGGGCACCTGTGCCGCCGCGACGCTCGCCCCGACCGCGACCACGCGTGCCAGTTCACCTACACCGCGAAGCAGTCGGACGTGGATGCGGGTTCGCTGACGAACTCGGCCGTCGTGGTGGGAACGCCGCCTTCTGGCTCGGACGTCACGGCCACCGCCGCGGTCACCTTGAACGCGACGCCGCACCCGTCGATCAGCCTGACGAAGACGACCCCGGATGACCTGGTCGCCGGTGACCCGATCGTTTACACGATCACGGCCACGAACAACGGTGACGTCACGCTGACGGATGTGCAGATCCTGAGGGCCTGACGGATGCGACGGTGTCGGGACGTGCCCGGCCGCGACGTTGGCCCCGTCCGCGACGACGAGCTGCCAGTTCACGTACACGGCGAAGCAGAGCGGACGTGGATGCGGGTTCGCTGACGAACTCGGCCAGTCGGTGGTCGGCACGCCGCCGTAGTGGTTCGGACGTCACCGCGACGGCTGCCGTGACGTTGAACGCGACGCCGCACCCGTCGATCAGTCTGACGAAGACCACGACCGATGACCTGGTGGCGGGTGACCCGATCGTTTACACGATCACGGCCACGAACAACGGTGACGTGACGCTGACGGATGTGCAGATCTCGGAGAGCCTGACGGATGCGACGGTGGTGGGGACGTGCCCGGCCGCGACGCTGGCCCCGACTGCGACCACGTCGTGTCAGTTCACCTACACGGCGAAACAGACGGACGTGGATGCGGGTTCGTTGACGAACTCGGCCAGTGTGGTGGGCACGCCGCCGTTTGGTTCGGACGTCACCGCGACGGCTGCCGTGACGTTGAATGCGACGCCGCACCCGTCGATCAGCCTGACCAAGACCACGACCGATGACCTGGTGGCCGGTGACCCGATTGTTTACACGATCACGGCCACGAACAACGGTGACGTGACCTTGACGGATGTGCAGATCAGCGAGGGCCTGACGGACGCGACGGTCGTCGGAACCTGCCCGGCCGCGACGCTCGCCCCGACGGCGACCACGAGCTGCCAGTTCACCTATACGGCGAAGCAGACGGACGTGGATGCGGGTTCGCTCACCAACTCCGCGTCGGTGGTGGGGACTCCGCCTTCTGGTTCGGACGTCACGGCCACCGCTGCGGTCACCTTGAACGCGACGCCGCACCCGTCGATCATCGCTGTCGAAGACCACGACCGATGACCTCGTCGGCGGGTGACCCGATCGTTTACACGATCACGGCCACGAACAACGGTGACGTCACGTTGACGGATGTGCAGATTTCCGAGGGCCTGACGGACGCGACGGTGGTGGGCACCTGCCCGGCCGCGACGCTCGCCCCGTCCGCGACCACGAGCTGCCAGTTCACCTACACCGCGAAGCAGACGGACGTGGATGCGGGCTCGCTGACGAACTCGGCGTCGGTGGTGGGCACGCCGCCGACTGGTTCGGACGTCACGGCCACGGCGGCGGTCACGCTGAACGCGACGCCGCACCCGTCGATCAGCCTCACCGAAGACCACCACCGGATGACCTGGTGGCCGGTGAACCGATCGTTTACACGATCACGGCCACGAACAACGGTGACGTCACCCTGACGGATGTGCAGATCTCTGAGGGCCTGACGGGCGCGACGGTTGTGGGGACCTGCCCGGCCGCGACGTTGGCCCCGACCGCGACCACGAGCTGCCAGTTCACGTATACGGCGAAGCAGTCGGACGTGGATGCGGGTTCGCTCACCAACTCGGCCGTCGTGGTGGGCACTCCGCCGTCTGGTTCGGACGTCACCGCCACCGCTGCCGTCACGCTTGAACGCGACGCCGCACCCGTCGATCAGTTGACGAAGACGACCCCGGATGACCTGGTCGCGGGTGACCCGATCGTTTACACGATCACGGCCACGAACAACGGTGACGTGACCCTGACGGATGTTCAGATCTCTGAGAGCCTCACCGATGCGACCGTGGTGGGGACGTGCCCGGCGGCGACGCTCGCCCCGACGGCGACCACGTCGTGCCAGTTCACCTACACGGCCAAGCAGAGCGACGTGGATGCCGGGTCGCTGACGAACTCGGCGTCGGTGGTGGGAACGCCGCCTTCGGGTCGGACGTCACGGCGACGGCTGCGGTCACGTTGAATGCGACGCCGCACCCGTCGATCAGCTGTCGAAGACCACGACCGATGACCTGGTCGCGGGCGACCCGATTGTTTACACGATCACGGCCACCAACAACGGTGACGTCACGCTCACGGATGTGCAGATCTCGGAGAGCCTGACGGACGCGACCGTGGTGGGAACCTGCCCCGCCGCGACGTTGGCCCCGTCCGCGACCACGTCGTGCCAGTTCACCTACACCGCGAAGCAGAGTCGGACGTGGATGCGGGTTCGCTCACGAACTCCGCGTCGGTCGTGGGCACGCCGCCGTCTGGCACGGACGTCACGGCCACTGCTGCCGTGACGTTGAACGCGACGCCGCACCCGTCGATCAGCCTGACGAAGACCACACCGGATGACCTGGTCGCGGGTGAGCCGATCGTCTACACGATCACGGCCACGAACAACGGTGACGTGACCCTGACGGATGTTCAGATCTCGGAGAGCCTGACGGACGCGACCGTGGTGGGGACGTGCCCGGCCGCGACGCTCGCCCCGACGGCGACCACGAGCTGCCAGTTCACGTACACGGCCAAGCAGAGGATGTGGACGCGGGTTCACTGACGAACTCCGCGTCCGTCGTGGGCACGCCGCCGTCCGGCACGGACGTCACGGCCACGGCTGCGGTGACGTTGAACGCGACGCCGCACCCGTCGATCTCGCTGACGAAGACCACGACCGATGACCTGGTGGCGGGTGACCCGATCGTTTACACGATCACGGCCACGAACAACGGTGACGTGACCCTCACGGATGTGCAGATCTCGAGAGCCTGACGGACGCGACCGTGGTGGGCACCTGCCCGGCGGCGACGCTCGCCCCGACGGCGACCACGTCGTGTCAGTTCACGTATACGGCGAAGCAGACGGACGTGGACGCCGGGTCGCTCACGAACTCCGCGTCGGTCGTGGGGACTCCGCCTTCGGGTTCGGACGTGACGGCGACGGCTGCGGTCACGTTGAACGCGACTCCGCACCCGTCGATCAGCCTCACCAAGACCACTCCCGATGACCTGGTCGCGGGTGACCCGATTGTTTACACGATCACGGCGACGAACAACGGTGACGTCACGTTGACGGATGTGCAGATCTCTGAGGGCCTGACGGACGCGACCGTGGTCGGGAACCTGCCCCGCGGCGACGCTCGCCCCGACGGCGACCACGCGCTGTCAGTTCACCTACACCGCGAAGCAGTCGGACGTGGATGCGGGTTCGCTGACGAACTCGGCGTCGGTCGTCGGGACTCCGCCTTCGGGTTCGGATGTGACGGCGACGGCTGCCGTGACGCTCAATGCGACGCCGCACCCGTCGATCTCGCTGTCGAAGACCACGACCGACGACCTCGTCGCCGGTGACCCGATCGTCTACACGATCACGGCGACGAACAACGGTGACGTGACGCTGACGGATGTTCAGATCTCCGAGAGCCTGACGGACGCGACCGTGGTGGGGACGTGCCCCGCCGCGACGTTGGCCCCGGCGGCGACCACGAGCTGCCAGTTCACGTACACGGCGAAGCAGTCGGACGTGGACGCGGGTTCGCTGACGAACTCGGCGTCGGTGGTGGGCACGCCGCCGTCGGGTTCGGACGTCACGGCCACGGCTGCCGTGACGTTGAACGCGACGCCGCACCCGTCGATCTGCGCTGTCGAAGACCACGACCGACGACCTGGTGGCTGGTGACCCGATCGTTTACACGATCACGGCGACGAACAACGGTGACGTGACCCTCACGAACGTGCAGATTTCCGAGAGCCTGACGGACGCGACCGTGGTCGGCACGTGCCCCGCCGCGACGCTCGCCCCGACGGCGACCACGAGCTGCCAGTTCACGTATACGGCGAAGCAGTCGGACGTGGACGCGGGGTCGCTGACGAACTCGGCGTCGGTTGTGGGTACGCCGCCTTCGGGTTCGGACGTGACCGCGACGGCTGCCGTGACGTTGAATGCGACGCCGCACCCGTCGATCGCCTGACGAAGACCACGACCGATGACCTGGTCGCCGGCGACCCGATTGTTTACACGATCACGGCGACCAACAACGGTGACGTGACGCTCACGGATGTTCAGATCTGCGAGGGCCTGACGGACGCGACCGTGGTGGGGACGTGCCCCGCCGCGACGCTCGCCCCGGCGGCGACCACGAGGTGCCAGTTCACGTACACGGCCAAGCAGTCGGACGTGGATGCGGGTTCGCTGACGAACTCGGCCTAGCGTGGTGGGGACGCCGCCCACCGGGTCGGACGTGACCGCGACGGCTGCCGTCACGCTTGAACGCGACGCCGCACCCGTCGATCAGCCTGACGAAGACCACGACCGACGACCTCGTCGCGGGCGACCCGATCGTCTACACGATCACGGCCACGAACAACGGTGACGTGACGCTCACGGACGTTCAGATCTCCGAGAGCCTGACGGACGCGACCGTGGTGGGGACGTGCCCCGCCGCGACGCTCGCCCCGACGGCGACCACGATCTGCCAGTTCACGTATACGGCCAAGCAGAGTGACGTGGACGCGGGTTCGCTCACGAACTCGGCAGTGTGGTGGGCACGCCGCCTTCGGGTTCGGACGTCACGGCGACGCCGCGGTCACGTTGAACGCGACGCCGCACCCGTCGATCAGCCTCACCAAGACCACACCGGATGACCTGGTGGCGGGTGACCCGATCGTTTACACGATCACGGCCACGAACAACGGTGACGTCACCCTGACGGACGTTCAGATCTCCGAGAGCCTGACGGACGCGACCGTGGTGGGCACGTGCCCGGCGGCGACGCTTGGCCCCGACCGCGACCACGAGCTGCCAGTTCACCTACACGGCCAAGCAGAGCGACGTGGACGCGGGCTCGCTCGACGAACTCGGCGTCGGTCGGTCGGGCACGCCGCCTTCGGGCTCGGACGTGACGGCGACGGCTGCGGTCACGCTGAACGCGACGCCGCACCCGTCGATCCGCTGACGAAGACCACGACCGATGACCTGGTGGCGGGTGACCCGATTGTTTACACGATCACGGCCACGAACAACGGTGACGTGACCCTCACGGATGTGCAGATTCCGAGGGCCTGACGGACGCGACGTGGTCGGGCACGTGCCCGGCCGCGACGTTGGCCCCGGCCGCGACGACGACCTGCCAGTTCACCTACACCGCGAAGCAGACGGACGTGGACGCGGGTTCGCTCACCAACTCCGCGTCCGTTGTGGGGACTCCGCCGGGCCCGGACGTCACGGCCACCGCCGCCGTCACGTTCAACGCGACGCCGCACCCGTCGATCAGCCTGACGAAGACCACGACCCCGATGACCTGGTGGCGGCGACGCCGATCGTCTACACGATCACGGCGACGAACAACGGTGACGTGACGCTCACGGACGTGCAGATCTCCGAGGGCCTCACGGACGCGACCGTGGTCGGGACCTGCCCCGCCGCGACGCTCGCCCCGACCGCGACGACGAGCTGCCAGTTCACATACACGGCCAAGCAGAGCGACGTGGACGCGGGTCGCTGACGAACTCGGCCAGCGTCGTCGGTACGCCGCCTTCGGGTTCGGACGTCACCGCGACGGCCGCCGTGACGCTCAATGCGACGCCGCACCCGTCGATCAGCCTCACCAAGACGACCCCGGATGACCTGGTCGCGGGTGACCCGATTGTCTACACGATCACCGCCACGAACAACGGTGACGTGACCCTGACGGACGTTCAGATCTCGGAGGCCTGACGGACGCGACCGTGGTGGGACGTGCCCGGCCGCGACCCTCGCCCCGTCGGCGACCACGAGCTGCCAGTTCACCTACACGGCGAAGCAGAGCGACGTTGACGCGGGTTCGCTGACGAACTCGGCCAGCGTTGTCGGTACTCCGCCTTCGGGCTCGGACGTGACCGCCACGGCTGCCGTCACGCTTGAATGCGACGCCGCACCCGTCGATCTCGCTGTCGAAGACGACGACCGACGACCTCGTGGCCGGCGACCCATCGTCTACACGATCACGGCGACGAACAACGGTGACGTGACCCTCACGAACGTTCAGATCTCCGAGAGCCTGACGGACGCGACCGTGGTCGGGACCTGCCCCGCCGCGACGCTCGCCCCGACGGCGACCACGAGCTGCCAGTTCACGTATACGGCGAAGCAGAGCGACGTGGACGCGGGTTCGCTCACGAACTCCGCCTCGGTTGTGGGCACTCCGCCGTCGGGTTCGGACGTCACGGCGACGGCCGCCGTCACCTGAAGCGACGCCGCACCCGTCGATCGCCTGTCGAAGACGACGACCGACGACCTGGTGGCGGGTGACCCGATCGTTTACACGATCACCGCCACGAACAACGGTGACGTGACCCTCACGAACGTTCAGATTTCCGAGAGCCTGACGGACGCGACCGTGGTGGGGACCTGCCCGGCGGCGACGCTCGCCCCGACGGCGACCACGAGGTGCCAGTTCACGTATACGGCGAAGCAGTCGGACGTGGACGCCGGGTCGCTCACGAACTCGGCCTGGGTGGTGGGCACTCCGCCTTCGGGTTCGGACGTCACGGCCACCGCCGCCGTCACGCTGAACGCAACAGACTTCTCCGTCGATCAGTTTGTCGAAGACCAGCAATACGGTACCGGTCAGGTAGGCCA
>CAVYHY010000005.1:0-374599 GCA_963768475.1 uncultured Actinomycetota bacterium
CGAGGCCGTCATCCTCCCGGTGTTCACCGCGGAGGAGAACGCCGTCACGCGGCTCGCGCAGACCAAGGGGCGCGTCGAGATGGTGCGCATGGCGTTCGACACGGCGCGCGACGCGAACCCGGCCGCCCGCCTCGTGCTCAACGACTTCGACCTCAGCGCCGACTACGAGCATCTGATCGAGGAGTGCCTGGCCGCGGGAATCGTGATGGACGCGATCGGCGTGCAGACCCACATGCACCAGGGCTTCCGAGGCGAAGACCAGATCACCGACATCCTGGACAGGTTCGGCCGATTCGGGCTACCGGTGCAGATGACGGAGACCACACTCGTGTCCGGACACCTCATGCCGCCCGAGATCGTGGACCTCAACGACTACCAGGTGAACTCCTGGCCGACGACGCCCGAGGGCGAGGCGCGCCAGGCGGACGAGATGGAGCGCCACTACCGCACGGTCCTCGCGCACCCCGCCGTCGAGTCGCTCACGTACTGGGGCCTCGCGGACGAGGGGTCGTGGCTCCATGCGCCGTCCGGCTTCGTGCGCCTCGACGGAACCCTAAAACCGTCGTTCCACGCTCTGGAGGGCCTGATCAAGGGCGAGTGGTGGCTCGCGCCGACGACGATGACGACGGACGACGCAGGCCACGTCACGGTCGAGGGCTGGGGAGGCGAGTATCGCGTCACGGCGCCGGACGGAAGCGCGACGATCGCCGTAACGGCTGGCGAGGAGGGGGCGGCCGAGGCCACGCTCGCGTAGAAGGAGGGCCGCCTAGCCGGTGAATGCCGCGTAGATGCCCGGTCCCACCGGATCGACAACAAGCGAGTTGGCCGTGCCGTCCGTGTCGAGCGCCCCGCCATCGGTCACGTCGTAGGTGATCGCGGTTCCGGCGATCGTCGCGGAGCCCACCTGCGTCCACGCCGAGCCGTCGACCTTCCAGAAGCTGTTGACCGGGCTCGGCAGATCAAGCTGGACCGTCACGGTCCATCCGTCCTCGGGTGTGCAGAACTCGTAGGACGAGACCCCGAACGGCAACGACAGCCCCGCGGGGGGCGCGGGCGTGTAGCCGGTGGCCGTCACCCAAGCGATGTTCTGCACGCACGTCGCGTTGGACACAACGCCGTCAATGTCTCCCGCGTCGGTGACGACCGTGAACGGAATGTCGGCGAGGCGTTCGACGGCTCCGGGCTCGCAGCCCGTACCGGTGGGACGGGGCAAATCCCGCTGATCGACGCCCGCCGTGCAGTCGCCCGGATCGATGTAATCGATGAGCGAGCTCGCGAGCGCTGGCATCATGGTGCGCGTAGGGCCGCCGTTGTCGGCGAGCGACTCCAGCGGCGACGATACGCCGTAGCCGAAGTCGCCGTCCGAGGGAACGCTGCTGTTCGAGCACGTGCCGTCGGAGTCGAAGTTGAAGCCGCTCGTACCTAGCGCGTCCAGGTCGCAGCCGTCGCCCGTGATGGCGTCGGCGAACACCGACGCGTACGGGTAGAGCGTGCTGGTGTCCGTGTAGATGTGCGCGCCGTCCTCCGCGTCGTTGCCCGAGAACGTCGAGAAATCGACAGTCAGGTCGCCGTCGTACACGGAGATCGCGCCGCCGCTGACGTCGGCGGACGAGCCGCCGACGCCGTCGAGGGAGTTGCCCTGGAAGGTCGAGTTGGTCACGACGATCTCCGACGAGAGCGCGAAGATCGCCCCACCGTCGGCGAGCACGTCGTCGCCGTGCGCGGACGTGCCGTTCCCGGCGAAGGTGGACCCGTCGACGGTGAACGAGTCCGCGTAGTCACCGTCGGGATCCTCGGCGATGACCCCACCCCCGGCGTCCGCCTCGCCGACGCCGGTCGCCGTCACCGTGTTCCCGCTGAATTCGGAGTCGAGGATCGTCACCGTTCCGTCCTCGTAGAACACCGCGACGCCTCCGACGCCGAGCGCATCGCCCCCGGCGTTCACCGTCACGGAGTTCCCCGTGAAAGTCGAGTTGTAGACGAAGAGGTCGTTATCGACCGAGATCGCACCCGCATAGCCCTCGGCGTCGTCCGCACCATCGGACGCGACCGAGTTTCCCGTGAACGTCGAATCCGTGATGTAGGCGCCGCCGTTGTCGCCATACGCCTCGATGGCACCGCCGTACGCGTCGGCCGTCTCGGCGGCGCTCGTCGCGGTCGCGTCCACGGAGTTGTCCGTGAACGTCGATTCCGTCACCGTGACTCCCCCATCGCCCCATGCCTCGATCGCGCCACCCCAGGCTGCGGCATCGCTCCCCGAGGTCGTGACGCTGTTGTTCGTGAACGTCGAGCCGTCGACGGTCACCGCCTCGTTGGTGAATATCGCACCGCCCTCACCGGTGTTCTCCACGCCGTCGTCGGGACCCGTAATCTCGCCCGTGACCGCGTTCGAATCGAACTGGGAGTCGTGCACGTCGACGCTCCGCGACTCGTCGGCAATGGCGCCTCCCTGGACGTCGACCGTATTGTCGTAGCCGTCGTCGCGGTACGCCGTCAGTTCGCCGTGGGCGGTGTTGCCGGTGAACACCACCCCGGTCGTTACCCCGACGTGGATGGTTCCCGAATCGGAGTACACGGCGCCGCCGGACACGACGACGTTGCCGGCCCACGCGTCCCCACTCGCGCTCACGCCGTTGCCCGTGAACGTCGAGTCGTCGATGTTGATGGCCGAGTCTCCGCTCGCCACCGCGCCACCGCGCGCTTCCGCGTACGCGCTGCCCGTCGCGTCGTCGCCGTCCGCGGACACGGACACCGTGTTGCCCGTGAAGGCGCTGCCGACAATGGTGAGCGTGCCGCTGACGGCGTAGATAGCGCCGCCCTCGGCGTTGGCGACCGCGTTCGTGTCGGTGTTCACGACGGAGACGGAGTTGTTCGAGAACGTCGAGTCGACGACCGTGACCCCTTCCGCGCGGATCGCCCCTCCCTCGAGGGGGCCGTACGCCGCGCTGACGCTGAAGCCGTCGACGGTCAGGCTGTCGAGCGAGACGTTGCACGGGCACGACGACGAGAGGAATCGCACGTCGGCGACGCCGGAGTCGATCGTGTGACCGTTGCCGTGAATCTCGAGGTTGACGGTTCCCCAGTACGTCGGGTCGCCGAGGCTCCCCGGGTCGGTGATCGTGAAGTCGGAGTCGATCTCGATGACGTGCGGGCCCGCGCTCGCGTCGCCCGAGAGCGTCGTCAGCGCCGTCCGGAATTCGGTCTCGTCGGACACCGCCGAAATCGTCGTCGCGGAGGCGGAGCCCGCAGCGATCACCACGATCGCCGTCGCCGCCATTCCGATTGCGCCCACGCTCGCAACGAGCCGGGCCCCCAGCCGTTCCCTCATGGTCCCTGCTTCCGCGGCGCCGCACTCGCGCCGTCGTGCGCCCCGCCCTGCCGCGAAGCGTCCTGCCCGAACCCTACCAATGGTCGCCTAACCTCGCGAGGTTTCCGACGCAGTCGGGCGGCGCTAGCCTTCGACGCCCGCCCGCTCGAGGATGATCTCGCGGACCCGCCCCGCGTCGGCCTGACCCTTCGTCGCCTTCATGACGGCGCCGACGATCGCCCCGGCCGCCTGCGACCTTGCCGTCCTGAATCTTGGCGAGCACGTCCGGGTCGGCTGCGAGCGCCGCGTCCACGGCGGCCTCGAGCGCCGAATCGTCGCTCACGACGGCGAGGCCGCGAGCCTCGACCACCGCGGCGGGCGAGCCCTCGCCCTCGAGAACGCCCGGCGAGCACCTGGCGCGCGAGCTTGTCGTTGAGGGCGCCGGAGTCCACCAGTGACTGGAGCTCGGCGATGTCGGCAGGGCGCACGGGCATCTCGGCCAACTCGACGCCCTGTCTCCTTGGCCGTCCGCGCCAGCTCTCCCATCCACCACTTGCGTGCCGCCTGGGCAGCCGCGCCAGCGGCGACCGTCTCCTCGATAAGGTCGACGGCGTCGGCCGCAATCACGTCGCGCATCTCAAGGTCGGTGAAGCCCCAGTCCTTCTGGAGGCGCGCCCGCTGCTTGGCGGGATGCTCGGGAAGAGTCGCGCGGAGCTCCTCGACCCACTCGCGCGACGGCTCCACCGGCAGAAGGTCCGGCTCGGGGAAGTAGCGGTAGTCCTCCGCCTCCTCCTTGGAGCGGCCCGGCGTGGTGGAGTTCGTGTCCTCGTGCCAGTGGCGCGTCTCCTGCACGACGGGCTCCCCCGCCGCGAGGAGCGCGGCCTGACGCCCGACCTCGTAGTGGATGGCCCGCTCGATGGCTCGGAGCGAGTTGACGTTCTTGGTCTCGGAGCGCTTCCCGAAGGGGATCGCGTCCTGATCCTCGCCGGGCGCGGCCTTCGCGCGAAGCGACAGGTTGACGTCGGCTCGGAGCGACCCCTGCTCCATTCGCCCGTCCGATATGCCGAGCGCCCGCACGAGGTCGCGGATGGTCGCCACGTACGCGCGCGCCACCTCCGCCGTCCGGAGCCCCACGCCCGTGATGGGCTTGGTGACGATCTCGACCAGCGGAACGCCGCCGCGGTTGTAGTCGACGAGCGAATGGTCGGCGCCCTGGATTCCCCCGGAGCCTCCCACGTGAGTGTTCTTACCCGCGTCCTCTTCCATGTGCGCGCGTTCGATGCCGATCGCGACCGTGGTGCCGTCGTCGAGGACGACGTCGATCGCGCCCTCGTACGACGTCGGCTCGTCGTATTGGGAGATCTGGTAGTCCTTCGCGAGGTCAGGGTAGAAGTAGTTCTTGCGGGCGAAGCGGCTCGACTCGCGGATGGAGCATCCCAGCGCGAGGCCGAGGCGGATCGCACTCTCGACGGCCTTCTCGTTGGTGACGGGCATGGAGCCTGGCAGGCCGAGGCACACGGGGCACACCTGCGTGTTGGGTTCGGCTCCGAACTCGTTCGCGCAGCCGCAGAACATCTTGGTCTTGGTGTTGAGCTCCACGTGGACCTCGATCCCGAATACGGGGTCGAACGTCTCGAGGGCTTCCTCGTAGCCGAGCAACTTGTCCGCCGCGCTCACGACGCCACCTCCAGTTCGGGAGCCGCAGCAAGCAAGGGGCCGCCCCGCTCCGCGTCCAGCGCCGCCTCGAGCGACGCGCCCACCCGGTACAGGCGGTCGTCGCCGCGCGCCGGCGCGAGGATCTGGAATCCGACGGGGAGACCGTCCTTCGGGTCGAGGCCGGCGGGGAGCGACATCCCCGGAATGCCCGCGAGGTTCGCGGGGATGGTCGCGACGTCGTTCAAATACATAGTGAGCGGATCGTCGAGCTGCTCGCCGAGTTTGAACGCGGTGGTCGGACACGTCGGGGACACCAGGACGTCGGCGGCAGCGAACGCGGCTGCGAAGTCGCGCTGGATGAGCGTGCGCACCTTCTGCGCGGAGCCGTAGTAGGCGTCGTAGTAGCCAGCGCTTAGCGCGTACGTGCCGAGGATGATCCGGCGCTTGACCTCGTCGCCGAAGCCCTCCGCCCGCGTCGCAGCCATCACCCTCTCGATCGTCGAGTCACCGTCGTCCACCCGGAGACCGAACCTCACGGAGTCGTACTTCGCGAGGTTCGAGGACGCCTCGGACGGAAGGATCAGGTAGTAGGCCGCGAGCGCGTACTCGAAGCTCGGGCAACTCACCTCGACCACCTCTGCGCCCGCGCTACGGAGGTGATCGAGCGCCTCCGCGAAGCGCTGCGAGACGCCGGGTTGGAATCCGTCGCCGCCCAACTCCTTAATTACTGCGACCTTCATGCCCTTGAGGCCGTCCTCGCGGCCGCGTCGTGCCGCCTCGACCACGGGCGGCACGGGCTCGTCAAGGCTCGTGGCGTCGAGCGGGTCGTGCCCGCCGATCGCCTCGTGAAGCAGCGCCGTATCCATGACCGTGCGCGCGCACGGTCCCAACTGGTCGAGCGACGACGCGAGGGCGATGACGCCGTAGCGGCTCACCCCGCCGTACGTCGGCTTGACCCCGACGGTTCCGGTGACGGAGGCGGGTTGGCGGATCGAGCCACCCGTGTCGGAGCCGATCGCAAGCGGCGCCTCGAAAGCGGCGAGCGACGCGGCGGAGCCTCCGCCCGAGCCGCCGGGGATCCGGTCGAGATCCCACGGGTTGTGCGTCGCGCCGTAGCCCGAATGCTCGGTCGAGGAACCCATCGCGAACTCGTCCATGTTGGTCTTGCCGAGGATCGGCATGCGTGCCTCGCGGATACGGCGGGTCGCCGTCGCGTCGTACGGCGGAATCCAGCCCGCGAGGATGCGCGAGCCCGCCGTCGTCGGGAGACCCTGGGTGACCAGGACGTCCTTAACCGCGATCGGCACGCCCGCGAGGCGAGGCAGGTCTTTGCCAGCCGCGCGGTCGGCGTCGACGGCGCGCGCCTCGGCGAGCGCGCCCTCCGCGTCGACGTGAAGGAACGCGTGAACCGGGCCGTCGACCGCGGCGATGCGGTCCAGGTGGGCCTGAACGACCGTCTCGGACGAGACATCGCCCGCGGCAAGGGCGTCGGCGATCTCCACCGCCGTGCGGCGTGTCCAGTCGCTCATGCCTCCTCCCCCAGAATCTGGGGAACGCGGAAGCGGCCGTCCTCGACCTCTGGCGCTCCGGACAGCGCCTCCGCCTGCGTTAGCGACGGACGCACCACGTCCGGGCGTGCGACGTTAGCCATGGGAATGGGGTGAGACGTTGCCGGGACGTCCTGGCCCGCGACCTCGGACACGGTGGCGACGGCGTCGACGATCGCGGCGAGTTGGCCGGAAAGTCGATCGAGGTCGGCGTCGTCCAGGTCGATGCGAGCAAGGGTCGCGAGGCGCGCAACTTCGGCGCGGTCGAGGGTTGCCATGGGGACCACTCTAGTCAGCGCAGCGTGCCGCCGACGCGGCCTCCTGGCCGACCAACCGTCAGTTGTTGGCGGGAGGCGCGCAGGTCGAGCGGACAATGAGCTCGACGGGGAGGCGGACGTGGTGCGGGCGGTCGACGTTGCCGAGAATGTCGAGCAGGAGTCGCATCGCCTCTTCGCCCATTCGCTGGAGCGGCTGGCGCACCGTGGTGAGCGGCGGATCCGCGAGAGCAGCATCGGGGACGTCGTCGAATCCGACAACGGAGAGATCCTCGGGCACCCGGATGCCGAGGGCCTTGGCCGATGCGACGACTGCGAGCGCGCTCATGTCGTTCGCGGCGAAGATCGCGGTCGGGCGATCGGCGCGAGATAGGACGTCGGTGGCCGCGAGTCCGGCAGGCTCGGCCTCGTACCCGGCGTCGCGCACGTGCGATTCGTTGACCGAGAGACCCGCGGCGGCCATCGAGTCGCGATACCCCTTCTCCCGAAGAAGGGCGGAGTCGAGGTCGCGTCGACCACCGAGAAGGCCGATGCTCTTGTGCCCGAGGCCGATCAGGTGATCGGTCGCCAGTTGCGCGCCGCGATAACTATCAGCGTCGACCGAAGGGATCTCCGAGGGTCCGGAGTGCGGGTCGACGGCGACGACCGGGATGGGGGCGCTCGCTCCGACGACCGTGGGTGTCACGAGGATGGCTCCGTCGATGAGCGTGCCGCCCAAGCGTGCGAGCGACCGCCGCTCCCACCCGACTGCGTTGCGCCCGGTGTACGCGAGTAGTTCGTACTCACTGTTCTCCGCGACGCGGGAGACGCCTTTCAGCAGCTCGGCGCTGTAGGGCTCAAAGCCGGCCAGCAGGATGCCCAACACGTTCGTGCGCGAGGACCGAAGACTCGATGCGCTGAGGTTTCCGGCGTACCCGAGTTCGTCGATGGACTGCCGCACGCGGTCGGTCGTGTTCTTCGAAACTCCGTATCGATCGTTCACGACTTTCGAAACGGTCGCGACCGAAACCCCCGCGTGGGCGGCGACGTCGGCGAGCTTCACACGTGTCGAATGAGTCATGGCGTGACCATGCTATCCCTACTCGCTTCCACTTTGATAACGATTGCGAAAACGTTGTCTATAACGATTGACATCCAGCCGATGCCACTGCGAGACTTCCGCATGTTCGGCCAAAGTCAAGGAAGACTGAAAGGACCCAGCATGGCGAACAAGAAGCCCATTGTTGCTTTCTGCGCGCTCGCGGCCTCAACCGCAATGGTGCTCGCAGGATGCAGCAACACCACTACTAGTACTACTCCTACGGGCGGTGCCACATCGGCCGCCCCCGTCACCCTTACGTGGTGGCACAACTCCATCGCCAGCGACAACGGGGACAACCCGGCGGGCGACTTCTGGCAGAAGGTCGCGGATGACTACACCGCCGCGCACCCGAATGTCACGTTCAAGATCGAGCAGATCGAGACGAACGACCTTCAGCGCACCCGTATTCCGGCTGCGCTGAGCTCCGGCGACGCCCCCGACATCTTTGCGGCGTGGGGCGGCGGCGAAATGGTCCAGCAGGTTGACGCAGGCTACCTGCTCAACCTTTCGGACCTGATCCCCGACGCGATCTCCCAGCTCGGTGGCGCAGTTGCCCCGTGGACGGTTGACGGCGTTACGTACGGCATGCCGTACACGTTCGGTGTCGAAGGCATCTGGTACCGCAAGTCTCTCTTCGAGAAGGCTGGCATCACCAGCGAGCCCAAGACGATGGACGAGCTCAGTGCCGATGTCCAGAAGCTGAAGGACGCTGGCATCATCCCGATCGCGGTCGGTGCTGGTGACAAGTGGCCTGCAGCGCACTGGTGGTACCAGTTCGCTCTGCGCGAGTGCGCCGAGGGTGTTATTCCCGCCTCGGCGAAGTCGTTCGACTTCTCGGACCCGTGCTTCGTGAAGGCCGGCGACGACCTGGTGTCGTTCATTAACACCAAGCCGTTCCAGCCGCAGTACACCTCCACGCAGGCTCAGCAGATTCCGACCTCGTCCGCCGGCCTTGTGGCCACGGGTAAGGCCGCTATGGAGCTGATGGGTCACTGGAACCTCGGCGTTTACCGTGGTTTCGGCGCGGACGACGCTGCCAAGCAGGCGATCGAGGACGACCTTGGTTGGTTCGCGTTCCCGGCTGTTTCGGGTGGCGCGGGTGACCCGACGGCCGCTCTCGGTGGCGGTGACGGATTCGCATGCTACAAGGACGCTCCTGTTGAGTGCGCCGACTTCCTGGCGTACCTGACCTCGGTTGACGTGCAGAAGGCGTACGCGTCGATCGCGGGCTCCCCGCTTCCGGCTAACCCGGGTGCGGCGAGCGCAGTTGCGAGCCCCATCATGCAGGAAATCGCTGCCGTTGCTGGTAACGCTAAGTACACCCAGCTCTGGCTCGACACCACCTACGGCACCAACGTTGGTGGAGCCATGAACAACGGCATCGTCAAGATCTTCGCAGGCACTGGGACCCCCCAGGGCGTCGTTGATCTCATGACGGCGGCTGCCGCCACCCAGTAGGCACGACCCCGGCCCTAGGAAAGCGAGGCACTGGCGTGACTACCACGGCAGCCTCGGGCAAGGGTAAGGACCCCGTCGCCGGCGCGAAAGCGTCGGCGATGGGGTCCCGCCCTGACGGCCCGAAAACCACACGACGAAACGGCTCTGGCCTTCGTAAGTGGAGCGAGATTGCACTGTTCACGGGACCAGCCCTTGCGATGTTCTTCGTGTTCGTGGTGTACCCCGTGATCTCAGCGGTGCGGTACAGCTTCTACAAATGGAACGGCGTCGAGCAATTCTCCGACGCGGAGTTCATAGGGCTCGATAACTATCGCCGCGCGCTGTTCGGAAGCGGAATCTTCAAGACCGCTTACACCGATCCGTTCCTGACGGCGCTTAGCCACAACTTGTTCGTCATCGGATTGTCCATGGCAATCCAGTTGCCGCTCGCGCTGATGATCGCGCTGATGCTCAACCGACGTTTCCCCGGCCGCGGGATTGTGCGGCTCATCATTTTCGCCCCGTACGTGCTGAGCGAGGTCATCACCGGCGTCATGTGGTTCGTCATCCTCGACCCCAACGGCATCGCCACGAAGATCGTCGAGGGGGTCGGGCTCCATCCGCCGGCCGGTGGTTGGTTCGAGGACGCCCATTTCGGTTTCTTCACGGTCTTCTTCATCGTGACCTGGAAGTACCTCGGCCTCGCGATCATCCTGTTCCTCGCCGGACTGTCCGGCGTACCGCAGGAGTTGCAGGAGGCCGCCTCGATCGACGGGGCGAGTTGGTGGAAGATCCAGTTGCGAATCAATATCCCCCTGATCGGCCCGACCGTCCGAGTCTGGGCGTTCCTCTCCATCATCGGCTCGATCCAACTCTTCGACATGGTGTGGGTCCTGAACCGAGGCGGAACCATCGGCCAGTACTCCACTGTCGCGTCCTACATGATGGACACGGGCTTCTATCGGAACGACTTCGGTTACGGGAGCGCAATCGCCGTGATCATGTTCCTCCTCTCCTTCACGGTCGCGTTGGCGTACATGTTCTTCGTCTTGCGTCGCGACAACTCCGGCAATGACCAGAATTAAGGTGACGACGTGACTCTCAAGACGGACGTAAAGCAGCCCGTATCCGAAAGGGCACCGAAGCGCAGCCTATGGAAGCGCTACTCCGAACAGTTCATGCGCTCGGGAATGAGCCGCGAGGCTTCGACGTACATCTCGATCGGCATCGCGCTGATCGCCGTGGCCCTCACGCTCGGACCGATCGCCTACCTGATTCTCGGCGGGTTCCGTGACCTGCATCAGTTCACGTCCAACCCCGCCGGGTTCCCCGATCCCTTCCTCATGAAGAACTACGCGGGGATCCTCTCGAAGGGCCTCTTCTGGCGTCAGTTCTTCAATTCGGCGGTCGTCTCGCTCGGCACGACGCTTGGCATCGTCGTCCTCGGAACGATGGCCGCGTATCCGCTTGCGCGCTATTCGTTTAAGGGGCGCGAGTTCCTGTACGTCGTGTTCGCGACGGGTCTGATGTTCCCGCTGACGGTGGCCATCCTCCCGCTGTACCTGATGCTCCACGACATGCACCTGATCGGGAAGGACACCAGCAACGCGCAGCACCTGATCGCGCTGATTCTTCCGCAGATCGCGTTCGGGCTACCGATCACGATCATCATCATGCGGCCGTTCGTCGCCGCGCTCCCCAAGGAACTCGAGGAGGCGGCCTTCATCGACGGCGTCACCCGTATCGGGTACTTCTGGCGGATCCTCCTGCCGCTCGCGCGGCCGGGAATGGTGACGGTCGGCGTCCTGGCCTTCATCGGAAGCTGGAACTCATACCTCTTACCGCTCCTCATCCTGACGGGCGACCCCACCACCATGACGCTTCCGTTGGGCGTGACCATCTACAAGGGTCAACACGCAGCAGACATGACGGCGATCATGGCGTACACGTCCCTGTCCATGATTCCGGCTCTCATCTTCTTCCTCTTCATGGAGAGGCGGATTGTGGAGGGTCTCACGGGCGCGGTCAAGGGCTAGGTCTAGGACGAGGACTAGGGCACACGATGACGGAAACGATGCTCCGCACCGCCGCGGGGTTGCTCGCTCAGATGACACTCGACGAGAAGCTCGCGCAGATCGTCGGGTTCTGGCAGGACGAGGAGGGCGACGTCGTCGCCCCCCTCCAGGGCGAGATCCGACACGACGGTGGGTTGACCGAGGCCAGCGCACACGGCCTCGGTCACCTCACCCGGGTGTACGGAACGAGTCCGTACGAACCTGCGGAACGAGCGGCGTGGCTCTGGGGCTTCCAGCGTGATCTGATCGCGCGGACTCGCCTCGCCATCCCCGCGCTCGTTCACGAGGAGTGCCTGACAGGCTTCGCCGCCTGGAAGGCGGCGACGTTTCCGACTCCCCTAGCGTGGGGTGCCGCCTTCGATCCGGAGGCGGTCGAGACCATGGGGTCGCTCATCGGAGCATCGATGCGGGATCTCGGGATCCACCAGGGCCTTGCACCTGTGCTCGACGTCGTGCGCGACCCCCGGTGGGGTCGTGTCGACGAATGCATCGGTGAGGATCCGTACGAGGTCGGCGTCATCGGCTGCGCGTACATTCGCGGACTCCAGTCCGAGGGCGTGCACGCGACAGTCAAGCACTTCGCCGGATACTCCGCGTCGCGCGCCGGCCGGAACTTCGGCCCCGTCAGCGCCGGACCTCGAGAGATGCAGGACGTCCTGCTCGTTCCGTTCGAAATGGCGGTGAAGGACGCGAACGTACGTTCGGTGATGCACTCCTACGCGGCGGTCGATGGTGTGCCTCCCGCCGCGAACAAAGACCTTCTCACGACGCTCCTGAGGGAGCGGTGGGGATTCGACGGCGTCGTCGTCGCCGACTACTTCGGGGTCGCATTCCTCCACCTTCTTCAGGAGGTTGCCGTCAACCTTGAGGACGCGGCGCATCAAGCGCTCACTGCTGGCGTGGACATCGAGCTTCCCAGCGGCGATGCCTTCACTGACCCGCTACGCGAGGGAGTCACGTCCGGGCGTATCGACGAGGCGCTCGTTGACCGCGCCGTTCTTCGCATCCTCGAACAGAAGGCGGAACTCGGGCTTCTCGACGCGACGTTCGAGAACGAGCCGCCGACCTCGATCGATCTCGACTCTCCCGAGCACCGCGCAGCGGCTCGCACCCTGGCGCACGAGTCGGTCGTGCTCCTCAAGAACGATGGCATCCTGCCCCTCGCCCCCACCGGGGTGAAGGCGCCGTCGATCGCGCTGATCGGCCCGAACGCCGATCGAGCGAACGCGGTATTCGGGTGCTACTCCTTCGCTAACCACGTTCTGGTGAACCGTCCGGGCGTCGAGCTTGGGCTTGAGGTTCCCACGATCGCCGAAGCGGTATCCGCCGAGTTCTCGTCCAGCGTGAGCGTCACCCGCGGTTGTGCGGTGTCCGACGATGACGAGTCCGGCTTCCCCGAGGCGGTCGCTTCCGCGGCCGCGTCTGACGTCGCCGTCGTCGTTGTTGGCGACCACGCCGGCCTGTTCGGCCGAGGCACGGTGGGCGAGGGATGCGACACCGACGACCTCGAACTTCCCGGCGTCCAGCGCCGCCTCGTCGAGGCGATCCTCGACACGGGAACCCCCGTCGTCCTCGTCGCCCTGACCGGGCGCCCGTACGTCCTCGGATGGGCGATGGAACGCTGCTCCGCCGTCGTTCAGAGTTTTTTCCCCGGCGAAGAGGGAGCGGACGCCATCGCGGGCGTGCTCTCCGGACGCGTGAACCCGTCCGGACGCCTCCCGGTCACCCTCCCCCGCTCGTCCGGCGCACAGCCGTACTCGTACCTCCGCCCGAACCTCGGCGATGACTCCGACGTGACGAGCCTCTCGAGCGTCCCCGTCGCGCCGTTCGGTTTCGGACTCTCGTACACGGACTTCTCGTACTCCGATCTCGCCGTACCGGCGTCCGTTCCGACGGACGGCTACGTCGACGCGACCGTCACCGTGCGCAACTCGGGCGACCGGGCGGGCGACACCGTCGTCCAACTGTACGGACGCCTGCGGTACGTCTCGATTCCCACGCCCGTCGCGCAGCTACTCGGATTCAAGCGCGTGAGCCTCGAACCAGGGGCGGAGGCGACGATCGCATTCCGCGTTCCGACGACCCGACTCGCGTTCTCGGATCGTTCGCTCGCCCGCGTGGTGGAGCCTGCGACTCTCGAAGTGTGGGTCGGAGATTCCGCGACGCGGGAGTCCGAAGCCTCCACGTCGCTGACGGGCAAGGTCCACACCATCGGCGAGACCTCGCCGCGGTGGACCGACGTCGCGGTGAACTAGAGCGCTACTTCGGCGTCCACGAATAGGCGAGGAGTTTGCGCCCGCCCGCCGTGCACGCGCCATCCTTGCCCCGACAGGTCTCGTCGCATCGCACCTTGTCGCGCGCGGGGTGGGCGACCCAGTCGAGCTCGGGCTCGCGAACGAAGCCCAGCTTCTCGTAGATCGCGTGTGCTGCACGCATCTCTTCCATCGTCGTGAGGACGACGCGCGTGGCGCCGAGCGACGTCGCCGTCTCGAGCCCGAAGACCGTGAGTTCCTCGCCGATCCCCCGTCCGCGAGCAAGCGGTGACACCGCGAGCATACGGAGCTCGTACTCGTTGTCCCGGGAGAATTCCGAGAAGGGCGACCCGTTCGGCACGACTGTGAGCGTTCCAACGGCAGCACCCTGCCCGTCGTCGCCATCCGCCATCATCAGCAAAATGGCGTGTTCCGCGCGGGCCTTGGCATCCCGGAGCTCGGGGACGTAGGGGTGCGCGGCGTCGAAGAGGCCATCCGCCAGGTATGCAAGCGCGGTCAACTCACCGATCTCGGACAGGCGCATGGTCTGGTCCGGGCCGACGGTGACGATGCGACTCATCTTCGTCCCTCCCTCGCGCAGGTGATCGAGGTACGAATGCTGACCTCCCCTGTCGCGGCGACCGTCCGTCGGACGCTGTACTGCCAGCCTATCCCGCGCGCCGCGAGGCGAGAAGGTCCGTCGTCCTAGTCGAGCGCGCTTCGACCCTGCGCCAGTAGGCGAACGAAGCCAGCCTCGTCGATCATCGGAATCCCGAGCTGTTCGGCCCTCGCGGCCTTCGAGCCAGCGTTGGCCCCCACCACCACCACGTTCGTCTTCGCGCTGACCGACGATGACGCTTTGCCTCCCGCAGCAACGATCGCCTCGGTCGCGCCGTCGCGAGAGAATCCCTCGAGAGATCCGGTGACGACGACGGTGAGCCCCGCGAGCGTCTGCGCCGCCGTCGCGGTGTGCTCGTCCGCCATGCGAACGCCCGCGCGAGCCCAGCGATCGACGATCGCCACGTGCCACGGCAGCTCGAACCATTCGACGAGGCTCTGCGCGATCACGGGGCCGACGCCGTCCGTCTCGGCAAGCCTCGCGGGCGCTGCGGAGCGGATCGCCTCCAGCGACCCGAACGTGGACGCGAGGGCGCGCGCGGCCGTCGGCCCGACGTGGCGGATGCTGAGCGACACGAGCACGCGCCACAGGGGTTGACCCTTGGCGTCCGCGAGATTGGCGAGTAGTCGATACCCGTTCGTCGAGAGGTCGCCAGCCTTGCGGTCAACGCCGTCCTTCTTCGAGTCCTTCTCCAGCGTGAAGAGCGGGACGCGGCGTAGCGATTCCTCCGTGAGGTCGAAGAGGCCACCTTCGTTGTCGAGAACGCCCGAATCGACGAGCGCGGCCGCCGCCTTCTCGCCGAGAACCTCCACGTCGAGGGCTCCGCGCGAGCCGATGAATGCGATACGGTCGACGATTTGTCCGCGACACCTCTCGGAGTTAAGGCACCGGAGGTCGACGTCGCCCTCCTTCTGCCGCGCGAGTGGCTCGCCACAGCTGGGGCATTCCGTGGGCATGACCCACGCCCGTTCTGTCCCGGTGCGCACGGCCACCACGGGTGCCACGATCTCGGGGATGACGTCGCCCGCCTTGCGCAAGACGACGCGGTCGCCGATCAGAATGCCCTTCCGCGCGACCTCGTCGGCGTTGTGGAGCGTCGCGAACGTCACCGTGCTCCCCGCGACGACCACCGGCGTCATGACCCCGTACGGCGTGACGCGCCCGGTGCGGCCGACGTCGACCCGGATGTCCTCGAGCGTCGTCGTCACCTCCTCGGGCGGGAACTTGTAAGCAATAGCCCAGCGCGGGGCTCGCGACGTCGCGCCGAGCTCGCTCTGCACGGCCCGGTCGTTGACCTTGAGCACCGCACCATCGATTTCGTACACGAGCGCGTGCCGTCGCTGTTCGAGACGCGTGAGGTACGCGGCAATCTCCCCCGCCTCGGCGTGGACCTCCGCGAGGTCGGACACGGGAAGGCCCCAGTCGGCGAGGAGGGCGTAGATGCCTATCTGGGTCGTAGCGCGCGGATCCGGGCTGGTGGTCCCCCAGTCGAGCGCGCCGAGCGCGTACGTGGTCACGGCGAGCGGTCGCGTGGCCGTGACGGACGCGTCCTTCTGGCGTAGCGAGCCCGCCGCGGTGTTGCGAGGGTTCGCGTACGGATCCTTTCCCTCGGCCACGAGGCGCTCGTTGAGCTCCGCGAAGGCCTCGACGGGAAGATACACCTCACCGCGAATCTCCACGATCGCGGGCGCGGCGCCAGCGAGGCGGTGCGGCAGACCCGCGATGGTGAGGACGTTGGCCGTGACGTCCTCCCCCACCGTCCCGTCACCCCGCGTTACCCCCTGGGTGAGGGCGCCGTCCTCGTAGGTCAGCGAGATCGATAGGCCGTCGATCTTGGGTTCGCACACGTAGTCGAACCCTCGTCCCGATCGCTCGACCCTCTCGATCCACGCCTGGACGTCGTCGAGCGAGAACGCGTTGTCGAGGCTCATCATGCGCTCGCGGTGGTGAACCGACGCGAAGCCGGACGCGACCGCGCCGCCGACGGTACGGCTGGGGCTGTCGGGGGCCGCGAGTTCGGGGTGGCTCGCCTCGAGTTCGTCCAGTTCGCGCGCGAGCGCGTCGTACTCTGCGTCGGAAACCGTAGGCGCGTCGTGCTCGTAATACGCGGCGCGGTGCTCCTCGATCTGCTGCACGAGTTCCGCGCGGCGGGCGCGCGGGTCGGCTGCTGCGGTCACGTCCCTATTCCACCACGTAGGGGCGACGTCCATGCGGCTCCCACGGGCCCCGATTCTCGGATCGGGATGGATCCTCAAACGCCACGTTCCGCCATCGGCGGAAACTTGAGTCTTCGGGACTCAATCTCGCGGCGATCGGCGTTACATCCGTACCGACGTCACCTTCACCGATCACCACAAGGAGAGCACCATGACACGCGACGTAGTTCGATACATCCGCCCCGCATACGGGATCGCCACGACGGGCCTGACGAAGGCCTTCACCCCCGCCCTCGACGCCGAGGAGTCCGAAGACTCCTTCACGCTCCACGTGGAGCTTCCTGGCGTCAAGCCGGACGAGGTGAACGTCTCTGTTGAGGCGAACGTCCTGACGATCACGGGCCAGCGCGGCTTCTACGGCGAGAAGGACGCGGTGGACTTCCGCCGCATCGAGCGCCGGTTCGGGCGATTCCAGCGCACCGTGCGCCTGCCCGAGCACGTCGAGTCCGACAAGGTTGAGGCCGCTTACGCCGACGGGCTCCTGACGATCACCGTCCCCAAGTCGGAGTCGGCCAAGCCGCGTCGAATTCAGGTTGCCGCAGCGTAATTCGAATGTCGACATCGGCCCGGGAGAATATGCCCGGGCCGATGTTCGTGCGCCACGGGCCGGGAGTAATATCTGATCTGCGACAACAACGAGGGAGAGCAGAATGGACGTCACCTTCAATTGGGCAGCGTGGGCGCCGGTCATTGTTCTAGGTCTCGCCTTTCTCGTCTATTGCTGGATTGACATCGCCCGTCATCCCGTCAAACACCTCCCGAAGTGGGCCTGGGCCCTCATTAGCGTGATGTCGATTCCTGCGGGGGGGATCGTCTATCTCCTCGTCGGCCGGGACTCGGATCGATCGAGTTGATCTCCACACACCAGCTCACCAAGACCTACGGCGCGAAGACCGCGCTCGACGGCGTCGACCTCAGCGTCCCCGCCGGATCCATCTACGGCCTCGCGGGCCCGAACGGTGCGGGCAAGACGACGCTCCTCGGAATCCTGTCCGGGCTGAGAGACGCGACCTCGGGGGACGTGTCGGTCGACGCTTCTCGAACCGAGATCGGCGTGCTGTCGGACACCCCGCAATTCGACAAGTGGCTCACGGGCCGCGAGGTCGTCGACCTGTCGCTAGGCCTCACCGCCCCGGACGCGGAGCCCACGCGCATCGACGAGGTGCTCCACCAGACGGGCCTGACCGAGGCGGCCGGGCGTCGGGTGGGCGGATACTCGCGCGGGATGCTCCAGCGCCTCGGCATCGCGGCGACGCTCGTGTCGCGGCCGCGCCTTCTGCTACTCGACGAGCCCGCGTCGGCCCTCGATCCCCAGGGGCGCCGCGAGGTCCTTGACCTCATCGCTCGCCTTCGAGGGGCTCGTCGACCGTCCTGTTCTCCAGTCACATCCTCGCGGACGTCCAGGAGGTCTGCGACGAGGTAGGAATCCTCGCCGAAGGCCGGCTCCTCTTCCAGGGGCCAATTCGAGACCTCCTGGTCGGCTCGGCGGTTCCCCGTTACGAGATCCGCCTTCGGGGGGACGCGACGCCCGCGATCGCGGCGCTCGAACGAGAGCCATGGGTCACCCAGGTCGTGAATCACGACGGGGCGCTCCAGGTGGAGGTTCGATCGCTCTCGGAAGCCGAGGAGGGACTCGTCTCCGCCCTCGCTCGTGCCGGGGCAACGGTCATCACCATGAAGCCCGAAGAGGTCTCACTCGAACGAGCATTCCTGGAGCTCACGCAATGACCCTGTGGAGGCTGGAAATGCTGCGCGCGGTACGCACGCGCCGCTGGCTCGCTCTCGCGAGCGTTTACATGATCTTCGGGCTGCTCGGTCCCATCACGGCGAAGTACCTCCCTGAGATTCTCAAAGCGGCAGGGGGAAGCGGCTCCGGCGTGACGATTACGTTCCCCGACCCCGTTCCCGCGGATGGCTTCGTTCAGTACATCTCCAATGCCGTCCAGGTGGGCACGATCGTCGCGGTCGTCGTCGCGGCCGGAGCCCTCGCCTTCGACGCCATCCCCGAGATGGGCGTCTTCCTGCGCACGCGGGTCTCGTCCCTGTGGTCCGTGCTCATCCCGCGATTCGTCGTGTCGTTCGTGCTCGCCGCGGGCGCGTTCCTCGCCGGAACGGTGACCGCGTGGTACGAGACGTGGGCCCTCCTCGGCTCCGTTCCGGTTGATCGGGTGCTCGTGGGCGCCGCGCTCGGAGTTCTCTTCCTAGCATTGGTCGTTGCGCTCGTCGGCGCCGTCGCGCAATGGATGCGCGGCGTCCTCCCGACCGTGATGATGTCCCTCGTCATCCTGGTCGTCTTCCCGATCATCGGCGTCGTACCCGCCATCGCTCCCTGGATGCCCTCACGACTCGGTAGCGCGCTCGCGGATACGGCCACGAGCGGGGTCTCCGGCGACCTGTGGAAGCCGAGCCTCGTCGCCGTTGTTGCGATCGGCGGCCTCCTGTGGGCCGCGGGAGTCGGCGCTCGTCGCCGCGAAGCTTAGGGTTCCACGCCGCCGTCGAGGCGCGCAGCGCCGCGTAACACAAGCGCTATTTCCCCCGTACGCGTGGCGTCCGTCACGCCCGGAATGTGGAACTGATCTCTTTTGACCTTGAGGTGTGACGCACGCCCCATCCCCCGACTTGAAAGCGCTTTCCCGCGGGTTCACGATCGAACTATAAACAGCGAATCGAAGACCAAATACGAGGAGAGAGAGAAGAGGCGGTGAGAACGATGAGTACCACCGAAATCAAGACTTGGACGAACGAGTCCAGCGACGCCGAGATCATCGTTGCCGTACGCGAGGGCGATCGAGACGCCTACAGCATCCTCTTCGAGCGCCACGCGAGCGCAGCGCGCCGCGTCGCGTTCGCCTACACGTCCGTCCCGAGCGACGTCGACGACATCGTCGCCGACGCCTTCGAGAGCGTGCTCCGCGCGCTCCAGGGCGGCAACGGCCCCAGCGAGGCGTTCCGGGCGTACCTCTTCACCGTCATCCGGCGCACGGCTCGCGACCTCAAGCGCAGGGCCGATCGGATTCGCCCCTGCGACGACATGGCGGTTCACGACGAGGTTCTCGGCCACCAGGAAGCGAGCTCGGACCCGACGATGGCGAAGTTCGAGCACTCGACGGTTGCGGAGGCGTTCGCATCGCTCCCCGAGCGTTGGCAGATCGTCCTGTGGTACACGGAGATCGAGAAGCGCACACCGGCAGAGATCGCCCCGGGGCTCGGGCTAACGCCCAACGGGGTCGCCGCGCTCGCCTACAGGGCGCGCGAGGCGCTACGCCAGGCGTACCTCCAGGAGCACCTGGCCGCCGTCAACGACTCCGCATGCCTCGCCGTGTTCGAAGACCTCGCAGGGTTCGTCCGCGGATCCCTCACCCGGCGTGACCTGGAATTCGTCACAGGTCACCTGCGAACGTGCGAGCAGTGCCGACGCCTCGTAGCGGAGCTAGAAGACGTTAACGCGATGCTCCGCTAGGACCTGCCCGCCCCGCAACGGTGGCCTGCCCCAGGACGCGAGTCCCGGAGTAGGCCACCATCGTCTGTCCGGGGGCAACGCCGCGCATCGGCGCGTCGAGCGTGACGACCATGCGCCCCCCCGCAACCGAAACCCGTCCCGCCACCGGCTCACCGTGCGCCCGAACCTGAACCGTGCACGGCGTCGGCGCCTCCGCGGGGACGTCGTCCGCGAGCCACACGACGTCTCCGCCCGCGAGCTCCGTCACGGATAGCAGGGTCTCGGGGCCGACGACCACGACGTTGTCCGAGACGCGGACGTCGGTCACGTATCGGGGCTCGCCGTCAGGTGCGGGGCGCGGGAGACGAAGCCCCTTGCGCTGGCCGACAGTGAAGGAGTACGCCCCCGCGTGCGTGCCGACCACAGCGCCCGTCTCGTCGACGATGTCGCCCGGCCGCTCGCCAAGGCGACGCTCGAGAAAGCCCTGCGTGTCCCCGTCGGCGACGAAGCAGATGTCGTAGGAGTCCGGCTTGTTCGACACGCCGAGGCCCCTGGCCGCAGCCTCGTGTCGAACCACGGCCTTCGAGGCAACCTCCCCTAGGGGGAACATCGCGCGCCTCAGGCGCTCTCCACCCATCACCGCGAGCACGTAGGACTGGTCCTTCAGGCGATCCTCGGCGCGGTGGAGCTCGGGCGTTCCGTCCTCGCGCGACGCGACGCGCGCGTAATGCCCCGTGCAGACCGCATCGAATCCGAGGGTCGCCGCACGGTCGAGCAGCGCCTCGAACTTGATGTGCTGGTTGCACCGAACGCACGGATTCGGGGTTCGGCCGGCCGCGTACTCGGATAGAAAATCCGCGACGACCTTCTCCTCGAACTCGTCGCTCAAGTCCCATACGTAGTACGGGATTCCTAGGACATCGGCTGCGCGGCGGGCGTCTCCGGAATCCTCGATCGAGCAGCAGCCGCGCGAACCCGAGCGGAACTCGTCGCGGCTCTTGCTCAGGGCCATGTGGATACCGACGACGTCGTGGCCTGCATCCACCGCGCGAGCGGCGGCGACGGCGGAGTCCACACCTCCCGAGAGGGCCGCGAGGACCTTCATCGCGCCCCCGAGGGCCGCGATGACGACGGGGCGGGATTCGGACGTCCGACGCGTCGGGCCTTCTCGATCGCCTCGGGAAGATGCGCGACGAGTGCGTCGATGTCCTCGGCCGTCGAGGTGTGTCCGAGGGAGAAACGCATGGTCGAGGTCGCGTCCTGAAGCGTTCGGCCCATCGCGAGAAGGACGTGGCTTGCCTGCGCGATGCCTGCCGTGCACGCCGCCCCGTTCGACGCCTCGACGCCGTGGGAATCGAGCACGTACATCATCCCCTCAGCTGCGCAGCCAGGGAACACGAAGTGGACGTTCCCCGGCAGGCGCGACGGGCCGGGCTCGGGGCCCGAGAGGATGGCGTCGGGATCGAGGTTCCTCACGCGGGCGATGAGGTCGGTCTGGAGCGTCGAAAGACGCGCGCACTCTCCGGGGATCTCGGCGACCGCCTCCTCGAGTGCGACGGCCATCGAGCGGATTCCTGCTGCGTTGAGCGTTCCGGAACGAATACCGCGCTCCTGCCCCCCTCCGTGCGCGAGGGGCGTGAGCGCGCGGTCGCGACGCGCGAGCAGCACGCCCACTCCCGCAGGCCCGCCGAACTTGTGCGCACTCGCGGATGCGGCAGCGAGGCCGGAGTCACGGAAGGAGAACGGGACGTGGCCGATCGCCTGGACCGCGTCGGAGTGCACCGGGATTCCGTGGGTGGCGGCGAGCGCGACCACCTCGGCGACCGGTTCCACGGCCCCGACCTCGTTGTTCGCCCACATCACGGAGATCAACGCGATCTCGTCCGCGTGGGCCTCGATCTCCATGCGAAGCGCAGCCAGGTCGAGCACGCCGTCTCGATTGACGGGAAGGATGGCGAGCGTCGCGCCATATTCGCGTTCGAGCCACCGTGCGGCGTCCAGAACGGCGTGGTGCTCGACGGCGCTCGTCACGATCCGGGTGCGACGCGGGTCCTCCGCCGTCCGCGCCCACCAGAGCCCCTTGATCGCGAGGTTGTCCGCCTCAGTCCCCCCGGCGGTGACGATCACCTCGGTGGGATGGGCTCCGAGCGATCGCGCGATGGACTCGCGCGCCTCCTCGACCACGGCCCTGGCGAGCCTGCCCGAGCGGTGTAGCGCGCTGGGGTTGCCCACCCGCCCGAGCTCCTCCGCGTACGCGGAGAGCGCCGCGGGACGCATCGGCGTCGTGGCGGCATTGTCCAGGTAGTACGGGGCCATCCGGTGATTGTACGGCGGCGCCCGTACGGCATCCGCGTTCGGCTAGAGCCGACGGTTGTCGAGTGTGACCGCGAACATATGTGACATGTCTCACACGGGGGCTCCTTGCGAAACGCTCACACGCACCGAGGGCTCTACCCTCACTAGGGGACTAAGGGGATTGGGCCGCCTGCGCCGAACGCGCGCATCGCGGATCCCCTGAGGGGAGCCACGCGAGATGGACGACGTCGTACCGCGTCGCGTCGACTGGTGGTTGGTCGCGACGGCCGTCGCCTCTGTTGCCCTCGGTGCACTGACCTACGTGACCGTCAACTCCGACGAGCACGCCGCTCGCGCGCACGTCGCGACGCCGGGCCCGTCGACGCCTGGCGCAGGTTCCGGTCCGTCCGGGGTCGTCGCCAAACCCCTCTCCGACGCATCCGGGTGATTCGCGTCACAATGTGCTGATTTGTCGGGAACGGTCACGTACCGTCGCTCGTAGATCACACATGGGAGAGGTGACATGACTCGACGTCTGGGCGTTGAGCAGTGGATCGCGATCGCGGTGGCGGCGATCATCGTTGCCGTGCTTGTTCACGCGGCTTCGACGGGGCTCGCGAACGCGAGCGTCCTGCCCGACGCGATTGTCGACCCGTCGGCGACCACGAGCGAGACCACGACCGGGCCGCTCGGCGTCGCCGCGCTCATGCCCGCAACCACCACGGATACCTTCGTCGCACTCCCGGCGGATGCGGACGACGAGACCACGACGACGACGGGGTCGCCGACGGACTCCACGACGTCGACAACGGCGGCGCACGCGACGACCACCACGACGACGGCGGCGGCAGCGGCTGCGCACGCTACGTCGACGACCACCACGACCACGACCACGGCGCCGACGACCACCACGACCACGTCCACCACGACCGCGCCGACGACCACCACGACCACGTCCACCACGACCGCGCCGACGACCACCACGACCACCACGACCACGCCGACGACCACCACGACCACCACGACCACGCCGGTGTCGAGCATCTCGTACTACCCGGGCAGCACCTCGGACTTCTGCTCACGCCTCAGCGCCGTTCGGGTGAACGCGGGCAAGCCCGCTCTCGCGTCGTGCACGCAGACGTCGACGCTGCAGAATGTGGCGCTGAGTTTCGCGAAGGCCAAGTCGGTGTGGCACACGGGAACGACGAACGAGATCGTCGGATACACGTACAAGGAGATGTCCGGACTCGTCGCGAACTTCGTCGCCTCATCCGCGCACTACAACATCATCGTGGGCGGCTCGTCCGGCGTGTCGGCCAAGGTCGGCTGCTACTACCGCGAGGATCCCGCCGACTTCGGGTACCGCTACATCTTCTGTATCGCGCAGTTCACGTACTAGACCTCGCGGCCCTAGCGTCCCGGCGTACACTCCCGAATCATGAGATTCTCGAGCGCTCGCCGGATCCCGGCTCGGACGTGGCACCAGCGGCATAGCGACACCCTCACGCGCGGCGAACGGGCGGCCGACCGCATGCGCAACCTCATGGGCAGCTGGGGTTTTGTCGGAACGTTCCTCCTCATCATGGCGGCTTGGGCCGCGGCCAATAGCTTCGGCTACGCGTGGGATCCCTATCCGTACATCCTTCTCAACCTGTTCCTCAGCATGCTCGCCGGGCTCCAGGGCGCGATCCTCCTCATCGCCGCGAGGCGCCAGGACGCCATCGCGGCCGCGCTCGCCCAGCACGATTACGACACGAACGTGGCTGCGAAGAAGGACATCGAGGCCCTCCTCGAGTTGAACCAGCGCCAGTTCGACGCGATCGCCGAGCTTCGGGACGAGATCCGCGAGCTTCACAAGGACTCGCGCTCCGGCAGGTAGCCTGCGGTTCGCTACGCTCGCGCCCGCAGTGCCGCGATCGCCTGGGGCAACACGTCGAACAGGTCGCCAACCACGGCGAGGTCCGCGATCTCGAAGATGGGCGCGTCCGGGTCCGTGTCAATCGCCACGATCGTTCCCGATCCCTGCATGCCCCCACGGTGGTGGACCGCGCCCGAGATCCCGCACGCGACATACAGGGTCGGCGTGACGGTCGTGCCGGTCTGACCGACCATGTGCTCGTGGCCAATCCACCCCTCGTCCGTTGCATCCCTCGTCGCACCGACCGCGCCGCCCAAGGCCTCGGCGAGCTCGCTCACGAGCGCGAAGTCGCCACCCGTGCCGCGCCCTCCCGCGACGACGACCGGCGCCTCGGACAAGGGAACGCCATCGGCGGGGACGTCGACGCGACTGACGAGTGTTTCGGCCGTCGAGACGGCTGGGGCGACGACGCTCACGACGCGCGCCTCGCCCGGCGTCGCGGCGGCCTCGGCGACGACGGAGTTGGCGCGCAGGAGGACGACGGCCCTCTCGGTCTCGACGCGAGACCGCACGAGGTACGTGGAGGTAAAGACCGCCTGCACCGTCTCAACGGCGCCGTCGACAATCTCGACGCCTGCGGCGTCGACGATCATTCCGGCCCCGGCAGCAGCTGCGAATCGAGTCGCGACCTCCTTCGTCGCGAACGTCGACACCCCGAGCACGACGGCGATGCCGCTCGCCGCCTCAGCGAGCGCCGCACTCGCCGCGGAGGGAAGGTGAACGGCCGGGCCGATGTCGCATACCCGTATCTCCGCAACGCCGTGCGCAGCCAACGCAGCGACGTCCTCGTCCGCCGGGACCGCGCCGAGCCACAACGCGACGGGCGTGGCGATTCGCCTCGCGAGGGTCAGGACCTCAAGGGAGGCGTGGCTGATGCCGTTCGGCCCGTGCTCGACGACGACCCCGATCACGCGAACCCCTTCTCCACGAGGAACGCGGCAAGCCTCGTCCCACCATCGCCCGTGTCGCTGATGACCTGCCGATCCTCCCGTGGTGGACGGGGCTCGGCGCTCAGGACGCGGGTCCACGCGGCGCGCTCCCCGACCTCGCCCGGCTGGATGCCGAGGTCCCCCACGGCCCACTCCTCGATCGCGACGGAGCGCGCGGCGACGATCGCCTTGAAGTTCGGGTACCGGGGCTTGTTCATCTCGTCCGTCACGGACACGACGGCGGGAAGAGGGGCCTCGACCGTCTCGTGCGCGTCCGAGAGGTGACGCTCGATGCTCGCGCGATCGCCGTCAACCGCAAGAGCTGAGGCGAGCGTGAGTTGCGACCACGCCAGCTCCGCGGCAAGCGCCGAGGGGAGCATGGACGTCAGACCGTCGAGCGAGGCCATTCCCGTGATGACCATGTCGATGGGAGCCTCGGCCGCTACCCTGCGGATCGCAGCCGACACGACACGGGCGGTGCCGAATACGTCGGAACCCGCGATCGCGTCGTCCGAAACGCGGATCGCTCGCGACGCTCCGAACTGAAGCGCCCTGCGAAGCGCGACGGACGCGTCCGCGCTCCCCACCGTCAACGCGATGACCTCTCCCCCGTGCTCCTCGACCAGGCGTACGGCCGCCTCGACGGCATGGTCGTCGAGCTCGTTCATGCCGCCGTCTTCGGCGTTGCGAACGACGCGGCCGAACTCGAACGAACGGGGGGAATGGATGTCGGGCACGTACTTGACGCACACGAGAATCCGCATGGCGCCATGGTACCCACGGCGGGGAACTCGCCATCGCCGTCAGCCGTTCTTCCGGAGCCCCCGCGGAACGATCTCGACGGAACGACTGGAGAATCATGGACACGCTGACACTGGCCCAGTCCGTGTTCACGCACCAGGCCGACGCGTACGTCGAGGCGGGCTACCACGACATCACCGACCTCACCGAGTCGGAATTTCGTGACGAGCTTGAACCCCTGCGGGAGGTGCTCGATCGCGCCGTAGCCGATGGACTGCCGATGCCCGTCACGGCCGAACGGATCCCGTTCGCGATCGTTGTCACGTCGCGCCTCGTGGCCCCGAGCGTGCGCGTGGCCGCGCTCCATGCTCCCGGCTCCGCCAAGCGAGGCTCCATCGACCCCGGGCATCGCGCCCAGGTGGACGCGTACGCCCCGCTCCCCACCTCGAGATCCCGGACGCGGCCGCGTATCTCCTCCTCGCCGTCGACCGCGGTGACCGGTTCCGCGAGATCGCGGCCGACGACGCCGAACGCTCCCTCGCCGCCCAGGGACGCACCCCGCTGACGCTGGATGAGGGACTCTCGGTCGCGACCGTCCATCCGCAATTCCTCGCACCGGACGCGGGATTCCTGCTGGCCGGGTCGCGCTCCGGTCGACGCGTCCCCGCGCTCTGGGTGACGGCAGGCACGGCGATGCTCGGGTGGGGCGGAGAGTCCACCCCCGAGACGTGGCTGGGCGTCGCGTCCGCAGGCGGCCGCGCCACTTCCTAGACTCGGCCCATTGACGGAACGGAAACACCTGCGTGGCAGGGGACAATGGTGACCATGGCGGTCACCCCAAATCCCACTCCCCACCGCCTCGGCTTCCACATCGTTGATCGCGGTGCCGCGGTGTCCGTCTGGGCGCCCCACGCGACCGGCGTCGACCTGTGCCTCTTCGATGCGGGCGGCGCGGAGAAGCGCGTGCCCCTGTTCGGGCCGGAGTCGGGCCTGTGGCACGGCGTCGTCTCGGGCGTGAAGCCTGGCCAACGCTACGGGTTCCGCGCCCGCGGGCCATGGGATCCCTCGCAGGGACACGCATACAACGAGTCGCGGCTCCTGCTCGACCCGTATGCGCGCGGCATCGAGGGCTCGATTGCGGCCGAGACGTCCGAGGGCGCGGAGGCGACGCTCAGTCGCGACGACGATCTCGACTCGGCCCCGTATGTCCCTCGCGGCGTCCTGCTCGCCCCCTCCCGCGTCGCCGTGGCGCCTGGGCCGTCCATCCCCTGGCAGGACACGGTGATCTACGAGGCCCACGTAAAGGGCCTCACCCAGACGATGCCCGCCGTGCCGGAGTCGATTCGGGGCACGTACGCCGCGCTCGGACACGACGCGGTCATCCGGCACCTTCAGTCGCTCGGCGCGACGACGCTGGAGCTTCTCCCGATCCACGCGTACGCCAGCGAGACGCGCCTCGAGCACCTTGGACTCGAGAACTACTGGGGCTACAACACGCTCGGTTTCTTCGCGCCTCACGCCGCGTACGCTTCTGCCGCCGCGCGCGCGAAGGGTCCCCAGGCGGTGGCGGACGAGCTGCGCAAGGCGATCGACTCCCTCCACCGTGCGGGCATCGACGTCGTACTCGACGTCGTCTACAACCACACATGCGAGGGGGGAACGGGAGGACGACAGGTGTCGTGGCGTGGGCTCGACAACCGCGCATACTACCGACACCTCGACGGCCAGCCCGGCGTCCTCGACGACACAACGGGGACCGGGAACACGCTCGACTTCGGCGAGCCCCGCGTCGTCCAGATGGCCCTCGACTCCCTTCGGCACTGGATCACGGACTTCGGCGTCGACGGATTCCGCTTCGATCTCGCCACGACGCTCGGGAGGACAGGGAACGGTTTCGAGGCCCGCCACCCATTCCTCGTTGCGATCACGACCGACCCCGTGATAGCGGGCGCGAAACTCATCGCCGAGCCGTGGGACGTCGGGCTCGGGGGGTGGCAGACCGGATCCTTCCCCGCCCCCATGGCGGAATGGAACGACCGCTTCCGCGACTCCGTCCGCACCTTCTGGCTCGTGGACGCGGAACGGTCGCAGCACAAGAAGGCTGGCCACGGCGTACGCGATCTCGCGACGCGACTCGCCGGATCATCGGACGTCTTCGGCCACGGCGATCCTCCCCTGTCCCGAGGCCCGATCGCCTCGGTCAACTTCGTGACGGCCCACGACGGCTTCACGCTCCGCGACCTCACCGAGTACCACGACAAGCACAACGAGGCGAACGGCGAGAACGGGGCCGACGGTTCGGTCGACAACCGCTCGTGGAATCACGGGGTAGAGGGTCCGAGCGACGATGACGCTATCGCGGCGGCGCGGCGGCAATCCTCGCGCAATCTCATGGGCACGCTTCTCCTTTCCGCCGGGGTTCCCATGATCGTCGCGGGCGACGAAATCGGGCGCACCCAACGCGGAAACAACAACGCGTACTGCCAGGACAACCCGATCTCATGGGTCGACTGGAACCTCGAACCGTGGCAGCAGTCCCTGCGCGACACAACGGCCTACCTCCTGGCGCTCCGCCGCGAGAACCCCGTGCTCCGCCCGACGACGTTCTACGAGGGCCGCGACCGCGACGAAACCCGTCGGGACGATCTCGCGTGGTTCGACGCTGCGGGCGCTGGAGAGTCGGAGCAGTGGTGGCACGACACGTCCGCGCGCGTGCTCCAGATGATGCGCTCGCTGGCCGAGGGTCCCGACTGCCTCATCGTGATCAACGGCTTCGCATCCTCGGCGTCCGTCGTCATCCCGCCGGATATCGGGGACGCCGTGGCGTCTCGTCTGGGATAGCGCGTGGGAGTCGCCGGACATCGCCGACGCCGTTGCGGCCCGATCCGCCGAGCCGATCGCCCCTGGGTCACAGATCGAGATCGCGGCCTTGGCGATGCGGGTGTACCTCAGCGCCTAAGGGGAAAAGCGGGGCTCGCGGCCCTAACCGCCGAGGTCGTTCGCCTTGTCGATCAGGCTCTTCTGCTGGTCGTTCATGCCCCCGTTGAGGACCCCTCCAGGATCGTGCGCACCGGCGATGAGCAGCGCCTGAACGTCAACCACGTCGACGACAGGCGAGAGGTAGTCCGCGCGCGCGCTCGGCTCGACGAGGGGCATCGACAACCGTCCGTCCTTGTCGGTGGGACAGATCGAGTAGAGGCCGTCGGACAGCTTCCACGTTCCCTCGTCGTTCACCAGGAATACGACCGCGTTGCCCGCGCCGCGCACGGCCTTGTCCATGTCCACGCCGGGAGCCGCGTCACCAATGTCGATCACGACGTCGCCAAGGAGCTGTCCCATCACGGGAGCGTGGATCGAGAACGTTGCCATCACCTCGCCCACGCCGGTTTCGGGATCGACGACCGTCGTCGCACCCGTGAACTTGCCCGTCAGGATCGATCCCGCTCCTGTGTAGAGGGCCGCGTACGGAGCCTTGGCGCCGAGCACATACTCCGTGATGCTCCGCGGACCGTACACCGGCGTCGCGACGTGTTCCGATTGCCGGTACACCGCGAACGCGTTCCACGCCGCGACCTCGTCGGAGCTCGGGCCGGAACTGCACGCCGCGAGCGGGAGTACCGCCGCCACGACAACCAAAGCGCTGAGCGCGCGCATCACTCGTTTCATACGGCCAGAGTAAACCCGAAGGAAGCGACTATGCCTGGACAACCAGACCGAGGGCGGCATCGGACGAGAGCAGAGGGTGCGCGGGAACCACCCGGACGGTGTACCCCCACGGCCCGGACTCGTCGAGAGTCAGGCGTCGAACGTATCGCGACACGCCCCCCTCGCTTGACTCGTGTTCCATGGCGACGGTCTCAAACGTCGGCGCCTCTCCCCTGGTGTCGAGCGGTCCGGAAAGCATCTGGACGGCGACGTCGTCCGGGCTTAGCCCGCCGAGGTCGACGTCGGCCGTGATGGTCGCCTCGCGCCCGATGATGACGGGGGTATCCAGCCCTTCCGACGCCACGCGCCGAATCGCGACGCTCGGCCAGGCCGCGCGTACTCCTGCCTTCCACGCGGCGAGTTGCTTGGCGGGGGCGCCCCCGTCCGCCGCCAGCGCGGCCGATGCGTTCGCAGCGGGGACGTACTCCTTCTGGGTGTAGTCGCGCACCATACGCGTCGCCTGCACCTTGGGGCCGAGCGTGGCGAGCGTGTGCCGGATGCGCGCGATCCACTCGCGCGGGGATGCCCTTCGCGTCTCTGTCATAGAAGAGCGGCGCGACCTCGCGTTCGATCAGGTCGTACAGCGCGGCCGACTCGATGTCGTCGCGACGCTCCTCGTCGGTCACGCCGTCCGCCGTCGGAATGGCCCAACCGTTGGACATCGTCGTGCCACTCGTCCCACCAGCCGTCCAGGACCGAGAGGTTGAGCGCGCCGTTGAGCGCGGCCTTCATGCCGCGATGTTCCGCACGCCTCGAGCGGGCGGAGCGGGTTGTTGAGCCATACGTCGCAACCCGGGTAGAGCTTCTCCGCCATGGCGATGTCGTAGTTCGGGAGGAAGACGATGCGGTGACGCACATCCGCGTCGTCCGCGAAGGCGACGAGATCTGGATGAGGGCCTTACCCCCCTCGTCGTGCGGGTGCGCCTTGCCAGCCACGACGATCTGAACGGGCCGCTCGGGGTCGAGAAGGAGCGCCTTGAGTCGCTCGGGATCGCGGAGCATCAGAGTCAGGCGCTTGTACGTCGGGACGCGGCGCGCGAATCCGATGGTGAGGATGTCGGGGTCGAGCGCGGACTCCACCCACCGAAGCGACGCGGCCGAGGCCGCCCGCTGGAAGCCGGACGCGCGGAGCCGCGAGCCGAGCCTCGCGGACGAGCGTCGCGCGCATCTCGCGCTTGAGCGCCCACAACTCGGCGTCGCTCACGGCGTCCCCCAGCCACGTCCTCGTCCGTCCGTACGCGCTCGCTGTGAGCGACGCGAGGCGCGGTCGATCCACGTCGGCGAGTGCACGCCGTTCGTGATGGAGCCGATCGGCACCTCCTCCCTCGAAGCCCGGCCATAGGTTGCCGAACATCTCGCGCGACACCTTGCCGTGCAGCTTCGAGACGCCGTTCGCGATGCCGCCGAGGCGGAGCCCCATGTCCGCCATGTTGAACACGTCGGGATGGGCCACGCCATTGCTCTCCGCGCCAAGCGCCAGGATGTCGGCGATCGCGATCCCCCACGTCGGCGAGGAGAAGTGCCTTTTCGATCATCGTCCGCGGGAATCGATCGATGCCCGCCGGAACCGGGGTGTGTGTCGTGAAGACCGTGCCCCCTCGGATGGCCTCGACACGCCTCGGCGAACGACCACCCCTGGGCGACGAGCTCGCGGATCCGCTCGACCCCGAGGAAGCCCGCGTGGCCCTCGTTCATGTGGAACACCTCGGGCGCTGGGGCTCCCGTGAGGCGCGAGAACGCGCGCAGAGCGCGAACGCCGCCGACGCCGAGCAGGATCTCCTGGAGGAGCCGTTCGTCCTCGCGGCCGCCGTAGAGTCGCTCGGTCAGCACGCGAAGGTCGGCCACGTTGAGGCGGCGTGTTCGTGTCGAGGAGCAGCATCGGAACGCGGCCGACGTCGGCACGCCAGATCTGGGCGTTGAGCACCCGGTCGCCACCAATGTCGATCGCGATGGTCGACGCGCTGCCGTCGTCCTCCCGCAGGAGGCTCAGCGGAAGCCCTGCCGGATCGATGTGCGGGTACGACTCCGTCTGACGTCCGGTCGCGTCGAGGCCTTGGCGGAAGTACCCGGCCCCGTAGAGCAGGCCTACCGCGACGATGGGAACGCCAAGGTCCGAGGCGCTCTTGAGGTGGTCGCCCGCGAGGATGCCCAGGCCACCCGAGTACTGGGGCAGCGCGGCGGCGATCCCATATTCGGGAGAGAAGTATGCGATCGCGGCCGGGCCAGACGGGACGACCTCCTGGTACCAGGACGGCGCGGTGATGTACCGCTCGAGGTCGGCCACCGCAGCGTCGATGGTCGCGAGCAGCACCTTGTCCGACGAGATCGCCGCGAGGCGGGACCCGCTGAGCGCGTGAAGGAACGCGATGGGGTTGCCCCGCGATGCCTCCCACACCTCGGAGTCGAGGTTCGAGAATAGGGCGCGCGTGGGGGCGTGCCAGGACCACCGAAGATTGCGGGCGAGGCTTTCGAGGCCGCCAAGATTCTCGGGGAGGACGGTTCTGACCGTCACGCGTTCGCGAGGTTTCACGATTGGAGGGTACTCGCGTCCTGTGTCCGACGTGTAACGCGGATGTGACCAGGACAACTGCCAGGTACCCACGCACCGCCTCCGCCCGGTAGTTTCGACGTATGAACCCTGCCCCGCGACCTTCCCTCGGCAGGATCCCGGTGCTCGAGGTTGGCCCGTCCCTCGAGGAGGGGCGTTGGCCAGCCAAGGCCGTCGTCGGTGAAGCGTCCCGTCACGGCGACGATCGTCCGCGAGGGGCACGACGCCGTCGGCGCCACGCTCGTGATGACGTCGCCCGACGGCGCGGATACGGTCCTGCCGATGCCGTGCGCCGACTTCGGCAAGAGCCTCTACCGGTCCGTGTACATTCCGCAGGCAGAGGGCGACTACTCCTTCGTTGTCCAGGCATGGTCGGACCCCGTGTCGACGTGGGCGGCCACGGCCGCGATCAAGTTGCACGCAGGCCAGGACACCCACCTGGTCCTCGCCGAAGGCATCGCGGTCCTGGAACGCGCCATCGCGGAGGTTGAGCAGCCCCGCGGCGCGACAGGCGGTGCTGCGCGGAGCCGTGGCCGCGCTACGGAACGACCACCTGGACCCCGAGGCCCGCCTCACAGGCGCCATGAGCTCCGCCGTTCGCGCGGTGCTTGCGCGGATTCCCCTCTTCGCGACTGGGTGACGGCGTCGAGCCGATACCCCCTGCGCGTGGACCGCGAGCGCGCGCTGGTGAGTTCCTGGTACGAGTTCTTCCCCCGCTCCGAGGGCGCGACCTACGACGCGGCGACCAAGACGTGGAACTCGGGAACGTTCGCCACCGCCGCGAAGCGCCTGCCCGGCATCGCTCGCATGGGGTTCGACATCGTCTATCTCACGCCGATCCACCCGATCGGGACGACGTTCAGGAAGGGGCGGAACAACTCGCTCAAGGCCGCGCCAGGCGACCCGGGAAGCCCGTTCGCTATCGGGTCGCCCGACGGCGGCCACGACGCCATTCACCCGGACCTTGGGACCATGGACGACTTCCGCGCCTTCGTGGCGAAGGCCCGCAAGGCGAAGCTCGAGGTCGCGCTCGACCTCGCGCTCCAGTGCTCCCCCGACCACCCGTGGGTAACCGAGCATCCGGAGTGGTTCGGGGTCAGGGCGGACGGATCGATCGCCTACGCGGAGAATCCCCCAAAGAAGTATCAGGACATCTATCCGCTGAACTTCGACCGCGACCCCGAGGGGATCTACCGCGCCGTCCGCGACCTGCTCGAGGTCTGGATGGAGGCCGGCGTCACAGCGTTCCGCGTCGACAACCCGCACACGAAGCCCTTCAGCTTCTGGGAACGGCTCCTTGCGGACGTCAGGTCCACGCGCCCCGAGGTCATCTTCCTGTCCGAGGCGTTCACGCGTCCCGCCATCATGCACACGCTCGCCAAGATCGGCTTCCACCAGTCGTACACGTACTTCACGTGGCGGCAGACGGCGGAGGAGATGGGCGAATACCTGGAGGAGGTCTCGGGCGAATCGTCGTTCTACATGCGCCCGAACTTCTGGCCGACGACGCACGACATCCTCACCCCCGACATGCAGGCGGGGGGCGCGCCGCTGTTCGCGTCGCGGGCCGTCATCGCCGCGACGGGCTCCCCCGCGTGGGGCATCTACTCCGGCTACGAGTTCGTCGAGAATGTCGCGCGGCCCGGCGTCGAGGAGCAGATCGACAACGAGAAGTACGAGTACAAGCCGCGACCGTGGACCAGGGCGAAGAAGTACGGGATCTCGCCGCTCCTGACGCGCCTCAACGAGATCCGACGCGAGCACCCCGCCCTTCAGCGGCTGCGCGGCCTGACGCTCCACACGGCGGACAATCCCGCGATCCTGTGCTACTCGCGCGTCGCGCCTGCCGAGGAGTCGCCCACCGGCACGACGGACGCGATCATCGTGGTGGCCAGCTTTGACGCGTCGCAGGATCAGGAGTCGACCATTACGTTCGACCTCGAGGCCCTTGGCCTCAAGCCGGGAGAGACGTTCACGGTCGTGGACGAACTGTCAGGGAGCACGTACACGTGGGGCGAACGCTTCTACGTGAGGCTCGGCCCGACGACCTCGATGGCGCATGTCGCCACGGTGAAGATCTCATGACCCGCGCAGGCGGCTACCGTCGCGTCCCGCCCGCCCCCGTCCCTTCCCTTGGTTGGTGGTGAACCGTGTCGAAAAAGATCGATCCAGGACTTCTCGCCGAGGTCGCGGCGGGATTGCACTACGAACCGCACGCCGTACTCGGAGCGCACTCCGACGGCGCAGGCGGCGTGTCCATCAGGGTTCTCCGGCCGCTGGCGACCTCCGTGCGCATCGAGACGCTGGAAGGGACGTTCGACGCCACGCACGAGCACGAAGGCATCTGGGTGGCGAACATCGAGGCGGCAGAACCGCCGGACTACCGCATCCACGTGACATACGAAGCGGACGAATTCGTCCAGGACGACCCGTATCGATTCCTCCCGACGCTCGGCGATCTCGACCTCCACCTGATCCGCGAGGGCAGGCACGAGCGCCTCTGGGACGCCCTGGGCGCCAACGTTCGGCACTTCCCGTCCGTTCTGGGCGACGTCGACGGCACGGCCTTCGCCGTCTGGGCACCGAACGCGCGCGTCGTACGCGTCGCGGGTGACTTCAACCACTGGAGGGGCGCCGAGCACGCGATGCGCGTCATCGGGTCCTCGGGCGTGTGGGAGCTCTTCATCCCGGGCGTCGGTCCGGGGGCGCGATACAAGTTCGAGGTTCTCGGCCGCGACGGACACTGGCAGCAGAAAGCCGACCCGATGGCTCGGGCCACGGAGACGCCGCCGCGCACGGCGTCGATCGTCGTCCAGAGCGAACACGAGTGGCGCGACGGAGACTGGATGGACGCGCGCGCGAGCCGCGCCCCCCATAAGGAACCCATGAGCGTGTACGAGGTTCACCTCGGATCGTGGAAGCCAGGGCTCTCGTACGCTCAGCTCGCCAAGGAGCTCGTCGCCTACGTCAAGGACGCGGGCTTCACGCATGTTGAACTCCTTCCCGTCGCCGAGCACCCCTTCGGCGGATCGTGGGGCTACCAGGTGACGTCCTACTACGCGCCGACGTCGCGATTCGGGACGCCAGACGAATTCCGGGCGTTCGTCGACGCGTTCCACGAGGCGGGCATCGGCGTTCTTCTCGACTGGGTGCCCGGGCACTTCCCGCGCGACGAGTGGGCGCTCGCTCGCTTCGACGGCACACCGCTGTACGAACACCCCGATCCCCTCAGAGGAGAGCAGCCGGAGTGGGGCACGCTCGTGTTCGACTTCGGTCGCCCCGAGGTGCGCAACTTCCTGGTCGCGAACTCGCTGTACTGGCTCAAGGAGTTCCACGTCGATGGGCTTCGCGTCGACGCCGTCGCCTCGATGCTGTACCTCGACTACTCGCGTAAGGCGGGTCAGTGGCGTCCCAACATTCACGGCGGCCGCGAGAACCTGGACGCGATCGCGTTCCTGCAGGAGGTCAACGGGACCTGCTACCGGCACTTCCCCGGGATCACGATGATCGCGGAGGAGTCGACGGCGTGGCCGGGCGTGACGTCGCAGACGAGCGGCGGCGGGCTCGGATTCGGCTTCAAGTGGAACATGGGATGGATGAACGACACCCTCCGGTACCTCACGGAGGAGCCCATCAACCGGTCCCACCACCACGGCATCGTGACGTTCTCGATGATGTACGCGTTCTCCGAGCAGTTCCTGCTGCCGCTCAGCCACGACGAGGTCGTCCACGGCAAGGGCTCGCTGTGGGAGCGGATGCCGGGGGACGCGTGGCAGAAGGCCGCGAACGTGCGCACGCTACTCGCGTATCAGTGGACGCACCCGGGCAAGCAGCTCATCTTCATGGGAGACGAGTTCGCGCAGGAGGCGGAGTGGTCGGAGGGCCGTTCGCTCGACTGGTGGCATCTCGAGGAGCCGCTTCACGCGGGCGTCAAACTCCTCGTGCGCGACCTCAACACGCTGTACCGAGCCCAACCCGCTCTCTGGGAGCTGGACGCGGAGTCCGCGGGCTTCGAATGGATCGACGCCGACGACGCGAGCCACAACGTCCTGTCCTACCTTCGACGCGACGCTGCCGGTTCACCGCTTGTCGTCGTCGTGAACTTCGCGGGCGTACCCCACGAGAACTATCGTCTCGGGCTACCCGAATCCGGAGCGTGGGACGAGCTCATCAACACGGACGCGGAGATTTACGGGGGTTCGGGCGTCGGCAACCTGGGACGCGTCGAGGCATCCGACAGGAGTCATGGCCGCTGGCCGCACTCCGTGGACCTTCGAATCCCGCCCCTCGCGGCGATCGTGCTTCGCCCCGCGCAGCCCTCGAGCGACTAGTACAGCGCCGTCGCAAGGTCGCGCCGCGCGGCGACGACGCGGGGATCCTGCGTTCCGACGATCTCGAACAGGTCGATCAGGCGTAACCGGACCCGCTCCCTCTCGTCGCCAGACGTGACCGTCACGAGCGCGATGAGGCGCGCGAACGCCGACTCGGCTCTCCCGAGGGCGACGTCCGCGTCCGCGGCCGCGAGCGCGGCCTCGGTCGATCCGGGCTGCGCGTCGGTCGCGGCGACGAGAGCCTCGAGGTCAGCTCCCTCCGTACGCACGAGGAGCCGAGCGTGCGCAAGCCCCGCGCGCGCTTCGGAATCCTTCGGGCTATCGCGAAGGGCCTTCTCGAAGGCCTCGACGGCCGCGGCCGCGTCGCCGCGCTCCATGGCGTCGTACGCCTCCGCGTGAGCTGGTGACGCCGCGCGAGCCGGCGACGCTGCTGCGGACGGGGCGTCGGGCCCCGGCCCGCGCGGCGCTGCCGTGCCTTCCGCGATCTGAAGAATCTGCTCGTACAGGCTCGCGATCTGCTCGCGCGTCGCGGACCCCTGGAAGAGCGGCGCGGGTCGCCCGCCGATGAGCGCGACGACCGCGGGTACCGAGTTCGCCTGAAGGGCCTCGGCGACGCCGGGGTTGCTCTGAATGTCGCAGCGCATCACCACGAGGCGTCCCTCGAACGGCGCCGCGACGGAGGCGAGTTCGTCCATCAGCTCGCGCGAGGCCGGGCTGACGTCCGCCCACAGCCCCAGCACGATCGGCACGACGAGCGAACGTTCGACGACTGTGCTGAACGTCGCATCCGTGACCTCGTCCGCGCCACCGCCGGGCGCGTTCGCGCGCGCGAGCGCGGAGAGATCAACCGCGCCGTGCATACCGATGGGCTCGGGGACCGTCATGACGTCTCCTTGAGTGTGACGTCGACAAGATGGTGGTCTGCCGCAACGACCGAGGGCAAGAGGGTGGCATCCTTCGGGATGCTCAGCACGACGAAGTCGCGATAGTGGTGAACGACCCGGTCCGACAGCGTCCCCGTGAGAAGCGCCTTGTCGGACTTCGGCAGCGACAGCTGCGCGCCAGGAACGGTGAAGATGCTCGTGACGGTGATCGGCACGAGGACCAGGACGCTTCCCTCCGCCGTGAGTATCGCGACGGCCTCGTCTGACCGGGCCTCGATCTTGTCTTTGTAGGTGCCGGCTCGCTTCTTCGCGGCGGCTCCCAGCGCCTTCCTCGCGGCGAACATCAGCTCGCGATACGTGTCGGGCGCAAACGTCGCCTCCTCCGGCTCGCCGGTGCTGAGCAGCGCGACGTACGCGTCGATCGCCTCCTGCGGGGTCATGGAATAGCCCACGTCGTTCAGGGAGAGTTGCTGGTCGCCGATGCTCTGATGCGGCATGGCGGGAAGAATGGCGCCCGGCAACATGTGTGCCCACTCGCGGAGCTCGTACGGCGTTCGCGGGCCGTCCTGGACCCACATCAGGACGAGCGGGGTCAGCGTGTCGTCGGGGGCGGCCGTGATGGCGATGAGGGTCCTGGGCCAGTCCGTACCGCCCGGTCCGTACACCGCGAGGATGTCGGAAGGGAGGACGTCGGGCTTGGCTCCCCCCGCCTTGGCGACCGCGTACTCGGCCTCGCGAACCTTGGCGGCGTCTCCTCCGATGCGCGGGGCGAGTTCCTCGACGCTCGTGGCCTCATCCGCAGCTGCAAGGTGTTTCATCGTGTCGGCGATGATGTCATTCGTCTGCGGCTCGAGCAGGGCGCCCGGCTCGGCGATCGACGGCGTCACGGAGGGAGAGGGCACGGGAATCTCGCACGCCGCGAGCGAGACGAGGCCCGCCATGAGCGCGCCGACGGTTACCGCGCGTCTCGTCGCCTTCATTGGTCGTCCTCCGCATCCTTCGCCCGTTTGTGGCCGCGCTTCTTTCGCGGCTTAGCGTCACCGTCGTCGTCATCTGCCGCGTCGACCATGACGCTCGACGAACTCTCCTGGTCCCGCTTATCCCGTGCGGCCCGCCGAGCGCGCCGCCCCCCTGGCTCAGGCTCGTCCCCGGCCTTGCGTATCTGCGCGACCGTCTCCTCGACCTTGGCGCGCGCTGGCCGAAGGTCGAGCCAGAGCCAGGCGAAGAGCGAAAGACTCAGTGCCGCGAGGACGGCACCTCCGGAGATCGCTGGCCACGCCCATCCGTTCCCGGGGTCACGCGTCATCTCGATCGATACCGAGTCCAGGGGAATGCGCGTTTTCGTCGCGACGACGACGACGTACCCCGGCGGAACGTCCTCGGGCCGAATCACCGAGGCGCCGGCCGAGACATAGCTCGATCTCCATATGTCGTGCGAAGGATCGGCGCCGTCGTATCGATACAGGGTCGGAACCAAGACGTCGACGACTTCCCACGAGGCCAGGCCGCGAACCACCGTCGAGGACTCGCCCCGCAACCAGGCGTACGCGTCCGACGGTCGAGCCGTCATGGTCTCCATGTAGGGCTCGGCCTTGACGACCACCTGGTCGAGGCCGTCCATCGCGAGAACCTGAGGACCAATGACGACGACGGGGCGGTCGAGAGGCGCGGAGGCCCAGACGACGGGATCGGGCTTGGCGATCAGACCCGCCACGCCAGCTCCGGCCGCGATGATGCCCAGAATTCCGGACATGACGGCACCCGCCCGAATCATCACGCGCCTCCCTGGTTCGAACCCCCACTCTAGAAGACAACGTACGTAGGGGCCAGGTAGTCGCGTTGTGGAGTGTTGATATGCCCACTACCCTGGGAGCGAACGCCGGCCCGCACCAAGGAGCACCCATGTCTGAGCCCAACACGCCCTTCCCCATCGCGATGCGGGGGTACGACCGCGACGCCGTCGCCGCGTTTGTCGGGCAGTTGGAGGACCAGGTACGCGACGCGCAACGCGAGGCTGCAGCAGCCCGCTCCGAAGCCGCGAAGATCCAATCGGACCTCGAAGCCGCGCAGCAGACCATCCGCGAATCGGGCAAACCCACCTATACGGGGTTGGGTTCTCGGGTCGAGCAGCTCCTGCGCTCCGCCGAGGAGCAGTCGGCCGACGTCCTCGCGCGGGCGAACACGCACGCCCAGGAGACGGTAGCGCGGGCCAATCTCGCCGCGCAGCAGCTACGCGCCCGGGCGGACAACGAGGTCGCCGAGCTTCTCGCCCAGACGCGGCGCGACGCCGAGGAGATGCGTTCCAAGGCGGAGGCGGAGTCCACGCTTCTGCGCCAAACGACGGAGCAGGAGACCTCGGAACTCGCCTCCCGCACCGCCCGCGAGGTGGAGAGCAAGCGCTCCGCCCTCGAAGCCGAGATCACGGAGCAGAAGGCCTCCGCCGAGCGCGAGATCAGCGCGCAGATGGCGACGGCCCAGCGCGAGGTGACCGAGCTTCGCGTCAAGACTCAGCGCGAGGCTCAGGAAGTGTCCGAGAAGGCGCGCCTCGACGCCGAGCGTGTGGTGAACGACGCCAACGCGCAGGCGACGAAGATTCTCGATGAGGCGCGTGCCGAGCGCGACGCGATGCGCCAGGAGACCCTTCGCCTTCGCGAGGACCTCCAGGTCGAAGCCGCGCAGAAGCGCGAGGACGCGGAACAGCAGCTGAAGCGTCGGTACGACGAAGCGAACGTCGAGTACGAGAAGCTGGTCGCCGACGCGCGCGAGCGGGCCGCCGAGGCCGAGCGGCGCGCGAGCGAAGCCCTTGAACGCGCGGGCGTCACGCGCTCGGAGGCAGAGGCTCACGCCGAGACGTTGCTCTCCAACTCGCGCAAGAACGCCGACGAGATCGTCTCGGACGCGCGCGAGCACGCCGAGAAGATCATGAGCGAGGCCGTCGGCGACGCCGAGAGGGAACGCACGAGCGCCCAGAAGGCCGTCGAGGAGCTCAACCGCCAGCGCGAATCGATCACCTCCTATCTCGACGAACTTCGCTCGCTACTCGTCGCCGATCCGGGACGGTCGCGGTCGCCTGAGCGCGCGGCCGCCGTCGCCGCCGTGTTTGAACAGGAAGTCGCGACCGATGCGACGTCGGAGTCCGACGACTCCGCATACGACGACGAGGCGCCGGTGATGAGCGTTTTCACTCCGGTCGACGAGGCGGTGCTCGGCGACGCCCTCGATGACCGCTTGGCGGCAACCCCCGAACGCGTCGACGAGGATGCTCCGCAGGAGCCCGGGGACGACGACTAGGTCGACACCGTGCCCTCTGGCCAGGCATCCGGAGACGGTGAGCCGACGGAACGCTCTGCGCGCGCGGAACGCGCGCATGCTCACGCGGCCGCGCTCGCCCGCGCGAAGGCAGCGGAGAGCCGCGCGGCGGCCGCGCTTATTCACGGGTTCGTTGTTCATGCTCGCGAAGCCGCCATCCCTCCGACCCCTCTGAGGGCACGCGACTACGGCGGCCGCTACCGATTCCGCACGAACGTCGTGGGCTGGTACCTTCGCCGCGACCTTTCGCTCGGGATCGGAACGGACGGACGGTTCTACATCCTCTCGGCTCCCGGCGGCATAGGCGCGCTCCTCAAAGGCGTCGAACTCGCCCCGAGCGACCCCCCTCTTCAGATCGGCCGTGGCGCCCGTGACGGGGAATCCGTCGCGCTCGATGTCGCGCTTGAGCGCCGCCTCGCGGCCGGCGCCGATTACCCCTCCTGACGCGCGTAGAGGGGCCGTAGAGCGTCCGCGACAGCTCCCGGGTCTTCCAGGGGGCTGAGGTGTCCCACGCCCGGCAGAATCGCCGCTGTGGTTCCTGCGACGCGCGCCATGGTCTCCGCATCCTCCCGGTCGGTCACGGCGTCGAGCTCGCCCCACGCGACGACGACGGGCCCCTTCACGTCTAGAAGGACGTCGGTCCGGTCGGGGCGAGAGGCCATCGCGCGCTGACCCCAGGCGGCCGCAGCTGGCAGGGTCCGGGAGATGATGGCCGAGGCGGTGGACACCACCGCGTCCCTCCGCGGTCCGCGCACGCCCACCAGGCCTTCCGCCGCGCCAGCGGGATCGGGAAATACGTCGCGCGAGGCGATCTGACGCGCCGCGTCGAGCCGAGAAGCCCGCTTCGCGGCGTCGTCCGCCTGAGCCCGGGTGTCGATCAATCCCAACCCGGCGACGGCCTCGGGATGGCGCTCGGCGATGGCGAGGGCGACGTACCCTCCCATCGAGCAGCCAACCCAGTGCGCGCTGAGAGCACCGATGCCGTCGCGGAGCGTCGCGACCGCAGCGTCCGCGATGGCGTCCAGGCTGGGTTCGACGTCATCCCATAGCGGCGTCGTTCCGAATCCCGGATAGTCGAAGCCGTGCGCAGTCGCGCCTCGCTCCGCGAATTCGCGCTCGAGGGGGGCCCACATTTCGGCGTCCAGCGGGAAGGCGTGCAGCAGGATCATCGGCGGATGCCCCGGCGTTCCTGCCGCAGGCCCGACGCCGCGCAACCCCACGTGGAGGACGTGGCGATCGGGGATCATCGCGCGCCTTTCGACATGTGGCCATGTTGGACGTCACGCTCCGGGACCTCCGTGGGTAGGGGCGGGCTTCCCGGGGTGACGACGCCAACGACGGCGTCGAGCACGGTGCGGACGTACGTCTCGCCTACCCACAGGTGCTTCGCTCCGTCGACGGGAACGAGCCGGGCCGACGGTAGCGAGGCGAACGCGGCAGGCGCGGCCTCGGGTCGGAGATAGTCGTCGAATTCCGGGATCAGCGCGACGACGGTCTTGCCGCTCCGCTCCCACGCCTCAAGGTCCGCTGACGCCGCCCGTTGCAAGGGCGGCGACAGCAGGATCGCGCCCTCGACGTCGAGCGCGCTGCCGTGCATCATCGCGAGCTCCGTGCCGAACGACCACCCGAGGAGCCATCGATTCGGCAGGAATCGCCGCACGGCGAAACTCACGGCGGCGCGAACGTCCGCGCCCTCGGGCCCGCCGCCACCAAACTCCCCCTCCGACGTCCCGCGCGGCGAATGGGTGCCGCGGGTGTTGAACCGCAGTACCGCGATATCGGCGAGGTAGGGCAGGCGCCACGCGGCCTTACGGAGGACGTGGGAGTCCATGGAGCCCCCGTGCGTCGGGAGCGGGTGAAGCGTGATGAGCGTCGCGGCTATGCGGCCCGAGGTCGGCAGCATGAGCTCGCCGACGAGCGCGAGCCCATCCTCGGTTCGCAGCGTCACGGCCTCCCGAACGGCGGGAAGAACGGTCGTCGAGCGGAGGGGGGCCATGCCGACGTCAGCCACGGGCCCGCCCGAATCGTTCCCAGCACGTCGTGTGCCAGTGTCGACGCTCGTCCGCGGCAACCTCCGGGCCGAACAACCCCCCAGCGGCCCAGGACACGACGTGGTTGCTCATCGGCGGGATCTCCTGCCCGCATGCAGGGCAGATGTACGACTTGTCGCGCTGACGCGAGATGGCCACGTAGAAGGGCTCGCCGCCGGGGCCGGGCTCAATCCGGGACGGGAACCCGCTCGAGAGGCGCTCGACGTCGAGTTCCGGGTGGGGGTCTCCGTACGGGCGTTTGCGGGACCGACGTGCCATAGGGCCAGTCTACGTTTCGGTCGTCACGCGCGGTCTAGAAAGACGCGGCGGGCGTCGGCCCGAGCGTGGACGCCTGGTCCACCTGGGCAAGAGTTCGCGTCCGGATAGTCTCCTGGTACCAGTACGCCGAGTCCTTCCAGGTTCGCAGGAGGCTGTCGAAGTCGACGCGGAGCAGGCCGAACCGCTGGGAGTACCCGTACGACCATTCGAAGTTGTCCATGAACGACCAGACCATGTAACCGCGGATGTCGGCTCCATCGGCGATTGCCAGGAGCGCCGCCTCGAAGTGGTCGTGGAGGTACCGGACGCGGTCGGTGTCATGGATGCGACCGTCGGGAGCGACGACGTCGTCGAAAGCCGCGCCGTTCTCCGTCACGACGATGGGCAGTCCCATGTCGCGGTGCATCCGGAGCAGGTGCCCATGGAACGCGGAAGCGTCCTGGTTCCAGCCCATTGTGGTAAGCGGACCGAAGGGTCGCATGAACTGGACCGCGTCGGCACCAGGGAACGCCGTGCCGGCGCCCGTGCCGTGTCCGTCGGCGCCAGGCAACCCCACGGCGCCGGGGTTATGCCTCACGATGTGACTCGAGTAGTAGTTCACGCCTACGACGTCGATGCTTCCCCGCGTGATGGCGAGGTCGCCGTCGCGGACGAAGGACCAGTCGGTAAGCGTTCGCGTGTCCTCGATGAGGTCGTCCGGATACGTTCCCGCGACGAACGGGTCGATGAAGATGCGATTGGCGAGCGCGTCGATGCGGCGTGAGGCGTCGACGTCCTTGGGATTCGAGGGATCCCACGGCCGCGGGATGTGGGCGTTGAGGACGATCGATACCGTCGCGTCGGGAGCGATCTCCTTGATCGCGCGGCTCGCGAGTCCGTGGGCGAGGTTGAGGTGGTGGGCGGCGGCGAGGGACGCCGCGGGCTCCGTGCGGCTCGGGGCGTGACTTCCCTGGGAGTACCCGAGGAAGGCCGAGCACCATGGCTCGTTGAGTGTGGTCCAGAACGTCACTCGGTCCTTAAACTCTTCGACCGTGCGGCGGGCGTACGCCTCGAAGGCGTAGGCGGTGTCGCGGTTCGGCCAGCCGCCGGCGTCCTCGAGCGGCTGCGGGAGGTCCCAGTGGTAGAGCGTGACGAGGGGCTCGATCCCGTGCTTGTCGAGTTCGTCGAGAAGTCGGTGGTAGAACGCGAAGCCCTCCTCGTTGAACTCCCCGCCGCCCGTCGGCTGAATCCGAGGCCACGCAATGGAGAATCGGTACGCAGTGAGGCCCATCTGAGCCATCGCCGCCACGTCGTCGGCGAAGCGGTGGTAGTGGTCGTCCGCCACGTCGCCGGTGTCGCCGTTCTTGATCAAGCCGGGAGTGTGCGAACGGGTGTCCCAGATGGACGGGCCGCGTCCGCCTTCCGCCACGGCACCCTCGATCTGATACGAGGCTGTCGAGGCGCCGAAGAGGAAGCCGTCGGGGAAAGTCGCAGGCGCAGAAGTCATGCGGGAGAGCCTAGCCGAAACGATTCGATGTTCCGAACGCGCGATCAGAACAGGCGCGCCGTCGGGTCGTCCGCGCCGCTCATGGCGGCGTAGTCGAGGACGAGGCACCGGATACCCCTGTCCTCCGCGAGGACGCGCGCCTGGGGCTTGATCTCCTGGGCAGCGAACACGCCCTCCACGGGGCTCAGCAGCGGATCGCGCCCCAGGAGCTCGAGGTACCGGGTGAGCTGCTCGACGCCGTCGATGTCCCCGCGCCGCTTGATCTCCACGGCGACGGTCCGCCCCTCGGGAGACTTCGCCAGGATGTCCACCGGGCCGATTGCCGTCGGGAACTCGCGTCGTACCAACGAGAATCCGTCGCCCAGAAGCGTGATCTGTTCCGCCAGAAGGGCCTGGAGGTGCGCCTCGACGCCGTCCTTGATGAGGCCGGGGTCGTTCCCGAGCTCGTGCTCGGTGTCGCTCAGGACCTCGTGGATCTCGATCTGAAGGCGGTCGTCCGTCTTCTCGTGCTGGACAACCCACACGACGAGCGTGCCGCGCGAGGCGGCGTCGTCATCCGGCTCCGCTTCACGGAAGGTGCACGGCGGGCTCATCCAGTTGAGCGGCTTGTACGAGCCACCGTCGGAGTGCAGGAGCACGGAGCCGTCCGCCTTGACCATGATGGCCCGCGTGGCAAGCGGAAGGTGGGCGTTGAGCCTGCCGCTGTACGCCGCCTCGCAACGCGCGATGACGACCCTCATGCTGCGGCCCTTCTCATGAGGAACGCACGGCTACGCGCCGGTCCGGTCCTGGGAGTCGGCGATGACGGTGATGGTGTCGTCGTCAAACGACAGAAATCCCCCGGTGATCGGGACGATGGCGCGCTCGCCCTCGATGGGATCCACCGTGACGTTCCCCGCCTTGAGGACCGACATGATCGGCTCGTGCGCGGGGTATAGCCCGATCGAGCCCTCGATGGTCGGGGCCGTGACGAAGGTCGCCTGACCGGACCACCGGACTCCGTCGGGGCCCACGATGTCGACGGTGAGCGCCATGGCTTAGTTGCTTTCCTTCTGGATACGCGTCCAGGCCTTCTCGAGATCCTCGAGCCCGCCGATGTTGAAGAACGCCTGCTCCGAGATGTGGTCGTAGTCGCCCTTCACGATTCCAGAGAAGGCCTCGACGGTCTCCGAGAGCGGGACGGTCGAGCCGGGGACGCCCGTAAACTGCGTCGCCATGTAGGTGTTCTGGCTCAGGAACTGCTGGATCTTGCGCGCCCGGGACACGATGATCTTGTCTTCCTCGCTCAGCTCGTCGACGCCGAGGATCGCGATGATGTCCTGGAGCTCCTGGTTGCGCTGGAGGATCGCCTTGACCGCCGACGCAGTCTCGTAGTGGTCCTTGCCGACGAACCGCGGGTTGAGGATACGCGACGTCGAGTTGAGCGGGTCGACGGCGGGGTAGAGGCCGCGCGACGCGATCTCGCGGCTGAGCTCGGTGGTCGCGTCGAGGTGGGCGAACGTCGTGGCTGGCGCGGGATCCGTGTAGTCGTCGGCGGGCACGTAGATGGCCTGGAGCGACGTGATCGAGTGGCCGCGCGTCGAGGTGATCCGCTCCTGTAGCCGGCCCATCTCATCCGCGAGCGTCGGCTGGTATCCCACGGCTGACGGCATGCGGCCCAGCAGGGTCGACACCTCGGAGCCCGCCTGCGTGAAGCGGAAGATGTTGTCGATGAACAGCAGCACGTCCTGGCGCTGCACGTCGCGGAAGTACTCGGCCATCGTCAGGGCGCTCAGGGCGACACGAAGACGCACGCCCGGCGGCTCGTCCATCTGGCCGAACACCAGGGCGGTCTGCTTGATGACCCCGGACTCCGTCATCTCGGCGATGAGGTCGTTGCCCTCGCGGGTCCGCTCCCCCACTCCCGCGAACACGGACACGCCGTTGTGGTTGTTCGCGACGCGGTAGATCATCTCCTGGATGAGGACGGTCTTGCCGACGCCGGCGCCGCCGAACAGGCCGATCTTGCCGCCCTCGACATACGGGGTGAGAAGGTCGATGACCTTGATCCCGGTTTCGAACATCTTGGTCTTCGGCTCGAGTTGGTCGAAGGCGGGGGGCTGACGGTGAATCGGCCAGCGCTCGGTGATCTCGATCTTCTCGCCCGGCTTGGCGTTGAGGACCTCGCCGATGACGTTGAAGACGTGGCCCTTGGTCACGTCGCCGACGGGCACAGAGATGGGGGCGCCCGTGTCGCGCACCTCGGTCCCGCGGACCAGGCCGTCGGTGGGCTTGAGCGCGATGGCGCGGACCATGTTGTCGCCGAGGTGCTGCTCCACCTCGAGCGTCATGTGCATCACGCCCTCGTTCTCGCCCTGGGCGCGCAGGTCGATGTCGACCTCGAGGGCGCTATACATGTCCGGAATCGCGTCGGCGGGGAACTCGATGTCGACGACGGGGCCGATGACGCGCGCGACACGTCCGATCGCGACCGCACCGCTGGCGGCGGAGGCCGGGGTCTTCGCCGTCGGCTTCTTGGTCGTCTTCGTCTTACCAGGCGTGGTGGGCATTCTCTTCTCGTTTCCGGTCACGAGGCCGCGAGCGCGTCCGCGCCCGAGACGATTTCGCTGATCTCTTGGGTGATCTCGGACTGACGGGCCGCGTTCGCGCGCCGCGTGTAGTCAAGGATCATGTCTTCCGCGTTGGTGGTCGCGGTGTTCATGGCGCGCTGGCGCGCGGCGAGTTCGCTCGCTGCGGACTGCAGCAGGTGGCTGTAGACGCGAGCCTCGATGTACCGAGGCAACAGGGCGTCGAGCACCTCCTCCGGCGAGGGTTCGAAGCTGTACAGCGGCGGGATCTCGTCGCCTTCTCCGTACTCGCCTTCGACCACCTCGAGGGGAAGGGCCCGGATGACCCGGGACTCCTGGTACACCATCGAGTGGTACCGCGTATAGACGATATGAAGCTCGGCGACTCCGCCCTGGTCCGCCGGGGCCAGGAAGGCCGTCGAGCAGCGTTCGCGCGATCTCCTGCGCCGTCTCGAGCGACGGACCGTCAGACCCTCCCGTCCAGCGCCCCGCGAGCTCCCGGCGGCGGAAGGTGAAATACGAGACGCCGCGGCGGCCCGCGACGTACTGCACAACCTCTTTGCCGTCGGCCATCAGCTGCGCGCGGAGACGCTCGGAGGCGCGCAGCGCGTTCGCGGTGTAGGCGCCAGCCATGCCGCGGTCGGCCGTGACGACGAGCAGCGCCACCCGTCGCGTATCCGTGCGTTCGGTGGTGAGGGGGTGAACGACGTCAGCGTGCTCAGCGACGGCCTCGATCGCGCGCGTAATCGCCTTGGCGTACGGCGAGGCCGCCCCCACCCGCTCGCGAGCCTTCCCAATGCGCGAGGCAGCGATCAGCTCCATCGCGCGGAAGATCTTCTTGAGCGATTGGGTCGACCGGATCCGCTGCCGGAAGACGCGCTGCTTAGCACCCATGCTGCGTTAGGACCTCTTCTTCCGCTTCACGATTTTCTCCTGCTCGACGTCGACGTCGACGCCGTCCGCGACCGTCGTCTCCGTGCTGAGCTCGGTGTCCTCCGCGCCCGTGAAGGTCGACAGGTAGTCGTCCACTGCCGCGTTGAGCTCCGCCTCAAGGTCGTCCGACAGGAGCCCCGTCGAGGCGATCGTGTCGAGGATCTTCGTGTTGCGTCGCAGATGGTCGAGCAACTGGCGTTCGAACGTCAGGACGTCGGGAAGCGGCAGGCGGTCCAGCTTGCCCTTGGTTCCCGCCCATATCGACACGACCTGTTCCTCGATGGGGTACGGCGAGTACTGGGGCTGCTTGAGGAGCTCCATGAGGCGCGCGCCGCGGGTGAGCTGCTGACGGCTCGCCGCGTCGAGGTCCGAGGCGAACATGGCGAACGCCTCGAGCGAGCGGTACTGGGCGAGGTCGATCTTGAGCGTGCCCGAGACCTTCTTCATGGCCTTGACCTGGGCCGCGCCGCCGACGCGCGACACCGAGATACCGACGTCGATCGCCGGGCGCTGATTGGAGTTGAAGAGGTCGGACTGAAGGAAGATCTGCCCGTCCGTGATGGAGATAACGTTCGTCGGGATGTAGGCCGAGACGTCGTTGGCCTTGGTCTCGATGACGGGCAGGCCGGTCATCGAACCGGCACCCATGTCGTCGGACAATTTGGCGCAGCGCTCGAGCAGACGCGAGTGCAGGTAGAAGACGTCGCCCGGGTACGCCTCGCGGCCCGGCGGGCGACGAAGAAGCAGCGAGACCGCCCGGTAGGCCTCCGCCTGCTTCGACAGGTCGTCGAAGATGATGAGGACGTGCTTGCCCGAGTACATCCAGTGCTGGCCGATAGCCGAGCCGGTGTACGGCGCGAGGTACTTGAAGCCCGCAGGGTCGGAGGCTGGCGACGCGACAATCGTGGTGTACTCGAGCGCGCCAGCCTCGTCGAGGGCGCTACGCACCGACGCGATAGTTGAGCCCTTCTGGCCGATCGCGACGTAGATGCAGCGCACCTGCTTGGTCGGGTCGCCCGTCTCCCAGTTCGCCTTCTGATTAATGATCGTGTCGATGGCGATGGCGGTCTTGCCGGTCTGGCGGTCGCCGATGATCAGCTGACGCTGGCCGCGGCCGATCGGGATCATCGCGTCGATGGCCTTGAGGCCCGTCTGGAGCGGCTCGTGCACGGACTTGCGGAACATCACGCCGGGGGCCTGAAGCTCAAGCGCGCGACGCGCCTCCGTCGTGATCTCGCCCATTCCGTCGATGGGCGTGCCAAGCGGATCGACGACGCGTCCGAGGTAACCGTCGCCCACCGCGACCGACAAGACCTCGCCGGTCCGGTGGACCTCCTGGCCTTCCTCGACTCCGGTGAACTCACCGAGGATGACGACGCCAATCTCCCGAACATCGAGGTTGAGCGCGAGGCCAAGCGTGCCGTCCTCGAAGCGAAGCAGTTCGTTCGCCATGGCGCCAGGCAGTCCATCAACCTGGGCGATGCCGTCGGCGGCGAGCGTCACGTGACCCACCTCGGACTCGACGTTGCCCGAGGGCTTGTACGACTTCACGTACGTGTCGAGCGCCGCCCGAATCTCGTCCGGACTGATCGTCAACTCAGCCATTCCCTTGTCTCCTGTCATCCGCGTGTGTGCGGGAGCGGTCGGCGCTAGCCGACCAGTCGTCGTCGTGCCTCATCGAGTTTGCTCAGCGTCGTGCCATCCACGACCTGATCCCCGACCTGGATTCTCAGTCCGCCGATCACCCTCGGATCGACGGATACGTTGACCTGCACTTCGCGCCCGAGCCGGGTGCGGAGCAGTTCCGTGAGTCGCGTCCGGTGTGCGGCGCTGAGCTCGACGGCGGCCGTCACCTCGACGACCGACTTCGCGCGCCGCGCGGCGGCGGCGGCGATGTAGTACTCGATGGCGGCAGGGAGCCGACGCTTGCGCGGCTGGCGAGCCGCCCGCTCAATGAGCGCGAGCGTCGTCGGGCCCACCACGTCGCCGAAGAGTTTCCTCGCCAGTGCGACCCTCGCCTCGGGCTTGGACGAGCGTTCGCCGAGCGCCGACAGGACGTCCCGCTCTGCAGCGAGGAAGCGCTCGACCCGGAACATCTCCTCCTCGAAGGCGTCGAGCCTTCCCGCCGACTCGACGGCGGCGAGGTACGCCTCGACCGCGGCGTCTTCGATCGCGTCGCCCAGGTCGCTCGCGAGGATCCAGCGGTGGTTCACGAATGCGTCGACGACGTCACGAACCCGGGGGTCGTACTCCGCGAACAACGACGCCACCAGTGTTCCCTTGTCCGTCCCCGGCCGGGCCGGGTCGGTCAGGGCGCGGCTAAGCGAGCCGGACGAATCGAGGGCCTCGACCACGGAGAACAGTTGCTCCGCGAGCACGGTCGCCTCGGAGCCGGCGGCGGTCGCGACCGCGCCGAAGTGCTCCAGGACTGCGTCCCTCGAGGCCTCGCTCGTACCGCGCATCGTTTATCCCTCCGCCCTGACGGAGCTTTCCAACTCGTCGAGGAAGGAGTCGATGACCCGCTGCTGACGCGCGTCGTCTGCGAGCGCCTCGCCCACGATGCGGCCCGCAAGCTCCGCGGCAAGCGCCCCGACGTCGGACCGTAGGGCGATGATCGGTCTGCTGCCGCTCGGCCTCGATCTGTCGGACGGCGACGGCGGTGACGTGCTCGGCATCCTTGAGCGCGCTAGCGCGCGCATCCCGGAGGATCTGAGCGGCCTCGGTTCGTGCGTCGTCGCGAAGACGCGCCGCCTCTGCCCGCGCCTCCGTCAGCTGAGCCGTGTACTCCTTGAGCGCCGCGGCCGCCTCTTCCTGTGCTGCCTCCGCGCGGGCAATGCCGCCCTCGATCGTTTCAGCGCGCTCGTCGAGAACCTTGGTGAGCTTCGGAAGAATCCACCGTTGGAACACGAGCGCGATGATCGCGAAGATGACGACCGACCAGAAGAGGTCGTAGTTCTCCGGGAGGAGCGGGTTGGGAGCCGGTTCCTCTTCGGCGGCGACGAGAGCGTTGAGGGCGAACATTTACTTGAAGAGGAACCCGGTGATGAGGCCGAGGAGCGCGAGCACCTCGACGAACGCGACGCCGATGAACATCGTCGTACGCAGTTGACCGGCAACCTCGGGCTGGCGCGCGATGCCCTCGACGGTCTTGCCGATAAGGATTCCCAGGCCGATGCCGGGGCCAAGCGTCGCGAGGCCGTAGCCGACGGTCGCGATGTTGCCGTTGAGAGCCATAATCGTGGTGTCCACGGTGGTTCCTTCCATGTGATGCCCGGTCGGGTGGCCGAGCAAGCCTACTTAGTGTTCGTCCTCGAGCGCCATGTTGAGATAGACGGCCGAGAGCATGATGAAGACGTACGCCTGAAGAAGCGCGACGAAGACCTCGAAGAGGGTGAAAGCCATCGCGGCGGTGAGCGAGAGCGCCCCGACCCCGACGATGGCTCCCGACGCCTGGAAGAAGAAGTACTGCGTCGCCGCGAAGCACAGCGCGAGCAGAAGGTGACCGGCCATCATGTTCGCCGTGAGTCGCAGCGCGAGAGTCGCCGGGCGCAGCAGGAAGACCTGCAGCGCCTCGACCGGCGTGAGGAGCGGGTAGATGTACCACGGCACGCCCGGCGGGAAAAGGCTCACCTTGAGGTAGCCCCAGAAGCCGTGGTGCCGGACCCCAACACCGAGATACATGAGGTAGACCCAGACCGCCATCACGATGGGCAGTCCGATGAGCGACGTCGCGGCGAGGTTGAGGAACGGGATGACGCCCGTCAGGTTGAAGAAGATGATGGCGAGGAACAGCGTGGTCAGGAAGGGAACGAACCGCTTGGCGCGTTCCTTGCCCAGGACCTCCTCGGCGACCTGGACGCGGACGAAGTCGAGAAGCACCTCGACGGCCGCCTGTCCCCTGCGCGGAATCACGCGCGCCCGCTGAGCCACGATCGCGAAGAGCCCGATCAGAACGATGGCCGCGACGAACCGAATGATGATGACGCGGTTGATCTCGAAGAACGTGCCCTCGAAGTAGACGGCGTCGGGGAAGAAGTCGAGGACGGTGGGGGCGTGGAAGCCGTTGGTGTGGGTCAGCCAGCCCCAGATGCCCCCGGAGCCTGTGGAGTCCGCGCCGTCGCCACCGGACGCCATCGGGATAATGGCGGCAGCGGATGTCAACATGGCCACTCCGTTGGTAGGCCTCTCACGGGCGCCTACGCGCGCCTGGGCGGTGCTTGGAACTGCACAGAGCCTAACGTATCCATCCCGCGACTACGAATCTGCCGCGACGTAGGGAACGCGCGTCGAACGGACCGCCCAGACGTCAATCGCGAGCGACGTGATCACGCCGGCCATGAGCGCCCACCCGAACGCTTCGCGCTCGAATCCTTCCACCTTCGACAGGACCGCGACGATGGCGACCAGGATGAACATCTTGGCCAACCACACGCCCGCGACCGTGGCTGCGAAAACGTGCGCCGGACGCTCGCGACCGAGGAGCATCGAGGCCGGCGTGGCGACCGCTGCGAGGCCAGAGACGACGCCGCCTAGGGCGGCTGCGCCCGCCGCGCCCGCGCCGCTCACTGCCCATGCGATGGCGGCTCCGCCAATCGTGATCACTCCTGCGGCGATGAGCACTCCTGCGAGCGCCTTGCGGTACACGCGTCGTTCTGCGTTCATGATCGCTTCCCCTGGGTGGTGGGCGCCGCGTCCTTCTGGGCCCGGGCGTGTGCCGCGCGCCGCTTCGTATTCGGTCGCGCCGTAACCGCGGCGCCGAGCACGCGCGTGGCGACGGACTCGATCACCCTCGATAGGGTGTCGCGAAACTTCGGAGAGAACGTGATGATCGAGGCGATCACCACGCCGATGCCGAGGAGGAGCATGGCGTAGCGCCCCCGCATGAAGACGAGCGAGACCGTCCCGTAGCTCAGCACGGCTGTCCAGATGTAGAGGACGGCGACGGCCCAACGGTGCGAGTGCCCGAAGCGCAGGAGTCGGTGGTGCAGGTGGTGGGAATCCGCCTCCCACGGCGACTCTCCGCGGAACATGCGCCGAACGATGGCCAGCACCATGTCGACGAGCGGGACCGCGACCACCATCAGCGGCAAGATGATCGGCACGAAGGCTGGCACAAGGGCGCCGCGCTGCTTGACGATCTCCGGGTCGACCTGGCCGGTCACGATGATCGCGGCGGCCGCCATCGTGAGCCCGAGCACCATCGCGCCCGAGTCCCCCATGAAGATGCGGGCGGGATGCACATTGTGTGGAAGGAAGCCAAGGCACGCGCCGACGAGGCTCGCGAGCACGATCGCCGCGACGCTCGAGTAGTCGCCGGGCGAGGCCGTGCGCGCGAGCGCGTACGCGTAGAGAAGGAACGCGGAACCGCCGATCGCGATCATCCCTGCTGCGAGTCCGTCGAGGCCGTCGACGAAGTTGACCGCGTTGATCGCGATCACCACCGAGATCATCGTCGCGGCGAGCGAGAGCGGGCTTGAGGCGATCGTGACCCCGGCGATGGGAACGGTGACGAGCTGGACGCCGCCCCACGCGAGGATCCAGGCGGCGAAGACCTGCCCGGCGAGTTTGGCCATCCAGTCGAGGTCGTAGATGTCGTCGATGACGCCCAGAAGGCACACGAAACCCGCTCCCCCGAGCACGGCCCACGCGGCCCCGGAGACCTCGAAGACCCGACCAAGGAACGGGACGACGCTCGCGACGACGATCGCGGCGACGATGCCGAGGTAGATGGCGACCCCGCCGAGGCGGGCGGTCGGGACCGTGTGAACGTCGCGCTCGCGCACGGCGGTCACGGCGCCCATCCGGTACGCGAGGTAGCGCATGACGGGCGTCGCGACGTAGGTGACGAGTGCGGCGACGAGGAGCAGCGTCAGGTAGACCTTCACCCGCCGCTCCCCTCGATCACGTCCGCTCCGACGACGGCCGCGAGTTCGTCGCGGTGAAGCGCCCCCTCGCGAACGATGCGGATCTTGTCGTTCGTCGCGTCGATGATGGTCGACGCCAGTCCGATCGGCGTCGCCCCTCCGTCGAGATAGACGGCGACGGCGGAGCCGAGCTGCCACTCCGCCCCCTCGACCGTCGTGGCCGCGGGACCCCCGGTGCGATTGGCGCTCGTCACGGCCATCGGCCCCGTGCGAAGCAACAGGGCGAGGGCGACGGGGTGCTCGGGTACGCGGAGCGCTACCGTCCCCTCCGTGTCGCCGAGGTCCCACGAGAGCGAGGGCTGAGCGTGCACGATGATCGTGAGCGGCCCGGGCCAGAAGGCCTCCATGAGCGCCCTCACGTTGTCGGGAACGTCCCTCGCGATGCCGTCGACCGTCCCCGCGGAGGGGATCAGTACGGGGGGCGGCATCTCGCGTCCACGGCCCTTTGCCGCAAGGATCGCCTCGACCGCCTCGGGGCGGAACGCGTCGCATCCGATCCCGTACAGCGTGTCCGTCGGAAAGACGACGGCCTCGCCGCGTTCAACGGCATGGACGGCGGCGTCGATGGAGGGCCCCCACGACGAGGCGTCAACGGCGGGAAGGATCACGAGCGTCAGTCTCGCACGGCTCAGGCGCGCCTCGCCACGGAGCAACGCGGACGATCCGTGAGGTCCGGTCGGGTCTCGATGTCGCGCCACGCGCCACCGTCGGCGAGGAACGCGCGAACCTCGGGCCCCTGCTCTTCGCCGTGCTCGATGACGAACAATCCCCCCGCGCGCAGGAGGCGTGCGGCAGCGGCCGCGATGCCGCGTGGGACCTCGAGCCCGTCAGCGCCGAGGCCGTATAGCGCGACCGCCGGATCGTGCTCGGCGACCTCCGGCTCGCGCGGGGTCGCTCCTGGGGGAACGTACGGCGGGTTGGATACGACGACGTCGAGGGTCCCGTCGCGGTCGGCGAGCGCCGTGCGGGCGTCGCCACGCATGGCCCTGGCGCGTTCGCGGACGGCCGGTGGCGAGGCGGCGAGGTTGCGCTCGAGATAGCCGAAGGCATCCGCGTCGAGTTCGATCATCGTCACGCGAGCGCGCGGCACCTCGGCGGCGACGGCGAGACCGATCGCGCCCGAGCCCGCGCACAGGTCCGCGATCTCGGGCACGCGTCCGGTTGCGGCCACGGCTGCGGCCGCGTCGATCGCGATGCCCGCGACCACCTCGGTCTCCGGGCGGGGGACGAACACCCCTGGCCCGACCTCGAGCGTGAGCGTGCGGAACGGCGCGGTACCCGTGATGTGTTGGAGCGGCTCGCGAGCTTCGCGGCGCGCGACCGCGGCCTCGAGCGCCGCGCGGTCAAGGCCGTCCGGGACGGCGTCGCCCCGCGCCTCGGCGAGCCGGGCGTCGGCGACGGACGACCCCGCGACGTGGGCGACGAAGCGCGCGGGCGTCGGCCTCGGGGCTGGGAACCCGCGCGGTGCTGAGTCGTTCGGCAATCTCGCGCGAGAGCGATCGGAGCGTCTCGGCGGGCACGGGCTTACTCGTCGGGGACGGAGAGGCGCTCGGCCTCGTCGGCGTCGATGGCGCTTTGGATCACGGGGCCGAGGTCGCCCCCGAGCACCTGGTCGAGGTTGTACGACTTGTATCCGGTGCGGTGGTCCGCGATGCGGTTCTCCGGGAAGTTGTAGGTGCGGATGCGCTCGGAGCGGTCCACGGTGCGCACCTGGGAGCGGCGCATGTCCGCTGCCTCCGCGTCCTGGGCCTCGCGCTGGGCGGCGAGCAGCCGGGCGCGAAGGATGCGGAACGCGCTCTCCTTGTTCTGGAGCTGGCTCTTCTCGTTCTGGCAGCTGACGACGATCCCGGTGGGAAGGTGGGTGAGGCGCACGGCGGAGTCGGTGGTGTTGACGGACTGGCCGCCGGGGCCGGACGAGTGGAAGACGTCCACGCGCACGTCGTTGGGGCCGATCTCGATGTCCTCGACCTCTTCCGCCTCGGGGAAGACAAGGACGCCAGCTGCGGACGTGTGGATGCGGCCCTGGGACTCCGTGGTGGGGACGCGCTGGACGCGGTGCACTCCGCCCTCGTACTTGAGGTTCGCCCACACGCCGTTCTCGGGCTCGACGGCTCCCCTTCGCCTTGATGGCGATGGAGATGTCCTTGTACCCGCCCAGCTCGGTCTCCGTGGCGTCGAGGACCTGAGTCGACCAGCCTTTGTGCTCGGCGTACTTGAGGTACATCTTGGCCAGGTCGCCCGCGAAGAGCGCGGACTCGTCGCCGCCCTCCCCCGCCTTGACCTCGAAGATGACGTCGCGGGCGTCGTCGGGGTCGCGGGGCAGCAGGATGCGGCGAAGCGTCTCCGCCGTCTCGTCGACGGCCTCGCGCATGCGCGGGGATCTCGGCTGCGAGCTCGGGATCGGCCTCCGCCATCTCCTCGGCCGCCGCGAGGTCGCCTACCGCCGCGTCCCACGCCCGGTGCGCCGCGACGACGCGACCGAGCTCGGCGAATCGTCGGCCGAGCGTCCTGGCGCGCGACGGCGTCGGCGTGAACGGCGGGGTCGGAGAGCTGCTTCTCTATGTCCGCGTACTCGTCCAGCAGAGGCTGGACGGCGGCAAAGGTCTCGGCCATCGCGATCGTCCCGCGGCGGGACTAGTTCGCGGCCTTCTTGCCGTACCGCTTCTCGAACCGCGCGACGCGACCGCCGGTGTCCATGATCTTCTGCTTGCCCGTGTAGAACGGGTGGCATTCGCTGCACACGTCCGCGCTGATGGCGCCGCTCGTCGCGGTGCTTCGCGTCTGGAACGTGTTGCCGCACGTGCAGGTCACCGTGGTGAGCACGTACTCGGGGTGGATGTCCTTCTTCATGATCTCCCTTAACGGCCTCCGGGTCCGAGCGCGAATCTCGCGACGGTGAACCGGATGGCCAGCGGTCCATTCTGCCAGAGTGGAACGCGCGTTGGCGACACGGCATTCCTCATGGTCGTCATCCGCGCCTCCACCCGGGCGCCCTGGGAGTACATGAGTGCTCGCTTTCCCCGGGATCCGGCACTCATGTACTCACAGGGCGCCTCGGTCCGGGGTGATCCACCGAACGCGTGCTTGCGCCCCCGCGCCACGACCCGCCGCTGATCGAATGCGGCCATGCCAACCCGCCGCCTCCCCGCCTCTCCCGCAACCACGCTGTCGAGCTTCCTGCGCGACGCCGGGCATCCGTTCACGCGCGCGGAACTCGTCGGCGCGTGGTCCCGCGTCCAACTGGAACGGGCCGTGCGCCACGGCTCCGTCGACGCGCATCGTGCCGGGGGTGTATTGCGACGAGGCGCAGCGCCTGCGCCCCGTCGTCATGGGCGAGGCTCTCAATCTCTGGGCTCCGCGCGGCCTCGTGAGCGGCGCGCTCGCGCTGCACCTCTACGCACCCGGGCTTCCTGCCCCGCGGCTCGCAGACCTCGTAGTGCCGCACGGTCAGAACATGCGCGCACCGGCATGGGTTCGGCTGTGCCAAGCGGGACCGCTCAGCGCAGCGTCGGTCGCACAAGGGATTCGGTGCGCGGTGCCGGAACGCGCGCTGCTCGATGCCTGGGGTCGCGCAGATCCGGCGGATCGCCGCGACATCCTCTATCGGGCGCTATGGGAGCGGGTCTGCACGTGGCGCGGGCTGAGGCGCACGCTCGAACGCACACCCCGCGTTCCCGGGCGTCGAGACCTCGAGCGCGTACTCGGTTGGTTCGCAGCAGGAGCGACCTCTCCGCTTGAGGTTCGCGCGAAGAACGCCGTGTTCGGAAGCCCCCGGTTCGCGGACTTCGAGTGGCAGGCGAAGGTGCAGGCCGGCCGACGGCTAATTCGGGCGGACATGCTGCATCGCGCGGCGAAGGTCGTGGTCGAACTCGATGGCGCGCGGTATCACTCTGAACCCACGGCGCTCGCGGCGGACCGGGCGCGGGACGTCGATCTCGCGGCGGCAGGCTACGTGACGGTGCGATTGGGGTGGAACGACGTGGCGCATCGACCGCGGTGGTGCCGCGAACGGGTGCTCGCCATCGTCAACTCGCGGCTCCAGCGTTCTGGGAGTACATGAGTGCTCGATTGCGCCGGAATCCGGCACTCATGTACTCACAGCGAGTTGCGTTACGACTCGTCTGAGTTGGTGCCCGGGGTGGTCTTCTGGACCTGGAGCAGGAACTCGATGTTCGTCTTGTTCTCCTTGAGCTTCTGTAGAAGGAGCTCGATCGCCTGCTGCTGGTCGAGCGCGCTGAGAACGCGACGTAGCTTCCACGCGACCTTGAGCTCGTCCGGCGGGAGCAGGATCTCTTCGCGGCGCGTGCCGGAGGCGTCGACGTCGACGGCCGGGAAGATGCGCTTGTCCGCGAGGTTCCGGCTGAGCTTGAGCTCCATGTTGCCGGTGCCCTTGAACTCCTCGAAGATGACCTCGTCCGCCTTAGAGCCCGTCTCGACGAGCGCGGTCGCGAGGATGGTGAGCGAGCCACCGTTCTCGATGTTGCGCGCGGCGCCGAAGAAGCGCTTGGGCGGGTAGAGGGCCGACGAGTCGACGCCACCGGAGAGGATGCGGCCCGACGCCGGGGCGCTGATGTTATACGCGCGGCCGAGGCGGGTGATCGAGTCGAGCAGGATCACGACGTCCTTGCCTGCCTCGACCAGGCGCTTGGCGCGCTCGATCGAGAGTTCGGCGACCGCCGTGTGGTCGGATGCGGGGCGGTCGAAGGTGGAGGCGACGACCTCGCCCTTGACCGTGCGCTGCATGTCCGTGACCTCTTCGGGGCGCTCGTCGACGAGCACGACCATGAGGTGGACGTCGGGGTCGTTGGTGGTGATCGCGTTGGCGATCGCCTGCAGCACGAGCGTCTTTCCTGCCTTCGGCGGGGAGACGATCAGGCCGCGCTGGCCCTTACCGATCGGGGCGACGAGGTCGATCACGCGGGTCGTCATGACCGTGGGGAGCGTCTCGAGGCGCAGGCGCTCCTGCGGGTACAACGGCGTCAGGTCGCCGAAGTGCACGCGACCCCGCGACTCCTCGACCGTAAGGCCGTTGATGGTTTCGACGGACGCGAGCGCGCTGAACTTCTGGCGCTGGCCGCGCTCTCCCGGACGGGGCGGGCGCACCTTGCCTGTGATCGCGTCGCCCTTGCGGAGGCCGTAGTTGCGGATCTGGTTGGTCGAGACGTAGACGTCAGCCTTGCCTGGCAGGTAGCCCGAGGTGCGGATGAACGCGTAGTTGTCCTGGAGGTCGACGAGTCCACCCATCGTGGTGAGCTCTTCGCCCTCCCGTACCTCGTCGTCCTCACGGTCCTCGGAGACGGCGCCCGACTCACGGGGACGCTCGTTTCCGCGCCCGCGGCCACGGCCACGACGGCGTCGGCCGCTGCGGTCCTCGTCGCGAGCGTTGCGCTGCTGGCCGCCACCGGAGTTGCCTCCGGAGTTGCCGCCGCTGTTCCCGCCGTCGCCGCTGGTGGCCTGAACAACGGCCTCCTTGGCGCGCTGCGAGCGCTCGTCGTTCGCGGGGGCCGGTGCCTCTTTGGGCTCGGCTTTCGCGGGGACAACCCCGCCGTTCTGGATGGCTTCCATCAGATCGCTCTTCTTCATTTTGGTGGTGCCGGAGACACCCAACTCTGAGGCGAGGGCCTGCAGTTGGGGGAGCTTCATAGCACTCAGGCCGGTCGCGCCACTGCTGGCGGGGGCGGCCTCGGTTGTGTCAGTCACACGATTCCTTTCCTCGCACGAGCCGACTTGGCTCCGTAGTGCGAGAGTGACCACGCGTACTCGTCTGGCTGCGGACGTACGCCCGAGCGACGAGCAGTTCGTGGATTGCTTCCGGATTTCGGGCCACCATAGGGCCCTCCTGGAATGCGATCACAGGGTATCACCTCGCGACGCCAAACCCCAATCCCTCCCGCGCGCGGTGCGGCTAGGCGTCGATGGGTGCCGCGAACTGGGCCTCGTACAGGCGGGCGTACGCGCCACCTACGGCGAGCAGTTCCGCGTGCGTACCCTGCTCGACGATCGAGCCCTCCTCCATCACGAGGATGAGGTCCGCGTCGCGAATGGTCGACAGCCGGTGCGCGATGACGAAGCTCGTGCGGTCCTTGCGGAGCTTCTCCATGGCGTGCTGGACCAAGAGCTCGGTGCGGGTGTCGACGGAACTCGTCGCCTCGTCGAGGATCAGCACGCTCGGCCGCGCGAGGAAGGCCCTGGCGATGGTGATGAGCTGCTTCTCGCCAGCGCTGATATTCGCGGCGTTGTCGTCGAGCACGGTCTCGTAGCCGTCGGGGAGCGCGTGAACGAACCGGTCGACGTACGCCGCCTCCGCCGCCGCGTGGAGTTCCTCCTCCGTCGCGTCGGGGCGCCCGTACAGGATGTTCTCCCGGATGGTGCCCTCGTAGAGCCACGTGTCCTGGAGCACCATGCCGGTGCGCCCGCGAAGGTCGTCGCGGGTCATGGTCGAGATGTCGACGCCGTCGAGCGTGATGCGCCCCTTGTCGAGCTCGTAGAACCGCATGATCAGGTTGACGAGCGTGGTCTTGCCCGCGCCCGTCGGCCCGACGATCGCGACGGTCTTGCCGGGGACGGCGACCAGCGAGAGGTCGTCGATGAGCGGCTTGTCCTCGACGTAGCGGAACGCGACGTGCTCGAACCGCAGCTCGCCGTGGTGCTCGGTCGGGGACGCGGCGTCGTCGGGGTCGGGCGACTCGGGGTCGGCATCCAGCAGCTCGAAGACGCGCTCCGCGCTCGCCACCCCGGACTGGAGGAGGTTCGCCATGGAGCCCAGTTGCGCGAGCGGCTGGGAGAACTGGCGCGAGTACTGGATGAACGCCTGGATGTCTCCGATGGGGAGCGATCCGTGGGCCACCATGATCCCGCCGACCACCGCGATGGCGACGTAGACGAGGTTCCCGACGAACATCGTCGCCGGCATGATGATGCCGCTGACGAACTGCGCGCCAAAGCTCGCCTTGTACAGCTCCTCGTTCTTGTCGTCGAAGCGCTTGCCGACCTCCTTGTGGCGGCCGAAGACCTTGACGAGCGCGTGGCCCGTGTACATCTCCTCGATCTGCGCGTTGAGGTCGCCCGTGTCCTTCCACTGCGCCGCGAACATCTTCTGCGAGCGCTTCGCGACGCGCATGACGATCACCGCGGTGATCGGGATGGAGATGAGCGCGATGAGCGCCAGCTGCCAGGAGATCGAAAACATCATGCCGACGACGCCGAGCACGGTCAGCACGGAGATGAACAGTTGGCTCAGGGTCTGCTGGAGCGCCTGGGAGACGTTGTCGATGTCGTTGGTTACGCGGCTGAGAAGGTCCCCGCGCGGGTGCTCGTCGAAGTACCGAAGCGGAAGGACGTGGATCTTGTCCTCGACGCGGGAGCGGAGCTTGTAGATGGTGCGCTGCGTCGCCGCGTTAAGGATGAGGCCCTGGGCCCACCCGAGCAGGGCGGCGCCGACGTAGATTCCGATGACCCAGAACAGGATGCCGTGGAGGCGACCGAAGTCGATCAGGTGGCTCGGCGAGGTAAGGCCTTCGAAGATCACCGTGGTCGCGTTGCCGAGAATCTTGGGGCCCGTGACGCTAGCCGCCACGCTGATGGCGCCCAGGAGGATGACCAGCGCGACCCACACCTTTTCGGGCTTGAGCAGTCCAGCGAGACGCCGGGCCGAGCCCTTGAAGTCCTTGGCCTTCTCTGCAGGGAGGCCCATTCCGCCGAAGGGGCCGCCGTGACGCTGCGGAGGGCGCCTCACGCGGCGCGTCGTTCTGTCGCTCGCTCATGCCGCGTCCTCCGCTCGGAGCTGGGTACTGACAATCTCGCGGTAGGTCTCCGACGACTTCAGGAGCTCCGCGTGGGTTCCGCGGGCGACGATCTCGCCCGCCTCAAGAACCAGGATCTGATCGGCGTCGACGATGCTGGACACGCGCTGGGCGACGACGATCATCGTGACGTCCTTGACCTTGGCGCGTATGGCAGCGCGTAGGCGCGCATCGGTGGCGGTGTCGAGGGCGGAGTACGAGTCGTCGAAGATCAGGATCTCCGGCTCCCGGACGAGCGCCCTCGCGATCGAGAGCCTCTGCCGCTGGCCGCCCGAGACGGTCGTGCCTCCCTGGGAGACCTCGGTCTCGATCCCCTCGGGCATCTCCGTCACGAAGTGCTTAGCCTGAGCGATCTCGAGCGCCTCCCAGAGTTCGTCGTCGGTCGCGTCGGGGTTGCCGTAGCGAAGGTTCGAGGCGACGGAGCCGTTGAACAGGTACGGGCGCTGAGGCACGAGCCCGAGGCTCTTCCACAGGATGTCGAGGTCGGCGTCGCGCACGTCGACGCCGTCCACCAGCACCTCGCCTCCCGTCGCGTCGTACAGCCGCGGGATGAGGTTGATGAGCGTGGTCTTGCCCGCGCCGGTGCTTCCGACGATGGCGGTACGGGTCCCGCGCTTGGCCGTGAACGAGATGCCGGACAGGACGGGCTTCTCCGCACCTGGGTAGGAGAAGGTGACGTCGCGGAACTCGACCGTCCCTGTCGCGTCGAGCTTGGTCACGGGGCTCGCGGACGGGACGACGGACGACTCGGTGGAGAGCACCTCTTGAATGCGGTCGGCAGCGACGGCGGCGCGGGGAACCATGATGAACAGGAAGGTCGCCATCATCACGGCCATCAGGATCTGGATGAGGTAGGTGAGGAACGCGAAGAGCGATCCGATCTGCATCTCGCCGTTCTGGATGCGCGACGCCCCGAACCAGATCACCGCGATGCTCGAGAGGTTGAGGACCACCATGACGACGGGGAACATCGTCACCATGAGGCGCCCGGCCTTGTATGCGGACTCCGTGACGTCGGCGTTCGCCTTGGCGAAGCGGTCGCGCTCCACGGGCTCGCGGACGAAGGCGCGTACCACGCGGATGCCCGTCAGCTGCTCGCGCAGGACGCGGTTGATGGCGTCGATGCGCCGCTGCATGCGGCGGAAGTGCGGAACCATGCGCGAGACGATCGCGCCGACCGCGCCGAGGAGGACCGGGATGGCGACCACCATGATCCACGAGAGCCCGACGTCCTGCTGGAGCGCCATGATGATGCCGCCGATCGCCATGAAGGGCGCCGAGATCATGAGCGTCGCCGACATCAGGACGAGCATCTGCACCTGCTGAACATCGTTCGTCGTCCGGGTGATGAGCGACGGGGCGCCGAACTTCTGCACCTCATTCTCCGAGAAGCTGCCGACGCGGGTGAAGATCTTCGCGCGCAGGTCGCGGCCCACCTTCATCGACATCTTGGCTCCGAAGTACACCGCGGAGATCGCGCAGGTGATCTGAAGGAACGACAGCGCGAGCATGATTCCGCCGTCGTGCCAGATGAGGCGCGATGTTGGGGTCCGGCACGCCATTGACGCCGACGTTCGTGACGCCCTTGTCGATCAGGTGGGCGTTGAGACTCGGGAGGTAGAGGTTCGCGATGGACTGCGCGAGTTGGAACACGAAGACGCCCATGAGGAGCTTCCAGTAAGGGCGCACGGATTCCACGAGGAGCTTCCAGAGCATGGGCTACCTGTCCTCTCGCGCGATCCCGCGCAGGATGAAGTCGACGATTTCGTCGTTGGTGAGGGGGTCGGAGTCGGTAAACACGGGGATCTCGCTCGCGAACACGATGAGACGGACGAGGCTCGCGGCCTTGGCGCTGTCGATGCGCAGCCGATCGCGTTCGGTATCGAGTAGTTCGGCGACGACGGTGCCCGCCTCGGCGCGCGCCGCCTTCCTGCGCTCAACCGCGTGCGGCGGCGGGCCGGACATCCCGAGCGCGTGCATGATGCCCGTGATCCCCGCGAACCTCGCGCGCAGGAGCACGACGACCTGGCGCACCTTCTCCTCCAGGGTTCCCCCTGGGTCGATCTGCTGGAGCGCCGCCCGGATGGGCGTGGGGTCCATGTAGCGCGCGACCGCCGCCGTCAGGAGTTCCTGCTTGTCCGCGAAGGCCCGGAAGACCGTGCCCTCGGCGATGCCAGCTGCGTCGGCGATCTGCTTGGTCGTGACGTTCTGTCCATGCTCCACCAGCAGCGGGACGGTGCATTCGAGGATCATCTCGCGCCGATCGTCGCCCGAGAGCGCCGGGGCGCGACGCGAGGCGGGAGCGTCATGCGCGAGGTCTGGCATGAGGATGATGCTACATGAGTGAGTCCTCACTCATCAACGCGTTCGCCGACGGCGGACGCCTACGGGGCGGGTCCTAGACCTTCGAGAGGCTCGCGGCGATGCGCGGCAGCGCGGCGAGCAAGGAGGCGCGCTCCTCCGCCGTCTGGTGATAGAGCCCGTCTGCCCCTTCGCGCGGCTCGCCCGGCGCGGCGTCGCCGGGGGCGATCCCGCCGGCAAGGACCATTCCGACGAGCTGGTTGCCGTCGCGTACGAGCGCCCGGGCGCACTCGAATCCGTGCGGGCCGACGCGGAACGCGGGCGCAAACTCTCGTTCGTCCGCGAACGCGTGCCAGTCGCGGACGCACGCGTCGAGGATCGCGGCGTCCTCCTGCCGCTCGACGAACCACGGACACGGGTTCGCGACCTTGGTGGCGGGGTTGCCCTCCATGTCCGTGACGACCATCATCACGCCGAGAAGATCCGCAGCGACCTCGATGACGGGCTGCAGGCGCGACGCGTCGGTGGCCGAGAGCGTGTGGAACGCGGGAGGAGCCTGCGGGCTTCGCGCGGCAGGCGTGAGCGCCGCGCCATCCAGCATCCCCCTGATGGGTTCCGCGAGGAACCTCCACTGACTGCCGACCCTAACCGCGGGGAGCCGGCCGTCGTAGGCCATCCGGTACACCGTCGACTTATCGATGCCCAACAGGGCCTCGACGTCCCGGGCGGACATCAGCTCCGCCGCCGCCGGTTGTTGCGGATTCCTCATGGCTTTCCCTCGAGTTTCGGTCCAGGTCGATGGCGTGAGTCTCGGTTCACTCCACGTGCATGCACGTGCGAGCATACCGGGCGCGCATGAGGCGCCCCCGGAAGGCACGGCGACGCCCGTGGCGGGTCTCACACCGCGGTTGGGACCAAGGTCCCCCCCAGGTTCGCCGGATTCGCATAGCGTGCATAGTGTGCATCTTAGTGGACTGATGCGAATTCGCAATGACGCAGACGCAATGCATGTTATGCGCGGATGCTGCGAGCCCGTCTCTCCTCCACGGACCACATAACGGCGCACCTCGGCGCCCTTTCAAGGAGGTTTGACCATGACTTCAAGCACCGAAGAGCTCAAGGCGCTCACGTCCGATCTGGTCGTCGACTCTCGCGCCACGTCCTGCCCCGGCCCGATCCTCGCGGCCAAGAAGGCCATCGGCGGCGTTCCCGTCGGCGGCGTCATGGAAGTTATGGCATCGGACGCGGGAACTCTCAAGGACATCCCCGCCTGGTGCAACAAGATGGGCCACGAGTACCTCGGCGCCCTCGAAGACGCCGGCTACCTCCAGCTCTTCCTGCGCAAGGCCAAGTGAGCCCAGCGTGACCGCCGCGACCGAGACCGGGTTCAAGCCGAGGATCCTCGTGTTCTCGACGAACAACATCTCCGACCCCGGCATCGACCTGGCCGGAAGCAGGCACCTCCACTACCCGGCGGAGGTCTCGACGATGAGCGTCCCGTGCAGCAGCGGGCTCAAGCCCGCGTGGATCCTCCGCGCGCTCGAACGCGGGATCGACGGGGTGTTCATCGCCTCGGACGGCGACGAGTGCGCCCTGCTGGATGACTGCGGGACGCGGACCAGCCGCATCATCGCGCAGGCGCAGGAGCTGATGAAGGCCAAGGGGTTCTCCCCCAATCGCCTGAAGATGGCCGCGATCTGCTCGGTGTGCGCCGAGCCCTTCGTGGCCCACATGCGCGAATTCTCCGAAGCCCTGGTCGAACTTGGCCCGGTATCCGAATCCGTTCCCGCGGGCGCCGTCGCGTCCTAACACCACCAGAACCCAGAAAGAGACGTGCCGACAATGGAAGCCAAGACCAACAAGACGATCATCGTGTTCAGCGGGGACTTCGACAAGGTAACGGCGGCGTTCATCATCGCCAACGGAGCGGCGGCGATGGACGACGAGGTCACCATGTTCTTCACCTTCTGGGGCCTCAACGCCATCCGGAAGCCCAAGAAGGTCGCCGATCAAGAAGAAGACGCCCCTCCAGAAGGCCTTCGGCGCGATGATGCCGCGGGGCGCGGGAAAGCTCTCCCTCTCGAAGATGAACTTCGCCGGAGCGGGCCCCAAGCTCATGAAGCGCATGATGCGCCAGAACAACGTCATGACGCTCGAGGAGCTCATCGAGACCGCGCGCGAGCAGGGCATCAAGATGGTCGCCTGCACCATGTCGATGGACGTCATGGGCCTGAAGGCCGAGGAGCTGATCGACGGCCTCGAATACGCGGGCGTCGCGGCGTACCTGGGCGACGCCGACCAGTCGAACGTCAACCTGTTCATCTAGCCCGAAGACAACCCACAACTGGAGCCACCGATGGACAAGGCAGTGAAGGCCGAGAACGACTACGACGTCATGGTGATCGGCAGCGGCATCGGCGGCATGGAGTCGTCGATCAAGCTGGGCGACATGGGCTACAAGGTCCTGCTCGTCGAAAAGGAGGCGAGCGTCGGCGGACGGATGATCCTGCTCAGCAAGGTCTTCCCGACGCTCGACTGCGCCAGCTGCATCTCCGGCCCCAAGATGTCGTCGACCATCAATCACCCGAACATCACCACGATGAACTACAGCGAGGTGACGGGGATTCGGCGCTCCGCGGGCGGGGCCTTCAACGCGACGGTGAAAGAGAACTCCACCTTCATCGACTGGGACGCCTGTACCGGGTGCAACCAGTGCGAGACCGCCTGCACGGTCGCGGTGCCCGACCAGTTCAACTACGACCTGGTCGCACGCCGCGCCGCGTACATCGCCTTCCCCCAGGCGGTGCCGAAGAAGGCCGTCATCCAGCGGGCGGGAACCTCGCCGTGCATCGACACCTGCCCAGCTGGCATCAAGGCGCACGGCTACGTGTCCCTCGTCCGCAGCGGCAAGTACGAGGAGGCCTTCAAGCTCGTCCTCGACGCCACTCCCCTGGTGGGCACGCTCGGCCGGGCGTGCTACGCGCCGTGCGAGAGCGAATGCACCCGCGGCGCGCTCGAGGGCGCGATCCCGATCCGCCGCCTCAAGCGCTTCATCGCCGACCGCCACTACGCGGGCTCGGACGGCCCCGGGATCGAGGTCGAGCCCCCGAACGGCAAGAAGGTCGCGATCGTCGGCTCCGGCCCCGCTGGCCTCACCGCCGCATGGCAGCTCGCCCGCCTGGGCTACGAGGTGCGCATCCTCGAGGCCGAGGCGAAGCCCGGCGGCTTCCTGCGCCACGCGCTCCCCGCCTACCGGCTCCCCCCCGAGGTCGTCGAGCAGGACATCGCCAACGTCACGGCGATCGGCGTCGACATCGTCACGTCCACCCGCGTGGACGACCTCGAGGCCCTCAAGGCCGAGGGCTACGACGCCGTGCTTCTCGCCACCGGCACCCCCCGCTCCACGTCCCTTGGGATTCCGGGCGAGGACGCCGACGGCGTGTACAGCGGCCTGGAATTCCTGCGCGACGTGGCGCTCGGCGAGGCCCCCGACCTCACGGGCAAGCGCGTCGTCGTCGTCGGCGGCGGCAACGTCGCGATGGACGCGGCCCGCGCGGTGTGGCGCATCGGCGCGGCGAAGACCACGGTCGCGTACCGCCGCGACCGCGACCAGATGCCCGCCCACGGCCCCGAGGTCATCGGCGCCGAGGAGGAGGGCGTCGCGTTCGAGCTCCTCACAGCTCCGATCGAGGTCGTGACGGGCGCCGGACGGCGCGGTCACCGGCCTCAAGTGCCAGAAGATGGCGCTCGGCGAGCCCGACGCCTCCGGACGCCGCCGCCCCGAACCCGTCGCCGGCAGCGAGTACGTGATCCCGTGCGACGCCGTGGTCTCGGCCATCGGCATGGCCCCCGACCCGACCCCGTTCGAGAAGCTCGCGGGCGTGGCCGACGGAAGCCGCATCAAGGTGGACCCCCAGACCCTCCAGACCGAGGTGCCGTACCTGTTCGCAGCCGGCGACGTGACCACGGGTGCGAGCGACATCACCCGCGCCGTGGGTGCGGGTCGCCGCGCGGCCTACATGATCGACAACTGGGTGAACGAGCGGCCGCTCGCGGGCTTCCCCGCCCTCGACGGCCTGCTCGACGCCGTGGACAAGGCCGAGGTGCTCTCGCGCGAGAAGAACCGTACCCGCCGGGAGCCCGTGGTCGCCGACATGGCCCTCGCCGCGGACTTCAACGAGCTGGAGCCGGCGATGACCGAGGAGGAGGCGCGCGCGGGAGCGGGCGGCTGCCTGGACTGCGGCGTGTGCTCGGAGTGCCAGGAGTGCGTCAAGGCGTGCCCCGCCGACGCGATCAAGTTCGACAAGCGCGACGTGACCCGGGACTTCACCGTTGGCGCCGTCGTCGTCTCGACGGGCTACAAGCTCTTCGCGGCCGACACGAAGCCCGAGTACGGATACGGCCGCTACGCGAACGTCATCACGGGCACGCAGATGGACCGCCTGCTCGCGCCCACGCGCCCGTTCAACACGATCGTGCGCCCCGGCGACGGGAAGGTGCCCGAGCGCATCGCGTACGTCTCCTGCACCGGGTCGCGCGACAAGACCGTCGGCAACCCGCTGTGCTCCAAGGTCTGCTGCATGTACTCGGTCAAGCAGAACCAGCTCATCATGGGCTCCCTGCCGCTCGCCGACGTCACCATGCACTACATGGACCTCCGCGCGTCGGGCAAGCGCTACAACGAGTTCTACGAGCAGTCCAAAGACATGGGCGCGCAGTACGTCAAGGGGCGCGTCGCCGGGATCACCGAGAAGGACAACGGCGACCTGATCCTCAAGTACGAGGACGTCGAGAACGGCGGGGGGATCGTCGAGGCGGAGTACGACCTCGTGGTGCTCGCCGTCGGCATCCAGCCGAACAGCGACGTCGAGCGTCTCTTCTCCGAGGAGAAGCTCGGCCTCGACGAGTACTTCTACGTGGCCGAGCCGGACGGCGACCTCGACCCCGGCCAGACGGACATCCCCGGCGTCTTCGTCGCGGGAACGTCGGCGGGCGCCAAGGACATCGTCGACACGATCCTTCACGCGGGGGCCGCGGTCGCCCAGGTCGCCGCCCACCTGGAGCATTCGAAAGTAGAGCCTTCCAAGCAGACGACGGAGGTGTCGGCATGAGCGACGACGTGAGCAAGGACGCTGGCAAGGAAGCGACGCCCGGCAAGGGCCGGCGCATCGGCGTCTACCTGTGCCACTGCGGCGGCAACATCTCCGACTACGTCGACGTGGAGAAGGTGCGCGAGGCGATCGGGGACGAGGCGGACGTCATCATCTCCCAGGACACGCCGTTCGCATGCTCGGACGGAACCCAGCAGGACATGGTCGGGGACATCGAGGACAACAAGCTCGACGGCCTCGTCGTGGCCTCCTGCTCCCCCAAACTCCACCAGGTCACGTTCCGGAACGTCGCGAAGCGCGCGGATCTCAACCCCTACTCGTACACGCAGGTGAACGTCCGCGAGCAGTGCTCGTGGGCCCACACGGACGACAAGGAGGGGGCCACGGAGAAGGCGATCGGCCTCATCCGCGCCGCCGTCGCCAAGACGCGCCTCTCCACGCCGCTCGAGCCGCTCGTCGTCAAGACGCTGCCGAAGACGATGGTGATCGGCGGCGGGGTCGCGGGGCTCCGCGCCGCGATCGGCCTCGCCGACCTCGGGCTCGCCGTCTACATCGTGGAGAAGGAATCGAAACTCGGCGGATGGGTCGGCGGGTTCGGCGCCATGTTCCCGAACGAGAAGAGCGGCCGCGAGCAGATCGACCACCTTCTTGCCGAGGTCAAGAAGCGACCCACCATCGTCGTCATGACCAACGCGGAACTCGTGTCCAAGTCCGGCAGCTTCGGCAACTACACCGCCGAGGTGAGGGTCAAGGGGCAGGAGAAACTCATCTCGTGCGAGGTGGGGACGCTCATCGTCGCCACGGGCTTCGACTCCTACGAGCCGGAGATCGGCGAGTTCGGTTACGGCATCGACGGCGTCGTTACCCTTCCCGAATTCAAGACGATGGTTGACGAGGCCGACGGCCCGCTCATGCGAGGCGGCAAGCCCGTTCGCACCATCGCCTACGTCTACTGCGTCGGCAACCGCCAGGAGGCGCCCGGCAACGAGTACTGCTCCAAGTTCTGCTGCGCGGCCAGCGTGCACGCGTCGCTCGAGGTGACCAAGCTCGATCCCTCGGTCCACCAGTACCACCTGCACCGCGACATCCGCACCTACGGCAAGTTCGAGCTGATGTACACCGAGTCCCGCGAGCGCGGCTCCGTGTACATGAAGTTCCCGGACGACACCCCGCCGACGGTGAAGCAGACGAAGGACGGGCGGCTCGCCGTCTCCGTCGTCGACACGACGACCGAGAACCGGGAACTCACCCTTCCCGCCGACCTCGTCGTCCTGGTCACCGGCATGGTCCCCCGCAAGAACGCGGACCTGTCCAGCGTCCTCAAGCTCCCGGTGGGTGGCGACGGCTTCTACAACGAGATCCACCCCAAGCTGCGGCCCGTCGAGACGGTGGTCGCAGGCGTGATGGTCGCGGGCACCTGCCAGGGCCCCAAGACCCTCTCGGAGAGCGTCGAGTCCGGCCTGGCCGCCGTCACGCAGAGCGCGGGCATCCTGATGAAGGGCTACGCGGAGCTGGATCCGCTCGTGGCCATCGTCGATCCGGACGCGTGCACCGGGTGCGACGCATGCGTGCCGACCTGCCCGTTCGAGGCGATCAGCAAGGGCACGCACGACGGCCGCGAGGTCGCCGAGATCAGCGCGGCCGTGTGCAAGGGCTGCGGAGGGTGCGTCCCGTACTGTCCCGAGAACGCGCTCGACCTGCTCGGCTACACCGACGCCCAGATGCTGGGCGCCATCGACAACCTTGCGAAGGAGCCGGTCGCATGAGCACGCAGCTGAGAGACCCGCGCGAGATCATCCGCGAGGAACCGTTGATGCATAAGCCGATCCTCGAGGCCGTCGCGGACGGGCCGCTCACGGTCCCCGAGATCGCCGAGAAGATCGGCTTCCCGAGCGACGAGGTCCTCTTCTGGGTGATGGGGATGCGCCGATTCGGCCGCCTCGTCGAGGTCGATGAGGCCGACGACGACGGCTACTTCCGCTACGCGAGCGTCCGCCAGGAGGAGAAGAAGTGACCACCGTCATCGATGCCGACCTGCTCACCGACGTCCAGCGCTTCGGCGCGGCGGACGTCTCCGCCTGCTACAGCTGCGGCACGTGCACCGCGACCTGCCCCCTGGTCGACAACGACGCCACGTTCCCCCGCCGGATCATCCGCTACGCGCAGGTGGGCCTGAAGGACGAGCTGCTCTCCAGCAAGGAGCTGTGGACCTGCTACCACTGCGGCCTGTGCTCGGACAGCTGCCCGACCGAGGCGGACCCCGGCGAGTTCATGGCCGCCGCCCGCCGCTACGCGATCGCGAGCTACGACCCCACGCGAATCGCGCGCGTCCTGTACACGCGCCCCATCATCGGCTCGCTTCTCGCGGTGTTCGTTGCCGCATTCTTCGCGCTCTTCATGTACGCCTCCCACGGCATCCAGGAGTCCGGTTCGCTCGCGCTGTTCGAGTTCATCCCCGACGCGCTCATCCACTGGACCGGCATCGCGGTCATGGTCGCGCTGGCCGCGTCCGGCGTCGTCGGCGTGGCCACCATGGCGCGTCGCGTCGCGAAGAGCGAGGGCGTCACGCTGCGTTCGATGTTCGGGAGGCCGGGCCGCGCTTGGCGCCACGGCGAAGGCCGCATGGTCGTCGGTCGGCATCGAGTCGCTTGGCCAGCGCCGCTACCGCGAGGACTGCAAGGACGACGCTCCGGCTGAACCCTTCTATCGCCGCCGTTGGCTCATCCACGCGCTGACCATCTGGGGCTTCCTCGGCCTGTTCGCCGCGACCCTCATGGACTGGGGCCTCGCGCTTCTCGGTATCAAGGAGACCGGGACCGCGATCCCCATCTGGTATCCCTCCCGCCTTCTCGGGACCGTCGCCGGGCTCGCGCTGATGTACGGCGTGACCATGTTCGCGATCAACCGGGTGCGGCGCATCAACCGGGCCGCCGCGGTGTCGCAGAGCTCGGACTGGCTGCTGCTCATCCTGCTGTGGATCACCGGCGCGACGGGCTTCCTGATCGAGGTGGCGCTGTACCTTCCGCCCGCGCCGGCATGGGGGTACTGGGTGTTCCTGTTCCACGTGGCGGTCGCCATGGAGCTCATGCTCCTTCTGCCCTTCACCAAGCTGGCCCACACGATCTACCGGCCGGTGGCGCTGTTCTTCTACGCGCTCGCGCGGGACAAGACGAAGGCGGGCGCGTAGGCACGCGGTACGCCTCTTCCCACCGTTGCTGTCGGTACATGAGTGCCCACAAACGTTCGTTGCGTGCACTCATGTACCGCCACGAGCGCTCCGCGGCCGGTGGCGACCTTATATTCGGGATCGATCCGGCGTGAGACGATGCCGCGTCGGCGCGCCAGGGGGCGACATCCGAGGTACAAAGGATTCGTCGGCGATAGCGCGACCAACATAAGGGGGCGTCATGAGGCTGTGGGGACTCGCCCTCGCGGCGTTGGCGCTCGCGGGCTGTAGCGGCGCGTCCGTCACCTCGTCTTCGGCGGACGACCCCTACCGCGCGGAGTATGAGCAGGCCATCGCGAACACGTCGAGCGACTTCGTTCGCGATATTCTCGCGGACCACACCATCACCGCCGCCGAACGCAACGAGTCCCAAAACGGCCTCATCACCTGCCTGCAGGACGAGGGCTTCCACCCCCTCGTCGACGTCGAGAACGGCTATCGGATGGTCAACGTTCCGGCCGACGCCGGTCCCGAATGCCCAGACGCATGGGACGGCGGAATCGATCAGTTGTATCTGACCATCCAGAAGAACCCTCACCACGCGGATATGGACGTCCTCGTCGCCGCCTGTTTCGTGCGCCTCGGGCTCGCACCCGACGGATTTTCGGGCAACGACCTCAAGGACCTCCTGGACGCGGAGACCTGGTCCTACACGGAGCTCGAGGACGGCACACGGATTGACGACGCCCCCGCGACGAACCCCAACGGTTCGGAATTACCCTCCGGAATGAAGATCCACGCGCCCGAGACCCAGGACTGCTGGCAGTCACCCCTGACGACGGGCTTCGAGTAGCCGCGCACGAATCCGGCACCTCGGCCGAACGAGGCGTGAGCGGCCGATCTAGCCCAGCACCTCGGCGGACACCCCGGGCACCCGCTCGGTCGTCCGCACCGATCGCCACGTGTCGCCGCCATGCCGTCGGCCCACGCCAGCGGGCCGGTCTCGAGCCGCGCGGAGTACAGGTCGGTGCCGATCACCAGCACGGACGGCCCGGCGCCGGAGACGACGGCCGCGAGGCCGTCACCTCGTAGCCGCTCGATCATCGCGACGGCCGCGGGCATCTGCGCGCGCGCGGTAGCCCTGGTGGAGGCGGTCCTCGGTCGCGGCGAGCAGCAGCTCGGGCCGGCCGGCGAGGGCGTGGACCAGCAACGCGGCGCGCGAGAGGTTGAAGGCCGCGTCCGCGTGCGGCACCGCGTCCGGAAGCACCGCGCGCGCCTCGGCCGTGGGGACGACGCCGTGGGGAATGAGGACGGCCGTCTCGATTCCGTCGGCGATGGTCAGCGGCGAGGCGTGGGCGCCGTCGGCGTCCTGCCAACACACCACCGCGCCACCGAAAATCGCGGGCGCCGCGTTGTCGGGGTGGCCCTCGACCGCGGTGGCGAGACGAAGCATGTTCTCGGGCGACAGCTCCTCAGGATTGCCGAGGAACGCTCGGGCGGCGGCGAAGCCTGCCACCACGGTGGCGGCGGAGGAACCGAGGCCCTGACCGTGCGGGATGCCGTTGGTCGCGCGGATGTGCAGGCCCGGCCGCTCCGGGGCGACGCGGCCGAACGCCTCGCGGAACGCGCGGACGAACAGGTGCGACTCGTCGGTGGGGACCTTGCCAGCCCCCTCGCCCTCCACCTCGATCACGATATCGGGGCGGGCGAGCAGGTCCACCTCTATGGTGTCGATGACGCCGAGCGCCATGCCGAGCGAATCGAAGCCCGAGCCCAGGTTGCCCGCGCTCGCCGGAACGGTGACGCGGACCGAGTCCGCGACGATGGTCACGACAGACCCAGCGCGTCGGCCGCAGCGGCGACGTCCACGGGGATGACGGTCGGGTCGATCGCACGGCCAGCGAGAGCGGTCTCGGTGTCCTTGAGCCCGTTGCCGGTCACCGTGCACGTGATGCGGGCGCCGGACGGCACCTCCCCTGCCTCGGCGGCCGCGAGCAGGCCCGCGACGGACGCAGCTGACGCGGGCTCGACGAACACGCCCAACCTCGGCGGCGATCATCGCCTGGGCGGCCAGGATCTGGGCGTCGCTCACGGCGCGAATCCAGCCGCCGGACTCGTCGCGCGCGGCGACCGCGAGGTCCCACGACGCGGGGTTGCCGATGCGGATGGCCGTGGCGATGGTCTCGGGGTTCTTGATGGGCTCGCCCTTGACGAACGGCGCTGCTCCCTCCGCCTGCACGCCCCACATCTTCGGGGTGTGCGTCGCGGGGCCTTTCGCCGCGTACTCCGTGTAGCCCATCCAGTAGGCGCTGATGTTCCCGGCGTTGCCGACGGGCAGCACATGAATGTCGGGGGCGTCGCCCAGCTCGTCGCAGATCTCGAACGCCGCGGACTTCTGCCCCTGAAGGCGGAACGGGTTGATCGAGTTCACGAGCGAGACGGGGTAGTCGGCCGCGAGGGTGCGCGCGATGTCGAGGCAGTCGTCAAAGTTGCCGTCGACCGCGAGCAGCACCGCGCCGTGGACGATCGCCTGCGCCATCTTGCCCGCGGCGATTTTGCCCTGCGGCAGGATGACCGCGCAGCGGAGCCCCGCCTTGGCGGCGTACGCGGCGGCGGACGCCGAGGTGTTTCCCGTGGAGGCGCAGACGACGGTGGTGGAGCCCTCCGCGACGACCTTGGAGATCGCGGCGGTCATGCCCCGGTCCTTGAAGCTTCCGGTGGGGTTGGCTCCCTCGACCTTGAGCCACACGTTGGCGCCCACGCGGCGCGAGATCGCGTCGGCGGGAACGAGCGGCGTCGCGCCCTCGCCGAGCGTGACGATGGGGTCGCCGTCGGCGAACGGCATCCACTCCATGTATTCGCGGATGATCCCGCGCCACAGCTGGGCCACTACTCCCCCTCGATCCGTAGGACGGACAGGACGGCGTTGACCGCGTCGGACCCGCGAATCGCGTCGACGGTCGCCTGGAGGGCCGCCTCGGTTGCCGTATGCGTGCCGATGATCAACTGCACCAACGGCGTTCCCGGCGGGCGCGGCGGCTGGCGGACGCTCTCGATGGAGACCTTGTGCGTGCCGAAGAGGGTGGCCACCTTGGCGAGAACCCCCGGCTGGTCCTTGACCTCGAGGCGCATCTGGTAGCGCGTCCGCGCCGCGCTGAGCGGCAGCACGGGAACGTCCATGTAGTTGGACTCGCGTGGGCCCTTGCCTCCGACGGCGAGGTGGCGCGCCACGGAGACGATGTCCCCCAGGACAGCCGAGGCCGTCGGCACTCCGCCTGCGCCCTGACCGTAGAACATGAGCTCGCCAGCGGCCTCCGCCTCGATGAACACCGCGTTGAACGCCCCGCGCACGTTCGCGAGCGGGTGGGCCAGCGGCACGAGCGAGGGGTGGACGCGGACGCAGACGCCCTCATCCAGGCTCTCCGCGATGGCGAGCAGCTTGATGACGTGCCCGGATTCCGCGGCCGCCTCGACGTCGTACGGCGTGATCTCCGTGATGCCCTCGCGGTAGACGTCCTCGAGCGAGACGCGCATGTGGAACGCGAGCGAGGCGAGGATCGCGGCCTTGGCGGCTGCGTCGTACCCCTCGACGTCTGCCGTCGGGTCCGCCTCGGCGTACCCCAGCTCCTTGGCCTCCTTGAGCGCCACGTCGTACGCGAGGTGCTTGGTCGTCATCTCGTCGAGCACGTAGTTGGTGGTGCCGTTGACGATGCCGAGGATGCGCCTGACGCGGTCGCCCGCGAGGCCCTCGCGCACTGGCCGCACGATGGGGATGGCGCCCCCGACGGCGGCCTCGAAGTAGAGGTCGGCGCCCGAAGCGTCGGCCGCCTCGTAGATCTCGGGGCCGTGGGCCGCGAGCAACGCCTTGTTTGCCGTGACGACGGCCTTGCCCGCCTTGAGCGCGGCGAGCACCGCCGTGCGGGCCGGCTCGATTCCGCCCATGAGTTCGACGATGACGTCGGCTTCCTCAATGAGCGCGAGCGGGTTGGGAACGAGCAGGCTGCGCGGGAGGTCGTCCTCGCGCGGTTCGTCGGGGTCAAGGACGGCGATGCCGACGATATCGGGCACGGCGCCGATGCGTTGGGCGAGATCGTCCTTCTGCTCGATCAGGAGGCGCGCCACCTGGGAGCCGACGGTGCCGGCCCCGAGGATCGCGATACGGACGCGAGAGATGTTTGCTGCCACGGGCCAACTCTATCGGGAGAGGCGCGCGTGCAGGAGCGGGGTGTGTCGGCTTCCTCGGCGACGGCGACGCGCGTTAGGCGCGGAGTTCGTCGAAGTCCGTCGGGATCGGCTGGTCTTCCTTCATGGCCGTCTCCTTTCTCGGCTCGGTCAACCTTAGGTCAACGATCCTGCCATTTGGCAAAGATCTAGTCAAGTACTGTCCTCCGGCATCCCGCGCCGGTAGGCTCCCAGCAGGCACGGCGGAAGCCGCGACCCCCAGGAGACGACGTGACTACAACGCCCAACCCCGCCACCGTCCTGACGGTGTGTACAGGCAACATCTGCCGCTCCCCCGCCATGGAGTTCTATCTGGAACGAGCGTGGGGCGACGACGCCGTCGTCAGTTCCGCGGGAACGATGGCGGCGACGGGGTGGCACATACCCGCCCCGATGCGTGCGGCGGAGGAGGCGGCGGGGTTGATCGTGCCGGAGCACGACCCCCACCAGCTGGACGTCGAGACGATCGAGTCGCACGACCTGGTGCTGGTCGCCGCCCGCTCGCACCGAGACTGGATCGAGCGGCACGTCGGCGCGGTGCCGACCAACACGTTCCTGCTGACGGAGGCGGCGAACCTCGCAGCCGTCGCGCGTCGCCCCGCGGGGAACTCGCTGTCCGACCGGATCCGCACCGCCGCAGCGCTCCTGTCTGCGGCGCGTTCCCTCGACGACGGTATTCACCCCGACGTCGACGATCCGTACCTGCGCGGAGACGAGGCCTACGTCGCGGCGATGGACGAGATTGCCGAGAACCTGGATGCGATCATCGAGTGGGTCGGCTAGGGAGCGACGTCCCAGGCGAGCAGGTCCTCGATCGTGTCACGGCGGACGAGCTCGTGGGCCTCGCCGCCCCGTACGGCGACCACGGCCGGGCGAAGCATCGCGTTGTAGTTGTTGGCCATCACGCGCCCGTACGCTCCGGTAGCGGGCACGGCGAGGATGTCTCCCCGCTGAACGTCGGAGGGCAGGTCCACCGAGCGGACCAGGATGTCCCCGCTCTCGCAGTGCTTGCCGACGACGCGCGACACCACCGGTGCCGCCGTGCTGACTCGCGACGCGAGCGCCGCCGTGTACTCGGCCCCGTACGCGATCGGCCGCATGTTGTCGCTCATGCCGCCATCCACCGCGACGTACCGGCGTTCGCCGCCGTCGTCGAGGCTCACCACCTTCGTCACGCCGACGCTGTAGAGGGTCATGCCTGCTGGCCCGGCGATGGCCCGGCCGGGCTCCGTCGTGAAGGACGGCCACGTCCCGCCTACCGCGGCGATGGCCCTCGCGACAGCATCCGCGATGCCGCGCGCGGCTTCGGCCGCCTCAAGCGCCTCGTCCCCCTCGGCGTAGGCGATCCCGTACCCGCCGCCGAGTCCCACCTCGGGTACGTCGACGCCGCTAAAGCTCGCGAACGCCGCGCGAAGACCGAGCATGCGCGTGGCGCTCTCCTCGAACGCCGCGAGCGAAAGAATCTGGCTCCCCAGGTGGGTGTGGATACCCGCGAGCGTCAGCGAGTCCGACGCGTGACAGCGTCGCATCGCCTCGAGCGCGGCTCCGGACGCGAGCGAGAGACCGAACTTCTGGTCTTCGTGGGCGGTGGCGATGTACTCGTGCCCTCCCGCGTGGACGCCCGTCGTCACGCGCACCGCAACGGCCGGGACCCTGCCCATCTCCGCCGCCATTGCGGCGATCACCTCGATCTCGTCGAGCGAGTCGATCACGATGCGCCCGACGCCCACCTCGATGGCGCGTCGAAGCTCCGCCTCGGACTTGTTATTACCGTGCAGGGTGATCCGGGAGGGAGGCATCCCGCCGCGAAGCGCGAGCTCGAGCTCGCCCCCCGACGCGACGTCGACGCCGAGGCCGTCGTCTCGCATCCATCGCGCTACCTGCGAGCACAGGAACGCCTTGCCCGCGTAGAAGACCTCGCAGGTGGCGCCGTGCTCGCCGAAAGCCGCCGCGAACTCGTCGCGGAAAGCCCGGGCGCGGTCGCGCATGTCCTCCTCGTCCACGACGTACAGCGGCGTGCCGTACTCGGCGACGAGCGCGCCAACGTCGCAGCCCCCCACCGTGAGGGTGCCGTCTGGCGCGCGCTCGACCGTGCGGGACCACACGTGCGCGGGCATATCGGCGACGTGCTCGGGATTCATGCCTACATCCTGTCGGGGGCGCCGACGCCCAGCAACCCGAGCCCGTTGGCGAAGACCTGGCGGGCGGCGTCGTTGAGCCACAGGCGGGTGCGGTGCATGTCCGTCACGGGCTCGTCGCCCTGCGGGGTAACGCGGGTGCGGTCGTACCAGCCGTGGAACGCGGCAGCGAGCTCCTCGAGGTACCGTGCGACGCGGTGCTGTTCGCGTAGCTCGGTCGCCTGGGCGACGACGCGGGGGAACTCTCCCAGCAGGCCGAGTAGCGCCGTCTCCGTCTCGTGGGTCAGGGTCTCGGGGGCGAAGGCCTGGTCGCGCGAGATCCCGTATTCGGCGGCGTTGCGGGCCACCGCCCCTGCGCGCGCGTGCGCGTACTGGACGTAGAACACGGGATTCGCGTTCGTGGCGGACGCGAGCAGGTCCAGGTCGATGTCGATGGTCGAGTCGACGCTCGATCGCGCGAGCGCGTAGCGGGCGGCGTCGCGGCCGACGGCGTCGACGAGGTCCTCCATCGTGACGACGGTCCCCGCACGCTTGGACATGCGCACCGGCTCACCGTCCCTCACCAGGTTCACCATCTGGCCGATGATGACCTCCACGCTGTCCGGGTCGTACCCGAGCGCGGCGGCAGCTGCCTTGAGGCGCGCGATGTAGCCGTGGTGGTCCGCACCCAGCAGGTAGACGCACAGGTCCGCGCCCCGCTCGTGCTTGTCGCGGATGTACGCGATGTCGCCCGCGATGTACGCGGCGTTGCCGTCGGACTTGATGACCACGCGGTCTTTGTCGTCCCCGAAGTCCGTGGAGCGAAGCCACCACGCGCCCTCGGATTCGAACAGGGCACCCGACTTCTTCAGCTCGGCGACGGCGCGCTCCACCTTGCCCGTCTCGTGGAGCGACTCCTCGTGGAAGTACACGTCGAAGTCCACGCCGAACGCGTGGAGCGACTCCTTGATCTCCGCGAACATCAGCTTCACTCCGCGGTCGCGGAAGAACTCGAGGGCCTCGTCGCGCGGGCGCTCGATCGGGTCCTTGTCGCCCGCCTCCATAGCCTCGACCATGACCTCGTCCGCGATGTCCTGGATGTATTGGCCGCCGTATCCGTCCTCCGGGGGATCCTCGCCAAGGACCACGGCAAGGAGGGAGGCGGCGAAGCGGTCGATCTGCACGCCGTGGTCGTTGAAGTAGTACTCGCGGGTCACCGAAGCGCCCTGGCTCTCGAAGAGCCGCGCCAGGCTGTCGCCCACGGCCGCCCAGCGCGTTCCGCCCAGGTGGATGGGGCCCGTCGGGTTCGCCGAGACGAACTCGAGGTTGACCGTGAGGCCCTCGAGCGTCGTCCCCCTGCCGTATTTCTCGCCCTGCTGGACGATGGTGCGAGCGAGCTCGCCCGCCGCGCCAGCGTCGAGGCGGATGTTGAGGAAGCCGGGGCCCGCGACCTCGGCGGATGCGATGCCGGGCTCGTTGGCGAGCCTCGTGGCGAGGAGTTCCGCGATCTCGCGCGGGGGCTTGCCCGCGCCCTTCGCGACCTGCATGGCGACGTTGGTCGCCCAGTCGCCGTGGTCGCGATCCTTGGGGCGCTCGATGGTGGGGACGGGCACAAGCGCGGCGTCGAGAGAGAGTTCCCCCGCTTCGATGCTCGCGACAAGACACGCGCGGACGGCGGCAGCAAGTTCCTCGGGGGTCACCGTTCGAGTCTATCCGCGCGAGGCAGCGTTCCCGGGCATCAGAGCGACCGGACCTCGGTCTCGATCCCGGGGTCGAGATCGAACAGTGGATTGGCTGCCCCGAGCGCGCGGAATCTGGCGAGAAACTCGGCGCGCTGCTCGCGGAAGTGCTCCCAGTCATCGACGTGAACGGGCACGACGATGGCGTGACGAGCGCGCGCGGCGACGGCGACCGCACGCTTCGCATTGAGCGTCAACAACGCACGGCCGAGCCGTTCGACCCCGGCTGCGCCCGCGTGGAGAACGATGATCGAGGTGTCGGGGTGCGTTGCGAGAACGCGCTTGGCCACGCGCACCGACGCGTTGTCCCCGGTGACGTAGAGCGTCGGCCATCCCGAACACCGCAGCACGAATCCGATGACGTCCCCGACGAGCCGGACCACAGCCGCGGGCCCGTGCCGGGCGTGGACGGCGGTCACGTCGACGGAGCCGACGCGCCGCATCTCGCCAGGCTCCATACCGACCACGCCCGGGATCCGCATGGCCGCCGAGGCCGTGCTCAGCACGAGCGGGACGTGGCCGAGGATCTCGCGGCCGGCGCGGTCGAGGTTGTCGGCGTGTTCGTCGTGCGAGAGCAGCACGGCGTCGATCGGGCCGACGTCGGTGGCGGAGAGAGCGGGTCCCCGCGTCTTCACGAGGTGGCCGTAGCGTCCGGGGCTATCGAACGTGGGGTCCGTGAGGAACGTCGATTCGCCGTACTTGAGGAGGACCGTTGGCCCGCCGATCAGGGTGATGCGCGGGGTGCGAGGCGTCATGGAGCCCAGCATCGCGGAACACCCTGTGGCCCGGACAGTGGCCTGTTTGCCATTGTTCGCTAGATTTGGGCCATGAGCACCCCCGCACACCGCGTCGCCGTGGTGGCGTTCCCCCGCATCAGCCCGTTTCACCTCGCGGTGCCCGGCAAGGTTTTCGCCAACGCGGCACTCGCCCTGCACGGCGGACCATACGACCTCGACGTATGCGCCGAGACTCCCGGGGTACTGCCTACCGACGGGACCTTCGACGCGGTCATACGGAATGGCCTCGAGCTGCTCGCTCGCGCCGACACCATCGTGGTGCCGAGCTGGGACCTTGGCACGACGCCCTCCGACGCCCTGCTCGACGCAATTCGGTCCGCGCACGCGGGCGGCTCGCGCGTCGTGGGCCTGTGCCTCGGCGCGTTCGTCGTGGCGCACTCGGGCATCGCGGACGGACGAGAGATCGCTACCCACTGGCACGCGGCGGAGCGACTCCGCCGCGAACGGCCGGAGACCACCGTCCGCTCGGACGTGCTCTGGGTGGACCACGGCGACGTCGTCACCTCGGCCGGGGTGGTCGCGGGTATCGATTGCTGCCTCAACGTCGTGCGGGGCGACCGCGGCGCGGCCGCCGCTGCGGACGTGGCGCGCGCGCTCGTCCTCCCGCCGAGCCGTGAGGGAAGCCAGTCTCAGTACATCGCCGGGCCAGCCGCGAAGCACGACGCGTCGGGCGACCTGGCGCGCGCGACGGCCTGGGCCGCGGGGCGGCTGGGACAGCCGATCACCATCGGGCTATGGGCGGCCGCTCTCTCGATGAGTCGGCGCACGTTCACGCGGAGGTTTCGCGACGCGACGGGCACGAGCCCCGGCCGCTGGCTGCTCCTGCGCCGCCTCGACGCCGCCCGGGCGCTCCTCGAGACGAGCGACGACGGCGTCGGCGCCATCGCGAGGAGCGTGGGCTTTGGGACGGACGCGTCGCTCCGGCAACACTTCCGGGCGACTTACGGCGTTACGCCCTCTAGCCACCGCGCGAACTTCCGCGAGCGCCGCGTCGCGGCGAAGCCTCCCGCGCAGCCGGGGCCCAACTCGCAACCCGCCAACTGGTAGTCTCGACTGCTGCGGGAGACCCCCGCGATGCCCTCGTAGCTCAGCGGATAGAGCGCCGGTTTCCGGTACCGAAGGTCGCAGGTTCGATTCCTGTCGAGGGCGCTCTATCCGTGGCCACCTAACCCTTCAGAACGGCGCTGAGCGCTGCGACCTCGTCGGCCGTCAACTCCAACTCGGGCGCCTTCGCCGAGTCCTGGATCGACGCCGGACGCGACGCCCCAGGGATGGGGATCACGACGTCGGCGAGCGCGAGCTCCCACGCGAGCGTGACCTGCTGCGGGCTCACGCCGTGAGCCTTCGCGACGCGGCCAAACTCCGCGTGGCGATCGCCCACCTTGCCCGCGCCGCCGATGCCGCCCAGCGGGCTCCACGGCAGGAACGCGAGGCCCTGGTCCGCGCAGTATTCGAGCTCCTCGAAGCTCGTCACGAACGCAGGCGAGAACTGGTTCTGCACCGAGACCAGTGCGTCGCCGAGGATCCCCTGCGCGATCTTGATCTGCTCGACGCTCGCGTTGGAGATGCCGGCGAGCTCGATCACGCCCTCGTCGAGGAGGTCCTTGAGCGCGCCGATGGAGTCGGCGTAGGGGACGGACGGGTCCGGGCGGTGGAACTGGTGGAGGCCGATGGCGTCGCCGCCGAGGCGCTTGAGGGAGGCCTTGGCTGCCCTCTTCACGTACTCGGGGTCGCCGTTCTGTGTCCACGATCCGTCGCCGGGGCGAAGGTGGCCGCTCTTGGTCGCGACGAGCACCTCCGACGTGTTGCCGCCGTAGGAGGCGATGGCCTTGGCGATGAGCTCCTCGTTGTGACCGACCTCGCCCGCCTTGAGGTGGTACGCGTCGGCCGTGTCGATCAGCGTGACCCCGGCGTCCAGCGCCGCGTGAATCGTGGCGATCGACCGCGCCTCGTCGGGTCGCCCCTCGATCGACATCGGCATGCCGCCGAGCCCGATCGCGCTCACGGTGCGGTTTCCGAGTGTGCGTTGCTTCATGTTCGTCCTCTCATACGTTCGTATCGAAACGTTACGATTCCAGCGTATCGGCCCCGGGTATATACCTAGGGTTTACCCCGAGAATCGGCGCGCGACATTCATCCGCGCGCGGGATGCCTCGGCGGCGATACGGGCGCTAGCGTCGGTATCAGCCGCTTAAGGAGCACTCATGGAACGCCGAACCGCCGTCATCTCTTCCCTCGCCGTCGCGAGCCTCGCCGTCGCACTCGCAGGGTGCGACGTTACGCCCTCGAATTTCTCCGGAGGCGTCATCACCGAGAACCGCGCCACCACCTCCTTCGACGCCGTCGAGATTCGCGGAGCAGCCAACGTGACTATCGTCGCGGGCGAGGACTACGCCATCACCGTTACCGCGGGCGATAGGACGATCGGCGACGTGAACACCAGCGTCATAGGGACGACGCTCGTCATTGACGAGAACCGCGTCACCTCGGCAGGCAAGGTCGACATCACGCTTCACGCGCCGACGATCCGCTCCGTGCAGATCCTGGGAGCGGGGAACATCGACATCACGGGAATCGACACGGACGAGTTCGCGCTTGTCGTCGCGGGCGCGGGAGACATCACCGCCGCAGGCCGCGCCGATTCCGTCGTCGCCCTCATCGCCGGAACGGGAAAGATCGACACGTTCGGTCTTGCCGCTCGCGACGCCACGGTCCGCCTCAACGGCGTAGGCGAGATTCGTGTCGCCGCCTCGGGAACGCTTGACGCCGAGCTCAACGGCGTCGGTGAGATCGTCTACTCCGGCGACCCGGTCGTCACGTCCAAGCTCGCCGGCGTCGGAAACATCGGCAAGGCCTAGTGGCCGCGACCACGACGCGTCGGGCGCTCCCCGCCGTCGCCGTACGATGAGATCGTGGACGCCCAAGCGAACCTCCGGACCGTCCCGAACCTCGGACTAGCGCTCGGCGGAGGCGTGGTCTTCGGGGCCGCGCACGTTGGCGTGCTCCAGGTGCTCCAGGAACGCGACATCCACCCGACCATGGTCGCGGGAACCTCCGCTGGCGCGCTCGCTGGCGCAGCGTACGCGGGCGGGCTGGACCCGTACACGCTGGAGACGCCTCACCCTCGACGCGGACTGGCACACCGTGGGCGACTTCACGCTGTCGCCTGGGCTCGGGCTGCTCGACACGGAGCGGTTGCACACCACCATCGCGGCGCTCGGCGGCGACGTCGCCATCGAGGATCTGTCGATGCCGTTCGCCGCGGTCGCGACCGACATCACCACGGGCGAGGCGGTCGCGATCACCCAGGGCAGCCTCGTCGAGGCCCTCCGCGCCTCGATCGCCGTCCCCGGCCTGTTCCGTCCCCCGCGCATCGACGGGAAGATTCTGGTCGACGGCGGCCTCGCGGCGAGCCTTCCCCTCGAATTCGCCCTCAAGCTTGGGGCGGCCCACGTCATCGCGGTGCGGCTCGTCCCCGAGATGGATCATCCTGCCCGGCAGTCACCACTCGACCGCACATCCACGAGCTCGAGATCGACCCCAACGTCACGCTCATTCAGCCCAAGTTCGGGTCGAATTCGCCGTGGGACATGCGCGACATCCCGGAGCTCATCCGGCTTGGCCGCGAGGCCGCGGAGCACGTGCTCGCCGACTACCCCGTCGTGAATCCTCGCCCGGGCGCCTAACGCAGCCCGGCGGGGTCGCCGCCGCTAGGCTCGGCGCATGGCCCCGATCACGGCCGACGCCGTCCACCTTCGCGCCTCGGGCGTCTCCCTTGTGGTCGCCGTCGGCGATCGCCGCCTCCCCCGAGTGGTGCACTGGGGCGCGGACGTCGGCGAGATGGACGCCCCGGCCCTGAGCGCGCTCGCCGTGCTCCCCGAACACTCGTGGGGATGGATGGGCACGCCGGGAATCGCGGGCCATCGCGACGGCCGCGACCACTCCACACGCTTCGTCGCGAGCGCCGTCGACCTCACGACGCACGGCTCGGGAGAGACCGCCGTCCAGAGCCTCACCGTCCAGGCCGCCGACGCCGTCGCCGACCTGGCGCTCACGGTCACCCTGGAGATGCTCGCGTCGGGGCTGGTGCGGGCTCGGGCGACGATCGGTAGCACCGGCGCGGGTAGCGATGGCACCGGCAGCCGAGACACCGACGAGGACGCCGCCCCGTACACGCTCGACGCGATGACCGTGCTCCTACCGGTCCCGCCCGATGCGCGCGAAATCGCAGGAGCCCCCGGCTCGGCGCGCGCGCCCTTCTCGCTCGGCACCCACAGCCTGGAGTCCCGTCGCGGTACGCCCGGCCCGGGAGGCGGAGACCTCTGGGCGACGGGAACCCCCGGCTTCGGCTTCCGCGCGGGCGAGGTGTGGGCGACGCACGTCGGATGGTCGGGCAACGCGCGCCATCTCGCCGAGCGCTTGAGCGACGGAACGGGCGCGATCGGCGGCGGCGAGATCCTGTTCCCCGGCGAGGTGCGCCTCGCTCCCGGCGAGACCTACGCGAGCCCCTGGGTGTACTTCTCGTATGGCGCGGGGCTCGACGCGGCGACGGCGCGCGTCCACCGGTTCCTGCGCTCGCGCGCGGAGCACCCGGCCAAGCCCCGACCGGTGATGACCACGACGGCGGACGCGGACTTCGACATCCCGAGCCTGACGGCGCTCGCGGACGCGGCCGCCGCCGTGGACACCGAGCTTCTGGTGCTGGGCGACGGGTGGTCGAAGGGGCGCCGGGGGGCGGACGGGGGGCTGGGCGACTGGTACGTCGATAAGACGCTGTTTCCCGAGGGTCTGCGCCCGTTCGCGGACTACGTGCGGCAGCTCGGCATGGAGTTTGGGTTGTGGTTCGCCCCGGAGATGATCAGCCCGGACAGCGACCTGGCGCGCGAGCATCCCGAGTGGATCGCCCAGGCGTCGCTCGCGGGCGCGAGCCTGCGCCTCCCCCTCGAGCAGCGAGGCCAACAGGTCCTCGACCTCACGAATCCGGACGCCTACCTGTTTGTCGAGGAACGCCTCAACGCCCTCGTCGCTGAGCTTCGGCCCACGTTCATCGTCTGGGAGCACGGGCGCGACCTGATCGAGGCCGGCAGTCCCACCACGGGGCGGGCGATCGGGCACCGGCAGACGCTCGCGTTCTACGACCTGCTCGACGGGCTGCGGCGCGGCTTCCCCGGCCTGGAGATCGAGGTGAGCGGGGGCGGGCGTGCGGACCTTGAGGTTCTGCAGCGAGTGCATCGCGTTCACGTCGAGGAGGGATCGGAGGCCCCGCCACTCGTGCCGCCAGAACGCGTCGGCCGAACCGTCTCGCTCCGGCGGGGCGTCAGGGCGCGACGCTCCCTTGGCGCTCGGGCCAGCGCGGCGTTCTGGGGCTACCTGGGGTTCGCGTGGGCGTCCGCCGCGAGCCCCCCTGAGGAGGATCTCGCCCTCGTTCGCGGGTGGATCGAGCTCCATAAGCGGCATCGCAAGCTTCTCCACGGTGGGACCGTGGTGCGTTCCGACGCGATCGCGCCGGGGGCCACCCTTCACGGCGTCGTTTCCCGCGACCGCCGCGACGCGCTATTCGCGTACGCGCCGGAGCGAGGCTCACGCCAGGACGCCGGATCGCTGTTGCGCCTCGACGGCCTCGATCCCGAAGCGGGCGTACCGCGTCACGCTCGTCATGACGCCCGGCGAGACGGAGGAGGACCGCGAGGAGTCGGCGGGTTGGTGGGAGGCCGCCGCGGTCGCGACGGGGGCGATGCTCGCGGGGCACGGGCTTCAGGCTCCGCCGACCGGGCCTTCGGGGTTCGCTCTGATTCGCGCGGCGCGGGCCTAGGGACGCGCGCCGGCCGCGCTGGTCGAGGAGGGCCCTACGAGGAGGGCGAGGGCGCCGGCGTCGGGCGCGGGCGTGGGGTCGATCACGACGTCGGGCACGGTCTTGTCGACCGGGGGCGCATCGAGGTTGGCGTCGTCCGAGGTCGCGGAACCGTTCGCGTGCTCGTATCCGTACTCCCAGTGCCACGGCTCCCACAGCGACGTCTCCGCCCAGTGCGGGTGGATCCAGCCGTAGGCGCCCGCAGTTGGCCTTCCACCAGTCGCCGTATGCTCCGCGATAGTCGCTGTAGCACAGGTCGATCGCGATACCCCAGCCGTGGGGGGACTGGCCGGGACGCGCGGCGAGGTAGCCGCGGTTGGCCTTGACCGCCATCTGGTCGCCGACGGAGCGGTACGCGCTCGCGAGGCACAGGTTGCGGCCGAAGCGAAGCTTGAAACGGTGGTTGAGTTCCGCGAGGGCGACGGCGGCGTCTGCGCGCAGGTAGTGGACGCCGTCCCACAGCACGCAGAGTGTGGACGGGTCCAGGTTGCCGTTGCTGCCGCTGTCGACGCGGATGCCGTCACAGCTCGGCAGGTAGGCGCTGGGCGAGAACACGTTCGAGGTCGCGAGGAACCGCGCCGTCTCGTCGATGGAGGGCGCTGGCAGGGCGACGGGGGTGAGTCCGGGGGCTTCGCCGAGCACCACCTCGACCGTTCCCGGGGCCTCTCCCACCACGACGCCGGGGACGTTCTGCACGGCGTTCGCTGCGGGAGAGAGGGTGCCGACGATGGGGTACACGACCATCGCGAAGGCAAAAGCTGTGAGCACGCCGACGCGGACGGTGAACTTGCGACGACGGTGGTTCACGCGAAGCGCGATCTCCTGCGTGGTGACCCGACGCCACAGGCGCCGATGCCCGTACCACTGCCCAAATTCCTGGGAGAGCGACGGATGCGGATCCATTGCTCCTCCTTGCGTTTTCGGCCGGTCGAGCGCGCGTGCTTCGTGGCGAGGGTCGGTCGCCGAAGGCGAGTCTACCCCCCGACGCTATCAACGCCAAAGGGTCCTATTTGAGGCGTTCGTCACCCCTTGAGGGCTTGGCTTACTTCGCCCACCAGGATCTCGATGATGTCTTCGAGGAACACAACGCCTACGACCTTGCCAGCGCTCCCGACGCTCGCCACGTGCGCGCCCGTCTGGCGCATCCGCGCCAGGACGTCCTCGACCTCGGCGTCGGATGGAACCTCGGGAAGTGCGCGCACGCGCCACGAGTGCACGGCCTCCTCGCGCTCACCCGGGCGGGCGTACAGGACGTCCTTGACGTGGAGGTAGCCCACGAGGCGCCCGCGGTCGGAGACGGGCAGCCGCGAGTGGCCGGTGGCGGCGACGACCTCCTCGACCTGCTCGACCGTCACGCCGACGGGGACGGAACGCACCTTCGCGAGCGGCACCATCGCGTCGCCCGCCGTCTTGTCCGAGAATTCGAGGGCTCCGGTCAGGAGGCCGTGGGCGTCCTCGAGCGTGCCCTCCGCGCTCGAACGTTCGACGATGCTCTGCACCTCCTCCGCCGTGAACGCGCTGGAGACCTCGTCCCGCGGTTGGACGCCGACGGCGCGGACCACGACGTTCGCCGCCCAGTTGAGCGAGACGATGATGGGCTTCACCACCCGGGCGAGCGCGACGAGCGGCGGGCCGAGGATGAGCGCGGCGCGGTCGGGGCTGGAGACCGCGGCGTTCTTGGGGACCATCTCGCCGACGACCACGTGGAGCCCCACGACCAAGAGGAGCGCGAGCGCGGCTGCGACTCCGTGCGCGACGCCTTCCGGAAGGCCGATGGCGGAGGTGGCGGGCTCGATCCAGTGCGCGAAGGCCGGCTCCGCGACGACGCCGAGCGAGACGGAGCACACGGTCACGCCCGAGCTGGGCGCACGCGAGCATGAGCGACACGTTCTCCATCGCCCACAGCACGATCTTCGCGGCGCGGCTGCCCTGCTCCGCGCGCGGTTCGATGGAGCTGCGGCGCACGGAGATGATGGCGAACTCGGCGCCGACGAAGAAGGCGTTGGCCGCGATCAGCGCGAAGGTGAGCAGGGCGACGGTCATGCGTCCTCCCCCTCGCTCCAGACGCGGACGCGATCGACGCGTCGTCCGTCGACGCGCTCCACGCCGCACCCTGACGTCGTTGTCGCCCACCTCGTCGCCCACCTCGGCGATGCGGCCGAGGCGCGCCATGACGTATCCGCCGACGGTCTCGTACGCGGGATCGTCCGGTATGACGAGCCCCGTGACCTCGAGCACCTCGTCGGGGCGCAGCAGGCCGAGGACGCTCCACGCGCCATCCGGGGTTCGGAAGGCGTCGACGCGGCGGCGATCGTGCTCGTCCGCGACCTCGCCCACAAGCTCCTCGACAACGTCCTCCAGGGTGACGAGCCCTGCGGTGCCGCCGTATTCGTCGACGACGATCGCCATCTGGTGTCCGACGCCGCGAAGCTCCTCCAGCAGCGCGCCAGCTGTGATGGTCTCGGGGATGCGCGGGGCGGGCATCATGAGCTCGCGGACGGTGGTCGCGTCGCGCTTGGGCGCGGGAACGGCGATCGCCGCCTGCAAGTGAACGATGCCGACGATGTCGTCGTGCGAGCCGTCGATGATGGGAAAGCGCGAATGCCCGGTGGCGCGGACGGCCGAGACGACGTCGGACGCGGTCGCGTCCGTGGGTAGCACGGCCATGCGGGTGCGGTCGGTCATCAGGTCGATGGCGGTGAGCGCGTCGAAGTCGAGGGAGTTCTTGAGCAGGAGGGCCGTGGACGGATCGAGGGTTCCCGCCTCGGCGGAGCGCCGCACGAGCGCGGCGAGTTCCTGGCGCGAACGCCCTCCCGCGAGCTCCTCGCGTGGCTCGATGCCGAACAGGCGAAGAATCGCGCCCGCGATGCCGTTGAGCACGCGGATCAGGGGCTTCAGCACGGTGCTGAACGCGATGGTGACCGGCGACGCGAATCGCGCGACCTTGCCCGGCTCGCTCAGCGCGATGTTCTTGGGCACCAGCTCCCCAAAGAGCATGGAGAACACGTTGATGAGGACCAGCGAGGTGGCGGCCGCAACGGTACCGACGGCCGCGCGGCTCAGCGCCGTGTCCTCGAGCGGGACGCGCAGGATCGCGGTGAGCGCCGGCTGGGCCGTGTATCCCAGCAGGATGGCCGATACGGTGATGCCGACCTGGGCTCCCCACAGCTGGGTGGACAGGGTACGGAGGGCGCGGGAGACGCGTCGGCCGTGGCGCGTTGAGGCGTCCACGCGAGACGGGTCAAGGGCGACGTAGGCGAATTCGGCGGCGACGAAGACGGCCGTTCCCAGGATGAGCGCCGCGCCCAATCCCACGAGTATCCAGGAGGAGGTCACGGGCGCCGCCGATGTCGGTCCATACTGACGCCCAGCATAAGGCCGCGAGCGCGGACGAGGAATACCACCGGGCCGGTCCGGCGGCATCCGACCAAGGTCCGCCCTGGCTTAGGATGAGAAGGACATCGTCACCCACGTCACGACGCACCCGCGCCAGGAAGGCCAGTGGCCACAAAGTGTCCGCCGAGACTCCCTCGACTGAGTCCGCACGTTCCGTTGCCCGCGGGATTGATTCCTCCACCGTGGCATCGCTCCTCACGGGCCATCGAGACGCGCCCGCCGCACCGGCAGTTGCCGCGGTCGCGGCCCCCGACAGCGCCGCTCCGACCCCCGCGGTGGACGCATCGCCGGTAGACGCGCCCGCAGACCCGGCCGCGACGCAGCCCATCGCGACCGCCCAGGCCCCGACCGCCGCGTACCTTCAGGACCTTGGCGAGGGCACGCGGAGCGTGCCCGGCATCCACGAGGGATCGGAGCGCCTCCGAGGCCCCGCTGCGCTCGTGGTCGCGAACATGGAGAAGAGCCTCGAGGTCCCAACGGCCACCTCCGTTCGCGCCATCCCCGTCAAGCTCTTGATGGACAATCGCGTGGTCATCAACAACCACATGGAGCGCACGCGCGGCGGGAAGATCTCCTTCACCCACCTGATCGGCTACGCCCTGCTGGAGGCGCTCGCGGAGTCGCCCGCGATGAACGCGCACTACGCCTCCGAGGACGGCAAGCCGTTCGTCGTCACTCCCCCGCACGTGAACCTCGGCATCGCGATCGACGTCGCGAAGCCGGACGGGACGCGTCAGCTGCTGGTCCCGAACATCAAGGGCGCGGGAGAGATGGACTTCGCGCACTTCTGGGCGGCGTACGACGACGTGGTCAGGAGGGCGCGCAACGGCACCCTCCAGGCGGTGGATTTCCAGGACACGACGCTGTCGCTCACCAATCCGGGCACGATCGGGACGCAGCACTCCGTGCCGCGCCTGATGTCCGGCCAGGGCACGATCATCGGCGTGGGCGCGATGGACTACCCGGCGGAGTACCAGGGCGCCTCGCCCGACACGATCGCCCAGCTGGGCGTCTCGAAGGTCATGACCCTCACCTCGACGTACGACCACAGGGTGATTCAGGGCGCGCAGTCCGGCGAGTTCCTCGCGCTGGTGCACACCAAGCTGCTGGGCCAGGACGGGTTCTACGACCGCGTGTTCCGTTCGCTCCGGGTACCGTACGAGCCGGTGCGCTGGATCCAGGACGGCGCGACGTCGCCCGACGCCGAGGCGATCAAGCCCGCGCGCATCGCGGAGCTCATTCACTCGTACCGCTCGCGCGGTCACATCATGGCGGACGTCGACCCTCTGACCTCGCGCCCGCGCAAGCACCCCGACCTCGACATCCAGACGCACGGCCTCACACTGTGGGACCTCGACCGCGTCTACGCGACGGGCGGCTTTGCTGGCCGGGACCGCCAGCGCATGCGCGACGTGCTGGGGCGCCTGCGCGACGCGTACTGCCGCACCATGGGCGTCGAGTTCATGCACATCGCGGATCGCGCGCAACGCGCGTGGATGCAGGAGCGCCTCGAATCGGGCTACCGCAAGCCCAGCCGCGACGAGCACCTGCGCATCCTTCGCCGCCTCAACGCAGCTGAGGCGTTCGAGGCTTTCCTCCAGACCAAGTACATCGGGCAGAAGCGCTTCTCCCTCGAGGGGGGCGAGTCCCTGATCCCGCTGCTCGACGCCGTCCTCTCGTCAGCGGCGACAGCGTCGCTCGACGAGGTCTGCATCGGCATGGCGCACCGCGGGCGCCTCAACGTGCTCGCGAACCTCGCGGGCAAGAGCTACGCGCAGATCTTCAGCGAGTTCGAGGGCAACCCGATCGAGAGGACCGGCGGCGGCTCCGGAGACGTGAAGTACCACCTGGGCACCGACGGCGTCTACACGGCGGAGACCGGCGAGAGCGTCAACGTCTACCTCGCAGCCAACCCGTCGCACCTCGAGGCTGCGGACTCGGTGCTCGAGGGCATCGTCCGTGCCAAACTCGACCGCCTCGAAGCTGACGTCAGCGAGGGCGAGAAGCCCGTCCTCCCCATCCTCATTCACGGCGACGCCGCGTTTGCTGGCCAGGGCGTCGTCCAGGAGACGCTCAACATGGCCGGGCTTCGCGGCTACCGCACGGGCGGCACCATCCACGTGATCGTGAACAACCAGGTGGGCTTCACCACCGGCCCCGAGGCGTCGCGCTCCACGCGCTACTGCACGGATGTGGCGAAGGGCTTCCAGATCCCCATCCTCCACGTGAACGGCGACGACCCCGAGGCCTGCGTCCGCGCGGCTCGCCTCGCGTTCGAATACCGCCAGGAGTTCGGCCGCGACGTGATTGTGGACATGATCTGCTACCGCCGCCGCGGTCACAACGAGGGCGACGATCCCTCGATGACCCAGCCGCGCATGTACGACCTGATCGAGGGTAAGCGCCCCGTGCGTCACCTGTACACCGAGTCGCTGATCCGCCGCGGGGACATCACGGAGGAGGAGGCCGAGGAGGTCTCGCAGGACTACCTGACGCAGCTGGAGCGCGTGTTCGTCGAGACGCGCGAGCGGTTCGTCCCGGAGCAGCACACCGAGACGGTGAGCGGGCTCGAGGTCCCTGCCTCGCAGACGTCCGACGCCGGGGTCATGGTGGGTTGGCGGACGGCGGCTCCCATGAGCGCGTTGGAGCGCGTGGGCCGGGCGCACTTGCGGCCCCCGGAGGGCTTCACGGTTCACCCCAAGCTCGAGAAACTGCTGGCCGCGCGCGAGGCGATGACCCACGAGGGCGGCATCGACTGGGGCTTTGGCGAGATCCTTGCGTTCGGCACGCTGCTCCAGGAGGGCGTGCCGGTGCGGCTCGCTGGCCAGGACTCGAGGCGCGGCACGTTCGCCTCGCGGCACGCGGTGTTCCACGATAGGGAGAACGGTTCCGAGTGGACGCCGCTGCTGTACCTCGCCGCAGAGCAGGGGTCCTTCACGGTGGTGGACTCACCGCTGAGCGAGTACGCGCCGCTGGGCTTCGAGTACGGCTACTCGGTGGAGCGCCCCGACGCGCTCGTGCTGTGGGAGGGCCAGTTCGGGGACTTCGTCAACGGCGCGCAGACCGTGATCGACGAGTTCATCTCCTCCGCCGAGCAGAAGTGGGCGCAGAGCTCGTCCGTCGTGCTCCTTCTCCCCCACGGGTTCGAGGGCCAGGGGCCCGACCACTCGTCGGCCCGCGTCGAGCGGTTCCTGCAAATGTGCGCCCAGGACAACATGGTCGCCGCCATGCCGTCGTCGCCAGCGTCGTACTTCCATCTGCTGCGCCGCCAGGCCTACGACCGCCCGCGCCGGCCCCTCATCGTCTTCACCCCGAAGTCCATGTTGCGCCTCAGGGACGCGCAGTCGGGCATCGAGGAGTTCTCTTCCGGCGAGTTCCGCGAGATCATTCCGGATGTGAAGACGCCCGAGCAGATGAACCCCGCCGGGGTGACGCGCGTGCTGATGTGCGCGGGCAAGGTGTACTACGACCTCGCGGCCGAGCGGGAGAAGCGCGGCGACACGACGACGGCGATCGTTCGCGTGGAGCAGTTCTACCCGCTCAACGGGGAGGCGCTTCGCGCGGCCGTCGCGCCGTATGGGGACGCCGAGTTGCTGTGGGTTCAGGAGGAACCGGAGAACCAGGGCGCGTGGACATACTTCAGCGCGGCCGGCTACCAGGCTCTCCAGCGCACGTTTGGCGTAGTCTCTCGACCAGCGTCGGCCTCGCCAGCATCGGGGATGACGAGCAAGCACGCGATCCAGCAGGAGGACGTTGTGGCGAGGGCGTTTGCGCGATGAACATCTTTTTTGTGGGGGACGAGCTTGTGGCGGGCAAGGGGGACCCGAAGGCGCTCGGGTGGACGGGTCGCGTCGCGTCACGCACCTCGTCCGACGAGGTGGACCTGGTGTTTCACTCCCTGGCCGTGCCGGGCGAGACGACGGGCGAGATGGCTCTCCGGTGGGACGAGGAGGTCATGCGCCGGGTGGGGCGGGCGACGTCCAACGCCGTGGTGTTCGGGATTGGGCGTAACGACATCCGCAGGGGCGTGAGCCTCGCGATGACGCGCTTCAACCTTGCGAACACGCTCGACCGGACGCGGGCGCTCGGTTTTCGCACCATGGTGGTGGGCCCGCCGCCGAGCGTGACGAGCGAGAACGCTGCTGTCGCGGAGCTCGCGGCGCTGTGCGAGGAGGCTGCGGTGCGCCGCGAGGCGCGGTACGTGGACACCTACGGCCCGCTCGCCGCGCACGAGCAGTGGCTCACGGACATGTCGATGAGCGACGACGGCACTCCCGGCGCGGCCGGATACGGCCTCATGGCGTGGCTGGTGTTGCACGCGCAGTGGCGCGAGTGGCTGGGGCTTCCCGCCGACGCCTAGTCAGGCACGCGTCAGGTAACGACGCCGGCGTTCTTGAGCTGCACGGACAGGTCGTGCGGGCGCGACGCGATGCTGACGGCCTCGTCGTACGTGATGACCTCCGTACGGACCAACTCGAACAGGTGCTGGTCGAACGTCTGCATCTTGTAGTACGCGCCCTCGGCGATGAGGTCGAGGATGGGAGGCTGCGAGCCGGGGTCCACGATCGCCTCGGCCGTACGGCCGGTGTTGACCATGATCTCGCAGGCAAGCGTCCGGCCGGAGCCGTCCGAGCGCAAGACGAGCCGCTGCGAGATGATGCCGCGCAGCGTCTGCGCGAGCGTGGTGCGGATCTGGAGCTGCTCGTGGGGCGTGAAGAAGTCGACGATGCGGTTGACGGAGTCTTGCGCGTCGATGGTGTGGAGGGTCGAGAGCACCAGGTGCCCGGTTTCGGCGGCGCTGAGGGCGGCTCGCACCGTCTCGGCGTCGCGCATCTCGCCGACCATGATGACGTCGGGGTCCTGGCGCATCGCGCCGCGCAGCGCGTGGTGGAAGTCCAGGGTGTCGGAGCGCACCTCGCGCTGGGAGATGATCGCCTTGTTGTCGTGGTGGAGGACCTCGATGGGGTCCTCGATGGTGATGATGTTGACCTCGCGGTACGTGTTGATGAGGTCCACCATCGACGCGAGGGTGGTGGTCTTTCCTGAACCGGTCGGGCCGGTGACGAGTACGAGGCCGCGCGGCTCGAGCGCGAGCGAGCCCACAACCTCGGGCAGCCCCAGCTCGGCCATGGACTGTGCGCCCACGGCGACGCGGCGGAACACCAGGGATTCCATGCCGCGCGAGACGTACGCGTTGACGCGGAAACGTCCGACGCCGGATAGAGAGAACGCGAAGTCTGCCTCGTGCGTTTCCCGGAATTCGAGGACGAGGTCCTCGGGGAGTACCTGGGCGACCATGTTGCGCGTATCTTCGGGGCGCAGGGGCGGGACCTGGAGTTTGCGGAGGCGGCCGTCGACGCGGATGCGAGGCGCGGCGCCTACCTTGCAGTGCAGGTCGGATCCGTTCGTGCTCGCCAAAGCGTGGAGCAGCGGGATAACGGATACAGGTTGGTCGCTCACATGTTCTCCATCGGCGTGCGTGGGGCGTTACTTGAGGCTACTACGCGCGTTCGTATGTGCGAAGATAAGTGGTCGACGTCACGCATGGCGTGGTCGTTCCCGTCCGTTTCCTCGAAAGGTCCGTCATGAGCAAGAGAGGCCGTAAGCGCAAGACCCGCGCCGGCAGCAACGCGAACCACGGCAAGCGCCCCAACTCCTAGGCTCCCCGCCTAGTCGGGCGGCGTGTCGCGTCCGCGCGTGGGAAGGACTCCCTGCAGGGCTTCCTCTACGAGGAATCTGCTCCGGGCCTCGAGTCGGTCGCCGTACTCGGCGCGGGCGATGTCGAGAACATCGTCGATCCATTTCGCCCCGACGATCGTCGCGAGCATCAAGATGTCGTCCCGGTCACGTTCGACGCGCGCGGCGGCAACCTTCATGGCGAGCAGGCGCCGGGGTGACGCGACTTGGACGGAGAAGCTTCCGGTCTTGAGGATCACCTGGGCCGCGGCCGGGTCGGGATCGGGGCCGTTGACGAACCCTTTCACCGCATCGTTGAGCCACCCGTCGCCGAGCCACGCTCGCTCCGTTGCCATGGCTCGCGCCTCTTCGTAGATCGCGGCTTTGGGTTCGAAGATGGCGTCGATGTCCCGCGTCATCTGCTCGCGGCCATACGCCAGCAACATCGCCGCGCCGCCGACGATGTAGAAGTCCGCACGCTCGCCCTTCGCGGAAAGGCGATCGCCCAGTTCGCCCAGGAGTTCGAGGATGGTGACGCGATCCAGTTCGCGCGTCATACGGACTCGAGCTCGCTCGGGTCGAGAAACACTCCCCGGGCGGAAAACTCGGGCGGCGTCACTCGCATCACCCACGCGACTAGGGTCGCGCTTGAGGTGACGAACCACGATGGGAACAGGTCGTAGCGCGGCGACACGGTCCAGGCGGGGGTGGCAAGCCCGGCGCGGTGGGCCTCGTAGTCGGCGAGCCCCGCGACGAGGCAGTCGAGGCGTTGGAGCCCTGTCGACTCGGGCGCGCCGAGTGCCGCCTCCATGGCGATCGGATCGTTGAGACTCCGGGAATCGGAGACGAACTGTGCACACGAGCGCAGGACGTTTGACGTACTCATACCCGGCGCCGACGCGAGGCGGGCGGCGAGAACGGGGATCGTCCAGCTCGCGCCGATGGTGCGTTCGCGGCGGCGACGGAGCGTCTGCGACACCGCCGACTGTGACACGCCGAGGGAGCGCGCCACGTCTACCTGGGTGGCTCCGTCGAGGATGCGGGCGGCGACCGCGTTCTGTAGGCGCACGTCGGCAAGACGCGCTTCGCGTGCCAGCTCGCCCAGGTAGTCCGTCGTCTCAATCGTCATAATATAAGTCATCTTATATCCCGGGCGCGGCGACCGGCAATCCGAGGGCACGCGCGGCCGCGATCGTGCGCGCGTCGTACGTCACCACTGCTTCGAGCGTCGGGCCGATGGCGCGTGCCGTCGCGAGGTGGAACGCATCGAGGCTGCGCAACGCCTGGCCCGGCGCGAGCGAGCCGGCATCGAGCGCGATCTCGGTTGTGAGCGGCGCGAGACGAACCCCGGCGTCCCGCAAGCGCAGCACGTGGCCGTTGGGGTGGACGATGCTGGCCGCGTGGTCCGCGTGCCCGCGGGCGTGGAGGGCGCGAGCGAGTTCGGTTCCCCCGATGACGCTCGTGAAGAGCGCGGACGGGCGACGGCCGAGCGCGTCGACGAGGGCGGCGGTTTCGGGCTCCGCGACCGCGAGCTTCACCAACGCGCTGGTGTCGAGGTAGAACACGCTAGGGGCGTTCCGCGTCCCGCTGGGCACGAAGCGTCTCGGTGAGTGACGGCTCGTCCGCGGGGAGCGTGAGTAGCTCGATGCTTGGATCTGCGGCGACGGGCACGTCCGGATCGTGACCCGCCTCGACCATGGAGGCCCGCCACGCCGCCTCGACCGGCGACAGCGGCACCAGCTTGGCAACCTCCGCGCCGCCGCGCGAGACGATCAGGCCCTCGGGGTGCTGGGCGAGCGAGTCCAGGACGCGCGAGGTCTCGCGTGCGAGCGTCCGTGCCGTGATCGTGTCGGTCATGTCTGACATTCTATGCGTTTCGTCTGACACGAGCCATGCCGGACGGCGCGTAGGCCAGCAGAGGGCATGCGAGCCTTCAGTAAGACCTCTCCATAGTGAAGGCTAGGGTGATATTCTTCACTAAGGGCCTTCATTCCTGAAGGATCACCCGTGGAGGGAGTACCCGCCATGACCGGACCCGCTGCCGCCCGCTGGCCGGCCGTCGGCTACGAACGCGCGATCTGGCACTTCTCAGACGATGTCGCGGCGAGTCTCGACCCCTACGTCGCCGCGCGTCTTGAGGGCCTACCCTACGAGGCCGCCGTGGTTCCGAGCATCGCTGATCGCGACCCAAGGTCGGCGCTATCGCTCGACGCCATTGAGGAATGCGCCGACGCCCTCGCGACCGTCGCGGTGTTCGAACGCGAGAGCGCCGCGCTCCCGGTACCGATGCCGGTGATCCTGTTGCGCACGGAGTCGGCGTCGAGCTCGCAGATCGAGAACCTCACGGCAAGCGCCCGCAACCTCGCGCAGGCGACCCTGGGGATTCGCGTCGGCGAGAACGCAGCTTTGGTTGCGGCTAACGTGTCGGCCATGTCGCGCGCGTTGGGTGCGCCGGGCCCGGTTTCGATCGCGTCGATCCTCGACATGCACCGTGCGCTCATGGAGAAATCGACACCCCAGGACGCGGGCCGTCTTCGCGATCAACCGGTCTGGATCGGGCGCCGCGCCGTCAGCCCACACCACGCAGACTTCGTGCCCCCTCGACACGAACGCGTGCGCGCCAACCTCGCCGACCTCTGCGCGTTCACCACGCGACGCGATGGCAATCCGCTGACGCGTGCGGCCGTCGCTCACGCACAATTCGAGACGATCCACCCGTTCGTCGACGGCAACGGCCGCGCCGGGCGCGCGCTTGTCCACGTTGTCCTGCGCGACTCCGGAATCGTCGAACGCTCCACCGTGCCCGTCTCGGCAGGACTCCTAGGAGACGTGCGCCAGTACTTCAACGCGCTCACGGCGTATCGCTCGGGAGACGTCGAACCCATTGTTCGCGAGTTCGCCGGCGCCGCCGTAATCTCGGTAGCCAACGGGCGCCGCCTCGCCGCCGATATCGCCGGTATCCGCGACAATTGGCGCGACGCGATCACCGCGCGATCGGACTCTGGCGCGTGGCGCCTGTCCGACGCGCTCTTCGAGCAGCCGGTCGTCAACACCGATTACGTGCGCCGGACGCTATCCCTCTCGGCGAGGGGCGCGCTCAACGCAATTGGGAAGCTGGTCGACGCCGGAGTACTCACGCAGAGCGGCAGCGACCGGCGCAACCGCGTGTGGCAGGCGAGCGCCGTGCTCGACGCGACCGACTCGTTCGCCGCGCGGGCGCGCCGAGGACGGGCGGGATAGTCCCGTTATGCCGGGGAGACGAACCTCGACGTGAGCGGGTCGTAATACCGGGCACCCAGATACGTCGAGCCAACCCCGGAGGTCTCAGGAAGACGCCCCGCGCGCTGTCGAAGACGGAGCCGCCCTTGTAGCCAGGCAGAGGCGAACCCTTGGCATCGAGCGATCAGGGTCGCCCATGCGTCCTCCGACGCAGGCCCGATCGGAACGCATACTCTGCGGTGTTTGCGGCAACAGATATCCACGCGAGCACAGAGAGAGGACCGGCCGTCTTTGCTACTGCCCGTTGGGCGACCCCAGCCACCTCTTGAAACGCGACGGGCGCTGCCTCGCTGGTGTGCGCCTGCACACTGTCGAGTACGCGTCATACGTATGGACCTGCGTGTCGTACTGTGGAACTGAGTAGAGCCGGGTGAAGCCGCAGCATCACCGACGAACGGGACGTGCGCGCATGCGAGCAGAAACGCAGAGCGATGGCCTCCACGGAGCCTGCACACACCTCATCGAGCCGCCTCAACGCTGCCCGGCGGAACCTGCCTCCCGCGACGATGCGATCGCATCCTTGATTGCACGGGCGAATCCTCACGCGCCATCTAAGGAGCGATCCAGGAGAGGTCATGGATCGCCGAACTCGATCGGAGCGCAGTTGATACTCGACGGCGCTCGAAGGAAGTTGGTCCGACGGCCTCTCGCACGAAACCAGGTTAGCAGTCGGCCCAAGACATAGTCGCCGCCACGTTCCTCCTCAATGAAGGCTCGGAAGTCGTACACACCACACCCCTTCCTAGGCTGCAGGCCACGAGACGCGATCGATCCATCGGGGTTGTAGTAGATGCGAAGTAGCGTCGCATCCTTGCCCCCGGACGTACCTATCACCCGCCCGAAGTCGTACAGACCACCGCTTGGCGTGCCTGCATTGGCAGCTTCACCCACCATCGCCTTGATATCGCCAACCGTAGTGCCGGGAGAGAAGAGGCTGTTGCCTGCAGACCTAGCCCCGCCGACCGTATGCCTGGCAACGATGTGCTCGAGGGCGTTCTCCTGGAAGCCACCGTTGTAGACGCGCGTCCCTCCCCACTCCACGGCGGTTCCCGTGTCTGCGGCCCCCGTAGATTTTGGGGATTTCCCAAGGCTCAGTCGAAGCCAAACGACAAAGAATTCAGCGGAACCGATGTAGGAACTCCGGAGCCAACCCCGCTTTTCCGGACACGGGGTGTGTGTTGATCATGCCGCAATTTCGGCACGGGTGTGAAGGGCTTCAAACATGGCGGGGCTGAGGGAGCGGCCGCGCTCGTCGGTAAGGCTGGTGTGGCGGCGGCGGGGGTTGTAGAACCCTTCGATCCATTCGAAGATCGCCCCGGCGAGTTCGACGCGTGAGTCCCAGTTTTGCCGGTCCAGGAGTTCGCGTTGCATCGTCGACCAGAACGATTCGATGAGGGCGTTGTCCACGGAGGACGCGACCCGCCCCATGGAACCGAGCAGTCCGGCTTGGCGGAGTCGGTGGCCAAAGATCCATGACGTGTATTGAGCTCCTCGGTCGGCGTGAACAATCGTTCCCGGCCTCGGGCGGCGTTGCCAGCGGGCCATCTCGAGGGCATCCGTGACGAGCTCCGAGGTGGGCCGATCGGCGATCGACCATCCGACAACACGACGGGAGAACGCGTCGACGACGGCGCAGCAATACACCCAGCCGTCACGGGCGCGATGTTGGGTGATGTCGGTGAACCACACCCGGTCCGGCTGGTCGGCCCTGAACTGGCGTCTCACGAGGTCGTCGTGCGGGGCGGGGGCCGGCCGCCAGGAGCGGTTCTTGCGCACGTGTGACACGCCGTGGATGCCTGCTTGGCGCATGAGGCGGGCCACGCGTTTGCGACCACACCGGACCGCGTGCTCGATGGACAACTCGTCGTGGACACGTTTGGCCCCGTAGTTGCCGCGCGAGTCACGGTGAATGCGGCAGATCATGTCCGTGAGCGCCGCATCCGTGACGTCACGGGCCGATGGGGCCCGGTCCAACCACTCGTAGTAGCCGGCACGAGACACCTTCAGTTTCCGGCACGCCACCGCCACGGGGATCCCGTCGCGGCTGAGCTCGCGGACGAGCCGGAAACCTATTTTGGGAGCACGTTCTCCCGGGCGAAGTAGGCGCTGGCACGCTTGAGGATCTCGATCTCCATCTCAAGCACCCGGTTGCGGCGCCTGAGTGCGACGAGCTCCCGATGCTCGTCCGTCGTCAGACCCTCCTTACGACCAGCGTCAATATCGTCCTGGGCCATCCACCGTCGCAAACCCGACTCGCTGATCCCTAAGTCTCGAGCGACCTGAGCGGGCCGCTCCCCCTGACGAACCAACTCCAGTGCTCGACGACGAAACTCCAACGGCTTCGCAGCAGGCATACCGAACTCCTTCCTCGGGAGCAATCATCCCAAGATAGGTGTCCGGAAAAGCGGGGCTGGCTCCGAATCATGTCGAGCCCCACCCCCGGCGACACCGTAGACCGCGGCGCTCAAAGAACGCCTACCTCGTCGAACGCTCTGGTAGCTGATTGCGTTGCCGTCGACGCGCCGCCCCCAATGCCGGACTCCCGGCATGACCAACCCGTGGCCGCGCCATCACTCGGAAAGAAAGTCGTCAATTACCGCAGGATCGACGTAGGTGATACACGCTTCGACGCGCGGATCGGGGTGTGCCTCGAGTAGTGCAGGGGGAATGTAGCCGAGTTCGGTGCGCTGCTTACGAACGTCACTCCACCAGACGTGTCCTGGTACAGGCCGTTCACTTGGATCAGGAAGAAACTCCCCGGGGCGTTTCGAGTCGAGGACGACGCCGTTACAGGAGAACGGGATGACGGACAGGTCTACCCACGCGGCGATATCGAAGCCAGCTTCGAGAGGCGCGCACCGGAAGCCGTCGCTGCAAGCTCATTGCCGAACGGCGTCGGTCACGGCCGCGATGAGAATGCCTGATCCGCCGATTTCCCACGCCAACAGCCGCGAAGGCGCACCTCGAGACATCGTCTCTTCGGAGAACGCCCACGACTAGGGTCCCTCACACGGAACACTCGCCGCACGAAACTCCGACATATAGACGGCGGCGAGCGTTTCCATACTCTCGTTTACGCGGTCACGCCACGCCGCGTCGGAATCCGGCGAACATGCCGCCAGAACGAACGTGCAGGCGATGACGCCCGCGACCGCTAGACGACGGAAACCAGTCATCGGTCAATCCCCCCGATGACGTGATGATTCTCGAATTGCTTCAAGTAGCCCGGTCACAGGGCCGGCCAACGAATCCGAGCGGCGACATCCTGAGCGATATACCCGAACTTGTACGGGACGTCGCCGGGGCTTCCCGGCGCCGTAATCGAGGGGGGCAAGGACCGCTCTTTGACCCCGCGCGACGCGTCACGGCGAACTCTCGGACGCAAGGGCATTCGCGCAATAACCCACGATCATCTCGTCGTCGCCCGACTTATACGGTCGGAAGTCCTCGATTTTCGGGTCGCCGGTCGGCAACCCCGTCCACCGTTCGCCCGGTTTCCAACCGAGTCCGGTCGTCAGATGCGCGAAATCGTACGAGAGATATCCGCGTGGGGTGAGCACCCAGAAGGTGCCAACTTCGTCGAGCGCGGTAGGTTTCGGATCGTACGAGACAGTGTCACTCACGACGGGGAGCTGGTCCGTGAGAGACCGCGCAGCGATGGTCGACGGATTGACGTCGAACGTCACCACCATAGACTCGGGCGCGGGGCCGTCGAGCCGATGGTCGATCGTTCCGTGGATATGGCCCGGAAGACTTCCATAGATGCCAACGGACACGTCGACATCGCCCGCACACACCGGCACGTCCATCGAGAACCACCCGTCGTCGGTGATCGTCATGACCGCGGGGATCGAATGCGTTTCGACGTTCGCCCACAACACCGGCCCGGTCGTGCTGCAACCGGCGAGGACGAAAAGCACACTCGAGACGACAAGACGGCCACCCATACGCATCCGCGCTCCCCCTTCGACCTGCCCCACGAGACTCGGATCGCCGCAGCCCGGCGGCGACTCGACGCCCCTAGCATACGGAAACCCGGTTCACGGCTCGTCCGGAGGAAACATGCTCAACGCTCGGTTCGGTGGCACGAACGCCCCACCGACGCGTCCCACACCGGGTGACCGTCCGTCACCGACCAGATCTGCGGCACGTCGTCACCCCGGAGCGAACGTGTACTCCGGGCCAAGCTCGCGATTCAACTGCTCACACCAAGCCTGGATCCACGACGGAGTGGGATCGATGTACAGGTCAAGCGACACCCGAGCGGAGCCGCCCGTAAAGACAAGCTCACGGGAAAGCGGCATGCGATCGATGGGGGCCTTTGAAATGGCGCCTGCGCTCACAGTCAACGCGCCGGGATGGGAAATGACCACCGTACGTGCGCCCGCGTCGACAAACCGCCGTGCACGCACTTCGGCCCGTCCGTCGCGGAGCGACCCGATCAGCGCTGGGGACAGCCCACGGCCAATCCACCAACGAGTAGCGACCCCCACCGCCACGTATGTACCGTGCAACACCGCGCCGATTGCGCTCGCCCGCCCAACATAACCCACTGATCGGGGTCCATTCCACACCAAATTCAGGGCGACCACGCCAACGATGAAGACGTACAAAACGAGTAGAAGCGAGTCAAACCGAACCTTCCCCGGAAAGGTAGCCCCTCGGGTTTCGCTCACGCGTCCTCCCAACCGATTGGGCTGATCGCACTCGTGCGACCTTCGTTGCCAGCCCCCATGACAGTGACCAAATGCACGACTAGATCAAGAAGGTACCGACGCCGGGCGAACTGGGATCCACGATACCGGGCACCCAAATATACGAGCCCCGTATCGGTATCCGCGATCGTGTTCAGCCACCCGCGCGAGATCGACAGGCTGTTCGCCCCCCGACCGAACTACACCGCCTCGCGGACCTCCGAGATCGCCTGCAGCACCTTCGCTCGCAACTCCTCGGGCGCCTCCTCCTTGGGGCACGAGGCCACGATCGACTTGATGCGCTCGTTCACCTTGCGCTCGGCGTCGCAGCCGGTGCACTCCTTGAGGTGCGCGCCCACGCGGCGAAGCTCCTCGGGCGGGAGCTCGTTGTCGATGAATTCGAAGAGGCGGTCGAGCGCCTCCTCGCAGGACTTACCCGACATCGTCAGCCTCCCCGCTTCCGTGACGGTGGTTGGTGATGCCGCGCTCCGCCGCATACTCCGCGAGCAACTCGCGCAGCATCCTGCGGCCGCGGTGCAGACGGGACATGACGGTCCCGACCGGCGTCTCCATGATCTCCGCGATCTCCTTGTACGCAAAGCCCTCGACGTCGCTGAAGTACACGGCGAGCCGGAAGTCCTCGGGGATCTGGGCGAGCGCCTCGCGCACGTCCATGTCGCCGATCTCGTCGAGCGCCGCCTGCTCGGCGGACACCAGCCCGGTCGAGGTGTGCGACGCGGCGCGCGCGATCTGCCAATCCTCGACGGCCTCGGCGTCGCTGCGCTGCGGCTCGCGCTGCTTCTTGCGGTACGTGTTGATGAACGCGTTCGTCTGGATGCGGTACAGCCACGCCTTGAGGTTGGTGCCCGTCGGGAACTTGTCGCGCCCGCGAACGCCTTCGCGTACGTCTCCTGGACCAGGTCCTCGGCGTCGGCGGGGTTGCGCGTCATCCGAAGCGCGGCGGCGTACAGCTGGTCCATGAAGGACAGCGCGAGGCTCTCGAAGTCCTGCGCCTCGCGGCGTCGGGCTGGGTCCGGCGGTGGCGTTCATCGGCACCGAGCCTAGCGGCTCGGCGATGCGCGGGGGCGCGTCCAGACAGACGGTCATATGAGTAACGGCGAACGGGGCGCCCATCGACCGGGCCGCCCGCCCATTCCCGGACCTCGGCCCGCCCCACAGCGACGCCGACGTTGGTAGGTTGGGGGTGAAGGAGGCGCCATGTTCGTACGCGCAATCGCTCGTCCCCTTCTCGCGTCGTGGTTCGTCTACGCATCCGTCGACGCGCTGCTCGATCCGACGCGACACGCGAGGAAGGCATCCCCCGCCATCGAGCCGCTGCTTGAGGACGCCGGCGTCAGCCTGACGCTCCCGCAACTCGTCCGCGCCCACAGCGCCGCGACGCTCGTCGCGGCGACCTCTCTCGCCCTCTCGCGCACGCCCGCGCTCGGCCGGGCTCGCCCTCGCGGGCCTCGCCACCGATCACCGTCGCGACCTCCGAGCCGTTCTGGCGCGAGGAGGACGAGGACGCGCGCGCCGCGAGCCGGGAAGAGCTTCCTCAAGAACATCTCGCTGCTGGGCGGAGCCCTGCTCGCCGCGACGGCGGGCAAGCCCCACCGCCGCAAGAAGAGCCTGCCGCAAGAAGCCCCGCAGGTGAGCCCCACGATCGGCACGCCCGGTTTCGGACCCGGGCAACTCTGGGACGCCCCCGCGGCGTCCGCCCCCCTCGACGCGACCGTCGCCGTCCCCGGCAGCAAGTCGCTGACCAACCGCTACCTCGTGCTCGCCGCGCTCGCGGCCGGGCCCGTGACCATCCGGGGCGCCCTGCGCTCCCGCGACTCCCAGCTGATGGTCGACGCGCTGCGCCAGTTCGGCGTCACGGTGGACGACGCCGGCGACGAGTGGGCCGTCACGCCCCCCGCGCGCCTTCGCGGGCGGCGGGTTCGTCGAGTGCGGGCTCGCGGGCACGGTCATGCGCTTCGTCCCGCCGCTCGTGCTCCTGGCCGACGGGCCGGTGAGCTTCGACGGCGACCTCGCCGCCCGCGAGCGCCCCATGGGGCCGATGATCGACGCGCCTGCGCGCGCTCGGCGCGACGTCGACGACGCCGGGCTCGGCGCCCTGCCCTTCAAGGTCACGCCCGGGCGCGGACGTCGCCTCCGAGGTCGCGATCGACGCCTCGTCGTCGTCCCAATTCGTCTCGGGCCTGCTGATGGTCGCGCCGCGCCTGCCGCAGGGCCTCATCCTCCGCCACGTCGGCGAGACGCTGCCGAGCCTGCCGCACATCGACATGACGTGCGCGTCGCTGCGCGAGGCGGGCATCACCGTGGAGCAGCCGGACGAGCGCACCTGGGTCGTGAAGCCCGGCGCGATCCACCTGCGCCAGATCCGCGTCGAGCCGGACCTGAGCAACGCGGGCCCGTTCATCGCGGCGGCGCTCGTCGCCGGCGGCACGGTCCGCATCCCCCACTGGCCCGCGGCGACGACCCAGCCCGGCGCGCTCTACCCGGAGCTGCTGCGCCAGATGGGCGCCACGTGCACGCTCAACGGCGACGTCATGTCCGTCACCGGCACGGGCCGCATCCGCGGCATCGACGCGGACCTCAGCCCCGCGGGCGAGATCACGCCGACCATCGCCGCCCTGTGCGCGCTCGCGGACGGGCCGTCGTACCTCACGGGCATCGGCCACCTGCGCGGGCACGAGACCGACCGCCTCGCCGCGCTCGCCACGGAGATCCGCCGCATCGGCGGACGTGTGCGAGGAGGAGCCCGACGTCGCTGCGCATCGCCCCGCCCGCGGACGGGTTCCACGGCGCGGACATCCACACGTACCACGACCACCGCATGGCGACGTTCGCCGCGATCGTGGGGCTCCGCGTGCCCGGCACGCGCGTCATCAACGTCGGCACCACCGCGAAGACCATGCCCGACTTCCCCGCGATGTGGCGGACGATGCTCGGCCTCGAGGCGTCGTGAGGTCCGCGGCTTGAGGGAGTACGACGAGTCGGACGCGAAGGTGCGGCCGAACCCCCGGGGGAACCGCCCCCGGTCCAAGCAGCGCCCCGCGCACGAGGCCGCCGTCAGGGATTCGTCATCGCCGTCGACCGCGGCCGATTCCAGGTCGCGGGCCTCGGCGCGGACGGGGACGACGGTCACCGCGGTCAAGGCGCGCGAGCTGGGCCGACGCGGCATCGTCGTCGGCGACCGGGTGGCCGTCGTGGGGGACACGAGCGGGGACGACGGCGCGCTCGCGCGGATCGTGCGGCGCGAGGCGAGGGAGCACGTGCTGCGCCGGTCGGCGGACGACGCCGACGACACCGAGCGCGTCATCGTCGCGAACGCGGACAACCTCGCGATCGTCGCGGCGCTCGCGGACCCCGAGCCCAACCGCCGCTTCATCGACCGGTGCCTCGTCGCCGCGTTCGACGCGGGCATGGACGCGCTCATCGTCGCGACCAAGGCGGACCTCGCGCGCGCCGACGCGCTCGCCGCGAACTACCGCCCGCTCGGCGTGACCGTCGTCCCCACCCAGGTGACGCCCGACGGCATCGACGGGCTCGACGCACCTCCTCGACGAGTGCCGGGACCGGACCACCGTGCTCGTCGGCTCGTCGGGCGTCGGCAAGTCCACGCTGGTGAACGCGCTGGTGCCGGACGCCCTGCGCGCCACCGGCCACGTGAACGCCGTGACCGGGCGCGGGCGCCACACGTCGACGTCGGCCATCGCGTTCGAGCTGCCGGGCGGCGGGTGGATCATCGACACGCCGGGGATCCGCTCGTTCGGCCTCGCGCACGTGGACCCCGACCACTTCGTCCACGCGTTCCCGGACGTCGCGGAGGCGGCCGACGACTGCCCGCGCGGCTGCACGCACGAATCCGCGGAGGCCGGGTGCGCGCTCGACGCGTGGGCGGACACCCCGGACCGCATGGAGCGACTGGATTCGATCCGGCGGCTCATTGCGAGCCGCAACGCGGCGGAGGCGCAGTAGCGTGAGAGGCACAGTAGCGTGGGAGGTATGAAGGCCACCGGGAGAGTACGCCGACGACCTGGAGCTCGCGCTCAACATCGCGGACTACGTCGACGGCGTCACCATGGCGGATTTCGGATCCTCCGCGCTTCGCCGTGGAGACCAAGGCGGACGACAGCCCCGTGACCGAGGTGGACCGCAGCGCCGAGCAGACGGTGCGGGGCCTGCTCGAGCACCACCGGCCCAAGGACGCGATCCACGGCGAGGAGTTCGGCTCCAAGGGCGGCGGCCCGCGCCAGTGGATCATCGACCCGGTGGACGGCACCCGCAACTACATCCGCGGCATCCCCGTGTGGGCGACGCTCATCGCGCTGCTCGACGAGGGGCGCCCCGTGATGGGCGTCGTGTCCGCGCCCGCGCTGGGCCTGCGGTGGTTCGCCGCCAAGGGCGACGGCGCGTGGAAGGGCGGGCGGATGCGCGACGCGAAGCCGCTTCACGTCTCCGCCGTCCGACCGTCGAGGACGCGGCGCTGTCGTACTCGTCGCTCGGCGGCTGGGGGCAGGCGGGGCTGCTCCCCGCGTTCCTCGACCTCATGGGCACGGTGGCCCGCACGCGCGCGTTCGGGGACTTCTGGAGCTACATGATGGTGGCGGAGGGGGTCATCGAGGTCGCGACGGAGCCCGAGCTGCAGATCTACGACATGGCGGCGCTCGTGCCGATCGTCGAGGAGGCGGGCGGGCGTTTCACGTCGCTCAACGGCGCGGAGGGTCCGTTCGGTGGCAACGCGGTCGCGACCAACGGGCTGATCCACGACGACGTCCTGCGCCGCCTGAGCGCCACGCCCTAGGGACAGCGCGGCTCTAGGGACAGCGCGGCTCGGAGCGCGGCTCTAGACCTGCCCGGTCTCCACCAGCGCGAACTCGCCCACGTCGAACCACAGCAGGTCCCGCTCGTAGAGGCGGTCGAGCGCGTCCGCGTCGCCCTTCGCCGCCTGCTTCGCGTCCGCGGCCGCGTCCTCCTCGTCCACGAACGCGCAGACGATGCGCGTCGGCGGGCACGGCGCCCTCGATGTCGATGGCGCCGGGGTGGCGGTGCGGCACCGGGGTGACCTGGGAGCGGGAGCAGTCCGCGACGATGACGACGCGGCGCGGCGCGTGCAGGTCCGTCACGGAGGACGAGCGCGGCGGCGTCGCGCGCCTGCTCGTCCAGCAGGTCGGAATCCTCGTGGCTCGACACCTCCATCAGGAGCGGCGTGACCGCGAAGCCGGAGCCCGGCGCCCACGTCCCGTCGAGGCACGACGCGAGCGTGGACGGTGTTGCGGGGATGTAGGCGCGCATACCCTCAGTCAATCAGCCCGGGCGGCTGGCGCCTAGGCCGGGCTCGCCTCGCGCGCGGTGACCGCCGCCTCGGATACCACGCGGGGCGGCGAGGGCCGCGATGGCGCGGCGGACGGACGAGCGCGGCGCGCACTCGGCGAGCGCGGCGCCCCGGAGCGCGGACGCGTCGCACGCCTTCGGATCGAACGGCACCGTCCACGTCTCGGCGACGGAGGCGTATCGCGCGAGAGCGTCGGCAACGGCTCGCTCGGGGGACGCTCCCGCGACCGAGGAGCGGACGCGATTCACCACGACCATCCGGCGGGCGTCGGTCGCGGAGGACAGGTCGGACAGCCCCTGGACCAGCCGCTGGATGCCGAGAGGCTCGGCCGAACCGACGGCGACGACCACGTCCGCCGCTGCAAGGGCGGACAGGGTGGTGGCGTTGCGATCCGGATCGCCAAGCGCGTCGGCGGCCTCCAGCGAGAATCCCGTATCGATCACCACGAGCTCGGCCGCGCTTCTCGCCGCCTCCCATATCTCCTCGAGCGCGGCGGGCGTAAGCTCCCGCCACCGGTCCGCGCGCGAGATCCCGCTGACGAGCCGCACGCCCGCGTCGACGCGCACGGCGTGTCGAGCGACGAGAGCTTCCGTCATCTCGCCCCGCGACGCGGCGCGAGCAAGCGCGGCTATCCCCGGCGCCTCGTCCAGAACCCCCAGCGCGGCGGCTACGCCGCCGCCGTAACTGTCGGCGTCGATCAGCATGGCGTCGACGCCGGCCCTGGTCGCCTCCACCGCGATATTGACAGCGAGCGTCGTGCGGCCGGGAGCGCCCGCAGGGCCCCACACGGCGACGACCCGCCCCTGCGGGGCCGCGTCCTCCACCAGAATCTCGGGCGGCTCGTCGGGCGCCTCCCCCACCGTCTCGGACGCAAGCGCATGGACAACCTCGGCAACGTCCGCGGGGGCGACCCCCGGCGCCAGGACCGTCCCCACGCCGAGCGCCAGCATCGCGTCTCGCGCGGCCGGCGCCGTCGGGACGCCCACGATTTCCAGGCCCAGCTTTCCCAGCCGCCGGATCGCGGCCCGGTCAAGGCGTGGATGCTCGGAGGTGACGAGCACGGCCCCGACCCCCGCCTGCGCCGCCGCGAGCGCCTCGGTGAGATCCGCGCACCGTCGCGCGACGCTCAGCCCAGGGTGCGCGCCGATCGCCGTCGCGACCTCCGCCTCGCGCCCAGGCGCGAGCGCCACAATCACGCCGACGGTCATGCGGCGTTCCCGCCGATCCCCACCACCGCGACCTCGTCGGCTCCCGCGAGTGCGGCGAGGAAGTCTCCGACGTCGGCGGCAGGAACCAGGACGTACACCGTCTCGCCCGCGTGCGCGCTGAACGCCGAGCCCTCGCGATCGACCTCGTCCACCACGACGGCGCCCGCCACAAGATCGGACGTCGTCCCCCACTCCCCGTCGCGGGTCACCCACACGTCGACGACCGCGCCCGGTGCGATCGCCTCCGAGAGCGGCCGGGTCGCCTCGACGGCGACGGGCCGCGAAGAGAAGGCCCCGGCGTCGGCGAGCGACGCCTCGGGAAGAACCTCGCCCTCGCCCACGACGCGAGTGACGACCTTCCCCCACGGCGCCTCGGACGCGGGAACGTACGTCCCCGACTCCACCCGCACGTGGGCGACGACCACGCTGGATTCGTCGAGGACGGTCCCCGGCGTCAGCGTATGGCGCGCGGCGTAGTAGGGCTCGGTGCGATCGGCGCGCGCGATGATCGAGGCGGTGGCGAACACCGAGATCGCCACGAGCGCGATGCCGATCAAGAGACGCGGGTCGGTCAGGCTTGGGCGATGCAGGCGTCCGGCGACGGGCGCGACGGATAGTTTCATGGGCACCTCCTGGCTCGGTGGGCCCATAGTGCCTCGCGACGGCGGCGCCCGCAGGGCGGTGTGGATAACCGTGCCGCCGAGGCCGCCCATGAGAAACTATCGACATGACCTCCCGCTTCCTCCCTCTCGTCGATGTTCAGCAGATTCTGAACATCACGTCCCAGCAGGCGTACTCGCTGGTTCGGTCGGGAGACCTCCCTGCCATCCAGGTGGGCGGGCGCGGCCAGTGGCGAGTCGAGGCGACCGAGCTCGAGGCGTACATCCAGCGTCAGTACGAGGCGACGCGCGCCAAGATCCGCTCCGAGGGCTAGAGCGACGCTCCGAGCGACGTCACGAGCAGCAGCTCCCCGAAGGACACGGCCGACGAGCCCGCCTTCTCCATCTCGATGTCGAGGTGATCTGCGCCCACCTGCCGGATGCGCCCCCGAATCTCTCCGCCGCTCGTGGTGACGGCGACGTCCGCGCCGTCGCGAGCGAGGGCGCGGAGCGCGTGACCAAGGCCGAGCCTGCGCTCGACCTCCCCCATCTCCGCCGCGCGATGGGAGACGCCGCGCGCGGAAGCGATCGCCGCGTGGGGAACGAGGTGCTGGCGTCGGTCATCCTCAAGAAGAACCCAGCCGCCCGTCGCGTCCACGACCGTGCCCGCCACCCGCACCCCGCCCCGAAGGTCGAGGGTCACCCGCGTCCCGCGACTCGCTGCTAGGCGCGCGGCGAGCGAGACGGTCGCTCGCTCCGCTTCCTCCAGCGCGCGCACGTCGGATTCGAACTCGCGGGACTGCGCGGATTCCAGCTGTCCCTCGAGATCACTGAACAAGTCGTTCCACCGCACTCTCCCAACCTAGGGCAACGCCGTCGTCCACAGCGGTCCCCGTTCGTATGGACAAACGAACGATGTCGTACTACATCTATATATACCAACTGACATCAAATGACATCTAACGCGATGAAAAGGCCCTACGGCCCGACCGCCGCGAAAGGAGGAACGCCATGAGCGCTCAACTCGCCGATCTACCCGTCGTGGCGATCCCCGTGCCGTCGCCGCGGGCGCCGCTCAACCCCTACACCCGGCCCCGCAGCATCCTCGGAGACCCCACGCCACTCGCGTGCACGGTCGCGAAGATCGCCACCGAGGTGGTGCTCGGCGGGGACGGGCTGGACCAGCTCACGCGGTGGGTGACGTCCGACATTCGCGCGGCTCTCCTGGCCCAGGGAGCGCTCGCGCGGCGCGCGGGCCTCCTCCTCGCGCGTCCCGTACGCGTGCTGAGGATCCGGGTCTTCCGGGCGAGCGACGTGGCGGCCGAAACCAGCGTGATTGTGGACGACGGCGTGCGGGTTCGTGCGATCGCGGCGCGTTTCGAGGACGTCGGGGGACGCTGGCAGGCGACCGTACTCGATATCGGCTAGGCGGCGAGCGTCACGCCGCGGCGTTGGCCTCGGCAACCGCATCGATGAACGCCTGAACGCCGTTCTCGTGGATGAACGCGATCGCGTACGCGAAGTTGTCGGGATAGAACCAGATGCCCCCGCTGATTTCGGCCTTCTGCTCGGCCCGAACCCAGGGAGTGCCCTTCAGCCCGTCCGCCAAGGCGACGTCCGTCGCGTCCGTGACCCACTGCTCGAACTCGCCGCGATTGATCTTCGCCGCCACGTCCAGCGGAACGCCAACGTCGGTCGCGATCGCGATCATCTGAGCGTTAGTGAGCCCCGTCGAGTTCTCCGGCGGCTGATTGTCGAACAGCGCGGAGAAGAACGCCTCGAAGTGGGCGGGGTCGTACTCGGCAATGGTCGCAAGGGCAGCCGACGCGCGCGTCGAGTACCGCGTCCCCTGGGAGTACCGGTCAAGAATCGACACCGGGTGGTAGTACAGCGCGATCGTTCCGTCGGCCCGCAGCGACGCGAGCGTCTCCCCGTCGATGTTCTCGAACTCGTTGCAAATGGGGCACAAGAAATCCAGGTAGACGTCGATGCGGACGGCACCCTCGGGAGGCGTCCCGCCGAGCGTTCCATCCGCGTTGACAAGGAAGCCTCCCGACGCGTCGGCGGCGCTCGGCGCGGCCTGCACGACGTCCGTTTCCTGCGGGGTGGGGCCCGCGGCAGGGGTGCTCGTCTCCGTCGCGACCGGGGTCGCAACGACCTCCCCGTTCGGATCCGCCGGCTTGCGAATGATGGAGGCGATGGCGAAAGCCGCCGCGACCACCACCCCGATGACGATCACCGCCGCCGCGATGATGATCACGGCGAGGCGCGCGCCGCGCTGCCCCGTCGACGCCGGCGTCGTCCCGGTTTCGGACACGACGACCTACGCGCCCTTGCCGTGACAGAGCTTGTACTTCTTACCCGAGCCGCACGGGCACGGGGCGTTGCGGGGAGTGCCCGCATACTCCAGGCCCTCGGCCGATGAGGCCGCGGCGCCCGACTTCGCTCCACCGGACGCGGCGGGCTTCCCCGGCGCCGTCTTCGGCCTCTTCGTCTCGGCCTTGCCAGACGGCGTGTCGAGCGACGGGCCCGAATAGCTCATCTGCGTCACCTGCACGTTGCCCGCGCCACCCGTGCCGGAGGACGAGACGGCCCCGAACGCCGAGCCCGCGCGTCGTCCGCCCGGCCCCTTCGCCGAGGCCTGGCCCGCAGCCGAACTCGCCGTCGCCGCGGCGCTCGCCGCGTTGATCGGCTGGCCCTGCTGCGGCTGCTCGCCCGGCTCGCGCCGCTCCACGCGGAACAGCACCTGCAGGCTCGACTCCTTGATCGCGTCGGCGACGCTCTCGAACATCTGGCCGCCCTCGCGCTGGTACTCCATGAGCGGGTCGCGCTGGCCCATGGCGCGCAGGCCAATGCCCTCGCGCAGGTAGTCCATCTCGTACAGGTGGTCGCGCCACTTGGCGTCCAGCACCTGAAGGACGATCTGGCGCTCCACCTGGCGCATGATCGGCCCGGTGATGCGCTCCTCGACGTCCGTGTACCTGAGTTGGGCGTCCGACTTGAACTCGCGCTCCAGGTACGCGGCAGAAAGCCCCACCTCGCCGCCGACGTCCTCGAGAATCTCCTCGGCCGTCAGCGACACGGGATACACCTGCTGCAGGTCGCGAATCAGGCCATCCAGGTCCCAGTCGTCCGTGTTCCCCGTGCGCGTCGCGGCGGCGACACGGTCGCCCACCACGTCGTCGATGAAGCTACGGATCTGCTCGCGAATGTCCTCGCCCTCGAGCATCTTGCGACGCTCGGCGTAGATGACGGAGCGTTGCCCGCTCATCACGTCGTCGTACTTGAGCACCTGCTTGCGAATCTCGTGGTTGCGACCCTCGATCTGCGCCTGCGCGCTCCGCACGCCGCGCGTCAGAACCTTGGACTCGATCGGCACGTCGTCGGGGAAGGCGCTCGAGTTCATCATCGCCGCCGCGAGACCCGTCTGGAACAGACGCATCAGGTCGTCCTCGAGCGACAGGTAGAACCGCGACTCGCCGGGGTCGCCCTGGCGACCGGACCGACCGCGCAACTGGTTGTCGATGCGGCGGGACTCGTGACGCTCCGTGCCGAGCACGTAGAGGCCGCCAGCTGCGATCACCTCGTCGTGCTCCTTCGCCACCGCCTTCTTCTCGGCCTCGAAGACGCCGGCCCACGCGGCCTCGTACTTCTCCGGGTCCTCGTGAAGGTCGTAGCCCTTGTCTGCCATCCGCTGGACGGCCCGGAACTCCGGGTTACCACCGAGCATGATGTCCGTGCCTCGACCGGCCATGTTCGTCGCGACGGTCACGGCGCCCTTGCGCCCCGCCTCCGCGACGATCGGCGCCTCGCGCTCGTGCTCCTTGGCGTTGAGCACCTCGTGCTTGATGCCGTGCTTCTTGAGCTCCTTGGACAGGCGCTCAGACTTCTCGACGGACGTGGTGCCCACCAGGACGGGCTGGCCCGCCTCGTGGCGCTCGACGATGTCCTCGACGATCGCGTCGTACTTGGCGCGCTCGTTCTTGTACAGGTAGTCCGGCTCGTCGGCGCGGATCATCGGAAGGTTCGTGGGGATGGGCAGCACGTTCATGCCGTACGTGCCGTGAAGCTCGGCCGCCTCGGTCTGAGCCGTACCGGTCATGCCGGAGAGCACCTCGTACAGGCGGAAGTAGTTCTGCAGCGTGATCGAGGCGAACGTCTGGTTCTCCGCCTTGACCGGCACGCCCTCCTTGGCCTCGATCGCCTGGTGGAGGCCCTCGGAATAGCGGCGGCCCTTGAGCAGGCGGCCCGTGTGCTCGTCGACAATGTCGACCTCGCCGTTCATCACGACGTATTCCTTGTCGCGCTTGAACAGCTCCTTGGCCTTCAGAGCGTTGCTGAGGAACGCGATCAGCGGGGTGTTCTCCGCGGAGTACAGGTTGTCGACGCCGAGCGACCGCTCCACCTTGTCCACGCCGGGCTCAAGGATGCCGACAGTGCGCTTCTTCTCGTCAACCTCGTAGTCCTCGTCGCGCTTGAGCGAGCGGACGATGGCGGCGAACTCGCCGTACCACCGGGTGTTCACGCCCTGGGCGGGTCCGGAGATGATGAGCGGCGTACGCGCCTCGTCGATGAGGATCGAGTCAACCTCGTCGATGATCGCGAAGTAGTGGCCGCGCTGAACCAGCTCCTCCTTGCGCATCGCCATGTTGTCGCGCAGGTAGTCGAAGCCAAACTCGTTGTTCGTGCCGTACGTGATGTCCGCGGCGTACTGCGCGCGGCGATCCTCCGGCGTCATGCCCGTGAGGATGCACCCCGTCTCCACGCCAAGGAAGCGGAACACGCGACCCATGAGCTCGGACTGGTAGCGAGCCAGGTAGTCGTTGACCGTGACGATGTGGACGCCCCTGCGATCCAGGGCCCGAAGATACGCGGAGAGCGTCGCGACCAGCGTCTTGCCCTCACCGGTCTTCATCTCGGCGATGTTGCCCCAGTGCATCGCGGCGCCACCCATGATCTGGACGTCGAAGTGCCGCAGCCCCAGCGTGCGTCGCGATGCCTCGCGCACGGCGCCGAAGGCCTCGGGCATGATCGAGTCGAGCGACTCGCCCTCCGCACGGCGCTCACGGAAGTCATCCGTCAGCGATCGGAGCTCCTCGTCGGACATCTCCTCGTACACGCTCTCGAGCCCGCTCGTCATGCGCGCGACTCTCGCGAGTCGGCGCAACTGGCGGCCTTCGCCCATGCGCATCAACCGGTCAATCAAGGACACGACGGCTCCACATCGATCGTTGGTTCGCCACCATCGTAGGCGCAAAGGGGTGGACGGCGTTCCCCCGGCGTGCCCGCGTTCGCGTCAGGCGGATTCCTCCACGCGTCCGCTATCGCCGAGTTCGACCGGCGGCTCGACGGCCGCCTCGAGGTGAATGACGCCGTACGTCCAGCCTCGCCGACGGTAGACGGCGGACGGAAGGCCGGATTCCGAGTCGTGGAAGAGAAAGAAGTCGTGGCCGACGAGCTCCATCTGATCGATGGCCTCCGCCGTCGACATCGGGAGACCCGCGTGGGTCTTGCTCCGGATGATGATGGGCGTTCCCGCGAGCGGAATCTCGCGCGTCGCGTCCTCCGGCGCGCCCTCCCACCGCTCGACGCTCACGATCGCGTCCGCCGCTGCGGGCTTCGTTTCGTTCGCGACAACGGCGAGTTCAGGGGCGTGGCCGACGCTGACCTTGCCCTGGTGGCGGTGGGCGCGGCGCTCGTGCTGCTTGCGCAGCCGCTCCACCAGGCGATCGGCGGCAAGATCGAGGGCAACGGAGCGATCCTCCGCTGCCGCCTCCGTCCGGATGACGGGGCCCTTGCCATACACCGTCAGCTCGATGCGCTCGCGCTCGTTGGATAAGCGGGGGTTGCGTTCATGGACCACGTGAACGTCGACGCGGCTCGCGCGCGAATCGAGGGACTCGATCTTGCGAACCTTCTCCGACACCTTTTCGCGGAATTCGTCCGAAACCTTGGTGTGGCGACCGACAACGTGAACGTCCATGAGAAACCTCCAAGCGTAGGGGCGGCTGAGCCGCAGATCTGACGGGGGGAGTCGAATCCTCCTGCGACATCACCTCCCTCGCGGGGTGGACGCACCACGCGAAGCGTCCGCTTCCCCCACTCTATTCCGAAGGAGACGGTTACGTCAGTGGTTTTCTTCACCCGTCACATCGCGGGTGGCAACGGGGCAACCGAGGCACGAGAGCGAGCCCTGCGGGCCCGAACACGCCGCGCACGCCTCGCGCGCGAAGACGGCAAGCCCGAGCCGTCGCGCCTCGTCGACCATCGCCTCGGCGAGATCCTCGGAGATGCCAAGATCACGCGAAGCCGACGGAATCGTCTGCCCCCGCCGCACTGCCGCAAGCACGGCGGAAAACGTGGAGCCTCGCGCGCCGGGCGTCACAGGAGCCTGCCTACCTGGAAGACGAGCGTCCCCAGTATCCATGCGACCACGAGCTGCTGCGCGACGCCGATCGTTGTCCACTTTCGGCCAAGCGAGCGCTTCATCTGCGCGACGGTAGCGATGCACGGCGTGTATGCAAGCGCGAAGACCATGAAGGCGAGCGCGGCCGCGCGCGGGTGACCGCCGGAGGATTCCGTTAGGGTCGCCTGGAGCCGGGCCGTGAGGGCAGACGGCCCCGAGCCGTCGCTGAGGCCCCCGTCGACCGCGTACGTCTCGGCAAGCGTCCCTACCGCGACCTCCTTCGCGACGAACCCGGACGCAAGCGCCGCGGTGACGTGCCAATCGTTGAGACCGAGCGGCGCGAGCACTGGCGCGATGGCCTGGGCCCCCACACCGAAGGCGCTATCCGCGACGGGAACGTCGGCGATCGCGTGCCCTCCGCGCACGGGGATCGCGGCGAGCGCCCAGATCGCGACGAGCGCAAGGATGATGACGACGCCTGCCTCGCGCACGAATCCCTCGACGCGCGCGCGCACCGAGTGGCCGAGCGTCCGAAGGTCCGGCCATTGGTACGGGGGAAGGACTAACACGAGCGGTTCGCGGTCGGGTCCGCGCTCCCCGCCGACGAAGCGCCGGAACACCAGTCCCCCGACGGCGACGAGGAACAGGCTCGTCAGGTACAGCCCGAACACCACCGTGCCAGCGTTGTTGGGGAAGAACGCCGCCGCGAGGAGGAGGTACACCGTCAGGCGCGCGCTGCACGAGGTGTACGGCACCAGCAGGCCGGCGATCAGGCGTTGCCGCGCTCGCGGCAGGACGCGCGTGGCCTCGATAGCGGGCACGTTGCACCCGAATCCGACCATGAGGGGGAGCATCGCCCGCCCGTCGAGCCCGATGACGCGCATCGCGCGATCAGCGACCACGGCCGCGCGGGCAAGGTACCCGCTTCCGTCGAGGATGCCGAGGGCAAGGAACACGAGCGCGAGAAGGGGAAGGAACGACAACACGACGCCGAGACCGGTGAGGATCCCGTCCACCACGAGTCCCTCGAACCATCCGCCCCCGACGCCGATGGCCCCCAGCGCCGAGCTGACGGCGCCAGATACGGGGCCGTCGGAGAACGAGGCGATCGCGGAGATCAGCGGGCTCGCGACGCGTGTGCTGAGTTCGAACAGCCCCCACATCACGAGAAGGAATACGGGTACCCCGATCCACGGGTGCAGCAGGACGCGGTCGATGCGGTCCGTGACGGTCACCTTGCGCGGCGCGGGGGGAGGCAAGACGTCCGTGACGCTTTCGACCCACGCGAACCAGCGTTCGACGTCGTCCTCTCCAATCGCGGAGGGGTCGGTGCGCCCCGCGGGCGGCGCGGGCGCGTCGAGCGCCGAGGCGACCTCGCGTGCGAGATCGCCGAGACCGGAGCGTCGGCGCGGGTCCGCGACGACGAGCGGCACGCCGACGGCCGAGCGGAGGGCGGCCACGTCAAGAACGAGTCCCCGGTCGCGGGCGATGTCCGCCATGGTGACGACGGCGACGACGCGCCTGCCGGTGTCCATCACCTGGGCGAGCAGGTATAGCGAGCGAGGGAGGGCGGTCGCGTCGAGGACGACGACGGCGATGGCGCCCGGGTCGGCGTCCGCGAGCGCCTCGACCACGACGTGCTCGTCCGCGGATCGGGCGTCAAGGCTAAATGCGCCGGGAAGGTCCGCGATGCCGATGCCCCCCGCCACGTCCGCCCACGTGCCAGAGGCGATCTCGAGCGTCGTGCCCGGCGCGTTGACCGCTCGCTCGCGGGAGTGGGTGAGCGCGTTGAACAGCGTCGACTTGCCGACGTTGGGGTTGCCGACCAGAAGGACGGAAGCTGAGGAAACGGCTCGGAGAGGCTCGGACGCCCTAGACGAGGGAGAGGTCATGGCGAACCTCCTCGACCGATATGGAGCGCGCTGTCTCCCGGTCGAGTGCCACGCTACTGAAACCGTGCGAGAGCACGACGGCTCCGAAGGTCGAGCGCTGAAGTACGCGGACGGACACGCCCGGGCGAAGTCCGATTTCCCGTAGACGACCAGCAGCGTCCCCGGTGCCGCGGCATGCGCCGATGACGACATCGCTTCCCGGGTGAACGTCTGCAAGGACCATGGCTTCACTATAGAAGTGAGGCATGCCTTACCTTAGGGACCGAAGTCCCGTATCGCTCCGGGCCGCGGGACGGCGGCGAGAGTGAGGGCCGCCGCGACGGCGACCCCTGCGCGCTCCAGAGCGTCGCTCGCCCTCGCGAGGCTCGCGCCCGTCGTCACGACGTCGTCGACCAGGAGCGCCACCTCCCCGCGCGGCGCCCCGACCGCGTCGATCGACGCACCGTCGCGCCACCGCGCTCGCGCCCCCAACCCTCGAGACTCTCCCCCTCGATGACGGAGGCATCGCGACACCGCGACGGGCCGCGCGGCCCGGGACAGCTCGCGCGCCACGGACTCCGCGAGCAGGCGCGTGAGGTCGGTCCCCCTGCGCCGCGTCGACGCCGACCGCGGCGGGACGGGTACGACAACGGTGACCTGCGCGACCGCGGGAGCGACGTTGCGCGCCGCTCGGGCGATCGCGTCGGTGAAGAAGCCGTCAAGGTCGCGCCGCGCGCCGTCTTTCCATGCTGCGATCATCCGGTGACCCGGCCCAACGAGCGGCGCGACGGACCACACGGGCAGCGGTGCCCGGGACAGGATGTCGAGACGTCCTGCCCCGTCCTCCGCGCGAAACGGAGACTCCCACCACGCCGCCGCGCAGTCGCCGCACCACCTAACGTCGGGCCTGCCGCACCCTGGGCAGACCACGGGCACGATGGTTCGGGCAACGTCGCTCGCCGCGGACGCGACCGCCTCCCATGCCGCAGGGCGCCCCATCGGGCCACGGTGCTACGGCGCCGCCGTCGCAGGCTCAAGACGCGCGTCGTCGGGCTCCTCCTCCCTCCGGGCGCGGACCCTGGGACATCCGATCGAGGCTAGCCGGAGAAGGCGAGCCCCTGGACGACGCCCGTCACCTGCACGCGCGACCATCCGGCCGTCGATCGCTGGAAGATCTCGCCCTCGCGCGTCACGACGGCGATCGAGCTCGTCCCGTTGCGCGCGGCGAGCTCGATGGCGTCCGCAGAGGACGACAGGACGGTGGTGCCGCCCCCGACGGTCGAGAGGACCAGCGACGGCGTCGAACCCTCCGGCCCGTCCGCGAGGACCCCCAGCGTCATCTCGTCGACCCAGACCAGGTGGCTCGAGGGGCCGATACCCACGCCGACGCTGAGCGGCTCTCCGACGGAAAGAGGGTTGCCGTCCGCGTCGCGAACGATGCCTGCGACGTCCAGGCGCCACACCCCGCCCTCGCGCGACAGCACGCCGATTCGCGCGCCGTCGCGCGAGACCCTTACCGACGCCACCTCGCGGCCCTCGAGCCAGCTGGCGCCGATCGTCTGCGCCTCGCCGTCCTTGGGAACGACGATCACGCTTCCCGCGCCCTCGCGCTCCGCGGTCCACACCGCGCCGTACCAGTCGTAACTCGGGGTGGTGAGCGCCGTACCCGTATACAGCGTGGTCACCTCCATGGTGTCGTCCGGAGCCGCGCTCGCGTCGGCCGCGGGAATCGTCCCTGCCGCGAGCGCGTCAGACGTCACCAGGCGGGATTCGCCGACGAGAAACGCCGTCGTCGTCCCGTCGTACGAGAGGGCGGGCGAATTCGCGCCCTCCGGCAACCGGCCCACCGACGCCGGGACGACGGACAGGCCGTCAGCAGACCAGGACCCCAGCCTGCCATCGACGAACGCGACCGCCGTCGTTCCTGCCACGGGCACATCCGTGATCGTCGAGATCGAGCCGTTCGTGATGACCCGACCGTCCACGGTGACGGAGACGCTCGTGACCCCCGGCAGCCCGGTCAGGGTCCGGACGAGCTGCTCCCCCGCCAGCGCGAGGTCGCCCGACGTCCCGGCGCCTCCCGTATCGATCGACACGGCCGCGTTCCCGTTCGTGACGGGCACGGCGCGAACCGTGAGCTTCGAGGCCGGAGGAATCCCGGTCTGAACGGCGTCCGCGAGCCACGGCGACGGCCCCGCGATGAGGGCAGCGGCGGTAAAGGTCTCCGCGTTCTGGCGCGGAACCCACCGCATCTCCGGGACCACGTAGCGGCCGTCCTGAGACGCGAAGGTCAGCGATACCGAGCGGTAGAGCGCCTCGAAGTGCGCCTCCGCCAGCACAATCCCGTTCTCGAGGCCCGAGATGCGCCAACGGCCGCTCGAATCCTGCGCCATGGTGAACACCACGTCCTGAGGCGTCGCGGGATCCGCCTCGGCGAATACTCCGGACGCACTCACCATCGCGACGATCGGAAGGGAGTACGTAACGGTCTTCGCGACCGGATCCCACACCCGCTCAAGGTCACCCGAACCGAAGACGGCGACCTCCGCCGTCGGATCCCACGACGCCTGGGCGGTCGGGGTCAAGTACGCCTGCGCCGCCGTGAAGGTCCCCGACACTCCCGCTGCACACGCCTGAATGAAGTTGTCGGCGAGCGTGATCGGATCGTCGGACGCCCCTGGCACAGGAGCGACGGGGACAAGCGGGTCGGCATCGCGCGCGTGTCCAGCGCCCGTACGCACGTCACCGTTTGTCGGGATGCCTGCGCACCCCGTGACGAGGAGCGCAAACGTCATCACGGCGAGAGCGAGGCGCGTCCTCATGGCGTCCCCTCCGTCGCGGCGGGATCGAGCGATACCGCGCTCCCCAGCCGCTCGAATTCGCGTTCGCGCGCGACCAACGGGACGACGGCGCGCTGCCCCAGCCCCGCGGACGTCGTCGGCAGGGTGAGACGGAAGCTCGCTCCGTGCCCCGCCGAACCCCAGGCCTCGAGCGTGCCCCCGTGCAGCTGCGCGTCCTCCTTCGCGATCGCAAGTCCAAGACCCGTTCCGCCCGTCGTCCTCGTCCGTGCGACGTCGCCGCGCCAGAATCGGTCGAATACGCGCTCGGCCTGCTGCGGCGTCATGCCCTGCCCGTAGTCACGGACCATCACGGCCACGGCCTTCCTGCTGGAGCCGACGAGCACGTCAATCGGCCCGCGTTGCGCGTACTCGATAGCGTTCGACAGCAGGTTGCGGATGATGCGCGAGATGCGCGGGCGGTCCATCGACGCAATGTGGTCGCCCGGCTGAGCCCAGAGTCGAAGGGTCACGCCCGCGCTCGTCGCAACGGGAGTGATCGCGATCATCTCCTCGCGGACGAGGTCGCGCATGCTGGCGTCCTCGAAGTCCAGCTGCGCCGCACCCGCGTCGATCCGGCTGATCTCCAGCAGGTCGCTCAGGAGCGATTCGAAGCGGTCGAGCTGCGCGTGCAGCAGCTCCGCGGATCGCGCCACCTCGGGCCCGAAGTCCGATCGGGCGTCGTACAGGACGTCCGACGCCATGCGGACGGTGGTGAGGGGGGTGCGCAGCTCGTGGGACACGTCGGATACGAAACGCCGTTGCAGCCTGGAGAGTTCCTCCATGCGGGTGATCTGGCGCTGCAGGCTCGCGGCCATGTCGTTGAAGGTCGTCGCGAGCGTCGCCATCTCGTCGCGCCCGTGGACGACCATCCGCTCGTCCAATAGACCTTCGGCCAGGCGCGCGGCCACGCGAGCTGCCTGGCGAACGGGCCGAACCGCCTGCAGGGTCACCGTCCACGTCATAAACACCACGAGCGCGATAAGCGCGGCCCCACTCGTGATGAGAACGCCCTGAATAAACGACAGGGTCGTCTGCTCGTCGACGAGGCTGTACACGAAATAGAGCTCGAAGTTCCCCGCGACCGCGCTCGTCAACGGCGCCCCGACCACGATCCCGGGAGCCTGCTTGTCCGTCAGATACACGGACTGCCACGACTGCTCGACGCCGGACTGGACGGCGGCACGCATCTCGGGCGTCACGACGTTCTCGAGGTCTGGTGGCGTCGAGACGGGGGACAACACCTGCGAGCTTCCCCCCGGCTGACGCAGCAGTAGCACGCCCCGATACTCGCCTCCGATCGTGTGGAGGTTGGTGACGAGGTCGTTCACGAGCGCCTGGAGGTCGCCCGGCGTACGCGCGGGAGAGGCCGACATCGCGATCTGGGCGTCCGCGGCGTCCCGCGCGCTCTCCGCGAGGATGCGTTCAACCTTGGTCTCGAGCAGCCCGTCGCGAATCTGCGAGGAGACGACGGCCGCGACGATACCGACCGACGCGAGTCCCACCACGCCTGTCGACACGACGACACGCAACGCCATCGAGCGGCGCCACCGCGCCCAACCCGAGCGAAACGTGCCGAAGAACGCCGTACGAACCACCCCAGCTGGTCCGCTCGGCGCGGAGCGCGTCACGACGGTGTGCCGCCCGCCTTATAGCCGAGTCCGCGCACCGTGAGGATGATCTCCGGGTTCTCCGGATCCCTCTCCACCTTGGCGCGCAGGCGCTGGATGTGAACATTCACGAGTCGGTTGTCGGCCTGGTGGCGGTAGCCCCACACGTTTTCGAGCAGGACCTCGCGCGTGAACACCTGGCCGGGCGAACGCGCGAGCGTCACCAGCACATCGAATTCAAGGGGCGTGAGCTGGATCGACTCGTCGCCACGCATCACTCGGTGGCCAGCGACGTCAATCTCCAGGTCACCGACGCGGACGTTGGCTGGCAGGGCCGCCGTCGTCCTGCGTAGGCGGGCGCGGACTCGCGCGATCAGTTCGCGCGGCTTGAACGGCTTCGGCACGTAATCGTCGGCGCCGGACTCCAGGCCAAGAACCACGTCGACGGTGTCGGATTTCGCCGTCAACATGATGATCGGAACGCCGGACTCCAGGCGGATCTCGCGGCATACGTCGATCCCGCTCTTCCCCGGAAGCATCAGGTCGAGGAGGATCGCGTCGGGGTTCGTTTCGTGGAACACCTCAAGGGCGTGCTCGCCGTTATCGCAGAAGACCGGATCGAAGCCGTCGGCCCGCAAGACGATGCCGATCATCTCTGCCAAGGCCGTGTCGTCGTCGATTACAAGGATGCGTCCGCTCATGACCCCATTATGGGGGGATGGTTCATGGCACGATAGGCGAAGACCCCAGGGGGACTGTATGACAGAACCGTATGGCCCGGGAGATACGTCCATTCCGGAATGGACGTCGCCCACCGGTGCGGGCGTGCCCGCGCCGCCGCCCATGCCGCCCGGCGCGATGCCTCCTCCTCCCATGCCGGGCCAGATGCCGCCCGGACCGGGACAGCGGGCCAACTATGCCGCGCCAGCTGGCACGCCAACGTACCGCTCGTGGCAACCCGGCATCATGCCGCTGCGCCCGCTGACGTTCGGCGACTTTCTCGCGCTGCCCTTCAAGGCGATGCGCTACAACCGCACCGTCGTGATCGGCGGCCCCTTGGCCTTCACGCTGCTCGCCTCGCTCGCCGCAGGTATCGCCATCTGGATGATGGCGGTGGACCCCGCCTTCGGCCTCTTTTCCACGACTCCTGCAACGGTTGGCACGGATCTTCCGCGTGGCGACACCTGGCTTGCCCTACTGGTCGCCGGGCTGCTGTCCATCCTCGCCGACGTTCTCGCGCGCGCCATCGTCGCCCCCGGCGTCTCGCGGGCGATCCTCGGCGAACGCATCACGCTCAGCACGGCATGGGGAATGGTTCGCCCGCGGCTGTGGAGAGTCATCGGCCTGTACGGCACGGCGATGGCCGTCTCGGCCATCCTGCTCGGCGTGTTCTTCACGCTGATCGCCCTGTCCGCCATCAACAACTCGACCGGCGCGCTGGCCATCGTTCTCATCATCGGCATTCCGTTGATGATCGCAGGCGTGTTCCTCTACGAGGTCGGCATGGGCGTCGCTGTCCCCCTGATCGTTCTGGAGCGCGGCGGCGTATTCGCGTCCATCCGCCGTACCGCTCGACTCCTCCGGGGTCGATTCTGGTGGACGGTTCTGATCGCGTTCGTCGCGGGCCTATTGGTGAACGTGGCCGCGTCAACGTTGCAGTTCGCCGCACAGATCGTGGGATCGATCGCCCTCTTCGCAAGCCCTGGCAACTCCGGCGCCGTGATCTTCGCGGTCTCGTACGGGGTCGGGATCCTGATTTCGTCGCTCCTCACCTACGCGTACATTGGCTCCACCTTCGCCTTCGTGTACGTCGACTTGCGCATCCGCCACGAAGGCTTCGACGCCGATCTCGCCGAGGCCGCCGAGGCCAGGGCACGCCGGTAGCCGTGTCCGACATTCCGGTCACGCCCGACGCCGACACCGCCCGCCAGTGGGCGGTCGACGAGTTGAGCAAGCAGGCCTACCAGCCTCACGAGCCGTCCCTGTACGACCGCATCGTTCAGTGGGTTCAAGACATGTTGTCGCACATCAACGACTTCGGGGCCAGGTTCTCGGGAGGCCAAGTAATCCTGATACTCGTGGTCATCGCCCTCATCGTCGTGGGCGTTGTCCTGCTGATCGTCGGCCCGCTCCGGCGCTCGCGGCGCGGGGCACGCGCCCACTCCGTCTTCGAGGACGACGTCCGCACGGCGTCGGCCATGCGCGAGGCCTCGACCGCCGCCGCGCGCGAGGGACGGTGGAACGCCGCCCTCCTCGACCGGTACCGCGCGGTGATTCGCTCGCTCGAGGAGAGGGAGCTCCTCGACGAACGTCCAGGGATGACCGCGCACGAGGCCGCCATCTTGACCGGCGCCCGGTTCACGGACATCGCGTCTCTGGCGCGAGACGTGGCCGACCTCTTCGATGCCGTTCGCTACGGCGACGCCACCGCGACCCAAGGCGACTACGAACGAGCCGTCGACCTCGACGACCGCCTCGCGGGGCGCACGATCCTGTCCGGAGCGATGCCGTGACCGCGACCGACGTCGCCCGCGCAGAGGGCTTCACCCTCGCTCCCACCGCCGTCCCCATCCGCACGCGCGCCTGGCGGGCCCGCGGATGGTGGGGGCTCGCGGCGGTCTTCGCGTTGATCATCACGCTGTTTATCGCGCGGCAGACCACGGAAGACGCGGATGCCCTCTCCACGAATAACGTCGGCCCAATGGGGGCGCGGGCGGCGGCCGAGGTCTTGCGTGACCGTGGCGTCGACGTGCACCAGATTTCCCGCCTCTCCGAGGCGCGGATATCCGATCCCGCTCACACGACGCTCGCCGTTGCGCTTCCCAGCGCGCTCGTGGCGTACCAGCTCGATTCGATCCTGTCGTACCCCGGCGACCTGGTCTTCATCGGCGCGGACTCCGCCGTCATCGCGGCCGTCGACCCGTCGCTCACGATCGACTACTCCTCGAGCGCGACGCTCCGCGCGGCCGGGTGCGCCGATCCGAACGCGACAGCAGCGGAACGCATCGAATCGGACGGCTTGGAGATCCGCGCTCCCTCGTCGTCTACGGCCGAGGTCTGCTTCGCGGGCGCCGACGGTGCCGGCCCGTACGTCGTCATCCACCAGGACGGCAGGACGATCACGCTCCTCACCAACGCCTCCCTCCCCATGAACGAGAACCTCACCGCGTACGGCAACGCCGCCCTGACGTTCCGGATGCTCGGCGCTCACGAGCGCCTCGTGTGGTACCTCGGCAACCCCCTCGACATCTCGACGCTGACATACACCAAAGAGGGATCCGGTAACTCGTCGGACGGCGGGAAGCAACCCCCGGCAAACGCGCCGTCAGCGGACTTCCTCCCGCCGGGGACGGGGAACGCGATGTACGCGCTCGGCCTGGCCGTGCTCGTCGCCGGGATATGGCGCGGCCGGAGAATGGGAAAGCTCGTCACCGAGAACCTGCCCGTCGTCATCCCATCGTCCGAGACGACCCGCGGTCGGGCGCGGCTGTACCGGAGGGCGCGTGCGTACGGCCGTGCGGCCGCATCGCTTCGCGCGGCAAGCGCGGAACGCATGGGCCGGCTCCTCGGCATCCCTCGATCCGGCAATGCCCCCGCCCTCATCGGCGCCGTTTCCCGGGCCGCGAAGCGCGACCCCGCGAGCGTCGAGCGTTTGTTGTACGGCCCGCCGCCCGACGGCGAACGGGCCATGATGGACCTAGTTCAGGAACTCGACACGCTGGAAAGGCAGGTTCACCGACCGTGACGGAGACCCCACCCCCCGAGATGCCAGAAGCAGCCGCGGCAACGTCGGCCGCTCGCGAGTCCCTCGCGCGTATTCGAACCGAGGTCGGCAAGGCCGTCGTCGGGCAGGACGCCGCCGTCACCGGCCTCGTCATCGCGCTCCTCACCCGGGGACACGTGCTGCTGGAAGGCGTGCCAGGGGTCGCCAAGACCCTGTTGGTGCGCGCCCTCGCCGGATCGCTCGGCATCGACTCCAAGCGCGTGCAATTCACCCCCGACCTGATGCCTGGCGACGTGACCGGATCGCTGATCTACGACGCGCGCACGGCGGCCTTCTCGTTCCGCGAGGGCCCCATCTTCACCAACCTGCTCCTTGCGGACGAGATCAACCGGACGCCCCCCAAGACCCAGTCGTCCCTCCTGGAGGCCATGGAGGAGCGACAGGTCACGATCGACGGCAAGGCCCGGCTGCTACCCGACCCTTTCCTCGTCATCGCCACCCAGAACCCCATCGAATACGAGGGCACCTATCCGCTTCCCGAGGCTCAGCTCGACCGGTTCATGCTCAAGCTGATGATGCCGCTGCCTGACCGCGCCACCGAGACCGAGGTGGTGCGTCGCCACGCGACGGGCTTCAACCCGCGGGACCTCAAGGCCGCGGGACTCGGCCCCGTCGCGACACCGAAGGACCTGGCCCAGGGCCGCGCCGAGGTCGAGAAGGTCGAGGTATCCGAGGACGTCATGGGCTACATCGTCGATGTGTGCCGCGCGACGCGCGAGGCCCCGTCGGTCTCGCTCGGGGTGTCGCCCCGCGGCGCGACCGCCCTCCTCGCCACGTCTCGCGCGTGGGCCTGGATGCGTGGGCGCACGTTCGTCTCTCCCGACGAGGTCAAGGCTCTCGTCCCGTCCACCCTGGCTCACCGCATCCAGCTGCGCGCGGAGGCCGAGCTCGAGGGCGTCACGACCGACGCCGTACTCGAGTCGGTGCTCGCCGCCGTCCCCGTCCCGAAGTAGGCCATGTACATCACGGGCTGGACCGTTCTTCTCGTCGCTCTCGGCGCGATTCCGGCAGCCTGGACCCAGGACAGGGGCGTCGCGTGGATGTGGGCCATCGGGGCCCTCCTCCTCGCCGCCATCGATGCCCTTCTCGCGCCGACGTCGGCGAGCGTCGGCGTGAAGCGCACCGTCCCGCGCGCCGTTCGCCTTACGGAGGAGACGACGTCCGTAGTGACGCTCGCCAACCTGACGCGCCGTCACCTTCGCGGCGGGCTTCGCGACGCGTGGCAGCCGAGCGCGGGGGCACGCGACAACCGGCACCGCGTTCTGGTCCGCCCGCTCGATGTTCAGCGATTCACCACGAGGCTGCGCCCGACGCGACGCGGGGATCGCCGCGCCGCCGCCATCACCCTGCGCCTCGAGGGCCCGCTGCGCCTGGGAGGTCGCCAGTTCTCGATCACCTCGCCCGACACCCTCCGGGTGTTGCCGGAATTCCGCTCGCGCAAGCACCTGCCCACCCGGCTTGCGCGCCTGCGCGAGATCGACGGCCAGACCTCCGTGAACCTCCGCGGCGCCGGTAGCGAGTTCGACTCGCTCCGCGAATACGTGGTGGGCGACGACGTCCGAACCATCGACTGGCGAGGCACGGCCCGACGGGCCGACGTCGTCGTCCGCACGTTCCGTCCCGAGCGCGACCGCCGCGTGTTCATCCTCGTCGACGCCTCCCGGCTGTCGGCAGGGCGCGTCGGAGGGGCGCCTCGTCTCGACGCCTCGATCGAGGCGACGCTCCTACTCGCGACCCTCGCGTCCCGGGCGGGCGACCGCGTCCAGGTCGTCGCGTTCGATCGCGCAGAACGGTCGCGCGCCATGGGAACGACCACGGCGACGCTCATGCCGGAGCTCGCGGACGCCCTCGCCGTCGTGGAGCCCAACCTGGTCGAAGCCGATTGGCGCGGCGCGGTGCGCCTGGTAGACGAACGACTCTCGCAGCGCGCGATGGTGCTCCTGCTCACCACGATCGATCCGTCGAGCCTCGACAGCGGCCTTCTCGAGGCCGTGCAGGCGCTCTCCCGGTACCACCAGGTCGTCGTCGCGAGCGTCGACGACCCGGAGATCGCCGAGCTGGCGGCGGGACGGAGCGACGCGTCGGAGGTGTTCGGCGCTGCAGCCGCGGAGCGATCGCGCCTCGAGGCCTCCGCCGTCTCGATGCGGCTCCGTCAGCTCGGTGCAGAGGTGGTCCGCTCGGTGCCCGACGCCCTCGCGCCCGACGTGTCCGACATGTATCTCAACCTCAAGGCGGCGGGACGGCTGTAGGCGACTAACCCGCGACGTCGGCCGTCGCGACGGCGAAGTCACCCTCGAGGTCGCCGGTCGCACCCGCGCGGGCCGCGATCCCGCCGGCGACCCACGTATAGACCCAGAACGCGACGAACGCCACCGCGCCGATCGCGATCTTCAGCCACCACGGCATCGTGCTGCCCGTGATGTAGCCCTCGATGAGACCCGAAACGAAGAGGGCGAGCGTCAGAGCCCCCGCGACCGCGATGGCGACGCGCCCCTCCTCGGCCAGCGCGCGCAGGCGTTTTCGATGGCCGGGAACGAGCATGGTCCAGAACAGTCGCAGCCCCGCGCCCGCAGCGGTGAACACCGCACTGAGCTCGAGCAAACCGTGGGGAATGATCAGCTTGAAGTACACGTCGAGAAGGCCCGCCTCCTGCATGATCGCCGCGGCCACGCCCAGCTGCGACACGGTGTTGCTGAGCAGAATGACGGGGAATATCCCGCTGATGCCGAACCCGATCACCTCGGCGGAAAGCCAGGCGTTGTTGGTCCACACCTGGGCCCCGAACGAGGTCGAGTCGTAGTTGGTGTAGTAACTCGAAAACTCCTCCTGCGCGATCTGGGCCCTGACGTCGGGAGGGCCGACGAGGTCGAGCGCCCCCGGCGTACGAAGCGTGTAGACCGCCGAGATGATCGACCCGACGATCACCGCGGCCGAGACCGCGACCGACCACCAGCGGACGCGGTAGAGCGCGGCGGGGAGGACGCGTGTGAAGATGCGTCGAACGTCTCCCATCGAGAACTCGTGCGAACCCGTGAGCCAGACGCGCGCGCTGACCAGCTGGACCGAGAGCCAGGCGATGAGCCCTGGCTCGGGGGCCGCCGATTGAACCGTCGCGAGATCGCCAGCAGTGGTCTGGTACAGCCGGGCGAATTCGTCCGCCTCGGCACCCGTGAGACGGCGCCACCCCGAGAGCGCCCTGAGCCGCATCCAGCGACTGGAGCGCACGGCGCTGAACGCGTCGATGTCCATGGGGATACCATCTCACAGAGGCTTCGAACGGGAGATTGTATGGACGAGTTCGACGACGAAATCGCGATCGGCGAGGGCGTCCGCGTCAGTTCGAGCGCGGCGCCGCTTCCGTTGCGCATGGCGTCCGGGGCCATCGATGCCGTCGCGACGCTCATCATCCTGTGGTTCTCGATGGCCATCTTCGGAGCGTTGGCCTTCAGCGTGAACGGCGCTGCGGGGACGGCCATCCTGACGCTCTTCATCGTTTTCCTCCTGGTGATCGCGCCCGCGACCGTCGAGACCCTCACCCGCGGGCTCAGCCTCGGCAGGTTGGCACTCGGCCTTCGCATCGTCCGCGACGACGGCGGGCCGGTCTCGTTCCGTCAGGCGATCACGCGATCTCTCGTCGGCGTCGGCGAAAACTGGATGGCCGTGGGAACCGTGTCGGTGACCGCCTCGATGCTGTCGGAACGCAGCAAACGCGTCGGCGACATGATCGCGGGCACGTACGCGGTGCGCACCCGCGGCACCCTCAAGCCCCTCCCGCCGGTGATCATGCCCCCCGCGCTCGCCGAATGGTCGCGAACCGTCGACATCAGCCGCCTGCCCGACGGCCTCGCCCTGACCGCGCGGATGTTCATCGGACGGGCACATGCGATGCACGCGACGCCTCGCGCGCAACACGGAACCAAGATCGCGGCCCGTCTCAGCCAGCACGTCGCGCCCCTGCCCCCCGCGGGGACCCATCCCGAGACGTTCATCGCCGCCGTTCTCGCCACGAGGCGCGACCGCGAGTACGCGGCGGCGCTCCGGCAGGCGTCGCGCTCGATGAGCGAGAACGAGATGCTCCGGCGCCTCCCCTACGGCATCCCGGACGTCGACAACTAGACGACGGGCGCCCTAGTACCGGTAGTGGTCGGACTTGTAGGGGCCCTCGACCGGGACGCCAAGATAGTCAGCCTGCTCGTCCGTCAGGGTCGTGAGGCGCACCCCGAGCGCGTCGAGGTGAAGGCGCGCCACCTTCTCGTCGAGGAGCTTCGGCAGCCGGTACACGCCGACGGGATACTCGTCTCGCTTGGTCCACAGCTCGATCTGCGCCAGCACCTGGTTCGCGAACGACGTGCTCATGACGAACGACGGGTGGCCGGTCGCGTTCCCAAGGTTCAGCAGGCGCCCCTCACTCAGGACGATGACGCTGTGGCCGTCGGCGAAGACCCACTCATCGACCTGGGGCTTGACGGGGACGCGCTTGGCACCTGAGGCCTCGAGCCCGGCGACGTCGATCTCGTCATCGAAGTGTCCGACGTTGCCCACGATGGCCTTGTCCTTCATCGCGGCCATGTGATCGACCGTGATGATGCGCGTGTCCCCCGTCGTCGTAATGAAGAAGTCCGCCTCGCCCACCACGTCGTCGAGGCGCGCCACCTGGTAGCCGTCCATCGCAGCCTGCAACGCGCAGATCGGGTCCACCTCGGCGACGATGACCCGCGCGCCCTGACCCCTGAGCGCCTCGGCTGCGCCCTTGCCGACGTCGCCGTAGCCGGCCACGAACGCGACCTTGCCTCCGATCAGGACGTCCGTGCCCCGGTTGAGGCCGTCGGGAAGCGAGTGGCGGATGCCGTAGCGGTTGTCGAACTTGGACTTCGTGACCGAGTCGTTGACGTTGATCGCGGGGAACAGGAGCTGGCCGCGCTCATTCAGGCGCACGAGCCGGTTGACACCCGTGGTGGTCTCCTCGCTCGTGCCGACGATGCCCGCGGCCATCCGCGTGAAGCGCGTAGGGTCGGCGGCCAGCGAGCGGCGAAGGACGGCGCGCATCGCCTCGGTCTCACGGTGGTACCCGGGGTCGTGAGGGTCGAGCGGCGGGGCAAGCTCGCCCGCGGCCTCAGCCTTCACGCCCTCATGAACGAGGAGCGTCGCGTCCCCGCCGTCGTCGAGGATGAGCGTGGGCCCGTCCTCTCCCTCCCAGTCGAAGATCCGATCCGTGTATCCCCAGTAGTCCTCGACCGTCTCGCCCTTGATCGCGAATACCGGTACGCCGGCGGGCGCGTCGAGCGTGCCCGAGCCGAGCGCGATCGCGGCCGCCGCCTCGTCCTGCGTCGAGAAGACGTTGCACGAGGCCCACCGGACGTCGGCGCCCAACGCGACGAGCGTCTCGATCAGCACGGCCGTCTGCACCGTCATGTGGAGCGATCCCGCAATCCGCGCGCCCGCGAGAGGCTGGGACGCGCCGAACTCGTCGCGCAGCGCCATCAGGCCGGGCATCTCGCGTTCCGCGAGGTCTATCTGGTGCCGCCCCGCCGAAGCCAGGGCAAGGTCAGCGACGATGAAGTCGTTCATGATGCGTCCTCTCGTCGAACGTCCGTTTCGATGTAGATGAGTCGAGCGGCGGGGACGGCCTCGCGAATCTTCGCCTCGGCCTCGTCCACGGCCTTGGCCACCTGAGCGAGCGGCGTCGAGCCGCGTGCGGCTACCTTCGCCGCGACAAGGACGTCGTCCGGGCCGAGGTGCATGGTGCGCAAGTGGATGACGTCGCCGAGGCTCGACGCGGCGAACGCCGCGCGGATGCGCGCGATGTCCTCCGGGGTGGCGGACTCGCCGATCAGCATCGACTTGGTCTCGCGCCCGAGCACAACGGCGACGATCACGAGCAGGAGGCCGATCGCCGCCGTTCCCGCGGCGTCCCACCGTCCGTCGCCCGTCACGATCGTCATGCTCACGCCGACGAGCGCGAACACCAGGCCCGTCATCGCGGCGAGATCCTCAAGCAGGACCACCGGCAGCTCGGGGCCGCGCGAGTGGCGAATGAAGCCCACCCACCCGAGGCTCCCGCGCACCTTGTTCGATTCGCGAACGGCCGTCCTAAACGACAGTCCCTCCAGGACGATCGCGACGCAGAGCACCACGATCGGGACCCACAGCCACGCATCGAGCGGCTCGGGGTGCGAGAACTTGTGCCACGCCTCGTACAGCGCGTACAGCCCGCCGACGGTGAACAGGACGATCGCGACGAGGAACGCGTAGTAGTACCGGGCCCGGGAGAAGCCGAACGGGTGCTCCTCCGTCGCTTCGTGTCGGGCGCGGCGGGCGCCAATGAGCAGCAATACCTGGTTACCCGAGTCCGCGACGGAGTGGATGGACTCCGCGAGCATCGCGGCGGAACCGGTCAGGGCGAACGCGATGAATTTCGTCACGCCGATGCCGACGTTCGCGCCTAGGGCCGCGAGGACCGCCTTCGCTCCACCCTCAGCCGACACGGTCTACGCCTCCCCGCGGATCGATGCGAGGACCCGCGTACGTATGTCCGCCATGACGGAAGGCTCCGCCGCCTCGACGTTGAGCCTGAGAAGCGGCTCGGTGTTCGACGGGCGAACGTTGAACCACCACTTGGGCTCGGAGTGCCAATGCGAGACCGTGAGACCGTCCATGTCGTCCGACTCGACGTCGGGCGTCACGAATGTGTCCCTGACCTTCTCCGAGGCCTTCCGCACATCCGCAACCGTCGAGTTGATCTCGCCGGAACTGACGTAGGGGTCGTAGGTCGCGAGGAGCTCGGACAGCGGGGCATCCTGTGAGCCGAGCGCTTGCAGCACGTGCATCGCCGCGAGCATCCCCGAGTCGGCGAAGAAGAAGTCCCTGAAGTAGTAGTGCCCCGAGTGTTCGCCACCAAAGACGGCGTTCTCCCTGGCCATGTCGGCCTTGATGTAGCTGTGGCCGACGCGCGAGCGCACCGGGCGCGCGCCAGCGGAGATGAGGCGCTCCCTGACCGCCGCGGACGAGATGAGGTTGTGGATCACGGTGGGCATGCGCCCTGCCTCGATCTCACGCTTCGCCTCGCTGACGCCGACGAGCGCCGTGACGGCCGACGGAGAAACAATCTCCCCGCGCTCGTCGACGAAGAAGCAGCGATCCGCGTCGCCGTCGAACGCGAGGCCGATGTCCGCGCCGTGGCGCACGACGGCGGCCTGGAGGTCGCGCAGGTTGTCGGTATCGAGGGGATTCGCCTCGTGGTTCGGGAAGGAGCCGTCGAGCTCGAAGTACAGCGGCACGATCGTGAGCGGAAGCTCGGGAAGCCCCGACTCTGTGCCGAGGACGGACGGCGCCGTGAGCCCGGCCATGCCGTTGGCCGCGTCGATGACCACCGTCAGGGGTCGATTCCCGTCGAGCGGGACGAGCGACCGGAGGAACGAGCCGTACTCGGCGAGCATGTCGCGCTCGGAGGAGTGTCCCCTGGTCGGGGCGACGGGGATGCCCTCGGCGAGGTAGCGCGAGGCGAGTTCGCGCACGGCGGCGAGCCCCGTGTCCTCCCCTACGGCGCGGGCGCGCGAGCGACAGAACTTGATGCCGTTGTATTCGGCGGGGTTGTGGCTTGCGGTGACCATCGCCCCCGGAATGTCCATCGAGCCGGACGCCTGGTAGAGCCCGTCGGTCGAGCACATACCGATGAGCACGGAGTCGACGCCGCGATCGGCGAGGCCAGCGACGAGCGCCTCCACGAGTTCGGGCCCCGAATCGCGCATGTCGCGACCAATCGCGACGATCCGCTCATCGTCCGCGAGAACCACGGCGTCGGCGAAGGCTGCGCCGATTGCCCGCGTCACATCCGGGGTGAGATTGTCGCCGACGACGCCACGAACGTCGTACGACTTGATCAGCGAAGAAAGGTCGGGGTGCGAGGTCACGGGACTACCGTAGCCGCCGTCACCCCTCGGACGACACCACCCGCAGGTGGCCGCGTCGAGGCTCGCTCGCGTCGATGGGACGGTGCGGGCGCTCGACATTCGGCTCGGCGGCGCGACCGGCCTCGCGCACCGCGCGCGCGAGCGCGTCGAGGTCGTCCGACGACGGCGGAGCCTCCGCGTACTCCTGGTGGATGTGGACGACGTCCCATCCGCGGGGGGCGGTGAAGGACTCTGCGTGCGACGCGCACAGGTCGTACGCGTGCGGCTCGGCGACGGCCACGAGGGCCCCGACCACGACCGTCGAGTCCCCGTAGACGTACGTGAGCGTCGCCACGGCAGGTTCGCCGCAGGAAGGCTTCGAACAACGCCGCACGGTCATCACCTCTCGGACGCTACCCCCGGCGCACGCGGGCCTCACGACACCACGCCGACGCGCGGGCTAGGGTCGCCGTATGGGCATTCGCGACCGGCACGGCAGGGGGCTACGGTCTCCCGTTCACTTGCCGGACTCGCCGGGCTACGTGACGCGCAAACAGCGGTTCGATCACGCGGTGGCCGAACGCGTCGAGTTTCTCGAACACCGGTGGGGACGCGAGTGGGGCCGGGTGGACTTCGCCGTCGAGGAGGTTCCGCCGTCGCGACCCACCGCGTGGGAGCGCGGCGTCCCCCTCGGTCGCCTTTTCGCGGCCGAGCCGGGGCTCCCTGCGCGCGTCGTCTTGTATCGCCGACCCATCGAGCAACGCGCGATCGAGACGGACGACCTCGTCGCCCTCATTCGCGACATCCTCGCCGAGAACGTCGCGCACCTGGTGTCGCGTCCTGCAGACGAGGTCGATCCCGACTACGGCACGTAGAAGCCGGGCGCGACGACAACCGAGGTGTCGGCGGGGCCGATGTCCTCGGGCTGCACCGTCGCGATAAACCCGGGATCGTCCCGGACGCGGACGGACCACGCGATCTCCCCTGTCACCGAGACCACAGTCCCCGACTTCACCCCGAGCGGGAACTCGCGCGTCTGCCCTCCCGGGATTGTCAAAGAAATCAGCTCCGTACCGTCGGCGGAGAACGCCGTGAACGTCGCCGGGTCCTCGCTATAGGCGATCGCCGAGACGCTGTAGTGGGGAACGACGACGGTATAGGTGCGCGCCTTGACGTGCGCCTGAGCGTTGACCCACGCGGAGTCGCGAACCGCCGCGCCCTGCAGCACGTCGTCCGGCGCCCGCCCCACCGTGGTGTACGCGGCGGCGAGCACGGGGGCCGAGGCCTCGACCAGCACGGTGGCGACGGCCGTCGCCGGTACGGCTACGTCCACGACGTCCCCTGGTCGCAAGGTGATCGAGTCTCCCGCTGGCCACGGGACGGATCCCAGGGTCCCCGCGAGAGCGAGCGTCACCTTCGCGCCGTTCGGGGCGAATATCCGTACGGAAGAGGCGCCCGCGAGGCCATTCGGTTCGCTCGGGCCGACGCCGGGGATAGCGAGGTGTTGTCCCAGCGACTCGTTGGGGACCACCCAGTCTGTTCCGGCAGGAAGGAAGCCGTCGAGCCGTGAGTCCTGGAGCACGGCGGAGACGCCAGCCGCCGTCGCCTCGACGTGGACCACAAGTGTCGCGAGGCCGGCGGAGACGCCCTCGAGCAGGTACGTCGTCTGGGACCGCGGACCGACGGCGACCGTCAGGGCCTGGTCCACCTTCCCCGCCGGGCCGTACAGCGTCGCCTTGACGTCCGACGCGACGTCCGTGGGGTTGGTGAGCACGAGACGGGCGCTGGATCCGATGGCCGTTGATCCCCCGACGAGCCACGTATCGGTGCGCGGAGCGAGGCACACGGCGACCGCGAGTCCCGCGATGTCGCCGCCCCCAACCCGCTCGATCTCGGTCGCGAGGGCGTTCGTACTTGTCCATCCCCCGTCGAGGGCGACAGAGTCGTCGCCGCCGGAGGGGAAGATGCTCTCGCGGACGTCGTCGGAGCCCGAACCCACCAGGCCATCCCCGCCCCCGATGTTCCCCGCGGGAATTGACAGCGAACCCGGGCACGCGATCGGCAACTGCGCCGCCGTGACGGACACGACCGTGGAGGAGGTCGCGGGGGGCGTCGCCTCTTGAGGGGCGGTGCCGATCGCGATCCAGAACGCGACGAGCGCAGCTGCTACGCCCGCGAGAGTGCGTCCGATCATGGCGCGGACCTCCGGAATCGTCGGTCGTAGAGGGGGACGGCGCTGGCCGCAGCCCACACGAGCACCGCAACGGATGCCCACCACCACCTACGGTAGGTCGAGTCGAGATACCCGATGCGTAGCTCTCCACCCCCGCGCTCGAGCGCGAATGCCTGACGACCGTCGGCGTCGGCCGTGGCGAGCGGGTGACCGTCGAGCGTCGCCCACCACCGGTCGTCGGCAGGCACGGCGAGGATGATGCGTCCCGAAGCGGCCGCCTCGAGGGTGGCGCTGAGTCCCACGGGCGTCGAATTGAGCGGGACCCTATCGCCCAGGGTCGTCTGAATCCACGCCCGCGACACGGGTACGTCGCCGACGGTCTTGACGCGCCAACTTCGACCGAGGTCGCTCGCGCCGATCAGCGAGAGCTCGGGGGAGCGCAGGAGGACGCTCTCGAGAGCCTGGTTGTCCGGAGCGACGACCACCGTCGAGATGCCCCACGCCACCAAGGTCTCGGCGGCATCGGTGCCCCCACCCGCGAGGATCCCGACGGCCGTCGCGACAACGTCCTCATCCATCGAGTCGGCCGCCGTGACGCCGATGGTCGCCCCGCGCCCCGCGAGCGTCGTCGATCCGTCCGTCGCCTCCACCGAATACCGGACCACGCCGTCCTCGTCCTGCCACAACACCAGACTCCGCGTGATCGGATCGGACGCCTGCTCAAGGCCAGCGACGAGCGGTAAGACGGCGGCGGGCGAGGGGTGAACGTCCCCCCCAAACGAACGACCGGGCCAGACGCTGCCCACGATATTGAGCCCCAGTAAACCGATCACGAGGCCGCCGCCAAGGGCTCGGAGCGGGCGGGCCCGCCACTCGACGCCGGGGGTCCAGCCAGGAGGCGCGGCCGAGCACGCGGCGCCGACGAGGCCGAGGGCCATGAGCGACAGCCCCGGACCCGCCCATCCATTTGCCGCGGCTGCCCCATCGGGGCCAGGAACGACCGCCAGTGTCCGAGCGGCGATGGCGGCCACCGCGAGTCCGACGACGCCGATGCCCCACCCTGTCGCGACGGCCCCGGAGGCGCGGCCGCTCGCGAGAGCCGCGAGCGCGGCGCCAACGACGAGCGCTCCGGCGACGTACGTGAAGATCACGGTTCCGGCGCCGGGGAAGGTGGGCCATAGCGGCGGGTGTTGGGCCACGCCCCACAGCAGATCCCACCCGCTGGCTGGCGCGGAGTTGAGAGAAGGCCCGTCCTCACGGACAAGCGTGCTCCACCATCCTGGCCCGGCTCGCCCTTGGAACGCGGCGACGAGCGACGGGCCCTGCAGGACGAGGGCTGGCAACGGAATCGTGATCGCGTAGCGCGCCGAACCCAAAGTACTCACGGCGACGATCGCAATGATCCCAACGAGTGGAAGCGTGAGGATCGGCGTGGCAACCGAGATGACGGCGAGCAGCAGGGACGCGGCGGCTGCCGCGCTCGGCGACCCGATGCGCGTCCGGGGAAACTCCATGCCGTCGGCGAGGCGGTCGCGCCGTCCGGCGCCGATCGCGCGGACGACCATCAGGCCGAGGTACGGCAGAAGGATGTGGGCGAGGACGGAGCCGACGCGTCCGTCGCTCACCGACTGGATCAGCGCGGGCCACGTCCCCCACAGGGCGGCGGCCATGAAGCGGGCGATGGGCGACCGCGTCGCCGCACCCGAGCTGAACCACATCGCGAGCGCGGCGAGAAGAGGGCTCAACATCAGCAGGAGGCCGATTCCCATCGCGAGCCCGCCGGGAACCAGGCTGAAGGGGAGCATGAGCGCGGCAAATCCGCCGTCCACGCCGCCGGAACCGAGCCCCCGATCCGACCATCCTGTGAAGGCGCGGAGCCACAGGTCCGCCGTCGACACGTCCGTCGTCCCGAGCGCCGTTCCCGCGAGAACCTCGCCCCGCGTGAGCGGCGCGAACCACGTGCCGAATAGCGCCACGGAGACCGCGAGCATCACGAGCGCGAGCGCGCCGAGCGTGAGGCGTCTGCGCTTCGCGAGCGCCGCGAGTTCCACGCGCTGCACGTCGGACGGACGCGTCTCCGCGCGCCAGGCCTCGTAGGCGCCAAGGTCCCGCGTGCGGAGGTAGCGGATCACGTCGGACGTCGTCGCGAGAAGTGGAAGCTCGACGGGCTCTCCCCCCTTCGAGACGCGTCGCACCGCGGCTCGCGACGCGGGAAGTCTGCCCAGACGGAACCACAGGACGATCGGGACGCGCAGGTCCGCGATCATGAGGCGGGGGTCGCTCGCGGCGACGCGGGTGAACGCCCGCCCGAGCGAGGCGAGCACGCACCACACGAAGATGAAGGGCCCGAGCCACGCGGGAGCCCACGCCATGGCGTGATACCACTCGGAGGCGCGGCGTTGGGCGTGCGTCGAGCGAGGGTCACCCGGCGAGTCGTCCACATCCTTGCGCGGGAGGAGCGACGCCTGGGCGTGACGCACGCGTGCCCGAGGAGCGATGACGACGTCGTAGCCCGCGCGCCAGGCGCGTCGACAGAAGTCCGCGCTGTCGCCGAAGCGGCCGTAGGCGCGGTCCGTGCCCTCGAGCCTGTCCCACGCCCCGCGCGTGACAAGCGCGCCCGCGAGACCGACGGCGAGCACGTCCTCCGTCTCGTCGTGCTGCCCCTGGTTGAGGTCGTCGCCCTCGGCGTCCCCGATGCGACGCGCGCCGCGGTGCGAGACGGTCGTCCCGACGTTGACGAGGCGTCCCGGGTCATCCCACGTGACCTGGGCGGAGCCGACGACGGCGGCGAGGCGGCGCTTGGCTGCCTGGCTCAGCAGGTGTTCGAGAGCGTCGGGCTCAGGCGCGCTGTCGTCGTGGAAGAGCCACAGCCATTCGCCTTGGCGCGACTCGCGGCCCTCAAGAAGGGCCGAGACGGCGTCCCCGAACGTCGCGGACTTTTCCCGCGTGATCTCGACGTCCATCCCCGGTGGTACGACGATGTCCTCGTCCTCGATCGAACCCCCACAGACCACCACGTGGGTCACGTCGACGGGACGCGATTGCCGGGAGATCGCCGCGAGGGTCTCCCCGAGGAACCCTGCGCGCCCGCGCGTCACGACGACTGCGCGGACGAATGGGGCGGACGTGCTCATCTCCGCCCCTTTCCTACCGGGCGACTAGACCGCTCGCCGCTTGAGTTTGCGGCGCTCGCGCTCAGACAGACCGCCCCAGATTCCGAATCGTTCATCGTTGGCAAGTGCGTAGTCGAGGCATTCGGAACGCACATCGCATGACCCGCACACCTTCTTCGCCTCGCGCGTCGATCCACCCTTTTCGGGAAAGAACGCCTCGGGATCAGTTTGCGCACACAAAGCACGTTCTTGCCAACTCAGTGGGCCGTCGTCGTCCACGGCCGCGAAAATATCCACGACCGTCGCAAGCCCCCCGGTCGGTCGGTCAGCGTCTGACGGAACCTGTCCGTCGTAGACGTGCCACATGAGGCCCTCCTCCGATATCGCGGAGCTAACACCGCTCTGTCGGAATTACACCGGTGTAATCCCCGCCCGTCAAGTCGACCGTACCCCAACGGCCCGGCGAAGGGTAGACCCAACCGTAGGATTTCTCGTGACGGCGCCCCGTGTTTCACCGCGACGTTACGTGGGCTCTGCGACAATAGAGTGACGTCGATCGTTGACCGGCCAGACCATCGCGCCGTTGGAGAGGATGCCCGTGGGTAAAGCGTTCCGCGTGCGGCCACGCCGCCACGCCGGCGGACGGCCCGGTCACCCGGCGATTCGAGGCCTCGCCTATTTCGCCGCTGCGCTCGTCGGCTTCACGGGCATCGGCGCGTACGAGTACATCCAAACCGCGTTCGATCGCGTCCAGACGGCCGACGTCGTACCCGATCCTCCACAAGGAACGTCCGATCGTTCCGCCGTCGGACGACTCCAAGGGCGAGCCGATCAACATCCTCTTGCTCGGCTCCGATTCGCGCGCAGGAGCCAACGCCAAGATCGGCGGGGCCAACGAGGGCATGCGCGCCGACACGACGATCATCATGCACATCTCGGCGGATCGTCAGCGCGTCGAATTCGTGTCGATTCCGCGCGACTCCTGGGTGAAGATTTCCGATTGCACGCTGCTCGACGGAACCGTCGTCAAGGGTCGGACGACCAAGTTCAACGCGGCGTTCGCCAACGGCGCGCGGCACAACAATCTCGCCGAGGCCGTCGCCTGTACGCAAAACACGCTCGAGGACCTCACCGGCGTCTACATCCACTACTACGCCGTTATCGACTTCATCGGATTCCAGACCATGGTCAACTCGCTCGGCGGCGTTCCCATGTGCGTGCCCGGACGGATCGTCTCGGCAGAATCAGGTCTCAACGTCAAGGCCGGTCCGCAGATCTTCAGCGGTTGGACCGCCCTCGCGTGGGCGCGGACCCGCAAGGTGGAGGTCGGTAAGGAGTACTACAACGGCACCGACATCAAGCGCATGGCGGCGCAACAGGTGCTGCTTGCCCACATGTTCGAGACGCTCCTGTCGAAGAACATCCTCTGGGACTCGAACCAGATCCGCGACTTCGTCACCGCCGCCGCGGACTCCGTGACGGTCAGCCCGCGCCTCGCCGATCCCGACTTCGTCTTCGGCCTCGCCTGGAGCCTCCGCCACATCGACCCCGCCAACATCGTGTTCACGACCATCCCGTTCGACTGGACGCCCGACGGCAATAACGTCGTGTGGAACGCCGACGGATAGGCTCTCCTGAAGAAATTGCGTAACGACAAGCCCCATCGCGGGTACTTCGATTACGGACGCGAGTTACGCCACGACGGTGACGCCCGCCTCGCCGACGGCCTCCCTCTCTCCCGGCGAGACCGCACCCGCAGTCGAGCCGAGCATCGACCCCCTCGGCGCGTGCCGCAGCTAGGCAGCGGGCGCGAATGGGCTACGCGGAAACGCGTACGATGCTTCGCGGGCAACGATTGCCGTCCGGAAAACGTTGGTAGTGCGGGGACCGGACCGATAGGAACGTCAGAAGGGGAGGACCACGCGTGAGCGCACTCCGCGTGCAGCCACAACGACACGCGTCGAAGGCCAGGGGCCAGCGAGGGATACGCGCGGTGGCGTACACCCTCGCCGCACTGATGGGCTTCACCGCGATCGGCGGATTCCTCTACGTGCAGACCGCCCTCAACCAGGTCACGAAACGGGACGTCACGGTCCTTCTCGGCGCGGACCGTCCCGTTCCCCCTCCCCCGCCGGCAGACGGCGCCAAGGGCGAACCGATCAACATCCTGCTGATGGGCTCCGATAGCCGCGTCGGCGCTAACGCCGCGATCGGTGGTGAGGCGGGCGGCATGCGCAACGACACGACGATCATCATGCACATCTCGACCGACCGCACCCGTATCGAGTTCGTCTCCATTCCCCGTGACTCGTGGGTGCGCACCTCCGACTGCACGCTATTCGACGGCAAGGTCAACAAGGGCTGGTCGGGCAAGTTCAACGTCGCGTTCTACAACGGCGGGCGAACGAACAACAACCCTGCCGAGGCCGCCGCCTGCGTCCAGAAGACCGTCGAGGACCTCACTGGTATCTACATCAACTACTACGCCGTCGTCGACTTCGTCGGGTTCGAGGCGATGATCGACGCGCTCGGGGGCGTTCCCATGTGCATCCCCGGCCACATCGTCTCCCCGGAAGCCGGCCTCGATATCCAGGCGGGGCCGCAGATTCTCAATGGCTGGACCGCCCTCGCATGGGCCCGCGCCCGCAAGGCGACGGTGGGTAAGGAATGGCTCGACGGCTCCGACATCGGCCGAATCAAGCGCCAGCAGGAGCTTCTCGCTCGTACCGCCGAGAAGGCGATGTCGGAGAACATCTTCCTGGACCAAGGCAAGCTCCGTGACTTCATCACGGCCGGCGCTTCGTCGATGACGGCAAGCCCCCGCCTCGCCGACGCGACGTTCCTCATCGGTCTCGCGTTCTCGCTACGGAATATCTCGCCGGACAACATCGTCTTCACGACCGTCCCGAACAAGGCGCGATCCCGATCACCCCGGCAGCGTGACGTGGACCTCCGCCGCGAACACGCTGTTCAGCGACATCATTCAACGACCGCCCGATCTCCGGCCGCTCGGTCAGCGACGCGAGCACAGCGGCCCCCGTGCCCGCCGTGAGCGGGTCGTCGGACCCCAACACCTCCCCGAGCATCGATCCTCTGGGGGCGTGCGCCCCGTAGCGCATGGTCACGCAACAAATGTGCCCTGCGGCTCGTTTCCCTCGCGGACGTTCGTACAATGGGGGAGCCATGACCCACCAGACGGAGACACGCCCATGAGCGTGATGCGTATGAGCCCGCGCCGGCACTCGCCGCGCGACAGGGGCCACCCCGTCTTCCGAGTCTTCACGTACACGATCGCAGCAATCATCGGATTTGTCGGCGTGGGTGGGTACACCATCCTCCAGTCGACGCTCGACAAGATCGACACCGTCGACACCGAACCCCTGCTCGGCGGCTCACGTCCCGTTGTTCCCGCGGCACCGACCGACGGCTCCAAGGGCGAGCCGATCAACATCCTGCTCATGGGATCGGACAGCCGCGCGGGCGGGAACGCCGCGATCGGCGGCTCCGTGGGGGGCATGAGGAACGACACGACCATCGTCGTGCACATCTCCGCGGACCGCTCCCGGATCGAGCTCATGTCGATCCCCCGCGACTCCTGGGTCCGCATCTCCGACTGCACGCTGTTCAACGGCAAGGTCGTCAAGGGGTGGACGACCAAGTTCAACGTCGCGTTCTCCAATGGCGGGAAGAACGGCAACCCCGCCGAGGCCGCTGCGTGCGTCCAGAAAACCGTCGAGGACCTCACCGGCATCTACATCCACTACTACGCCGTGGTGGACTTCGTCGGGTTCGAGAAGATGATCAACGCCCTCGGGGGCGTCCCCATGTGCATTCCCGGCAGAATCGTCTCCGCGAAGGCGGGGGTTAACCTCAAACCCGGGCCGCAGACCCTCTCCGGAAGCACGGCGCTCGCCTGGGCGCGCCTTCGAACCGCCGACGTCGGAAAGCAATGGGTCGAAGGCTCCGACCTGCAACGCATCGAGCGGCAGCAGACACTCCTCGCCCACACGTTCGAAAAGGCGCTGTCGATGAACCTGCTGACCAACCAGACGGCGCTGCGGAACTTCATCGCCGCGGGAGCCGAGTCCATGACGACCAGCCCCCGCCTCGCCGACGCGACCTTCCTGATCGGGCTCGCCTTCAGCCTGCGGCACATCTCGAAGGACAACATCGTCTTCGCAACCGTGCCGAACAAGTACACGCCGGACTTCCTGAATGTCACGTGGACGCCAGCGGCTCAGACGATGTTCGACGCCATCAAGAACGACCAACCCATCAAGGGAACATCCGTGGCGAGCGCGAGCGACGCCGCGTTGGTGGCGACCACCCCGTCTCCGACATCGAGCGCCGAGCCGAGCCCAACCGAGACGCTCGACCTGCTCGGCGCCTGCGCGCCCTAGCGCTCCCCTACCCCTAGCGCGGTAGTTTCGCGCCCTTCGCCAGCGCGGCCTTCTTCAGGTCAGCCTGGAACGCAACCACGCGCTCTCGCATCGCGTCGGCGGCGGCGTCCGAGCCGGCGCCGAGTATCCGGGCGGCAAGGATTCCCGCGTTGCGCGCTCCCCCAATTGACACCGTGGCGACGGGGATTCCGGCCGGCATCTGCACGATGCTGAGCAGGGAGTCGAGGCCGTCGAGCTGCTTGAGCGGGACCGGGACGCCGATGACGGGTAGCGGGGTGACGGCGGCTAGCACGCCGGGCAGGTGAGCGGCTCCGCCCGCGCCCGCGATGATCACGCGGATGCCGCGCGACGCGGCCTCGCGCCCGTAGGCGATCGTCTCGTCCGGCATGCGGTGCGCGGACAGAACCTTGGCCTCGCTCGCGATCCCGAGCTCGTCCAATACCAGCGCCGCGGCCTCCATGACGGGCCAATCCGAGTCCGAACCCATGATGATTCCGACGAGGGGTGTGGGTGTCGACATCTGTACCTCCGGGCCCCAGGATAACTGCTCGGCCGACCCCCGACCCGTAACACCGCTAGGCTCGCCACGTGCAAATCAAGAAATGGCTCGTCGAGCGGCGTTCCGAGCTCGCGAAGTTCGCCGTCGTCGGCGGCATCGCCTTCATCGTCGACGTCGGCCTCTTCGACCTCCTGCTCTTCGGCCTCGACACGGCCCTCAGCGAGAACGAGAAGGTCCTCACGGCGCGCACGATCTCCGCGTTCGTCGCGACGCTCGTCGCGTGGGTCGGGAATCGGCTCTGGGCCTTCTCCCACCGTAAGCGCGTCGAGCGCGTGGGTGAGCTGACCGCCTTCCTCGCCGTGAACGCCGTGGCGTTCGCCATCAGCCTCGGAACCGTGGCGTTCGCCAGGTACGTGATGAACCTCGACGGCTTTCTTCTCACGAACGCCGCGCTCGTCGTCGGCATCGGGCTCGGGACCATTACCCGCTACGCGGGTTACCGGCGGTACGTCTTCACCGGCGGCCACGCCGACGCTTAAGCGTCGCGGAGTGGGGGACGACCTTCTCGACGTCGACCATGCGCGGAACCGCCTGAAGGAAGATGGAGAAGACGGCGGGCACCCGCTGCGAGAGCTCCAGTCGTCCGCCGTCCGCCGTCACCAGGTCGCGAGCGAGCGCGAGACCTAGCCCGTGACCGCGGCCCGACGTCACCTCGCGCTCGAATATGTGAGGCGCCAGTTCCTCCGAGACGCCGTCGCCCTCGTCGGATACCTCGACGACGATCGCGTTGCTCGTACCGGACTCCCTCACGGACACCACGGTTGCCCCGCCGCCGTGAACGAGCGAATTCTCGATCAGAGTGGCGAGGATCTGGGCGAGACCGCCGGGAGTGGCGAATACCGTCGCGTTCGTCTGCCCGACCGTCAACGTGCGCCCGGCCGTCTCGAAGGCGCGATTCCACTCGTCGCGCTGCTGGGCGAGGATGCTGTCAAGCTCGACCGCCTCCGTTCCGCCGCCAAGCGCCTTCCTCGTCCGTCCCAGAAGGTCGTCGACCACGCCAACGAGACGCTCCACCTGCACCAGGGCCGCCTCGGCCTCCACCCGCACCTCCTCCTGCGTCGTCGTCGTCGAGATCTCCTCAAGCCGCATGCTCAGCGAGGTCAACGGTGTGCGCAGCTGGTGCGAGGCGTCGGACGAGAACTGCCGCTCGCTCGCCAGGCGGGCCGCGACGCGTTCTCCGCTTCTCGCGAGCTCAGCTGCGACCAAATCGATCTCCTCGACGCCGGACTTCTCGACGCGCGTTCGCGACTGCCCGGACCCGAGCTGCTCGGCCGAAGCGGCCAGGAGAACGAGCGGATCGGACAGGCGCCCGGCCTGGCGGAACGCGACCGCCACCCCGGCGATAATCGCGATCAGGCAAGCGGCGAGGACAACGCCGACCGTTCGCGCGGCCGACCAGAAGACGTCCCACCACGAAATCTCCATGTGGATGGTGAGGCCGGCCTTCGACACGTATTCGGTAGCGAACGCGCGCTCCGGGTGCGCGCCAGCCTCGTAGGTGACGCCGTCGGGGAGCGTGACGAGGACGTACGCGGGGGGGCTATTGCGGCCGCCGACGTACGACTCGAGTACGGCGTCGCTGATCGTCTCGGCGTTGATGTAGCGCGCCTCAAGCGCGCGGGCGACCGTAACGGCACGCGCGTCGAGTTCCGTCTGCGAGCTTTCGCGCACCGACTGCGCTGCACCGATCGCGAGAGGAACTCCCAGGAGCACCACGGCGACAAGAACCGCGGAGAAGGTGGCAAAGACCAGGCGCCGTCGCACGGCCCCGTCCTATTCGACGCCGGTCTCGAACCGGAAGCCGAGGCCCCTCACCGTGGTGATGAACCGCGGGTCGTTCGCGTCGTCGCCCAGCTTCCGACGTAGCCACGAGACGTGCATGTCGAGGGTCTTGGAAGGCGCGCCCGCGTCGGCCGTCCACACGTCGCGCATGAGGGCGTCACGGCTGACCACCGTTCCCGCGTTCGCCACGAGAACGTGCAAGAGGTCGAACTCCTTGCCGCTGAGCTGCAGCTCGCGGCCGTCGATGAAGGCGCGGTGTCCGGCGACGTCGATACGGATGCCGTTGACCTCGAGATCCGCAGAGCCGTCAGGAGAGACGCGGCGCCGAAGCAGGGCACGGACGCGAGCCAGCAATTCGGCGAGGCGGAAGGGCTTGGTGACGTAGTCGTCGGCGCCGGCGTCGAGGCCGACGACGAGGTCCACCTCGTCGACTCGGGCCGTCAACATGAGGATGGGAACGGTCAGACCCTTGTCGCGTACGCGCCGCGCGACCTCGATCCCGTCGATGTCAGGAAGGCCAAGGTCAAGGATAATGAGGTCCGCTCGTTCACTCGCCTCGACCCCACCGAGCCCATTGCCATACGCCTCGACGACGTAGCCCTCTCTTGCCAAAGCACGAGTCAAGGGCTCAGCAATCGTCGGGTCATCTTCGACCAAGACTATTGTCGCCATGCCGCCACGATACCCCGACGGGGCGGGCACGACTAGCGACCGATGCGGGATGGACGTTTCGCTCTGCAGCTATCCCGGTAGGCTCGACCATCGTGCCGAACATTGCGACCCGGGTTCGCGCCCTCCCGCGCTCGCCGCGCGCGCTCGCTCCCGACCCGATCCGCGCGCTCGCGGCAGCGCCCGAACGGCTCACGCTCATCCTCGTTGGACTCGCGGTCGCGTCGGGCATCACGGTAAGCCTGGGGGCCTTCCGCCCGTATACGACGCTGCCGTTGGCCGCCGCCCTGATCGCGGTCGGGTGGGTCGCGATTCCCGCCGGGCCGCGTGACCGACGCTCGGCCCTTGGCGGCGCCATCGCGCTCGGCGGAAGCATCCTGTGGGTCCTCGCCAATCTCAATTGGGTGGCGCAGTACTTCATCGTTCGACGAGACCCGGGGTTCCTCACACTGAGCGCCCTATGGCTCACGCATCACCCGTCGACCGATATCCCCTCCGGAGGGACCGTCGAGACCGCCCACAGCCTCGGGAACGTCCTTGCCGACGCCCCGCAGGCGTGGAACCTCAACGGGGACATGATCCAACCCCAGGGCGCGAAGCTACTGCCCGCCCTCGCCGCCGTCGGCGGCTGGGCCGGAGGCACCACGGGAGTGCTCGTCGCGAACCTGGTCGTCGGCGCGATCGGGCTTCTCGCGACGTACGCCGTCGCGCGGCTGCTCATGGGACCGATCGCCTCTCTCGTTCCCGCGTTCGCGCTCTCCCTCACGGTCTCGCACATCTGGCTCTCGCGTGCCGACTACACCGAGCCCATCACGATGGTCCTTCTGCTCGCGGCGATCGCGTGGGCATGGAAGGGCGTGGAAGGCGGGAAAGTCGGAGCCCTGGTCGCCGCTGGCGTCGCGAGTGGGGCGACGCTTCTCGCACGCATCGACGGCCCCGTGTTCGCGCTCGGCATCGCGGTTGGCGTGGCCGTGGCACTCGCGCTATCGCGTCGGGGATCGCTCCGCGCCCGCGCCGGGTGGTTCGTCACGTTCGCGATGGTGCAGGCGGGAATGACGCTCGTCGGCCACGCGTCGATATGGCGGTGGTCGCGTGGCTACGTCGCCCGCCTGGGGAGCGAGTCGCATCAGCTCGACCTCGGATACACCGCCGCCATCGCCGCGCTCATCGTCACGGCGATCGCCATCCCCTTCATCCAGGAGTCGCGGCGCCAACGTTCGGGCCGGGGCGCCTTAGCGTCCCGTCTCGTCGCCTACCTCCCCCACGTCCTCGCCGGCGGCATGGCTCTGATGTTCCTCGTGCTCATCTCGCGACCGTTCTGGATGACGACGCACACGTCCGATCCGAACGACTTCCAGATCGGCGTCGTCTCGGCCTGGCAGCGCAACGAGGGACTCCCCGTCGACGGGACGCGAACCTACGGCGAAAGCACCCTCACCGGCGTGAGCTACTACCTCACGTGGCCGGTGATCCTCCTCGGGGTCGCGGGGTTCGCGATCGCGGCGTGGCACCTGGGCAAGGCTCGCGCGACCTGGGCGGTGCCTCTCGCGGGATTCCTCGTCCCGTCCCTTCTGTACGTCATCCGCCCGGCCATCATGCCCGACCAGGTCTGGGCGATCCGCAGGCTTGCCCCCTCGCTCGTCGTCGGCCTGCTCATCATGGCCGCCGTTGCCTGGCAGGCGCTCATCGTCCGATGGGCCCGGTCGCGCGGCGACGAACCCGCCGTCCGCTCCGGCGCCTCCATCGCGATCGCGGGCCTGATCGTCGCCGGACCCCTGCTGTCGTGGATAGTGGTCACCCATGCGGACGGGTGGCGGATAGGACTGACCAACGCGATCTACGTCGCCGAGCAGCGCAACGCCCGAGAGCAGGTGGACGAGCTCTGCTCGTACATCGACGGACGCCCTGTCATCCTCGTCGGGACCTCATCGCACTTCGGCACCATTCGCGTCGCCTGCGACGTCCCGGTCTTCCTCGCCCTGACGTCGACGACGCCGTCGAACATCGCCGCCATGGCCGAGGCGTACGGCGAACAGACGGTGGTCCTCACCCGCACGGTCGAGGACGTCCCCTGGGTCGTCACGCCCCCCGAGCCGACGTTCCTTTCGACGGTGTATTTCTCGACGAGCTCGCTGCGTGGGCTTCCCGTCGGCATCGCGGGCGAACAACACTTCGACTGGTACGTCGGGCTAGCAGAGCCGGATGGAACCGTGGAGTTTGTCCCTGGGGACGCCACGCCGTAGTACGGTCCGCTGTCCACAATTGCGGCATTCGCCTGGCGCGGGCCCGTTTCAGCGCGTCACAGTGGCAGGCGTGCGCATCACCGTCGCCCCTGGCATCGACATCGACGCCCGTCCCGGCGCCACCGTGCGCGAGATCGTCGACGCCGGCGCCGTCGAGGGTTTCGCCCTCCCGGAGCGACCGTGGTGCGGCGACGTCCGGCTCGATCCCGACCACCCCGTCGGCGTGTGGCCCGTACTCGAGGGTGCCAGCCTCGCCGCCGAACGCTCCGGCCCGTGCGCGCCGCCGCGGGGCGTTATCCTGCGCGCCATCGCCGGGCCGGACGCCGGCGCGTGGGCCCTCCTCGGCGACGCCGATGCGTCGATCGGGCGCGACCCCGGGTCCACGTTGACGATCGACGATCCGTCCCTGTCCCGTCGGCACGCGACCGTCCGCGCTGGCGCGCGATTCGTCGCGGCCGACAACGCATCGCTGAACGGCACATGGCGGTGGCGGAGCGGGCGCAGGCGGCGCGTCGTGCGGCGCACGGAGTGCGAGCCAGGCGACATCCTCGAGCTCGGGCACACGCTCGTCGCGATCGAGGATGCGGACGCCGCGAGCGCGGCTCTGGTCGAGGCCGAGGAACGCGCGAGCCTTCGCGAGACCCTCGGACACCGCATTGCCCCTCTCGCTGGCTCGCTGGGCATGGGCGCGATGATGGCGGCGATGACGGGACGCTGGTGGATCCTCCTCGTCGGGCTGGCGTATCCCGCGATCGTCGTCGTCCCGGCCGTCGTCGGCGCCTCGCGCCGTCCTCGCGGCGCGCCGGACGTCGAGGCGACCCCGTCGCAGCTTCCCTGCTCGCGTAGTTTCTGGTCCGCCATCACGGGCACGATCGCCGTCGTCGGCGAGGCGGGAGCGGCCCGAGGCTTCGCCCGCGCGATCGTCCTCGCGCAGGGACGCCGCCCCTGCGGCGATTCCTGGACGGAGCCGTGGATGTCCTGGCTACCCCCTGCAGGCTCGGCAGACGCCGACGTCGTCATAGCGGGAGAGGCCGCGCCATCGTGGGCGGAATCCGTTGTTCGCGTCGGCGGCGAGCGTACGACGGTCACCGTCGGCGGGCGAACGCTCGCCGCCCCCGTGGTGCGCGTCAGCGAGGACTCGGCCGAGGCCTGGGTTCGCGCGATCGCCGGCGCCCGGGGGAGTTTCGCCCTCCCCCGCGTCACACGGCTCGCCGATCTCGCAGGGGAGGGGGACGCCACCGCGCCCGGCGCGGCGAGGGGACGCCGCTCGGTGTCCGCGCCGGTCGGCGTCGGCGTGGGCGGCCCGCTTTTTCTCGATCTCGACTCGCACGGCCCGCACCTTCTGGTCGCGGGTACGACGGGCTCGGGGAAGTCCGCGTTCCTCGAGACGCTCGTCCTCGCGCTCGCGGATCGACTCGGACCGGACGACCTCGCGGTCGCGCTCATCGACTTCAAGGGCGGCGCCGGTCTTCGCTCCTGCATGGACCTGCCTCACGTCGCCGGGACGCTCACCGACCTCGACTCGCACCTCGCTCGACGCGCGCTCGCGGCGCTATCGGACGAGCTCCTTTCGCGCAAGAGGCACCTCACCGAGGCAGGTCACACGTCGTTCCAGGCGTGGGAATCGGCTGGCGGCGCCCCGGCCCGGCTCCTCGTCGTGATCGACGAGTACCAGGAGTTGGTGGCGCTGTACCGCGCGTTCCTCCCCGATCTCGCGCGCCTCGCCGCCCAGGGACGTTCGCTCGGCCTCCACCTCGTCCTCGCCACCCAGCGTCCCGCGGGGGCTGTCACCCCGGAGGTCCGGGCGAACATCGGATCGACGATCGCGCTGCGCGTGGCCTCCGAGGCCGAGTCACGCGACCTCGTCGGCTCCCGAGACGCCGCCGACATTCCCCGCGAGCTCCCCGGTCGCGCGATCCTTGCCTTCGGCGGCGAGAGAGTGCCGTTCCAAGCGGCGTTGCCTTCGGCCACGCCGTCGTGTCCCGTCACGCGGTGGGGCGACGCGCTACGCGACGCAGACGCCACGGGGCTCGCGACGCAGGTGCGGCGCCGCTGGCCCGACGCTTCCGTTCCCCAGCTCTGGCTTCCGCCGCTGCCGAAGCACCTGGGTGCAGCCGACCGCCCCACCCTTGATGCACGGCACGTGTGGCTGGGACGCGGCGACGTTCCCAGCGAACGAACGCAACCGGAGGCTGTGTGGGATCCCGCGACGGGCCCGCTCGTCGTCGTCGGCCCCAGCGGTTCCGGCCGCACGACGCTTCTTTCCACCATCGCCGCCCAGGCGTCGGGGACGGGCTGGAAACCGATCTGGCTTCCGTCCGACGCGCGGGAGGCGGCGCGCACACTCGCGCTCGCGCGCCAGGCCGACGACGCTCTCCTCGTCGTCGACGACGGCGCACGCGCGTTCATCTCGCTCGGCGAGGTTGATCGGGGCCGGGCTCAGGAGGATCTACTCACGCTTCTGACGTGCGGACGACCCGTCGCGCTCGCCCTTCCCCTTGCCGGTCCGGCGCGACTCGCGTCTCACGCCGCGATCCGCGTCGTTCTGTCGGGAGGCGATCCGGCCGACGAGGCCCTGTGGTCCGTGCCGCGTGATCTCCAGGGGCTGTCGCGGTCGCCTGGTCGCGGCGTGATCGGCGAGGGAGGGCGATGGATCGAGACTCAGATCGCCGTACTCGAGCCCGTCGACGGCCCCGAGGGACGGCCGCTCGTCGCGAGCCTTCCACGCGAGCTTTCCGCCGACGTTCTCCCCCGCGCGTCGAGCGACGGACGTTTCCCTGTCGGCGTCGGGGGCGACGACGCCGCGCCGGTGTACATCGAGCCGTCTCGGCCCCTGCTGATCGTCGGAGAGTCGGCGCGCGAACGCGCCGCGACGGTAGCGGCCCTCCAGGGCCTCGCCAGGAGATTCGGCGCCGAGGTGTCGCTGCGCGAGCTAGAGAATCCTCTCGCCGTTCCCCGGCGCGAGATCGACGGCGCGACCGTCGTCGCCGTGGCCCCTACACCGCGACTCGTCGCCGACATCGCGGGGGCGGACACGTCCGGTCTCGTCGACCCGCGCCCGCTCGCGGGACGCGTCGTGATGGTGGTCGACGGGGCCGCGCGCGCCGTACAGCTCGCTGCCGCCTAGCTACCCGTGTCCGTGGCGCTCTGCGTCCGTGCGATTGCGGCGAATATTCCGGCGAGAGCCACAGGGACCGGTAGGGCGAGGAGGGCAATGAGCCACGGCCGCGAGCCGGTGGAGCCGAAGGCTATGGCGGCCTCGATGGCCTGCCAGGTCAGCGCGGCGCCGCGCGGCCATCGGGCACCGCGCCACAGTCCTCGCGCAAGCGCCACGAGGCCCGCGGCGAGCGCGAGGGCGAAACCCAGGCTCACCAACGCCGTCGGGGCGGAGTCAACGCCGTCCCGGAACCAAGCAAATCCGAGAACCAATGCCCCTGCGACAAGGATCGCTGCTTCGGCGCCGACGGCCACCGCGCCGGGTCGTTCCCATCGCCGTAAGTCCCTCGGGGGCACGGGGTTCGCGTTCATGCCCTCACCGTATCGGGCGTTCGCGTTGGGCAGACAATTTCGCAACACCCTTGTCATCTGTTGGTAACCATGAGATTCTTGGAAGCCGAGGCGCGTGAGGATTGCTCCCGCCTCTCCCTCGACGGCGAGATTTCTTCCGATGACCCCTGCCATCAAGGAGCGACCGATGGAATGGCGCGACCGTGCCGCATGTCTAGACGTTGACGACCCCGAACTCTTTTTCCCGGTCGGCAATACGGGCCCTGCTCTCGACATGATCGAGCGCGCCAAGATGGTCTGCAGCTCCTGCACCGTGCGCGAGGTCTGCCTTCAGTGGGCCATGGAACACAATCAGGACTCCGGCGTCTGGGGCGGCCTTTCCGAGGACGAGCGCCGCTCGCTCAAGCGCCGCGCCGCGCGTGCCCGTCGCGCCTCCAAGTAGCACCTAGCGCAGCGGATCCACCGTCACGCGGACGTCAACCTCGCTGCCTCCGTCGACGGCTCGCCACTCCAGCGAACCCGACAACTCGTTCTCCACGAGCGTCGTCACAATCTGAGACCCCAGACCCGTAGGCTTCGTCGCGATTCCGACTCCGTCGTCGGAGATCACGAAGTGGAGGCTCGGGCCCTCCCTCTCTGCCCGAATCCAGATCGTCCCCGACTCCCTCCCCACGAATCCGTGCTCCACCGCGTTCGTGACGAGTTCGGTCACCACGAGCGCGAGCGACGACGCCGAGGCGGCGGCGATGAGCCCGAAGTCCCCCTCGCGCACAAACTTCACTCGCGCGTCTGGCGCGGCGACGTCGGCGACCATGCGGACGCTCCTGGTGACGAGGTCGTCGAAGTTCACGAGCTCGTCAAGCGTTCCCGAGAGCGTCTCGTGAACGAGCGCGATCGTCGAGACTCGGCGCATCGCCTCTGAGAGCGCCGCCTTGGCCTCCGGCGCCTCGACGCGCCTGCTCTGAAGGCGTAGGAGCGCAGCGACCGTCTGGAGGTTGTTCTTCACGCGGTGGTGGATCTCGCGAATCGTCGCGTCCTTGGTGATGAGCTCCCGCTCGCGACGACGTAGCTCGGACACGTCGCGGCACAGCAGGAGCGCGCCAACGCGCGTGCCGCGTTCCGTGACGGGGATCGCCCGGAGGGACAGGCACCCGCCGTTGGCCTCGAGATCGGAGCGCCAGGGCGCGCGCCCCATGACGACCATCGCGAGCGTCTCGTCGATGGTTCCCTGGTCGGCTACCACCTCGCTCGCGAGTCGGGGAAGCGAACGGCCAACGAGGGTTCCGGTGACGCCCAAGCGGTGGAAACACGACAGCGCGTTGGGGCTCGCGTAGTTGACGTGCCCCCGCTCATCGAGACGAAGCATCCCGTCGCCTACGCGCGGCGCGCCTCGGCGCGGACCGACCCCTGCGGCCGGAGTAGGAAACTCGCCTCGGACGATCATGTGGAGGAGGTCGTCCGCAGCGCCCTTGTAGTTGAGCTCGAGGCGGCTGGAGGAGCGTGACGCGGCCTGCGACACCTCTCGCGTCAGCACGCCGATCGGTTTTCCGTTCATGACGATGGGGAGGGCGTCCTCGCGAACGGCGTACGACTCGTCCCAGCGCGGCTCCCGCGTCGCCACGATCGCCATGGTCGCGATGGCGTTCTCCAGTGCCGCGACGCGGCCGGCCGGCGCGAAGGTTCCGACGATGTCGTCTTGGTGAACCGTCGGCCCCGTCGACGGACGGCACTGGGCGATGGCCACGAACTTGTCTCCCGCCCGTCGCCACATCACGAGGTCCGCGAACGATAAGTCCGAAATGATCTGCCAGTCGGCCGCGAGCGCCGTCAACCATTCGGACTCCGCATCCGTCATCGGAGCGTGCCGTTCGGCCCTTTCTCGCAGCGTCGCCATAACCCCAGCGTAGGGGTCATGGAGCGGCTAGAGTGGGAGCGTTCTGCAGGGGAGAGCAATGCATATCGAGTACGCGCATAGGTTCGCAGCTCCGGTCAGCGACGTCGTCGCGATGTACGCGGACGAGCAGTTTGCGCGCGCCCGGGCGACGGCGACGGGAGCATCCGAGAGCGACGTTCTCATCGACGGAACGCCGGACGACGCGTTTACCGTCGTGATCCGCCGCGTCACGCCCACCGAAGGTATCCGCGCCGACGTGCGCGGCCTCGTCGGGCCGACGATCGTGATCAACTACACCGAGTCGTGGACGGAACCTTCCGGCGACGACCGCGAGGCGACCTTCGCCGTCGAGATCGTCGGGGTACCGGCTCGGGCCGCGGGGACGATCAGCCTCGCGCCCGACGCAGACGGATCGGCGATAGAGATCAATGGTTCGGTCACCTCGAGCGCCTTCCTCGTCGCCGCAGCTGTCTCGAGGGCGGTGGGCGAAGCGCTTGCGACCGCTATCGAGCAGGAGTTCGCGGCGGCCGACGCGTGGCTCGCCCGCTGATCGTCCCGTCGACCTAGTCCCGTATTCCGCCGGACGCGACGCGTCGAATCGCCAGTCCGAGCACCAACAGGCCCATGGCGGTCGCGGCGGCCGCGACGGGGACCGCGAGCGCGAGCGCGATGCACATCGCGGCGCCTGCCACGCTAAGCGCGGGGGGAATCCGGACCCTCGTGGCGCGACCGCCCCTGGATTGGCGTGCGGCCGCGACGTTCGCGAGGGCGTAGTACACGAGCACGGCGCAAGCCGAGGCGCCGATGGCGAACCCCACGCCGCCGATCCATACCAGCGCGACGGAGGAGGCGGCGCTCGCCCCTTCCGCCACCCACGGAACGCCTGAGGCGTCGCGTCGCGCGAACACTCGAGGCAGGTCGCCCTCCTGGGCCATCGCCATGGCCGTCCGACCGATGCCCGCCGTCAGGGCGAGAAGGGCGCCGAACGCGGATAGCGGCGCGAGCACCGCGAGAACGGCGCCGCCGCCGCTCACGGTGCGCGCGAGGTCGAGGAGGGGAACGTCGCCCGCTCCGGCGTTAGCCGCCGAACGCGTCAGCGCTATCGCAAGGAGCAGGTAGAGCCCTCCCACGAGCATGAGCGCCACGGCGATTGCGCGGGGAATGGTGCGCTCCGGCTCGCGAACCTCTCCCCCGAGCGTCGCAATGCGCGCGTAACCGGCGAACGCGAAGAACACGAGCGCCGCGGCCGAGAGCACGCCGAGGGCTCCCGGCGACGCTCCCCCGCCGCTGGTTGGCGAGACGCCGGCGCCGTCCGATCCCCACGTCGTAGCGACGATGACAAATAGCCCGACGACGACGATCGCGCCGATCACCGTCGCGCCGACGGCGGTGCGCGTCACGCCTCTCGCGTTGACGAGCCAACTCAGCGCGATGGCTCCTGTGGCGACCACCTCGGGATGTGCGCCCCACGTGTAGTGCCCCACCGCCAGGCCCACCGCCGCGACGGAGGCCGTCTTGCCCACCACGAAGGCGAGGCCCGCGAGGAAACCCCACGCCGGGCCGATCTCCGCGCGTCCGTACGCGTAGGCTCCCCCCGCCGTCGGGTAGCGCGTCGCGAGCTGCGCGGACGATGCGGCGTTGATGGTGGCGACGACCCCCGCGAGGAAGACGGACAGCACAACCCAGCGTCCTGCGACGGCGAGTGCGGGGCCCCAGACGACGAACACCCCTGCGCCGAGCATGGAGCCCACTCCGATGCCCGTGGCGCCCAGGAGCCCGACGCGGCGAGGAGCGGTCACGCGTCCAGCGTACGGACTGACGTGCGCGCCATACGTTCGCCGCGCACCCGGGAGTGCCCACTGCTAGCCTCGGCGCATGCCTCCGAGAACCTCGCCCCATGTGGGGCTTCTTGCGGTCGTCGCCGCGTTAACTCTTGTCCTTGCTGGATGCTCCTCCGCGACGCCGGGGCCGGACGACCACGCAACCGCGACGCCACAGCCCGACGACCACGCAACCGCGACGCCACAGCCCGACGACCACGCAACCGAAGGCACGCCCATCGAGTACGCCTGCGACGACGGTACGCGGTGGAACAACGACGCCTGCAACCGCCGTCTCTACCTGCAGACGTCTACCGACCTCTATGTCGTCGATTCGTCCAGCCATGCCTACGTCGACTCCCTCGACGTGACGACGTTGGGGAGCCCGTGCGCAATCGACCTCGCGTACGGCTACGCGTACTTCCTCGAGAACGTGACCGGAGGGCACGCGATCGCGCGCTACGACCTTTCAGGGCAGAAAATCGTGGCCGGGCCCGTCGTGACCTACGACCACGTCGACGACGCCTATCTCGGCCTCTCGGGTTGTAGCGTGACCGATCAACGCGACGTCGTCATGATCCGCACCCATCCGGAGGACGCCGATGGCGGGTACGCGGTCGGCGACCCCAACCTGTATATCGCGGCGAACTTCGCCTCCGAAACCACCCTGACGATGGAGATGCCAGCCAGCATATTCTTCTACCCGCAGGACGGCGGTGCGCCGGGAACCGTACTCATGGTCGGCGATGACGGCGACGGCGCCAACCTCGTGGGGTACGAAGTGGACCTTGCATCCGGACGATTGCGCAAGACGATGGAGTGGCCGGTAGACCTCGACGTCCTGACCTACGACCACCGCACGCAAACTATGTACCTCGCGAACAACTTCGACCACGACCCGGCGCAGCTCGTCGTCGCCAGGCTTGGGCGTACACCGTTCGCGGTGAACCTACCGGACGAGTTCTCTTCGTGGGAAGTCGACTTCGCATTCTTCGATCCGGCGACCTCGCTCCCTGTCTTCGAACTCGGCAGCTACGACGATCCGGAAGACTGCGCGTTCATGACGCTCACGAGTTCCGACAAGCTGAAGCTGCTCGACTCGACCGAACAGTTCTGCAACGAGTACCGCCCGCCACTCCCCGGGTCGTCGTACGTCACGACGCGACAGGACGACCCCCCAGTGGTCGTGGACTACCTCACCGGACGCGTCGTCGGCACGTCCTTCGCGACGGAGAAAGGCAATATCCGTTACCTTGCCGCTCAGGACGCGTTCAACGACGAGGAGTACTTCTGGACGAACGATGGCGAACTCTTCTGGCACAACTTCACCAGTGACGAGTCGGGTATCGTCGCAGGGGTTCACGGCCCCACCGGCTAGCGTCGGGCCGAGAACGCAGAAACGGACCGCACCCATAGGTGCGGTCCGTTTCTCATCTCCCAAGAGATGACATTCGTAGCGGGGACAGGATTTGAACCTGCGACCTCTGGGTTATGAGCCCAGCGAGCTACCGAGCTGCTCCACCCCGCGTCGGCAAAGGTCAACTGTACGCCACCGCCAACGGTCGACAAAATCGGGGCGATTCGTTGTACTTTCGATCCATGACTAATGACGCTCCCACTCCCCCTCCCCTCGGCTACGCGCCGCGACGCAGTTGGGGCGTCGCGCCCCCGCGCGCGCTCGCCTACGCGACGATTGGGCTGACGGCCGTCGCCGTGATCCTTCAGTTCGTCTTCGCCGTCGGCGCGCACGACATGATTGCCCACTACTCGGATATGGGCAAGACGGACTACCAGATGGACACGGGGACGGTGGTGATGTCGATGCTCTCCTCCCTCGGATCGACCGCGATGCTCGCCGCGTACATCACGCTCGCGCTGTGGATGACGAGGATCCACCGGCGACTCGTCGACGCGGGCGATCCTCCCCGCTGGAAGCCCGCCTGGTCCTGGGTCAGCTGGATCATTCCGGGCGCCAATGCCGTGCTGCCGTACCTCGTCGTTCGCGACCTCAACAGACGGGCGCGCAGCTGGGCAGTCCTCCCGTGGTGGATTCTCTTCGTGTCGTTCAACGTCGTGACGGGGGTCGCCGCCGTGCGGGACATCGCGGCCATGGACCTCGGGTCGATTGGAAGCGATCCGACGAACGCACTCGCCGGTATGGACCTGCCCCATACGGCCGACGCCCTGGTCCCCACGGCCTACATTCTTGCGGCCGCGTGGGTGTTCCTCGCGATTATGCTCACGCAGATGACAGCGAAGGACACCGCCGAGCGTCCCGGGGCCAACATCTAGACTCCAACGTCTAGGCCCCGGGGGTCGCTCGTGCGTGGACCTGCGCTATCCGGACGCCGACGCCGTCGACACGACGTCGGTCGACGATGCCGTCGTGCCGGTCGTCGTCCCGGTGGTGCCGTCAGCATCGATCTTCGTCTCGGCGTCCACCGCAGCCTGAAGCGCCTGCTCCAGCCGTTTCTGCGCCTCTCCGTACGCCGCGAAGTCCGCGTTCGCCAAGGCCTCCTGGCCGTCGACGATAGCGGCCTGGGCGTCGAGCAGAGCCTGCCGTAGCGCCGCCCTCGCCTCCGAGACCTGCGCGGGTTCGTTGGGATTGACGGTGCCAGGATCGGTCGTGCCGGGTTCCGTTGGCGGCGCCTGCCGCCCGAAGACCTGGTCGAGCGCCTCGTCGAGGGTGTCCGCGAATCCCACGGAGTCGCCGAACGCGACGAACACCTTCCTCAGCAGCGGGAACTGCGTTCCCTTGGAGCTTTGAACATAGACGGGTTGCACGTACAGAAGCCCGCCCCCGATCGGCAGGGTGAGCAGGTTGCCGCTCTTGACGTCCGTCGAACCCTGCCTCAGCAGGTTGAGGACGTTCTGCGCCTCGGTATTGGAGTTGAAGGCGTTCTGCATCTGACCCGGCCCCAGGACAGTCGTGTCCCGTGGGAGCTCGAGTAATCGCAGCTTGCCGTAGTCCGCGCTGGGTTGGCCCGCCACGGAGCCCGGCTCGGAGTCCACGGCGAGGAAGCCCGTGAGGACGTTGCGGTTTGAGTTTCCTCCTGGGATGAAGGTCGCCGTCAGCGAGAAGGTCGGCTCCGTCTGTCCTGGCATCTGCAGCGTGAGGTAGTACGGCGGCTGGAGAGCGGCCGTGCCGACTGTCGGGTCGGCGGGATTCGTCCAGAAGTCCTGGCCGGAGTAGAACGACGCCGCGTCCGAGACGTGATACGTCGCGAGCTCGAACCGCTGGATGCGGAACAGATCCTCCGGGTAGCGCAGGTGGCTCATGAGTTGCGACGAGATCTCCGACATCGGGTGCAGCGAGTTCGGGTAGACCCGCTGCCACGTCTGAAGAATCGGGTCCTCGGGGTCCCACGCGTAGAGGGTCACGCTGCCGTCGTAGGCGTCCACCGTCGCCTTCACGGAGTTGCGGATGTAGTTCATCTGGAAATCCGGTCCCGTGTTCGTCGGGATGCCAAGGTGATCCGCGTACGGGTACTTGTCTGTGGTCGTGAAGCCGTCGACGATCCACACGACGCGGCCGTCCACCACGGCGGGATACACGTTCGAGTCCACCCTGAGGTAGGGCGCCACCTTCTTCACGCGATCCTGCGGGTCACGGTCATACAAGATCTGAGAATCGCCCGTGACGCGGTCGGAGAACAGGATCTGCTCGTCGCCGAATCGCATCCAGAACATGAGCTTGTTGAACGTGTTGCCGATGCTGGGGCCGCCGTCGCCCTGGTAGGTCGTGTTGATCTGGCCGATGGGGGACGTGTCGTCGGGGTAGTCGAGTTCCCACGGCGCGGTGCCGGCTGGCGCACCCACGATCGAGTAGTTCGGAAGGTTCGGCCCGAAGTAGATGCGCGGCTCATACGTTCCGAGCGCTCCCGTCGGGGGGATCCCGCCCTCAAAGAACGTGGGCTGGCCGTCGCCGTTGGTCCGGTTGCCGTATGCGGCGACGACACCGAAGCCGTGGGTGAAGACCGTGTGGTCGTTGATCCACGTGCGGTTCTCCTGCGAGAGACCGTTGAGGTTGAGCTCGCGTACGGCGACGACGGCATCCGCCTTCTGGCCGTCGATCGTGTACCGGTCAACCGACAGTTCCTCGGGGAAGTCGTAGTACTGCTTGTTCTGCTGGAGCTGCTGGAACGCAGGCGAGACGATGTGCGGATCGAGAAGACGGATCGACGCCGTTGTCTGGGCATCCGCGCGCAGCGCCGCCTGCTTCGCGTCGGTCGTCGCGTCGTATTGCGTGACCTCGATGCCGTCGAGTCCGTAGGCGTACTGTGTCGCGTCGATATTGCGTTGAATGAATGGCGCCTCGAACTCCTGGGCGTTCGGGTCAACCTGGAAGCGCTGCACGATCGCGGGGTACACGCCCCCGACGACGATCCACGAGACGAGCATGAGCGCGACGCCGACGATCGGCACGCGCCAATCGGACCGGAAGATAACGACGAGGAAGAGGATCGCGACGAGCACGCTGATCCCGGCGAGGATGCTCCTCGCGGGAAGAACGGCGTTCACGTCCGCGTAGTTCGCCCCGTCGAAGGTTTCGCCTGCGTGGGAAAGAAGCGAGAAGCGGCTCACCCAGATCTTGAGTCCGATGACCAGCATCACTGCAGCGCCAAGGACCGCGATCTGTACGCGCGCGAGGCCCGTCGCCGCGAAGGTCCGGCCACCCGTGGTGATCGCGCCGAAGAGGAGGTGGACGAAGGCTGACAGCGCGAGGCAGACCAGCAGGATCGCGAGGGTGAAGTTCAACAGCATCTCGAGGGCGGGCATGGTGAACACGTAGAACGAGACGTCGTGACCGAACTGCGGATCCTTCACGCCGAACGGAACCTGGTAGCGCCACGCGAGAACGGCGCGCCAGTTCGACGCGATGGCGAGACCTGAGATGACGGCGACGATCAGCGGGATGACGATCGTCGCACCCCGCTCGATCGGACGGATCTGGTCGCGATAGGACGCGAAGAGTTTCGAAGCCGCGCCGTCCGACTTCGGACGCGCCCGTCGCGCGACGATGAGGTTCGCCCACACGGCCGCAAAGGCGAGCACAGCTCCGATGCCGAACAGGATCGCCTTGGACGACCATTCGGTGCGCCACACCTCGCTGAAGCCCACCTGGCGGTACCAGACGATCTCGGTCCAGATCTGGGCAAGGATCACCGCGCCGACGACCACGATGGCGAGCGTGACGAAGGTCGGAATCCACGGTGACCGCTTGCGGGGTACGCGCACGGGTCGTATGGGCCGCACCGGACGGTCGGGGCGGTTGGGGCGGTCGTCGCTGGTCACGGGATATGTCCTTGATCGTCGGAAATACGGTGTGGTCTAGCCTTGCACACTCATGAGCAGGTCGGCAGATCGCTCGCTGTGCCGTTACCGATGGCCACGATGGCGTCGTATGCCTCAGAGAGGTCGGCTACGGATACAACGCGGAGGCCATCGGGAACGTGCCCGACAACGTCGGTGCAATTCGAGTCGGGGGCGAGGAACCAGTCCGCGCCCGCGCGCCGCGCGCCGATCATCTTGAGGGCGATGCCTCCGATCGGCCCGACCTCGCCTTCTGGCGTGATGGTTCCCGTTCCGGCAACCTTCGCGCCGTGAAGCTCGTCCTGCGGGGTGAGGAGATCGACGATGGCGAGGGTGAAGATCAACCCCGCGCTAGGCCCGCCGACGTGATCGATCGCGACGTTCACCTTGTACGGCATGTCGAACGTCGGGTTCACCCATACCCCCATGACGGTCGTCCCCTCGCCGTTATCCATGGTCGGGAACGTCACCGTCACGTCCTGCCCACCTCGCGAAACGACGACGGTGACGGGATCTCCCGGCGCGAGCGCGCCGACCGTGTCCGACAACGCGGGAAGCGTGGTGATCGCGGTGCCATTCACTGACGTGATGACGTCGTTCACCTCAAGCTTGCCAACCGCGGGAGAATCGTCGCGGATCTCGGCGATCTGAATGGTCGCGGGGACGTCGATGCCTAGCTCCCCGAGCGCCGCCACCGTCGCCATGTCCTGCGACGTCAGCCATTCCTGCTGGATCGCCGCTTCGTAGTTCGCCGGCACCGAGACCTCGGGATAGATGGACGCTCCGGGATCGAGCCAGGCTCGTACCACGGAGCCCAGCGAGAACGGGGTGCTGGACGCGTGCGACACGGCCACGGTCGTCAGCCGCAACTGCCCCGAGGGCTCATACGTCGCCACGCCGTCTATGGAAACCAAGGTGTTGCCTGCGTCGTCGGTCGAAAATGCGTCGAAGGTCGGACCCGCGCCCTCGATCATGTACGGCGACGGGAGAACGACCAATACCGCGAGGACGAGCGACGCAACCATTCCGCTCAGCGCGCGGATCATGGATCGCACGCTCACCGGAGGCGTGGCGGGCTCGGGTGCGAACACGGGTGGTACGGGAGCCTGGGGTGCGCTCGTCATATACCCATCATCGCTGATGGCGAACGATGCTCCGTCCAGACGGCCCGCGGCGTACGGTTGACATGACGCGCCGTACGGGCGCTCGAGGGAGGCCGTGTGGGCGACGAGTCGTCGCAGTGGATGCGACTATTGCGCGATCTTTTCGGGGATCGCGCCGAGGAAGCCATGATCGAGTTGGAGCGCATGGGCATCGACCCGGCGCAACTCGCCGCCTCCTCCGGCGTCGACCTCACCCCCGGCATGCTCGACAACCTCATGTCGCAACTTCGCGCCCTGATGGAGCAGTCGGCGGGCGAGGACGTCAACTGGACGCTGGCGCACGACGTCGCGCGCGGCGTCGCGGCTCAAGGCGGGGACCCGACGGTCTCCGCCGCGACCGCAGCCGAGCATCGGCGGGCGGTCTCCTCCGCGGAGCTGTGGCTCGACGCGGTCACCGACTTCGAGCCGTCAACGCTCGAGCCCTACGTGTGGAGCCACGCCGAATGGGTCGAGGCGACCCTGCCAACGTGGAGGATTCTCGCCGGACCCGTCGCGGTTTCCGTCTCGCACGCGCTGGCAGGCCTCCTGTCTCGCGAGCGCGGCGACGAGGTCGATGGCGACGGTCTGATCGCCCAGGTCAGCCCGACCGTGTGCGGCATGCACGTGGGACAGGCGGCGGGCGCGATGGCGCGCGAGGCGTTCGGCGGAACCGATCTTGGCCTTCCCCTGCTACCCGAGCCCCGAGTCGCGCTCGTGCCACGGGCCATCGCGGAGTTCTCGGAGGGACTCGACATCCCCTCCGAGGAGGTGCGGGATTTCCTCGCGCTGCGCGAATGCGCGCACGTCCGCCTCTTCAAGCGTGCTCCGTGGCTCAGAAGTCAGCTGAACTCGGCGATCGAGCGCTACGCGCGAGACGTCAGCATCGATCTCGAGGCCCTCGACGACGCGGTACAGAGTGCGGGCATGGGCGACCCGGAGAAACTTCAGAAGGCGCTGAGCACCGGGGTATTCGCCAGCTCCCCCACGGACGATCAGGTGAGCGACGCTCCAGGCCATCGAGACCGTCCTCGCCCTTGTCGAGGGTTGGGTGGACGACGTCACCGCGCAGGCCGCCGCGCCGCACCTGGAGAATCTGGGGGCGCTACGCGAGATGACGCGTCGCCGCCGCGCGGCGGGGGGACCGGCCGAACACACCTTCGCCACGCTGCTCGGCCTCGAGCTGCGACCACGGCGGCTGCGCGACGCCTCGGACATGTGGGCGGCGCTTCGCGTAGCCGGCGGCGCGGCGGCACGAGACGCGGTATGGTCCCACCCCGACCTATTGCCCTCACCGGAAGAACTTGCCGACTGGTCGGGATGGGTCGCCGCTCGTAACGCGGGCGGAACCGCGGACGACGTCGACCGTGAGCTACGGGCGATGCTCGACGGAGGTACCGATGACGGCCCGTCGGGCCCCGTTATGGCCTGAAGCGACACGGACAGCGCACCTCACCCTTTTTGTCCGCACTCGGGCATACCCTTGAAGGCAGCACACTGGGGGGCGATCAGCGCGGGCACTACCAGCCCGCCGGAAGATGGGAGCAGTCATGGATGAGAAATACTCGGGCGACTTCTACTGCCTGAAGGACAAGGCGAAGGTTCAGGCCACCGGGGATGTCACCGTGACCAACGGCCGGCGCATGGCTAAGGCTATTTGCCCGAACTGCGGGACGAAGTTGACCCGCATTCTTCCGAAGGCTCCGGCCTAGAAGCGTCAACACAGGCGGGCGGCCAAACGGCCGCCCGCCTGTGTTGTGCTCCGGGGCTGTGGATATCGCCCCAAGCGACCGGCGGGACGCCATGGTGGACCCATGAGACTTCGTCCGGGGGTTCCCGTACTGAGGCGGGGCGACGGATGCCTGCAGATCGGCCTGCGTCGTCCTCTCGTGTTGTCCGATCTCGATGGCGATGAGGCCCGGTTCCTCGAAGGCCTCGAGGGACGCGCGGTACCGGTGAGCGCGCGGGAGCAACGCGACTTCCGACGCGTGCTCGGCATTCTGGAACGCGCTACCCACCTACTTGCGTCGCAGAACGCGGGCGCGTCCGCTCTCGAACGATCGAGCGTGCGGTGGCGGGGCGCCGACGCGGTAGTCGCCGAGGCAGCGCGGACCGTCGCTCTCGCAGGCGTGACGACGATGTCCGCGGTCGACGAACGGCGGTGCGGGCCCTACGACCCCTACGCGTCGTCGTCACGCGGATTGACGCGCTCGGACGCCCTCGCCCGCGCCGTTCGCGAAACGGGCGTGGACGTGCGCTGGATCTCGCTAGAGACCACCGCGGACCTTGAGGTGGTGCGCTCGCATGGCGGGCCCGATCTCGTGGTCTCGCGACTCCTCCTGTCCCGCGACGTCCCGCACCTGCTCGTCGTATCCGACGAGGACGGGATATCCGTCGGCCCCCTGGTGCGCCCCGGGGTCACCGCATGCGCAGGGTGCTGCGCGATGCACCGCACCGACGCGGATTCCCACTGGCCGCTTCTCGCTCTTCAAGTCGGCGACCCGCGACGCGACGCGGCGGCACGCTACCCGGCGGAGTGTTCCTCGCTCGCAGGGACGCTCGCCGCTCGCGAGGTCGTCTCCTACCTCCGGGGCGATCCCCGCGACGCTGGCACCTGGGCCGTGCCGCTGCGCGGCGAGCCCGCATGGGAGAGGATGTCCCCGCACCCCGCATGCGGGTGCGGCGCCGCGGGGGGCGTCGGGGACGAGACCGCGGCCGCGCGGGCCCGGATGGTCGCGACGTAATCCCTACGCGATCGGACGAGTGGCGGAGTCGCCCGCGACGATCTCGAGGATCTCGACCCCGTAGCGATCGAGCTTGTTCGGTCCTACGCCCCGGATCCTCGCGAGCTGCCCGAGGGTCGCGGGCCGTGCCTCGGCTATCTGCGCGAGGCTCGCGTCGATGAGAACGGTGTAGGCGGGCTTGGCGTCCGCCTCAGCGTGCGCAAGGCGCCACGCCTTCAGGGATTCGAAGAGCCTCAGGTCCGTCGCGGATAGGTCGGCCGTCGCGTTCGCCGGGCGGGGACGCGCTGGCCGCGACTCCGGCCACCACTTCTCGAGGAATCGCGTTCGCTTGCGCGACGCTCGCGAGCCTTCGGCCCTGGCGCGTGCATAGGACAGCACCAGGTGCTCGCGCGCCCGCGTGATCCCGACGTACAGCAGTCGCCTCTCCTCGTCGAGCGCCGCGTCTGTCTCCGCGAGCGAGACGGGGACGAGCCCCTCGCTCAGCCCCACGATGAACACGGCATCCCACTCGAGCCCCTTGGCGGCGTGAAGGGTCGTCAGGGTCACGCCGTCGACCGTCGGCGCGTGCTGGGCGGAGGCGCGTTCGTCGAGTTCTTCCACGAACTCGCGAAGCGTGCCGTCCCACTCGTCCGCGAGCTCGACGATCGCCTGAAGGGAGTCCCAGCGCTCGCGCACCGCTCCGCGCTCCGCAGGGGGATCCTCCGCCCAACCAGCCCCATCGAGCGCCTCGCGCACCGCTACAGGAATGTCGTCGGGCGCCGTCACGGCCGCGCCCCTGAGGAGAATCATCGCGTTCTTGACCTCCTCGCGGTCGAAGAAGCGCGCCCCTCCCCGCACGAGGTACGGGATGCCGTGCTGCGCGAGCGCATCCTCGAACGCCTCCGACTGCCCGTTGGTGCGGTAGAGCACGGCGATCTCTCGCATAGCGACGCCCGATTCGGCGAGCGCCGCGATCCTCTCCGCCGTGCCAACCGCCTCGGCCGTGACGTCGGCGTAGGTCTGGAACGCGACGGCGGGACCAGCGGGGCGCTGGGCGACGAGTTCGACCGCACCGCCGCCCTGACGCATGAGGCCGTTCGCCAGGGCGACGACCTGCGGCGTCGATCGATAGTCGCGGACGAGTCGCACGAGGGTTGCGTGGGGATACCGTCCGACGAAGCCGGTGAGGTGGCGAGGCGTGGCCCCGGCGAACGAGTAGATCGTCTGCGACGGGTCGCCGACCACGCACAGCTCGTCGCGGCCGCCGAGCCACTGGTCGAGGAGGTATTGCTGGAGAGGGGAGACGTCCTGATACTCGTCGACGACGAAGTGCCGGTACTGACGGCGAATGGTGTCCCCCACCTCGCGATGGCGCGCCATGACGTCGGCGAGAAGCAGGAGGATGTCCTCGAAGTCGAGGACGACCTTGGCGGTCTTCACCTCTTCGTAGGCTCGCATGAGGTCGGCAACGGTCGCGCGTTCGACCCCGGCGGGCTGCGGGCGACCCTCCCGAACGGCCGTCGCCGCATAGTCGTCGGGATCGACCAGGGAGACCTTCGCCCACTCGATCTCTGCCGCGAGGTCGCGGACGGCGATTCGATCCACGGCAAGTCCGATGCTCCGGGCCGCCTCACCAACGAGCGCGCCCTTCTGCGGGGAGATCGGGGGGATTCGGCCGCCGACGACCTCGGGCCAGAAGTATCCCAGCTGGCGCAGGGCGGCGGCGTGGAAGGTCTTGGCCTGGACGCCCGCCACCCCGAGGGCGCGAAGCCGCTGACGCATCTCGCCCGCCGCCCGAGCGGTGAACGTCACCGCGAGCACGGACTGCGGCTGGTAGGCGTTGACGGCGACCCCGTAAGCGATGCGATGCGTGATCGCGCGAGTCTTGCCCGTTCCCGCTCCGGCGAGGACGCAGACGGGTCCCGTGAGGGCGCGCGCCACCTCCCGCTGCTCGGGGTCGAGCGGTTCGAGGATATCCTCGGGTTTCATCGATCGCGCTGCCATGAAGCCGATGGTGTCACGTCGAGGTGACGCCAGCGGCGTCCGGGATCGCGCCGCCGTACCAGTCGTGGACAAGGAAACGCGCGATCGATCCTGGGGGCGCAAGAATGATGGCCCCTTCGGCGACGCGGGCGGCGAGCTCCTCCCGGGTAAACCACGCCGCCTCGACCACCTCCTCGCCGTCGACCTCGATCCTCGAGGAGGATGCCCGCGCCGTGAACCCCACCATGATCGAGGCGGGAAACGGCCACGGCTGGCTGCCGACGTACGTGACGTCCGAGATCTCGATCTGCGCCTCCTCCCGCACCTCGCGGTGCGCGGCCTGCTCGAGAGACTCCCCGGGCTCGACGTAGCCCGCCAGATGGCTGAACCGCCCCGCAGAGTGGTACGAGACGTGGGCGAGCAGGAGTCGGTCGTCCGGGTCCACGATCCTGACGATGACGGCGGGATCCGTTCGGGGGTAATGCTCGGTGCCGTCCGCAACGCACCGACGGCTCCAGCCGCCGTTGATCGACTCCGTCGTCGCGCCACAGATGGGGCAATACGCCGCACGCTCATGCCACGTCGCCATCGCCACGGCCGTGGCCGCGAGCTCGCGATCAGCCGCAGCGTGAGGCCCGGAGAGCATCGTGAAGGACCGCCGCAGCGGCGTCAGGGTCCCCGACAAGCCCGCCGCGGCGTCGTCCGTCGGCACGACGCCGACGACGTCTCGCCCGTCGACGTGCCCCAGGTAGAACACGACGCGAGCCGCGGGACGCTCGCCCGCCCGCACGATCGCCAGGCGATTCCCGTCGAGAACGACGCCACCGTCGAACGTTACGACGGCGTCCGCAGCCGCGAGAATCCGCCGGAGAACGCAGGTGCGCTGCGCGGTCAATGAGGGGTGCGTCGACGAGGGGCCAGCGGTTGCGCATCCTCACACGGTAGCCTCCGCTCGACGCGGCGCATGGCGCTATGTGGTGGTTTGGCTCTACCGTGAGGTCGTGCCCCACTCGCCGCTCGCGCTCGCAGCGCTCGCGTCGGCGGCCGTTCCCGGCCTCGACGTGTACGACGTCCTGCGTAGCCCCCACGCGGATATCGACTTCGACGTCGTGATCGTCGTGGACGCGACAGGGAAGCGGTGGACGGTGCGTGCCCCGCGTCGGGCCGCAGCTGGCGCGGCCCTTGAGGCCGAGCTCGGACTCCTGACCGCCCTCGCCCGGTCGCGCGACGCGCGCGCCATCGGATTCGAGGTTCCGCGCCCCGCCGGCACGGCGGCCCTTCCCGAGGGCGGTCGCGTCGTCGTATACGAGGAGATACGCGGGACGCGCCTGAGCCTCGCCGGACTCGAGCCTGGCCCCGGCCTCGCGGCATCGCTCGGACACGCCATCGCGCAGATACACGAGCTTCCCACCGACCTCGTCGAGGACGAGGGCCTGCCGACGTACACGCCGGAGGCCTACCGTCAACGGCGCCTCGCCGAGCTCGACGCAGCGGCGCAGACCGGCAGGGTACCTCCCGCGCTCACGGCGCGCTGGGAGGAGCGTCTCGAGAACGTCGCGTGGTGGCGCTTCGAGCCGACGCCGGTGCACGGAAGCCTCGGCGAGCACCAGATCATCGTTTCGGATGGCGCGGTCGCTGGCATCGTGGGATGGGCGGAAGCGAAGGTCGCCGACCCGGCGGACGATCTCGCGTGGCTCGTCGCCGCGGCAACGCCCGAGGCTGCCGATTCCGTCATCGAGGCGTACTCCGTCGGACGGCGCGAACTGCGCGACCCTCACCTCGTCGACCGAGCCCGGCTCGCCTCCGAACTTGCGCTACCGCGGTGGCTGCTCCACGGAATCCGCGCGGAGGACGACGCCATCACCGACGACGCCGTGGACATGCTGACCGATCTCGAGGCGCTCCTCTCGGAGGCCGGGGAAATCTAGGCGTCCGCGCCGAGGAGCGCGACGATCTCGTCCTCATCGAGCAGGCGCGCGGGCGACACCGTCTCGCCCGTCGACGCGTAGAAGAACACCGCGTCAACGTCGTCGAGCGGAACGCCCGTCCACCGCGACCAGGCGAGACGGTACGTCGCGAGCTGCACCTCCCGCGCCTCGCGCTCGCGCGGGTCGGTGGGCGGAACGCCCGTCTTCCAGTCGACGACCGTCACGCGGTCGAGCCCGCCTCCAGGGGGGAAGACGGCATCGATGCGGGAGCGGAGCGTGACCCCTCCCATCGGCAATTCGACATCCGCCTCGACGTGGCTGGGGACGCGCCTCGCCCACGGCGACGCGAGGAAGGCATCGCGAAGCCGATCAAAGTCAACGCTCTCGTCCGGATCGTCCTCGTCCCACAGGGGCGTCGCTCCATAGTGGGCCTCGACCCACGCGTGGAAGGCGCTCCCCCGCGCCGCAGCGGCCGTCGGTTCCGTGGGGAGGGGACGCCGAAGGTTCGCCGCGAACGCGCTGCGGTCGCGCGCGAGCGACACGAGGGCGGTGGTCGAGAGGTGCGGAGGGATCCGCACCGTGGCCGTCGCACCCGAGCGGCTCTCCGCCTCGGCCAGCATCGCCTCGATCTGCAGCCGATAGGGAAGCGCCGAGGCGGCGGGGCTCGGGTCGGCGAGTTCAGCGCGAACCTCCGCCGCGAGCGCCCGTACCGCGAGCGCGCCTGCCGAGGCGTCCGGCGGCCACGACGCCGTGTCGGGGGGGACGTCCTCGAGCGGATTCGTCTCGGGCTTGGCGTCCCATTGCTCGTCGGACACGACCCCCGCCTCGACGAGTTCGCGAACGTAGATCGCGGGGTCCTTCGGAGTCTTGGTCGAATCCCACCACGCGCCGCTCAGGATGACGGTCGAGAACGCGCGCGTGACCGCGACGTAGAACAGGCGTCGCTCCTCCTCGATTCGGAAGCGCCCGGCCGCGACGCGGAACGCCTTGGTGCGGTTCGAGAACTCGCTATACGTCTCGGCGCCGCGCCAGTCCCACACGGGAAGACCAGCGGCGTCGCGGCGAAGCGGCCAGGGCAGTTCGTTGAGTCCTCGCGTCCAGCCCGCGTCCGTGTAGTGCGCCACGTCCTTCGACGGCAGACCCACCTTCGGGAATTGTCCGTCGACGAGTCCCGGCACGGCCACGACGTCCCACTCGAGTCCCTTTGCCGAGTGAACCGTCTGGATCTGCACGGCCGTCGGATCCGGCGGGGCGACGGGCGAGTCGAGCCCGGACTCCTCGTCTCGAGCCGCCTCGAGCCACGCGAGGAACGCCCCGAGCGTCGCGTGCTCCGCGCCGACGCTGAAGGTCCGCGCCACGTCAGCGAAGGTCTCCAAGGCGTCCTGGGACGCCGCCGCCCGCCGCGCGACCGCGCTCTCAACGTCGAGCCCGTACGCGCGGGTGGCGAACGCGACGAGCTCCCCCAGGGGCAGGTAGACGTGCCCGCGAACCGCGGCAATCACGGCGCGCGCGTCGCCCAGCCTCTCCCTGGCGGTCTCCGATAGCGAGCGCCCGTCCCGGGACGTCCAACCTGGGTCGGGTAGCTCCTCGATCGCGTCGACGATGCTCGGCTCGGCCTCGCGCTCGTCGCGAGGCCCGGCGAGGTCCCGCGACCAGTCTCCGAGCGCGGCGAGGTCCGCCGCGCCCAACGCGAAGCGATCAGAGGCGAGCAACCGCATAAGCGAGTCGCCCCGGGTCGGGTCGTGCGCTGCTTCGAGAAGCGCCACGAGGTCGACGACCTCGGGGATGTCGAGTAGCCCGCCGAGCCCCACCACCTGGTAGCGCACACCCCGCGCCCGAAGGGCGGCGACGATCGCAGGGAACTGGCTCCGCTTGCGGCAGAGCACGGCGGCCGTGACGGCGTCGCCGCGCGTCGCCCGCGGATTCGCGGCGTTCCATCGCTCGATCGCGGCGCGGCGCTCCATGACAGCCGTCGACGACGCCCTCGGCCTCCGCTCGCGATCGCGATACATGTGTGCCGTGATCGCGGGTACCGCGCCGCAGCCCGCGCCGTCTCGCGGACGCAGGATGGGGACGGGGATGCGCGAGGTCTCGCGAAGCGCGACCGTCGCGGCGTTGGCTGCGTCGAGCACGCCGGGAGCGTTCCTCCAGGAGGTGGACAGCGCGAGGAGTCCCACCGCCTCGCTCCCGCCGAATCGCTCGACGAACGCGGCGAGAGACTCGGCCGAGGCGCCACGGAACCCGTAGATCGCCTGATGAGGGTCCCCGACGGCCATCACGGGGTGACGGTGACCAAACATGGTCGCGAAGAGGTCGAGCTGGCCGTGCGACGTGTCCTGGAACTCGTCAAGCAGCACGGCGCGGTACCGCGAACGCTCGACCGCGCGGACGGCGGGCAGGCCCGCGAGGCGCGCGGCGAGCGCGATCTGATCGGAGAAGTCGAGGAACGAACCCTCGCGCTTGCGCCGCACGAACTCGGTGACGAGCGGCGCCATCGCGGCGCGTGCGCGGTAACGCGCGGCGTCCCCGCGGGCGGCCTTGGTCGGCTCCCCGCCGCTTCCCTTCTTCCGAGACGGCATGGCGAGAATGGCGTCGGCGATCGCGTCGCACAACTCGGCGAGCTCGGCAGGACTCGCGTTGTGGTCGGATAGTTGCGCGGCGAGCCGTGGCACCGCGCGGATGATGGTGCTGGTAGCCGCCTCGGCGTCGAGATCGTCGGTCCAGCCCTCCACGATCTGGGCCGCCATCTGCCAGAGCGACGCGTCCGTCAGAACGACGGAGTCGGGGTCGACGCCCACCCGCAGCCCATGTTCGCGGACGACGCCTGCGGCGTAGGCGTTGTACGTGGCCACGGTGGGCGCGGGTCGGGCGGCGTCGGGGCCGAACGCGGCGTCGATGCGCTCCTTGGCCCTGGACGAGATCTCTGCTGCGGCCTTTCTGGTGAAGGTAAGGCACAGGATCTGGTCGGGCGAGATGTCCTCGCCCCACATCTCGCGTGCGTGATCGAGCAGGAAGACCATCCTCATGGAGAGCGTCTCCGTCTTACCCGATCCGGCCCCTGCGACCACGAGCGCGGGGCCCGTGCCCCAGCCAGCCACCTCCGCCTGCTCGGCCGTCGGGACGCGTGACTCGTCGATCAAACGGGCGAGCTGGGCGATCGTTCGCCCCTGTCCCGCGACGATTCCGGCCACATCTTCCGCGGTCACGATCCGATCACCGATCCCCCCTCGGGCTGCACGGGGCAGCTCCTCCGGACGGGGCAGTGCTCGCACTGCGGGCCCGCCGTCGCCCGGAAGACGGACGACGCCATGGTCTCGACAACGTCGGCGAGGCGCCCCGACTGGGCGGCGACGTCGATCGAGCCTTGCGACTTAATGGACGGATGCACCGTGTCCGTGCCGACGTAGACGAGCTCGGCGCTATCGGATCCTGAGACCCCGGGGAAGGCCTCGCTCTCGGCGGCGAGCTGGTACATCGCGAGCTGGGCGTGGTCCTCGGCCTCGCCCGCGCTGACCGCGGACCGCCCCGTCTTGAGGTCCACGACGGTGGCGCGATCTCCCGTCACGTGGAGCCGGTCCGCCTGGCCGCGAAGGATCGCGCGTCCCACCTCGACGCTGAACGATGCCTCCGTCCGGACCTCGTCTGCGGAGACGCTCGCGGCGTACTCCGCGAGTTTGCGCACCATCGACGACGCCCTGAGCCGCTCGACCCGACGCGCCCACGTGTCTAGCGGTCCGATCTCGTGCCACCGCTCGTCGAGCGCCGCCTCGTACTCCTCGGCCGTCGCCGAGGGCATCTCGGCCGCGATCTCGTGGACGAGGCTGCCGACCAGCTGCGCCGTCCCCGATTCGCGCGTGCCGCCCGCGTTCTCGAGCGCCCACTTGAGGGCGCACGTCTCGGCGGCCTCCACCTTCGATGGCGACACAGGGACGCTGGCGTCGGGCGCCCATAACGGCGCCGTCGAGCTACGGTCGTTCGCCCCGTGCCAGGCGCGCGGATCCGCGCCGGGGGATCCGGCGAGCGCGAGTCGAGCCAGCATGGCGACGTGCCCCGACCGTTCGTCGCTCCCCAGCGCTACGGCCTCCCTGCGCAGCGACGTCACGGCGTCCCGAAGGTCGGAGACTCCGTCCACAGCGCCAGCCTCGACCACGGTGGCGCCTGCGGCGGTCAACCAGCCGACGTAGCGGGACGGCCGGACGTCCGATTCGGACGCGGCTTCGTCGAGCACGGGGATCAGCACGCGCGTGCGGGCCCGGGTGAATGCCACGAGGAACGCGCGCGTCTCGTCGGCGAGGACGGCGGTACGAGCAGCAGCTGCCTCCGCCGCGCGGCGGTCCTCCGGAACGGGGGCGGCCTCCGCCCGTCCCGCGAGGATCTCCGCGAGCGCCTGTGCGCCGAGCACGGAGTCGCGGAGGCGGAGGTTGGGCCACAGCCCCTCCTCGAGCCCGTCGACGACCACGACGTCCCATTCGCGGCCCGCTGCCGACGCCGGGGTGGCAAACACGACGCCGCCGAGGTTCGAGGCCGTCGGGGCGAGGCTATCGGCCGCGAAGTCCTGGGCGTCGAGGTAGTCGAGGAAGGCCCCCGGCTCGGCCTCAGGCAGGCGCTCGGCGAACTGTTCTGCCGCGCGCAGGAGGGCGATGACGGCGTCGAGGTCCACATCATCCCTTGCGGAGCCGGCCAACGCGCCGTCGCGCCACACCTCCGCCACGCCGAGGCGCGACCACGCCGCCCAGATCATGGCGCCGGGGGTGCCTCGCTCCTCGGCCGCGGCCCTGGCGTCGACGACGGCCCTGGCGACGAGCGTGGCGCGTCGCGCCTCCCGTCCCTCGACGGTCGCGAGTCGCGCGGGATCGCCGAGCGCGTCGAGCAGCAGCTCCGATCCGCCGCGTAGCCCGCCCCCCGCGCGTTCCTCGCGCACCAGCGAGCGCCGCAGGCGTCGAAGACCGATCGCGTCGAGACCGACGGCGCGCGACGCGAGAACGTCCGCCGCGGTCTCGATCGTCCATGGCGCGCCGAGCGCGACGCGAACGATCTCGAGAAGCGGGGCAACGGCGGGCTCGCGATGCAGCGCCATCCCGTCTCCGAGTGACTCGCAGGGGATGTCAGCTGCGAGCAGGTCCGATCGGGCCTCGCGAAGCCGGGCGCTCGAGCGCGCGATCACCGCGATGCTTGACCACGGCACGGGATCGCCGTCGAGGCCGAGGTGCAGCGCGCGCAGCCGCGTGGCGATCGCGCGGGCGGCCGTCGAGCGGCGCACCGCGCGAATCACCTCAACCGGAGGAGGATCTCCGCCAGCATCGACGTTCGCCCGGGCGGAGCCCACCCCCGCCGTGCCGATGCGCGACGCGACAGACGATGCGACCGCGGCGAGCGCAGGCGGTTGCCGGTGCGAGCCGTCGAGCCGGAGCACCGTGGCCCCCCACCCGGCAGGGCGCGGCCCCGTCGCCTCCGCGAGGAAGCTCGGCACCGCGCCGCGGTAGCCCTGGACGGACTCGTCCGCGTTGCCGAACAGCACGATCCGCGACCCCCGTGCGGACGCGACGCCCAGCAGTTCGATACCCGCGCGCGTGAGGTCCTGGGCGTCGTCGACGAGGATCAGCGACCACTGAGGTCCCGGATGAACGGCGGACTCTGGCCACGCGCGCAGTTCGTCCGCTGCGGCGGCCACGACCTCCGCGGGGTCGTAGCGGGCACCCTGATCGGCAGGCAACGAGCGCAGCGCCATCACCTGTTCGTACTCGCGAAACACGATCGCCGCGCGTTCCCACTCGGGGCGCGCTGTCCGGCGCCCGAGGTCCGCGAGATCCTCGGGTCCGATGCCTGCCTCCGACGCCCGCATCACCAGGTCGCGCAGTTCCCTGCGGAATCCGGGAAGCCGGAGCGCCTCGGGAGGCACGATGCCGTCCCAGTCGACGTCCACGCCCGCTCCCCTGGCGTGCCCGGCGAGTAGCTCGCGCAACACGACGTCCTGCTCCGCTCCGGACACCAGGCGCGGGCGGGGCGCGCCGTCGGCGTCGGCGACCGACCGGAGGATGGCGTACGCCCACGACGCCGCGGTGCGCACGGGAGGAACCGCGGTCGGGGCGCCCATGGCCGCCGTGACGCGATCGCGGAGCGCCGCAGCGGCGCGGCGCGTCGGCGCGAGCACCAGGAGCGAGGCCGGGTCGAGCCTGCCGGATGTGACGGCGTCGGCGGCCGCCGCGACCGCCACCGTCGTCTTGCCGCTACCCGCGCGACCGGTGACGACCGCGTGACCCGCCGCGGCGTCGGCGACAAACGCGAGGACGTCGCTCTGGGCGGCGTCGAGCGCTGGCTCCTCCGGAACGGGGGCCGGGCGCTCGAGCGTCACGCGATCCATGGGTCCATCCCACCACCGCGGGCGAGACATACGCGCCCCGACGGGCCTAACCGCCGTCCTGTTCCTCGCTAGGGAACGGCCAGCCGTTGGGCAGGCACGGATCGATAGTGAGCTCCTGATTCACCATGACGGACGCGACCTCGTCCTTCTTGGTGCACGTCGCGTCCTCCTCACCGAGAATGTGGCCGATGAAGTGATTGATCATGTACGCGTGTTCGGACGTGCCGTCATCGCCGAACGTCGGAATTCCCGCAGCCCACTGGTAGGCGCTTACGACGACCAGCCCCTGCTCCGCGCACGAGGGAACGTACTCCGGGGTCGCGGAGACCGAGGGGCTCGGCGACGCCGTCGGGCCTGGAGTCGGCGTCGCGATTGCCGAGGCGGCGATGCCGACGGGCCCCGGCGGGACGTCAGGCGGCTCGACCGAGATCGTCGCCGGCTCGTGCGGGCGCTTGCATAGACCCTCCGCCTGTTTCGGGGTCGCGAACACGATGCGGATGTCCGCAGCTCCGTCCGTCCGTCCAAAGGAGACGCGGCCGTGCGCGCCCCACCCTTGGGGGTCGTTGAGTATGGACATGACGTAGGTCGACAGAACGTCGGGATCCAGCGGAACGCCGTCCTCGATCTCGAGGCGAACCCACCGCACGGGGGCGTCGGTGGGCGGTTGCACCGTCCCAGGGATGACGACGAAGTTACCGTCGCCGAGCGTCGGGACGTCGAGGCTCGTCAGGCCAGCCGCGCGATCATCGTCGTTCATGAATCGATCGAGCTTCGGGTACAGGTCGACGGGGATGTCTGGCGTCTCGACCACCGAAGGGTGGACCGAGGGGGTCGCCGACACGTCGGGTTGCGGCCACACCTTCGCGACGAAACCGACGAAAACGGGACTTCCCCACCCGGCCCCCATGCCCACGGCGAACGCGGCGAGCACGATGGCCACGATCACGAGAGGCCCCGGAATACGGCGCGACGTGAAACGCTGCGCGCTGCGTCGTCCAAAGGGCATGCCTCTACGATAGTTCGTAGTGCACAGACCCGACTCCGGAGGCGAGCTATGGAAATCAAGATTGGCGTGCAGAACGTGTCGCGCGAGATCACGCTCGAAACCGATCAGACGGCCGACGCCGTCGCCAAGGCCATTGCCGACGCGATGGGTGGCACGACCGTCGAGTTCCGCGACGACAAGGGCCGACGCGTGATCGTGCCGTGGGCGGCGCTCGGCTACGTCGAGATGGGCAACGAGGAAAAGCGGCGGGTCGGTTTCGGCGGCTAGTACTCGGCGGCGCGGGCCGTCGCCTGCTCGATTGAGGCCTCGCCCACGTCGATGGCGATCCCCTCCTCATCCGCGTCGAGCGGCTCGAGGTCCGCGTATTGCGATGTGAGAAGCGCGGGCGGCATGAAATGCTCCTCGGTTTCGCGACGTCCCTCGACGCGCGCCGCTATCACGGAAGCCTCCGCGTACAGGTGCACGAACCTCGTACCAGGCGCGGCCTCGCGGAGAACGTCGCGATACCGCCGCTTGAGCGCGGAGCAGGCGACAACGCCGCCGTGGGGCTGGTTCGCGAGCCACGTTCCGACGGCCTCAAGCCACGGCCAGCGATCGGAGTCCGTCAGCGGCACTCCGGCGGCCATCTTCGCGACGTTCGCGGGTGGATGGAGGTCGTCGCCGTCGACGAAGGGCAGGCCACGCGAGCGGGCGACGGCGCGGCCGATGGTGCTCTTTCCGCTCCCCGAGACCCCCATAATCACTAGGCGTTCCACCGCACCAGACTACGGTCCGGGACCCCGGACGGCCCTCGCGGTACACTGGAAGCGACCCGAGGTTGCCCGGTCGTCACGTGAAACGCGGCACAGGCCGCATGGAGATTCGCGATCGGCTACCCGCCGTTGAGGCGCCACGTTGAGCGCCACCGAATCTAGGATTCTTCACCCATGAGTGACACAGAACAACCCACGCTCGCGCCTGCCCGCACGTTTGCGGACTTTGGCGTCAGCGCGCCGATCGTCGAGGCACTAGCCGACGTCGGCATCACGTCCCCCTTCCCGATCCAAGAGATGACCCTCCCGGTCGCCCTTGCCGGGCACGACATCATTGGCCAGGCCAAGACGGGCACGGGCAAGACGCTCGGCTTCGGCATCCCCCTGCTCGAGCACCTCGTGAGCCCTGGCGAGCCCGGCTGGGACGACCTGGCCGAGCCAGGCAAGCCCCAGGCGCTTGTCGTCGCCCCGACGCGCGAGCTCGCCGTCCAGGTGGCGCAGGACCTCGTCGTCGCCGCGAAGAAGCGCTCCGTGCGCGTGCTGCAGATATACGGCGGCCGCGCGTACGAGCCGCAGATCGAGGCCCTGAGGAAGGGCGTCGAGGTCGCGGTGGGAACACCCGGACGCATGATCGACCTCATGAACCAGGGGCACCTCGACCTGCGGTACGTGAAGACGGTGGTCCTGGACGAGGCGGACGAGATGCTCGACCTCGGCTTCCTCCCCGACGTCGAGAAGCTTCTCGGCGCCACCCCAGCCTCGCGCCACACGATGCTGTTCTCCGCGACGATGCCAGGCGCGGTCGTCGCGCTCGCACGTCGCTACATGATCCAGCCCACCCACATCCGCGCCTCGGACCCCGAGGACTCCGGCGCCACGGTCAAGGCGATCAAGCAGTTCGTCTACCGCGCGCACGCGATGGACAAGATCGAGGTGCTCGCCCGCATCCTTCAGTCGAGGGACCGCGGCCTGAGCATCATCTTCGCCCGCACCAAGCGGACCACAGCTAAGGTCGCGGATGAGCTCGCTGCACGCGGCTTCGCGTCGGGCGCCATCCACGGCGACCTGGGGCAGGGCGCGCGTGAGCAGGCACTCCGCGCGTTCAAGTCCGGAAAGATCGATGTGCTGGTAGCGACGGACGTCGCGGCGCGCGGCATCGACGTCGACGACGTCACGCACGTGATCAACTACCAGTGCCCCGAGGACCAGAAGATCTACCTGCACCGCACCGGCCGCACCGGCCGCGCGGGCAAGACCGGCGTCGCCGTCACGTTCGTGGACTGGGACGACATGCCGCGCTGGGGCCTCATCGACAAGGGCCTCGACCTCGGGTATCCCGAGCCGGAGGAAACCTACTCCAACTCGCCTCACCTCTACGCGGAGCTCGATATCCCCGAGGGAACGACGGGGCAGCTTCCCAAGACCAAGCGCACGCGCGAGGGCCTTGGCGCCGAAGTCGTCGAGGACCTCGGCGAGACCGGACGCAAGCCCGGCGGCGGACGCGGCGGTTCCGGCAGGGACGGCGATCGACCGCGTCGCGGTGCCGGTGGCGGCTCAGGCCGTGGCAACGCCGGTGGCGGCTCGGGCCGCGGCGGCTCAGGGCGTGGCAGTGCCGGTGGCGGCTCAGGTCGCGCTCCCGCGCAGGGCTCGGGCGAGAAGACCTCGGGCGACAACGCGTCGGGCGGCGGTGCAAGGGAGCCTCGCGCTCCGCGGCCGGCTGGCACGCGACGTCGCCGCCGGCGCACGGGAGGCGAATCGGCGACCGGAGCCTAACTCCTGGCGGCCTTCAGCGCCTCGAACGCTTCCGGAGTCGTGAGGTTCTCGCCGATGCGGTTCTGCTTTCCGGTCCCGTGGTAGTCGCTCGCCCCCGTGGGGACGAGCGCTAACCGCGCGGCGAGGGCGGCGAGCCGCTTACGTTGTGCTTCCGAATGGTCACGGTGCTCCACCTCGAGACCGACGAGGCCCGCGCGCGCCATCTGACCGATGACGGAGTCGGCAACGATGCGGCCTCGCGCGTCCGCGCCGGGGTGCGCGAACGTCGGCACCCCTCCCGAGGCGCGAACGGTGCGGATGGCCGCGAGTACCTCGGGCGCGTAGTGCGGGATGTAGTACGGCGATCCGTTGTGGAGGATGTCCGCGAACGCGGTGTCGCGATCCGGCGAATGCCCCGCGTCGACCAGCGCATCGGCGATGTGAGGGCGACCGACGGTCTCCGCCGACTCCGACCGCCCCTCGACCGCCTCCCATGTGATGGGGAAATCCTTGGCGACGCGGCGAACGATCTCCTGCGCGCGCTCAATCCTGGCGCCGCGGACCTTGGCCATCATCGCCTCGAGGTCGCCGTCCGGTCGGGGCCAGTGCGCGACGAGGTGGACGCTCACGTCGCGGTAGTGGGTGGAGAGCTCCACGCCCGGCACGAACGCGATCCCGAGCCGGTCCGCCTCGGCCCGCGCCTCGTCCCAGCCCGCCAGCGTGTCGTGGTCCGTGAGGGCAACGACGTCGAGGCCAGCTTCGGCCGCGGCGCGCATCACTCCCGCTGGCGTGTCCGTTCCGTCGGAGTACGCGGAGTGGGTGTGGAGGTCTATTCGCACCACGTCAGGGTACGCCGCGGGTCCTCCCTCGAGCGCGCCAGCGGCGTGGGAGCATGGACGCGTGGATGACAAGACCGAAACGAACAAGGCGCGCGCGCAGCGGCCCGACTCCGACGCGTTCAAGGCGTTCATCACCGAGCAGTGGGGAGGGGTGGAGCAGCCTCCCGTGACGCTGTCTGCGGCCGCCTCGTTCTCAGCGGGACGCCGGGCGAGGCTGTCCGCCCAGTTCCCCGGCGTGCGCATCGTCGTTCCGGCTGGCGATCTCAAACCCCGCTCGAACGACACCGACTATCGCTTCCGGCCGGACTCGGATTTCGCGTACCTCACCGGGCTCGGCGCCGATCACGAGCCAGGCGCGGTGCTCGTGCTGGACCCGACGAGTGACGGCCACGACGCGACGCTTTACGTGAACCCCCCTGCCGGACGGGACAGCGAGGGCTTCTACGCCGATCCACGCGTCGGCGAGTTCTGGATCGGACGGAGGCCCGGCGTCGAGGAGTTCGCCGCGCTGACGGGGCTACCGACGCGTCCGGTCTCGGAACTGCCCCACGGGACGCGGCTCGCTGGCCAGCCGTCGCGCCGCGTTGCACGCGCGCTGTCGCTCATGCGCATGGTGAAGGACGAGTACGAGATCGATCAGATGCGCGCTGCCGTCGCCGCGACCATCTCGGGGTTCGAGCGCGTCGTACGCGAGCTTCCTCGGGCCCTCGATCACAAACGGGGCGAGCGCGTCGTCGAGGCCGCGTTCGACGGCCACGCGCGCGAGGAGGGAAACGCCGTCGGATACGAGACGATCGCGGCCTCGGGCGCGAATGCGACCACCCTTCACTGGATCAGTAACGATGGTCCGGTGCGAGACGGGGACCTGCTGCTCCTCGACGCAGGCGTCGAGGTCGAGAGCCTCTATACGGCGGACATCACCCGAACGCTTCCGGTCGGCGGCCGGTACACGGACGTCCAGCGCCGCGTCTACGAGGTGGTCCTGGAGGCCGCGGACGCGGCGTTCGCGGCTGCTGGCCCCGGTGCCACCCTGCGGAAGGTCCACGCCGCCGCGATGTCCGTCATCGAACGGCGCCTCACCGAATGGGGCATCGTGCCTCCGTCCGACGATCCCGACGCCGGCCTCTACCGCCGCTGGATGGTGCATTCCACCTCGCACCACCTCGGCCTCGACGTCCACGACTGTGCCGAGGCGCGGCGAACCGTCTACCTGGACGGCACGCTGGAGCCCGGGATGGTCTTCACGATCGAACCCGGCCTGTACTTCAAAGAGGACGACCTCGCCGTCCCCGCCGAGCTCCGCGGCATCGGGATTCGGATCGAGGACGACGTACTCGTGACCGAGGACGGCGTCGAGAACCTCTCTCGCGAGCTTCCACGGCGCCCCGACGACGTCGAACGCTGGATGGCGACGCTTCGCGGCTAGTTGCGGCAGGCTCGGGGCAGCCCCCGTGGCCTCCCGAGGATTCCGGCGAGCCGCGGCTAGGCTTGGCGCATGAGCATGGCGCATGAGCGCATCTACGTCGCACGCCTCGCCGGAACCAGCGTCTTCGACCCCCTCGGAGACCCGGTCGGCCGCGTGCGCGACGTCGTGCTGCTCATGAAGAGCAAGGGAGCGCCTACGGCCGTCGGCCTCGTCCTCGAGGTTCCCGGACGCCGCCGCGTCTTCCTCCCTCTGACGCGAGTGACGACCATCGCCCCCGGCCAGGTGCTGTGCACCGGCGTCGTGAATCTGCGCCGCTTCAAGGCGCGACCCGTCGAGACGCTAGCCATGGCGGACCTCTTCGAACGGTCCGTCACCCTCACGGAGACCGGCGCGATCGCGTACATCGAGGACATTGCCATCGAGCAGACGCGCACCCGGACGTGGACGGTCACCAAACTCTTCGTCCGCAAGGACGAGCGCCGCAAGGGCCCGCTCGGCCTCTCGCGGCGCGGCGAAAGCATCGTGGTCGACGTCGAGGACGTCACGGGAATCGCGGAGCCGGACGAGATGCAGGGTGCCGCGCTCATCATCCAGTCTTTCGCGGACTACAAGCCTGCGGACATCGCGGGCGCGCTACTCGAGATGACCCCCGCGCGCGCCGTTGAGATCGCCGCAGCGCTCGACAACGAACGCCTCGCCGACGTGATCGAGGAGATGCCAGAGGAACAGCAGGTCTCCCTCTTGTCGAGCCTCAAGCCCGGGCGCGCAGCCGATGTGCTGGAGGCGATGGAACCCGACGACGCCGCCGACCTTCTCGGCGACCTTCCCGAGCGCAAGGCGGCCGAACTACTGGAGCTCATGCAACCGGAGGACGCGCGCAACGTCCGCCAGCTCCTCGACTACGAGGACGACGTCGCCGGTGGTCTGATGACGACGGAGCCCGTCATCGTCGGACCGGAGAGCACAGCAGCGAACGCGTTGGCTCTCCTGAGGCGCGAGGAGATCACGTCGTCGCTCGCGTCGATGGCCTTCGTCGTGCGCCCGCCTCTGGACACCCCGACGGGGCGGTACGTCGGGCTCGTCCACATCCAGCGGCTGCTCCGCGAGGCTCCGCCTACCCCCGTAGGATCGCTCGTCGACCCGAGCATCGAGCCGCTTGCCGCCACCGCTCCGCTCGCCGAGGTCGCGCGGCGCATGGCCACGTACGACATTCTCGCGGCGCCCGTCGTCGATGAGGAGGGACACCTTCTTGGCGTGGTCTCGGTCGACGACGTGCTCGACCACCTCTTGCCGGACGACTGGCGCGAACAGTCGGCATCCCCGGAGGCCGCCCATGGATGATCGCCTCGACCGCCCGACCGAGTCGCGACGCTTCTCGCGCCGACGCATCCGGCCCACCGATCGTTTCGGCCGCATCTCCGAGGGGATTGCGCGCTTCCTCGGCACGCCGCGATTCATCGTCTACCTGACGATCTTCTGCGTCGTCTGGCTCGCCTGGAACGTCTTCGCTTCGGGAATTCTGCAGTTCGACAAGCCGAGCAACGGTTTCACGGCACTCACGCTCATGCTGTCGATTCAGGCGTCGTACGCCGCGCCCCTTATCCTCCTGTCGCAGAGCCGTCAGGACGACCGCGACCGCGTGTCCGCCGAGCAGGATCGTCAGCGCACGGAGCGCTCGCTCGCCGACACCGAGTACCTCGCCCGAGAGGTCGCCGCGCTACGCAATGCTGTCGGCGAAACCGCGTCCCGCGACTTCGTCCGCGGGGAGATTCGCGCGCTTCTCGAGGAGCTTCGGGCCGAGTTACCGCCCGATTCCGAGAACGGGGGCACGACCGCGCCGTAAGCGACGCGACCGTGCCCCCTACGCTGAGCCCGGATTAGGCGTTCGGCGTGATGGTCGGACCGGGCGGAGGCACCGAGGCGCCGTCCGCAAGAGCGGGCGCCGTCTTCGCCGCAGCCGCATCCTCACGGGACTTGGCCATACCGAAGCCCACCAAGACTCCGACGACGAGGCCGACGATGGGCCAGAGGTAACCCTCGAAGTCCGAGAAGTACGCGGAGTAGATCGCGCCATAGTCGTAGTCACCGAGGTGCTTGAAGGCCTCGACAATGTTGCCCAGGACGTAGGTCGCAACAACAAGCACGATGGCGATGGCGATCGAGATCGCGCCGATGATGAGCGACAGGACGCCAGCAAGAACCCCGGAGACGCGGCCGACCAGGCGGAGAACGAAGCCTCCGATGGCGCCGACGATGATCATGAAGTAGAGGACTTCCGACTTCATGGCGCCCGAGACGATGGCATACAGCGTCGCGGTCACGATTCCCGCGAGAAGCCCCGCGACGATTCCGAGAAGCCAACGCGGCTTGCTCGTATCAATCATTCCGGGGGCCGCCGTCGGCTGTGCTCCCGTTCCCTCAACCGTGGTCATAGGATCTCCTTGTTCGTGGGCGCGGACGCGCCGCTAGGCCACACTAATAGACGTCGTTGCGATCCGCACGACGAAAGGGGCCCGGGCCGGGACCCACGTCGTGATCGCCGTAGCCCAGGCAATCTACGATGGACGTATGCCTACAGACGCCGCCGTACACGCCGCACTCGCCACCGTCATCGATCCTGAAATACGCCGCCCGATCACCGATATTGGAATGGTCCGCACCGTCGAGGTCGAACGACGGCGGCGCCGCCGTCATCGGCATCGACCTCACCATCTCCGGGATGCCCCATGCGCGACAGATCACGCGCGACGTCGAGGCCGCGGCGTCGGGACGGTCGACGGCGTCACCGGGGTGAGGTCGAGCTGGGCGTCATGACGGAGGAGCAGCGCGACGGCCTTCGAGACGCAGCTGCGCGGCGGCAAGCCCGAGCCCGTCATTCCCTTCACCCAGCCGGGGAACATGACCCGGGTGTACGCGATCGCGTCGGGCAAGGGCGGCGTCGGCAAGTCGACCGTCACCGCCAACCTCGCCGCAGCGATGGCCGCAGGACGGTCTCAAGGTCGGCGTGCTCGACGCGGACATCTTCGGCTTCTCGATCCCCGGAATGCTCGGGATCGACGGCCAGCCCACGCGTCTCGACGACATGCTGCTGCCCCCGATCTCGCACGAGGTCAAGGCCGTCGTCGATCGGCATGTTCGTCCCGCAGGGCCAGCCCGTGGTGTGGCGCGGCCCGATGCTCCACCGCGCGATCGAGCAGTTCCTGCCGACGTGTTCTGGGGCGACCTGGACGTCCTGCTTCTTGACCTACCGCCCGGCACGGGCGACATCGCCATCTCCGTCGCTCAGTTGCTGCCCCACTCCGAGATCGTCGTGGTGACGACGCCGCAGGCGGCCGCCGCAGAGGTTGCCGAGCGCGCCGGGTCGATCGCGACCCAGACGTCGCAGGGCGTGGTGGGCGTCATCGAGAACATGGCGTGGCTCGAGCAAGCCCGACGGCTCGCGGCTTCACCTCTTCGGCGAGGGAGGCGGGCAAGCAGGTGGCCGATCGGCTGACGGAACTTCTGGGGACCGACGTGCCGCTGCTGGGCCAGGTGCCGATCGACATCGCCGCCCGCGAGGGCGGGGACGCGGGAACCCCCGTCGTCCTGTCTCACCCGGAATCTCCCGCTGCGCTCGCCTTCCGCGAGCTGGCGACGACCCTTGGCGCTCGCAAGCGTGGCCTCGCCGGACGCCCGCTCGGAGTGCAGCCGACCTAGGCCGCGGACGCACGCGAACGGGGCGCCCTTTCGGACGCCCCGCCCACGTGTTCCGGAGTGACAGGAACCGCTTACTCTTCCCCGCCCATCGAGGCGGCCGCCGCCGCGATGATGCCCAGAACACGACGCACCCGCCGCAACGCTCGTCACGTCGAGAACTGACCACTCTCAGGGCTGTCGACGAGTCAACTGATCGCCGCCACACCCAACGGTGCTGCCGCTGCAGCGCGTGCACCAAAACAGCGCCGAGTGCGGCGAAGCCCGCCGCAATCCAGAGCGTCGACTGCTTGGCATTCCCCGCGAAAATCCGACGGCCCAACCGATGATCAGCGCGGCGAGGAGCACCTCGATGATGCCAGATCCAGGCGTTCTTCGTGCTGAAGTCTAACGTCATCAACGAAGGACCAGACGAGAGCGACACGATCACCGTAACGACGAGGCTCGCGATGAGACACGTTAGCCGTGGACCGCGGGAGGACCCAGAGGATCTTCTTCTCCATGTGCAATCTCCTTTGATTGAGTGCCCTAAGAACGATGGGGCACGACCCCATCATGCCATCGGGTCACGAAAAGGTCACGAGGAGATTACGGACGAATCTCGGGTTATCGCCGTCCCCAACCCGCGCAGATCACCGCGATGACCGCAGCAAATGCCGAGGCGACCGCGAGGTAGTCCGTTGCGAAGCTCTGCAGAAGCGCCTCGCCGAACGAGCCCTTCGCGGAACCGGTGACGAGCATGATGGGCGTCCCGATCGCCGCGAGAAACGCTGCCGTGCCGAGCGTCGCCGCGCCCTGGTTCGGAGACGTATACCGCACCGCGAAGCCGATAGCCGCGCTCAGCAGAAGGATCAAGAGAAGCTCGATGACGACGTTGATGTCTTGGGGCACCGCAGAGCTCAGAAGAAGCGCCACGAAGAGCATGACCACGAGTCCGGAAAGTAGGGCGCCCACCCGGTTGATGCGGAGCGCCTCGACGAACGAAATGGTCTGGACTGGCTGAGCCATGAATGTCTCCTTTGTTCAGGCTGTCCCGTTATCGGGATTCCCCGCCATCATGGCACGGGCGCGTTCGACCCGACACTACCTACGCCGATTGCATAGCATGTGAAGGGCGATGAACATCCCTGCGAACGACGAAGCGTCCCGATGGAATCACCCGTGGTCACGTGGTGAGGGTGAGGCGCGGGTGCGCGAGCTGTTCTCAGCGAGTTTCGACGCACAACCGAGCGGCGTCTGGTCCGCCCCCGGCCGGATCAACTTCGTAGGCGACCACACGGACTACAACGGGGGGCTCTGCCTTCCGGCGATCATCCGACACCGAGCGTACGTCGCCGCACGCGCGCGAACCGACTCCGTCCTGCGAATCACCGAAGCTGAAGGCTCCGCGCGGGCGATCGAGGTCGAGATCGACGAGATCTCGCAAGAGATGCGTCGCGACTGGCTCGGCGCAGCCGCGGGCGTCGTGTGGTCGATGGTCGAGCGGGGATACGACGGGCCGGGCTTCGACCTCGCGGTGGCGTCGTGCGTTCCGCAGCGCGCGGGACTCGCGTCGACCGCAGCGTTCGCCTGCGCGACCGCGCTCGCCCTCAACGATCTCTGGCGTCTCGCGCTCGACACGCCCGCTCGCCGCTTCGACCTGGCGGAGGCGGCGTACGACGCCGAGAGCCTCATCGTCGGGGAGTCGATCGGGCGCCTCAACGAATACGTCTCGCTATTCGGATCGTCGCACTCCGCACTCCTGCTCGACTGCTCCACATCCCCCCCTGAGATGCACAACACCGGGCTCCATTTCCGCGAGTACGGCCTCGAGGTCCTCGTCATCGACACCGGGACGACGTACGGCGTCGGGGACGCGGGGGTGCGTCGGGCGGAGTGCGCAGAGGCGGCGTCGGCCCTCGGGGTCCGGACGCTCCGGGAGGTCGCCGACGCCCCGAACGGCCTTGCGCGCGTCGAGGCCCTCGACGACGAGACTCTGCGCAAGCGTGCTCGTCACATCGTTACGGAGATCCACCGCGTCCGGGCGGTCGTCGACGAACTCGCCGGGATCGGACCAGCTCACGAGCGCTTCGCCCAGATTGGGCGGCAGATTTCACGGTCGCACGCATCACTCGCGCGCGACTTCGAGGTCAGCGGCCCGGAACTCGACCTCGCGGTCGAGGCGGCGCAAGCGGCGGGTGCCCTGGGCGCCAAGCTCGTCGGGGTGGGATTCGGCGGGGCCGTGATCGCCCTGATACGGCGCACCGTGAGGGCGACCCTGATAGGACGAGGTCGACCGCGCGTTCGCGGAAGCGGGATACGCGCCGCCGAGTTACCTCGTCCCTTACGAGCCTACGGACGAGTAGCGGACGACGAGCGGCGCGTGATCGCTCCACCGCGCGTCCCACGCCGTCGCGCGCTCCACGGTCGCCTCCGTGGCGAGCGCGGCGAGGGCGGGCGACGCGTATTGGTAGTCGAGGCGCCAGCCCACGTTGTTATCGAAGGCCTTGCCCCGCTGCGACCACCACGTGTAGGGCCCGTCGACGTCGCCCGCGAGCGTGCGGTGAACGTCGACCCAGCCGTCGGCGAGCCACCCGTCAAGGTAGACGCGTTCCTCGGGCAGGAAGCCGGCGTTCTTCACGTTGCTCGTGGCGTTCTTGATGTCGCGGGGCGTGTGGGCGATGTTGATATCCCCCATGACGACGACGCGGTCGTACGCCGCGAGTAGGTCACGCATGCGGGCGGTCATCGCGTCGAGGAACGCGTACTTGTCGTCCATCTTGGGGGTGCCCGCCTGGCCCGAGTGGACGTAGACGGAGACGACACGCACGTCGCCGACGTCCGACGACGTTGTCCCCTCGACCCAGCGTCCGGTGTGCGAGGGGGAGGGGTCGAGGCCGGGGAGGCCGACGACGACGTCGCGTAGCGGTTCGCGCGTGAGGAGCGCGGCGCCTGCGCGACCCGCGATCTGGCATTCGTCGTGCGCGATCGACCAGTCGGGCCCGAGCGCCTCGCGGACGATCGCGTCAGGGGCGCGCACCTCCTGGAGCGCGACGACGTCGGCGGGGTCGCCCGCGAGCCACGCGGCGCCGTGCTCCTTGCGAAGGGCGGCGCGAAGGCCGTTGACGTTGACGGTGGCGATGCGCATGGAGGGACCCTAACCCGCCGCCGCGCGCTCCGCCATCTCGACGACGTTCTGGAGAAGCATCGCCCGCGTCATCGGCCCGACCCCCCCGGGATTCGGCGAGACCCATGCGGCCGTCTCGGCGGCCTCCGCCGCGATGTCCCCCGCGACCTTGCTCTTGCCCGTCTCGGGATCCAGGACGCGGCTGACGCCTACGTCGATGAGGATCGCCCCTGGCTTCACCATGTCCGCCGCGACGATCCCGGGAACGCCAGCTGCCGCGACGATGACGTCCGCGCGACGCGTGTGCTCGGCGAGGTCGCGAGTGCCGGTGTGGCACAGCGTGACGGTCGCGTTGACGGCCTTGCGGGTGAGGATCAGTCCGATGCTTCGACCCACGGTGGTGCCGCGCCCCACGACGACGATGTCGGCGCCGCGCAGCGAGATGCCGTGGCGCTCGATCAACTCGACGATGCCGCGCGGGGTGCACGGAAGCGGCGAGCCGATCTCCTCGCTCACCCGGAGCACGAGGCGCCCGAGGTTGGTCGGGTGGAGCCCGTCGGCGTCCTTGGCCGGATCGACGAGCTCGAGCACGCGGTTCGTGTCGACGCCCGCGGGAAGCGGGAGCTGGACGATGAAGCCCGTGCACGCAGGGTCCGCGTTGAGGCGGGCGACGGCGGCCTCGATCTGGTCCTGGGTCGCGGTTGCCGGCAGGTCTTCGCGGATGGACGAGATCCCGACCTCGGCGCAGTCCTTGTGCTTACCGTTGACGTACCAGGTTGACCCGGGGTCGTCGCCCACGAGCAGCGTCCCGAGCCCGGGAGTGACGCCACGCGACGCGAGCGCGGCGACGCGCTCGGTGAGTTCGGCCTTGATGGCGGCGGCCGTGGCCTTCCCGTCGAGAATCTGCGCGCTCATGCCGCCCCCTACTGCTGAAGGCCGGGGTAGAGCGGGAACGCGTCCGCGAGCGTCGCGACGCGAGCCTGGAGCGCGGGGATGTCCGCGCCGCCCTTCAGCACTGTCGCGATGATGTCGGCGACCTCCGTGAACTCCGCGGCGTCAAAGCCCCGCGAGGCGAGCGCAGGCGTACCGATGCGCACGCCGGACGTGACCATCGGCGGGCGCGGATCGAACGGGACGGCGTTGCGGTTGACCGTGATGCCCGCCTCCTCGAGGAGGTGCTGTGCCTGGCTGCCGTCCATCTGGGAGTTCCGCAGGTCGACGAGCACCAGGTGGACGTCCGTGCCTCCCGTGAGAACCGAGATCCCTGCGTCGACGCAGTCTTTCGCCATGAGGCGTTCGGCAACGATGCGCGCGCCCTCCAGCACGCGCTCCTGGCGCGCCTTGAACTCGGCGCCCGCCGCGACCTTGAGCGCGACGGCCTTGGCCGCGATGACGTGCATGAGCGGGCCGCCCTGCTGGCCGGGGAAGACCGCGGAGTTGAGCACCTTGGCGTACTCCTCGTCGCGGGCGACGATGAGGCCCGAGCGGGGGCCGCCGATGGTCTTGTGAATGGTCGAGGACACGACGTCAGAGTGCGGAACGGGCGACGGGTGAAGACCCGCTGCGACGAGGCCGGCGAAATGCGCCATGTCCGTCCAAAGTTTGGCCCCGACCTCGTCAGCGATCGCGCGGAACGCGGCGAAGTCGAGGTGGCGCGGGTAGGCGGACCAGCCCGCGATGATGACGTCCGGGCGCTCCTTGAGCGCGATCTCGCGCACCTGGTCCATCTCGACGCGGTGCGTCGTCTCGTCGACTCCATACGAGGAGACCTCGTACAGGCGGCCCGAGAAGTTGATCTTCATGCCGTGCGTCAGGTGGCCGCCGTGCGCGAGGCTGAGCCCCATGATGCGGTCGCCCGGCCGGATCAGGGCGTGGAGGACCGCGGCGTTGGCCGTCGCGCCCGAGTGCGGCTGTACGTTCGCGTAGCCAGCTCCGAAGAGGGACTTGGCGCGGTCGATCGCGAGCTGCTCGGCGACGTCCACCTCTTCGCAGCCGCCGTAGTACCGCTTGCCCGGGTAGCCCTCGGCGTACTTGTTCGTGAGGACGCTGCCCTGCGCCTGCAGCACCGCACGGGGAACGAAGTTCTCGCTCGCGATCATCTCGAGGGTCCCGCGCTGACGCGCGAGCTCGCGATCCAGGACCGTGGCGATCTCGGGATCGAGGTCGCGCAACGTCGAATTCATGACGGATGCGGTGTCGTCTGTGCTCATGGTCATCCTCTCGGCTGGGCGGCGTACGGGCCGCCGGTTTTCTCCGGTGACCATGGCCCAGGCGGACGACCATCAGTCTGACGTGCTTGTCGCTTCCTCGTGGTGGCCCACAACGCCAGTCGCGACCGGGTCAGTCTATCGTCAGTCAGACCCGGGAACCACGCCTTCGTCGTCGACGATATTGCCCGCCTCAAGGACCTTGCGGAGGTACGCGTATGTGAGTCCGCCCGCCTGCTCATCGAATTCGTGCTCGAAGCCGGCCTTGTTGTACAGGGCGATGTTCTGCTTGGAATCCTGACCCGTGAACACCCACACCTCTTTGGTGTCCTCTGGCAGGTACTGGAGCACGGCGAAGAGGAGTTGCGTCCCGATTCCGTGGCCCTGGACGTCGGGCGCCACGGCGAGGCGGCCAAGCGTCGCCTTGTCGTCCTCGATGCCCACCCGGATCGAACCGAGGAGGCGGTGGCCGCGCCACGCGCCAAGGGTGACCACGCCGTCGGCGCCAATGTCCGCCTTGAGTTCCTCGAGCGTCTGCGTCAGCGGGGGGATGTTCGGATCGTTGTAGACCTGCGCCTCAGCCACGAATGCCGCGCGACGCAACGTCAACAATTCACCGGCGTCGTCGAGCGAAATCGCGTCGATCCGGACGTCGTCTTCGTCTCCCATGCCCCTATCCTTCCACGTGCTCGGGACGGATCGACCACACCCACGCAGACTTGAGGCCGAGCTTGGTCCGGATACGTTCAAGCCCGGACAGCGTGGACGTGCGCCCCGTGCTCGACCAGGCCCGCATCGTGGTGACCCCGGCATGCTCGCCCGGGCCGGATCGGGAGATGATTTCGATACGCACGACGTCGGGGAGACCGAAGGCCGCCGCCGCCTTCTTCTGGTCGATCGTGATGTGCCACAGCGCGTTTTTATTGCCGACGGCGGGGTCGAGGCTCCACGGGTCGGGCGTGGCGCGGGTGTAGCTCAGCGCCGAGACCCACACGTCCTCGCTGTTCTCCGTCTGCCCACCGCTCGACGAGAAGTAGAAGGCCGTGACAAGGTGGCCCACCCCTCCTGAGCCGTACGTCAGCATCATGCCCTTCTTACCGCCGTCGCTCGTCGTCGCGTCGACGGCGGCGACCCAGCGCGCGCCCCATTGGCCCGTCTCCCCCTGGCTCTCCTTGTTCCATCCCGTGAAGTTCTGGCTCCGGGTGTCGTCGTAGAGCTGGCAGTCGCACGACGACTTGTAGCCGCGATTCGCGACGGCGTAGTTTCGCGCGGCAATCGCCTGCGCCTGAAGGGCCTCCGACTGCCACGAGGACGGAACCTCGGCGATCCCGTAAAGGTACTCGGAGTTGAGCTTGAGGACGTTGACGATGTTGAGGCGTCGCCCGTCCGCCGTTCCGATAACGAGTTTGCCGTGACGGTACGTTCCGTTGCTCGCGGAACTGCCGTCGTCGTGCAGGATCTGGGCGATCGGAGTCTCCGTCGAGGCCGATTCCTGGTACGTCGTTCCCGACCACGTGAGCACCGCGATCGAACCGGACTTCTTCACGCCGTCTACCGTCGCCGAGATCGTCGTGCCCGAGGCGTGTACGGCGATGTCCTGCCCCACGGCTCCCGTGAGGCGCCGGGGCTTGCCGCCGTCCATGATCGGGTTGGACGACGCCGTGTAGAACGTGAGCGTCCACGTCCCTCCCGTCGTTCCTCCCGCGGGAGAGACGCGCAGAATCGTGTCCGTCTTGGAGTCAGAGCTCGAGCCAAACACCTGGACGCGCACGGTGGCGTCGCCCGCGGAATCCTCCGACCCCGTCACGGGAAGCATCTCGACGTGCGTGCCCGCGTAGTAGTGAGTGAGGATCTGCGTCTCGGAGAAGCCATGGCTGGCCATCGACGCGGCCCCGTACTGGGACATGCCGACGCCGTGCCCCCACCCCGAGCCGGTGAAGACGAAGGAGACCGGGATGGCGCCGTCCTCCGCCAGCGGGATCTCGTCGCTCGACGTGGCGCCGATCCGGAACTGGTACGTGCCGTCGGCCTCCGGATACAGCGGGACCGCGCCCTGACCGTTGGTGATCGGCACGATCCAGTCGGCCATCTGCCAACCCGCGTCTGCAGCGAACCACACCTCCGCGTGGTCGGTGATCGGCGGGTCGGTCGTGAGCGTCACCATCGCGGGACGGCCGGGAACGTACGAGGACGGGCCCGTAGCCGTCATCGTCAGGGGTGTTTCGTGCATCGCGACGACCTCGCTCGTCACGCGACGCATGGACACCCGATACTCGGCGAGCGCGCCAACGGGATGGACCTCGATGGTCGCCGAGCCGTGGTCGATGGGGACGGGCTCGGCTTCCTTGACCCACTCGCCACCGTCCGAGCGCGCTCCAAAGGTCCGCGTCGCCGGAGATCGGGGGGAAGGACGGCAACCGTCAGGTCGTACGCGTAGCCCGCGACGTAGCGGCTGTCGCCGCTGAGGCCGATGGAGTCGACTTTTTCCTCCGCGAAGACCACGAGAACGACGACCACGACGAGCACACTCGCCAACGTGCCGGCGATGAGACGCCACACGAGGGATTTCATCGCACCTCCTCGGAGTCCCCTATCGGCCGACGTCCATCGCCGACCCGCGGCCGAAGCGGGTCTCGCCCACACCCTAACCCCGACGGGTGTCACGCGACGGGACACCACGCGCCTCGGCCAGGCTGGCACGTGAGGCAGCGGCGTCCTCGCTATCCTGAGCCTGTGCCGACAACCGATACCGATGCCGGGACCGCCTGGGTCCTGAGTCTGTCCTGCCCCGACGGGCCGGGCATCGTCCACGCGGTCTCCGGCGCGCTCGCCGAACACGGCGGCAACATCACCGAGTCGCAGCAGTTCGGCGACCCCGACACCGGGCTGTTCTTCATGCGCGTGGCCGTGACGTCGCCTGCCCCCCAGGGAGAGCTGGAGGCCGCCGTCACCGCGTTGGCCGAACGCTTCGGGATGACGTGGCAACTAGACGTCGCCGGCCGGCCGATGCGCACCATCGTGCTCGTGTCCAAGGCGGCGCACTGCATCAACGACCTGCTCTTCCGCGAGCGGGAGGGGACCCTGCCCGTCGACATCGTCGCCGTCGTCGGCAACCACGCCAACCTCGAGGGCCTTGCCGCGTTCTACGGCAAGCCGTTCCACCACATTCCGGTCACGGCTGACACGAAGCCCGAGGCGGAACAGAGGCTTCTCGACCTCGTCGGCGAGCTCGACGCGGAGCTCGTGGTGCTCGCGCGATACATGCAGATCCTCTCGCCCGACCTCTGCGAGGCGCTGGCCGGGCGGGCGATCAACATTCATCACTCGTTCCTGCCGAGTTTCAAGGGCGCGCGCCCGTACTTCCAGGCGCACGACCGCGGCGTGAAGCTCATCGGCGCGACCGCGCACTACGTGACGGCGGACCTGGACGAGGGTCCGATCATCGAGCAGGACGTGGAGCGCGTCGACCACGCGTTCACGCCGGAGGCGCTGACGGCGACGGGGGCCGACCTCGAGCGGCGAGCCCTGCTACGCGCGGTGCGTTGGCATGCCGAGCACCGCGTGCTGCTTAACGGTCACCGGACCGTCGTGTTCCGGTAGAGGATCCAGCTCCATCACCGCACGCTCCCGCGCGCGAAGGTCCGACGGATAGTGTTGATCACATGCCTCCGAGACGTCTCGCGCCTGCGCTCATCCTTACCGCGCTCCTGACGGGGTGCGCAACCGGACCCGCGTCTACTCCCCCTCCCTCCGGCGGCGTCGACCGGACCTACCTCGACGCGAGCCTGCCCGTCGCCGAACGCGTCGACAGCCTCCTCGCGCTGATGACGCAAGAGGAGAAGTTCGGCCAGATGACCCAGGTCGAGGAGAACTCCCTCGCCAGAGGGGACGTCGTCCGGCTCAACCTGGGAAGCGTCCTCCACGGGGGCGGAACCGTCTGGTGGCAAGGCGACGTCGACGCCTGGGCCCTCGTCGTCGACCAGCACCAGCACGAAGCGGTCGAGGATACGCGGCTCGGTATCCCCATCCTGTACGGCGTCGACGCCGTCCACGGGTTCGCCTCGGCGTACGGCGCCACCGTCTTCCCCCAGGAGATCGCGCTTGGCGCGGCGAACGATCCGGCCCTCATGACGGAGATCGGACGGGTCACGGCAGCCGAGACGTCCTCGGCCGGCATCCGTTGGGATTTCTCCCCCGTCCTCGCCGTGCCGAGCGACGTCCGATGGGGCCGAACCTACGAGGCGTACTCGGGGGACCCCGCCGTCGTCGCCGCGCTCGGGGCCGCCTACATCCGCGGACTCCAAGGGCCGAGCCTGGACGATCCGGCCTCGGTCCTGGCGACGGCGAAGCACTTCGTGGGCGACGGGTCGACCATCTACGGATCGTCGACGCAGGTGGTCACCGTCCCCTACCTGCTCGACCAAGGGAACGCCCCCGCGGATCCGACGTTGCTTGCGGACCGGCTGCTACCTCCCTACCGGGCCGCGATCGACGCTGGCGCGCTCTCGGTCATGGCGAGCTTCTCCTCGTGGGGCGGGGAGAAGCTCCACGGTGACCAGGCCCTTCTCACCGACACTCTCCGGGGGGACCTGGGTTTCACGGGGTTCGTCGTCTCGGACTGGGGTGGGTGCGATCAGATCGATCCGTTCGACTACGACGCGTCGATCGCGGCGTGCATCAACGCAGGCGTGGACATGGTGATGACCCCGTACGACGGCGACCGGTTCCAGGCGGCGCTCGCGGACGGGGTGGCGACGGGGAATATCTCCCAGGAGCGCATCGACCAGGCGGTGCGGCGCATCCTGACGGTCAAGTTCGAGATGGGGTTGTTCGAGCACCCCTACGCGGACCCCGCCGCTCGCGCGAACGTGGGAAGCGCGGCGAACCGCGCCATCGCGCGCATGGCCGTGCAGGAGTCGCTCGTGCTCCTCACGAACGACGGCGTGCTTCCGCTGCGCGCCTCGGGCACGATCGCCGTCGTCGGGAACGCCGCGAACGACATGGGCCTTCAGGCGGGCGGGTGGACGCAGTCGTGGCAGGGCGACCGAGGTCCCATCATCCCAGGAACAACCATCTACGAGGGAATCCGCGATCGCGTCGGATCGTCCGCCACGGTGCTCGACGCTCTTCCCGCATCCGGGACGGTCGACGTCTGCGTCGCCGTGGCGGGCGAGGAGCCCTACGCCGAGGGGATGGGCGATTCCACCGACCTCGCGCTGCCTGCCGTCGGCGTGCTCGACGGGCTCGCCGGCCGCTGCGACTCCGTCGTCCTCGTCGTCGTCTCCGGGCGCCCCGTTATCATCACGGACGCGCTACCGCGTGTGAACGCCGTCGTCGCAGCGTGGCTGCCCGGCACGGCGGGCGAGGGGGTAGCGGACGTCCTCTTCGGCGACCAGCCCTTCACGGGGACGCTACCGATGAACTGGCCCCGCAATATCGGCCAGGTCCCCTCGGCTCCCGCGGGCGAGGCGTACCTCTTCCCGATGGGATATGGGCTGACGCAATAGTCGTGCCCTGTCAGCGTCGAACGCGGGGACGCCCGTGCTTCCGTCGAGGCGTCTAGGCGGTCGCCAGGTCGATTACGACGGTGTTGGACTCGCCGCCGTCGAAGATCACCCGATACGACATCTCGGGAGCGGACTGACCGAAACTGACGGTGCCGGCCCCGTTGACGATGTAGACCTTCGTTCGGGACGTGCCCCATGCTCCGCCGGGGTATTGATACTGCAGCGCGCCCGTGCCCGACGAGGCCGGATCCACCGATACCGTGAGCGTCGCCGTGGAGCCCGGAGCCAGGGTCGTCGGACCATCAACCGTCACCGTCGGGGTCTGCAAATCAATCGTGATGATGTTCGACGTACCACCAGCGAACACCACCCGATGACGACATCTCCGGCGCGGACTGGCCAAAGCTGACCGAGCCCACTCCGTTGACGATCGGCACCGTCGCCGACGACGTCTTCCACGCCCCATCTGGATACTGATACTGCAGTTTCCCCGTACCCGAGGACGCCGGATCCACCGACACACCAGCGTCGCCCGACCCCCGGGAGCCAAGGTCGTCGGACCGTCAATCGTACCGTCGGCGTCTGCAGGTCAATCGTGATGACGTTCGACGTACCACCAGCGAACACCACCCGATACGACATCTCCGGCGCCGACTGACCGAAACTCACCGAGCCCATCCGTTCGAGATCGACACGGTTGTCCTCGACGTCTTCCACGCCCCATCCGGATACTGATACTGCAGTTTCCCCGTACCCGAGGACGCCGGATCCACCGACACATCCAGGGTCGCCCGACCACCCGGAGCCAACGTCGTCGGGCCATCGATCGTGACCGTCGGCGTCGCCAGGTCAATCGTGATGACATTCGACGTACCACCAGCGAACACCACCCGATACGACATCTCCGGCGCCGACTGACCGAAACTCACCGAGCCCGTACCGTTCGAGATCGACACGGTTGTCCTCGACGTCTTCCACGCCCCATCCGGGTACTGATACTGAAGCGCACCCGTACCCGAACTTGCGGGATCCACCGACACGTCCAGTGTCGCCCGACCACCCGGAGCCAACGTCGTCGGACCGTCAATAGTCACCGTCGGCGTCGCAAGATCAATCGTGACAACGTTGGACACGCCCCCCGCGACGACGACGCGATAGGACATCTCCGGAGCGGACTGGCCAAAGCTGACCGAACCGATCCCGTCAACAATCGGCACCGTCGCGGACGACGTCTTCCACTCCCCATCCGGATACTGATACTGCAACGCACCGGTACGCGAGGTCGTCGGATCCACCACCACGTCCAGCGTGGCCCGATCGCCCGGCACCAACGTATCCGGACCGGTGATCGTCACCGAGGGCGACGCGAGATCGATGGTGAGGACGTTGGACTCCGCGCCGGCAAACACGACCCGATACGACATCTCAGGAGCGGATTGACCGAAGCTCACTGAACCGACGCCGTTCACGATCGGAACCTTCGTCGACGACGTCTTCCACGCCCCATCCGGGTACTGGTACTGCAAGGTGCCCGTTCCGGACGTCGTCGGATCCACCACCACGTCCAGCGTCGCGCGATCGCCCGGCACCAGCGTTTCCGGACCGGTGATTGCCACGGTCGAGGTGACGAGAACCATGTCAATCGAGTTCGAAATCCCGCCGCGGTACACCACCCGATACGACATCTCCGGAGCCGACTGACCGAAACTGACCGACCCCACCCCGTTGACGATCGATACCGTCGTCGTCGACGTGCCCCATGCCCCGCCCGGCCGCTGATGCTGCAGCGCTGCCCTGCCCGAGATCGAAGGATCGAGCGAAACATTCAGGGTTGCCCGGTTCCCCTCGAGCAGCGTGTCCGGACCGGTGATCGCCACCGTCGGTACGGAGGCTCCGTAAGGAGAGCCGAACCAATCCCAATAGAACTTCCAGAAGTTGCGGTTCCCGTACGCCGAGCACCCGTCGCCTGTGCCGCTGAGGTTCGCGAGCGCCGCGGCGTTCGGCTGGTACGGGGTGTAGTAGTAGAGAGCCGCCGTCGCGCGGTTCTCGATGAAAACTACGGGAGAGCCGCACGCTGTATTCGTGCTGTAGCGCACGGGCGAGATCGCCCCAATCGGGTACCAGTGGTAGGACGTCTCCGGTGCGCTGTAGCGCTGAAACTGACGAGCCGCGAGATACACCTGGTAGAAGAAGCCGGCGTAATCGGGGTTACACGTGACCGGCACGGTGTCGGGACACGCGTAGCCCATCGCCCGATCGAACCGCCAGTCGCTCGGCCAGGTATGCGTCACCAGGCTCATTTCCTTCTGCAACGTGACGAGAATCGCCTTCTGGCTGACGTCGCAGGCCGCCCCAACCTTCGCGATGATGTCCGACGCCCGCTCGTCTGGCGAGCCGACGTACGCGTCGCAATACGCGTCCGCCGCCACGTCGGGCGTCGGCTGCCGGTAGTCCTTAAGGCACGTGTAGCCGTCCTGGCACGCGGACACCTTCTGGTTCAGGAAGGTCTGCACCTGATCGGCCGTCATCGCCGATCCGTCGAAGAACACCTCGTCGGCGATAATGAAGCCGGGCATCCAGTCGTTCCGAATCAACAGCTTGCGCCGGCGCCGACGATAGGGCGACGACCAGCGGCGCTACGAGAGAAGCCGCCACGATGGTACGAAGGACTCGCCAATTCACGATCTGCCACCTTGTTGATTAGCCCCAGCACCGGAGCCGTTCGGCATCCGTCCACAGTCACGTCGAGCGAAGTGCGCCGACGCGACCGTCGTAGGGTCCGACGGTATCCCCGTTTTCGGGCGCGCGACAGACAATTGTGACATTTTCCCGTCGCGCCGCGTTCCGCGGGGCGTTAGGAGGTTGCCAGGACGACGGTGACGGTGTTGGACTCGCCGCCGGCGAAGACCACCCGATACGACATCTCGGGAGCGGACTGACCGAAACTGACGGTGCCTGCCCCGTTGACGATGTAGACCTTCGTTCGGGACGTGCCCCATGCTCCGCCCGGATACTGATACTGAAGCGAACCCGTTCCCGATGACGCAGGATCCACCGATACCGTGAGCGTTGCGGTGGACCCCGGCACCAAGGTCGTCGGGCCATCGATCGTGACTGTCGGGGTCTGCAAATCAATCGTGATGATGTTCGACGTACCACCAGCGAACACCACCCGATACGACATCTCGGGAGCCGACTGACCGAAACTCACTGAGCCCGTACCCGTTCGAGATCGACACGGTTGTCCTCGACGTCTTCCACGCCCCATCTGGATACTGATACTGAAGCGCACCCGTACCCGAACTTGCGGGATCCACCGACACGTCCAGCGTCGCCCGACCCCCGGGAGCCAAGGTCGTCGGACCGTCAATCGTCACCGTCGGGGTCTGCAGGTCAATCGTGATGACATTCGACGTACCACCAGCGAACACCACCCGATACGACATCTCCGGAGCCGACTGACCGAACGAGACCGACCCAACCCCGTTCGAGACCGGCACCGTCGCGGACGACGTCTTCCACGCCCCATCCGGATACTGATACTGCAGTTTCCCCGTACCCGAACTTGCGGGATCCACCGACACATCCAGGGTCGCCCGACCACCCGGAGCCAACGTCGTCGGACCATCGATCGTGACCGTCGGCGTCGCCAGGTCAATCGTGATGACATTCGACGTACCACCAGCGAACACCACCCGATACGACATCTCCGGCGCCGACTGACCGAACGAGACCGACCCAACCCCGTTCGAGACCGGCACCGTCGCGGACGACGTCTTCCACGCCCCATCTGGATACTGATACTGAAGCGCACCCGTACCCGAACTTGCGGGATCCACCGACACGTCCAGGGTCGCCCGACCACCCGGAGCCAACGTCGTCGGACCATCAACCGTCACCGTCGGGGTTTGCAGGTCAATCGTGATGACATTCGACGTACCACCAGCGAACACCACCCGATACGACATCTCCGGCGCCGACTGACCGAACGAGACCGACCCAACCCCGTTGAGACCGGCACCGTCGCGGACGACGTCTTCCACGCCCCATCCGGATACTGATACTGCAGCTCCCCGTACCCGAACTTGCGGGATCCACCGACACGTCCAGGGTCGCCCGACCACCCGGAGCCAACGTCGTCGGACCATCAACCGTCACCGTCGGGGTTTGCAGGTCAATCGTGATGACGTTCGACGTACCACCAGCGAACACCACCCGATACGACATCTCCGGCGCGGACTGACCGAACGAGACCGACCCCACCCCGTTGAGACGGCACCGTCGCCGACGACGTCTTCCACGCCCCATCTGGATACTGATACTGCAGTTTCCCCGTACCCGAGGACGCCGGATCCACCGACACATCCAGTGTCGCCCGACCACCCGGAGCCAACGTCGTCGGACCATCAACCGTCACCGTCGGGGTTTGCAGGTCAATCGTGATGACGTTCGAGACGCTATCGCCGAGGACCACCCGATACGACATCTCCGGAGCCGACTGACCAAACGAGACCGACCCCGCCCCGCGATAAATCGACACCGTCGTCGTCGACGTCTTCCACGCCCCATCCGGATACTGATACTGAAGCGCACCCGTGCTCGAGATTGCGGGATCCACCGTTACTTCGAGCGTCGCCGTCGACCCAAGTGGCATCGTCGACGGTCCCGATACCGTCACTGATACGTTCGCGATATCTGACGTTGATCCCGCAGTTACGTATATATAGCTGACGTACGTCAAGTCGCTATTGGTGGAGTAATACGCGGTGTGGCCGTGGTTGTCGGAGTACTCGACGAAGTAGTTGCCCGCCGGAAGGTTGTACATGGCGAAGCTCTCGCCGACCGTTCCGCACGCATCGTTGACGTAGTAGTTGTCACCGTAGTACGCGGTCGCGCAAATGTCCGTACCCACGAATCCCGGTAGCACGGGGAACACCCCGGTGATCACGCCCTCCGCAGCGAGGGTCTGCGAGCCCATGTTCCTCCCCGCGGCCAGCGGCGCGACCGTCGAGGCGGTGCGCCACGTAGCGGCCGTCGTGTACCACACGTTCGCGGCGCCCGTGAAGCCAACGAACACTGCCTTGTAGGAATGCCCCGAAATGAGCCCGTCGACACGATAGGAACCGTCGGGATCGGGGGTAAGCGACCTGATGAAGGTTCCCGTCGCCGAATCGTAGACCTCGATCGAACCGTCCATCTGGGCCCCGACCGGCAACACGACGGTGCCGTAGAAGCTCCCCTCGTACGGAATCGATGCGTTGACGGTCACCGAGCCACCATGCGTGATGGTGACCGGGGTCGCCATCGATGGAACGGTCGCACCCGAATACCACGTATCGAGAAGTGACGTTCCTGATGCAGTGCTGAAGCGGTCGAGCCGAAGGAGATACTGCCCCGGTAGCAAATGCATCTCGTACGTGCCCGCGTCGACGTCGCACCAAAAATCGACAAGAACGTAGGTCTCTGGATCGCGCGCCGAGACACAGCCCCCTAACGCGGCGGCCGTGCTTCCGGAAACCGTCGTCGAACCCGACACCTTGCCGCCTGATGCGAGCGCGGCGTTGGCAACCGTGGCACCGCCCGGCGTGAGCGTGATCGTCGACGCGGTAACGTATGAGTCCCCGTTCCCCGACCACTCCGACGCGAGAGTGCCGCCGGACCCGTCGTTGAACCCCGTGAAGAGAAGACGATACGTTCCAGGCGCGACCGTCCCGGAGTAAGCGCCCGTCTCGTCGACACACAACTCGATGAAGTTCGAGCCCTCGTCGTCGAACAACTCCACGCATCCGCCGGTCGCGGGGCCTCCGGCCGTCGCCGTCACGACACCGGACAGCGTCGCAACCGCGTCGAGGGTCGGACTGATGTCGACCGCGTCACCGGCGGCGAGTGTGACATCGGTAGCCGCGTCCCAGAATTGAGTTGCGTTATACCACTGCCCAGTCCACGACCCGTATCCGGTGAAGTACACGTTGTACGACCCCGCAGGCAGGTCGGTGATGGAGTAGTGGCCGGATCCATCGACGGACACCTCCGTGACGATGTCGCCGTCGGTGGTGTAGACGTCGACACTCCCATCTGAGGACGTCCCGCCCCCGGAAAGGTTAACGGTGCCCGAAATCTGAGCCGCGGCCCCAAGACTCGCATTGACGCTCGTGGTGTTTCCCGAGGTAACGGTCACCGAAGTCGCTTGCGCGCGTGCCGAGGCACCGTCGTACCACTCCGTCGCGACACCCGAATCGAGGCCGAAGAACATAAGGTCGTACGTCCCGGGAGCGATAGGCATGGAGTAACTTCCCGTCTCGGGGTCGCTACATGCGGTGGACGTCACCGGGCCGTCTCCCGACGTCCCGCTCGCGTCGAAGGCGAAGACGCACGCGCCGTCCGGCGACACGCCATCCGGGAGCGTGATCGTTCCCGAGATGGTGCCCCACGGTGTGAGCTCGATCGACAGGGGAACGGCCTGACCCGAGCGGACCGTCACACTGGTGGCGGACGATTGGGACGAGCGATTGTTGTACCACTCGTCAAGCCCGCCAGTGAAGTCGCGGAAGTGCACCTTGTATCCGCCGAAGTACGCCTCCGAATCCGTGCCGACTGAGACGGAGAACGAACCGTCGACCGGACTGCAATCCGACCCAATCAGTGGGCCGCTGGTATCTGCATAGACATCCATACACCCACCCGCAAGGGTCCCGCCTCCGGTCACTGTTGGAGTGGACGTGATGGTGCCTCCGAAGGCAAGCGACGCGACAGTGGTCGCGCCCGGCGAGACACCGAAGCGTTCACCGGAGACGACATTGGAGCCACCGACGAAGTCCCAGAGATAGTCGGTTCCAGAACAACCGGACGTCGGAGCACCGGTGTCGGCAACGCAGACCGTATATGTCGTCGCGGGAAGACCCGTGATGGAAAACGCCTCGCCTGGAGCTCCGCATGCCGTCGCAATGACGAAGACGTAATAGCGTTCGTACACGACCACGCACGCCGTGTCCCCGCTGAAGTTCGACGGCACGACGATGATTCCCGACAAGGTTCCTGGTGGCGAGTCAATCACCGCCGTTGACAAGACCTTCGGCGTCGCGGCACTCGTCGCGACAGTAGTCGCGCTTGTGAGGGAGGCCGCGTTGAGGTACCACTCGTCCGCCAGCCCGTCGAATCCGGCGAACCGCACGCGACACGAGGCGCAGAGGACGGAGCCTGTGGCAAACGAACCGTCCGCCGCGACGGCAGCACCTGCCAAGGGAACCGTGAGGGAGTATCCGGTACTCCATACCTCAACCCGTCCGCCAGTCAGCGGGTTACCAGAACTATCGGTCACCTTGCCCGCGATCGAGCTCGGCTGAAGCACCGTATAGGTTCCGGCGAAGTGTGTTCCGCCCGCGATGGTGATGGGGGAAGCCTGAGCGAACGCCGCGGCGGGCCCGTACCACTGGGTGGGAGCCGCGCCGTCGAAGTTTGCCAGGAGAACTCGATAGAGGCCGTCCCCCAACCCGGTAACCGCGTAGGTGCCGGCGGCACCCGCGCAATCCTCACCCACGAGCGAGTTGCTCGCGTCATACACCTGCATGCATCCACCCGTCGCCGCGGTACCGCTACCCCAGTTCGTGAGATCGAAGGTGACGCTCCCGTCCGTGGACGTGGACAGCAACGTGACCGCGGGCAACGTCGTCGTCCCCTCGGCCTCGACCGAGACGGCGGTTGCCTCCGCCAGGCTCGCCGCGTCGGAATACCACTGGTCCGCGAACCCCGGGAAGTCGCGGAAGTGAATCCGGTAGGACCCGACGGTGTTCGAGTCAGCGCCCACCGCGATGGAATAGACGCCCGCGTCGTCGGTGCAGTCCGAGCCAAGAAGCGCTGAGGTGGTCGCGGCGTACGCATCGACGCACCCACCCGTGACCGTCGTGCCGAAGAGATCCGTCGCGGAGGCCGTGATCGTGCCCCCGAACGCGAGGGCCGCCGTCGTTGTGGAGCCTGCCGTCACGGCGAACGACGTCGCGGTTCCTGGCGTCGCGCCACCCACGAAGTCCCATAGGTAGGACGAACCAGTGCAGCCCACGGTCGGATCGACCGTGTCCGCGACGCATACGCCGTAGTTTGTGGCCGGAAGGCCGTCGAACTCGAATGAATCTCCCGCGTTGCCGCATGACGTGCCCAGGGGGCGACCCGACGACCCGGACTCATAGAGGACGACGCACGTAGTGTCACCGACGAAGCTCGTCGGCTTCACGATGGTTCCAGATAGCGTACCCGGGACGAGGTCGAGGGTGTGCGCGGTGGGGCTCGACGGATACGTGGCGGATGGCACGACAGATTGAGCGGCGGAGCTCGTCTTGGGGCTGCCCGCGCCCCACCACTCGTCGGCGAGACCAGCGAAGCCCGTCATACGAATGAGGCAGTAAGTACAGGAGAGCTGTCCCGTCGCCCACTTGCCGTCCGCGCCCACCGCGACCCTTGTCACGGGTGCAGTGAAGACGGTCGAGTCCCAAATCTCAACGAACCCACCCGTCAGGGGCTGGGCCGAGGCATCCTTCACCGAACCGATGAGGCCATGAGGTTGTAGCAGCACTGCGTCGAGGGTAACGGTGCCGCCCGTCATGACGATGTCGGTGCCGCCACCGAATGACGGCGCAGGACCGTAGTACTGCTGGGGCGCAGCTCCGTCGAAGCCCGCGAACTTGACGCGGTACGCGCCGTCGTCGAGCGGGCCAACACGATACGTGCCGGCGTACCCCGTGCAATCCTGCGCGACCTGCGTCTGCGAACTGTCGAAGACCTGCATGCATCCGCCCGTAGCGGGCGAACCGTCGGACCAGTTGGTTAGCGTGAAGTTGATGCCACCGGGGATCGGGTCACCGGGCCACAACAACCCCGTGAAGTCGAACGCCGCGGCGGCCGGGAGGTCGGCGCTCAGCGGGTCGGGGGTGAACGCGGTCGCGTTCGCCTCGACGGTCTCGTCGGTCGCGGTGGCGTTCCACCACAGCGTCGGGGTGTCGCCGTGGGTGGCGTTGCTCTCGTAGGCGCTGACGATGTAGTCGCCGCCCTTCACCAGGATGGATGCCTCGGCCACCCCGGCGGCCGTGCAGTCGCTGCCCGTGACCGAGCTGTCGGCGTTGTGATACGCGTAGCACAGCGACGAGCCAGCGTCCTTGAACGTCCCGGTGATGCGAAGGTTGTGCGTCTCCTCGAGGGTCGCGTCGATCCCCGTCAGGGCCTCGCCTGCCGACGGGGAGAGGGTCGTGGCGGCGCCGACGGTGGAGGCGCCGTTGTAGTACTCGGTCGCGAGCCACTGGCCCGTGGTCGGGAAACGCACGAGCCACGTCAGGTCGGGTAGCCCGGCGATGGTGTACGAACCGTCGGACGCCGCGAATGTGTACTGGCCGGCCGCGGTCGCGGTTCCGGGAGGCGCGAGGGTCGCGCTGCCCGACGGGCGGTCGGCGAACGCTCCGGAATCCTCCGGGCTATACCCGCTCGGTACGGTGATGGTGCCGGAGATCGACGCGCCCGCAACCAGCGCGAAGTCCACGCCCGTCGTCGCCGCGCCGCCCGAGACCGTGACCGTGCTTGCCTCGCCAGCGTCGCGTCCCGAGCCGGACCATTGCCAGGCGAGCGTGTCGCTTGGCGTCTCAGCGAAGACCGTGTAGTCACCGTCAGCAAGGCTCGCGAACTCGTACGCGCCCGTCCCGTCAGGGCTAACCGGACCGGCGACGACGCTCGATCCATTGGCGCTCGCGAGATACAGGTCGACCCCGGTGACGTCGTGCCCGCCGGGGACGGTCACCGTCCCGCCGACCGAGCCTGCGCCCGTATCCGCACTAGCCGACGCGGCCGGCGCGACCAGCGCCGTCGTCGCGATGAGTGCGGCCATCACGCTACGTAGTAGGGAAATCCCGATCCGTCGTCCCCCGGCCGAAACCATTCAACTCACCGCCCCGTCATCGGGCGTCCCGCAACGTCGTCGCGCGTAGTAGCGCCCACGACAGGATACGACCCGGCGCGCAGCGCCGCAAAAGATATATGAGTGAGCCGCGAGCTATAGCAACCCGAGAGCCGCGATGGCCTCGCGCTCCTCAACGAGCTCCGCAACGGACGCGTCGATCTTGCCGCGCGCGTAGTCGTCGATCGACAACCCCTCGACGACCTCCCACGCGCCGCCCTTGGACATGGCGGGGAACCCGGAGAACAGGCCCTCCTCGACGCCGTACTGCCCGCTCGAGCGTAGGGCGACCGAGGTCCAGATTCCGTCCGGCGTTCCGTTCACCCAGTCGTGGACGTGTTCCATGGCGGCGTTCGCAGCGGACGCGGCCGACGACGATCCACGCGCCTCGATGATGGCCGCGCCGCGCTTGGCGACCAGGGGGATGAAGGTGTCGCGCACCCACGCCTCGTCGCCGACGACCTCGGGGGCTGGGCGCCCGTCGATGACCGCGTGCGCGATGTCCGGGTACTGCTTCGCGGAGTGGTTGCCCCAGATGGTGACGTTGTCGATCCCGCGCACGGGGGCACCCGTCTTGACCGCGAGTTGGCCAAGGGCGCGGTTGTGGTCCAGGCGCATCATGGCGTTGAAGCGCTCGGCCGGCACGTCGGGTGCGTGCGCGGACGCGATGAGGGCGTTCGTGTTCGCGGGGTTCCCGACGACGAGGATCCGTACGTCGTCCGCCGCACCGGCGTTGATCGCGGCACCCTGAGGCCCGAAGATGCCGCCGTTCGCCTCGAGCAGGTCCGCGCGCTCCATGCCCGCGCCGCGCGGACGCGCGCCGACGAGGAGGCCGATGTTCACGCCGTCGAATGCCTTGGTCGCGTCATCGAAGATGTCGATGCCTGCGAGCAGCGGGAACGCGGAGTCGACGAGCTCCATCGCGGTGCCCTCCGCCGCTTTGAGGGCTGGCGTGATCTCCAGCAGCCTGAGGCGCACGGGGACGTCGGGGCCGAGCATCTGTCCGGACGCGACGCGGAACAGCAGCGCGTAGCCGATCTGCCCGGCCGCGCCCGTGACCGTGACGTTGACGGGGGCCTTCGCCGCGCTCACGACAGCCTCGCTACGAGGTTCTCGTCCAACGCGGCGAGGAACTCCTCCGTCGTGAGCCACTTCTGCTCCGGCCCAATCAGCAATGCGAGGTCCTTCGTCATCTGCCCGGCCTCGACCGTCTTGATGACGACGTCCTCGAGCGTCTCCGCGAAGGCCGTGACCTCCGGGGTACCGTCGAGCTTGCCGCGGTGCTTGAGGCCGCCGGTCCACGCGTAGATCGACGCGACGGGGTTCGTCGACGTGGGGTTGCCCTTCTGGTGCTCGCGGTAGTGGCGCGTCACGGTTCCGTGCGCGGCCTCCGCCTCGACCGTCTTGCCGTCGGGGGTAACGAGAACGGACGTCATGAGTCCCAGCGAGCCGAAGCCCTGGGCGACCGTGTCGGACTGGACGTCGCCGTCGTAGTTCTTGCACGCCCAGACGTAGCCGCCCTCCCACTTCATGCACGCGGCCACCATGTCGTCGATCAGGCGGTGCTCGTACGTGATGCCCGCCTTGTCGAAGTCCGCCTTGAATTCCTTCTCGAACACGTCCTGGAAGATGTCCTTGAACGCGCCGTCGTACGCCTTCATGATCGTGTTCTTCGTCGAGAGGTAGACGGGGTACTTACGCTCGAGGCCGTACCGGAGCGACGCCCGCGCGAAGTCCGCGATCGACTCGTTGAAGTTGTACATGCCCATGACGACGCCGCCGCCCTCCGGCATGTTCACCACCTCCATCTCGACGGGCTTCGACCCGTCCGTCGGGGTGTAGGTGAGCGTCACGCGGCCGGCGCCGGGAACCTTGTAGTCCGTCGCCTTGTACTGGTCGCCGTGCGCGTGGCGGCCGATGACGATGGGCTTGGTCCAGCCGGGCACGAGGCGCGGAACGTTGGAGATGACGATGGGCTCGCGGAAGACGACGCCGCCGAGGATGTTACGGATAGTCCCGTTGGGGGACTTCCACATCTTCTTCAGGCCGAACTCCTCGACGCGGGCCTCGTCTGGGGTAATGGTGGCGCACTTCACGCCAACGCCGTGCTCCTGGATCGCGTGGGCCGAGTCGATGGTGACCTGGTCATCCGTCGCGTCGCGATTCTCGATCGAGAGGTCGAAGTAACGCAGATCGACGTCGAGGTGCTGACGGATCAGACGCTCCCGGATCAACTCCCAGATGATGCGCGTCATCTCGTCGCCGTCGAGCTCAACAACGGGACCCGTGACCTTGATCTTTGCCATGCGATTACTCCTCGATCGACGCTTGCCTCTTCGTGTGCACTGCCCAGGTTAATCCACCGGCGCCACGACGAGCGCGCCGCCCAACTCGCCTACGTTCTCTTGACGTTCGGCGTGGCAAGATGTCGTGGGGAGCAACCACCGCTTCCGACCGCCAAAGAACGGATCATCATGCCCAAGAAAGCCCCTACGCCGAAGGCCGCGGAGATCTTGCCCAGCATCGACGACGACACGTGGGTAGCCGACGAGTCCGCAGGCCCCACCCTGATCGGGCGCCTCTTCGCCGAGTTCATCGGTACCTTCCTTTTCATGTTCGCAGGCATCGGGATCGCGGTATTCGTGATCACGATGTTTGGAATCAACGATCCGCTATTCGCGGGGCTCGCGTGGGGACTTCCCCTCTTCGCCCTCATCGCGGTGATTGGCCCGATCTCCGGCGCGCATTTCAACCCCGCAGTCACCATCGGTATGTGGATCGGCGGGCGTTTCCCCGGTAGGGACGTCGCGATGTACATCGTCGTCCAGGTCCTCGGCGCGATCGCAGCCGGAGGCCTCGTGATGTACTTCACCGGAGCCTTCTCCCAGATCGGTGACACCGTGCATGGCCAACCTTCCTCCGGATACATCGTGTCGTTGGTCTCCATCGGGTTCGACGATCACTCGCCAGCAGGGTTCGGCATGTTTGCCGCCGCCTTGATCGAGTTCATCGCGACCGGGATCCTCGTTGCGGCCGTCCTCGGCGCAACGTCGAAGCGCGCATCGAAGGCCCAGGCCCCTCTGGCGATCGGCCTGACCATCGCGATACTCGTCATGTTGTTAGGTCCGCTGACCGGTGCGGCGCTCAACCCGGCGCGCGCAACCGCAACGGCCGTGTTCGGGACGGGGATCGATGCCACGACCGGCGCGGTCAATCACTGGCCCCTCACGCAGCTCTGGCTGTGGTGGCTCGCGACGATCATCGCGGGCGCCTTCGTCGGGCTCCTCTACCGGGCATTCGGCCCGCTTGAGGATCTCGAAACCGTCGAGTTAGAAGAGGACGCCGCCGCGAAGTAGCAGCGTCTGTGACGAGGGCCCGGTCGGCGGAAGCTGGCCGGGCCTTCGTGCGTCTGCCCTAGTCGAGCACCCCGGACGAGGCGACGAACGCGATCGCGACCGCGAAGAACGCCAGGACGCTGGCGTCCACCGCGCGACGACGCACCCGCAACGCCCCGCTCCCCCAGTTGAACGCGCGCACCACGGCTCCGGTGAGAGCGAGCCCTGCGAAACCCCACATCGCCACGACGACGCTGACGTCGACCGCGACGACGACGCCCAGGGCTACCAGCAGGAGCGGTAGCCAGACGATGGCGGATGGGCGCGGGGTCACGGTCGCCTAGTGGAAGAAGTGCCGGGTGCCGGTGAAAAAGAGCGAGACGCCCGCCGCCGCGGCCGCGTCGATCACCTCGGCGTCGCGGATGGAGCCGCCGGGCTCGACGACGGCAACCACGCCAGCGTCCGCGAGGATCTGGAAGCCGTCGGCAAACGGGAAGAACGCGTCCGACGCCGCAACGGCGCCCTTCGCGCGCTCCTCGCCAGCTCGCGCCACGGCGAGCCGCGACGCGTCGACGCGGTTCACCTGGCCCATGCCAACTCCGACCGATGCGCCGCCCTTCGCGAGGAGGATCGCATTCGATTTCGTCGAGCGCACGGCGCGCCACGCGAATGCTGAGATCCGCGAGAGTCTCAGGGGAAGCATCCGGTCCCGCGGCGAGCGTCCACGTGGCCGGATCGTCCCCAGCGGCGTCGATGCGGTCGGCCTGCTGCATGAGCAGGCCTCCCGAGATGGGGCGGTACTCACCCGCACCGCGACCGCCCTCGACAACGAGGATGCGGAGGTTCTTCTTCGCGGTAAGGATCTCCAGCGCTTCTGGCTCGTAGCTTGGCGCTGCGATCACTTCGGTGAAGATCTCGGCGATCTGCCGCGCCGCCGCCGCCGTCACCTCACTGTTGGTCGCGATCACGCCGCCGTATGCGGATACCGGATCGCACGCGTGGGCGCGAGCGTGGACCTCGGCGACGTCCGTCCCCACAGCGATCCCACACGGATTCGCGTGCTTGATCACGGCGACGGTCACCCCGTCGTGGTCATGGGCTGCGCGCCACGCGGCGTCCACGTCGACGTAGTTGTTGTAGGACATCTCCTTGCCGTGCAGCTGCTCGGCGTTGGCGATGCCGCCGTGCGACGCGTCGTCCGTGTACAGCGCGGCCGCTTGGTGCGGATTCTCGCCGTAGCGCAGCGACGCCCTCCGCGTCGCGCTCGAGGCGACCCAGCCAGGGAATCCCGTGCCCCCATCGTCCGCCGCGACGACGTTCCCCATCCACGACGCCACGTGAATGTCGTACGTCGCCGTGTGACGGAAAGCCTCGACGGCGAGCGCCTGTCGCTCCGCGAGCGTGAAACCGCCTGCCGCGATCGCCGCGAGCGCGGCGTCGTATTCGCCTGGATTGACCACGACCGCGACGCTCGGGTGGTTCTTCGCTGCGGCGCGGACCATCGAGGGCCCGCCGATGTCGATCTGCTCGATCACCTCGTCAGGGGCCGCCCCCGACCGCACGGTCTCGACGAACGGGTACAGGTTGCACACCACGAGGTCGAACGGCGCGATGCCCATGGACTCGAGTTGGCTCACGTGGGACTCCAGGCGACGATCCGCGAGGATCCCCGCGTGGATGCGCGGGTGGAGGGTCTTCACCCGTCCGTCGAGGCACTCCGGAAACTCGGTGACCTCCTCGACCTTCGTCACCGGAACCCCGGCGTCGGCAATTCGCGCGGCGGTGCTGCCCGTCGAGACAATCTCGACTCCGGCGTTCGCCAAACCCTTCGCGAAATCGTCGAGGCCCGTCTTGTCGTATACGGACACCAGCGCCCGGCGTACCGGTTGGCGATCGGTCATGTCAGTCCTTTCGTTCCGTCCCGAGAACGACGCGCCGCTCCTCGATGCTCCACCCTCGCGTCACGAGGGAGTGAATCGTGTGGACGACGAGCGTTCGCTCGACGGTCTTGATGCGTTCGTGGAGGGTCTCCTCCGTGTCTCCCTGCTCAACGGGGACCACAGCTTGAGCGACGATCGGGCCCGTGTCGACGCCCTCGTCGACGAAGATCACCGTGCACCCCGTCACCGTCACGCCGTACGCGAGGGCGTCCCTGACTCCGTGGGCGCCGGGGAACGAAGGAAGCAGCGCAGGGTGGGTATTAATGATTCGCCCGGCGAAACGAGCGACGGTCCGCGGCGCGAGGATCTTCATGAAGCCCGCGAGGACGACGAGGTCCGGGTCGTACTCCTCGATCGCCTGGGTAATCGCCTCGTTCCATGCCTCGCGACTCGGGTAGTCCGGGAGACGAACCACCGACGTCGGTATGCCCGCTGAGCGAGCGATCTCGAGTCCGCCCGCTTCGGCGCGGTCGGAGATGACGGCGGAAACGGCTGCGCCGTACGCGGGGTCCACCGCTGCATCGAGAATCGAGGTAAGAATGGTGCCGGTGCCCGAGATCAGAACGACCACGCTGGCCGGGCGCGCTTCGCTTGTCACATGCCGACCCTATCGGCATGCTGGATACCTCGACTACGCAAGGACTCCCGTGACCTCCCCGCCCACTCCGCGTCGTTTGCCGCCCGCGATGGTTCGCGCCACCCGATGGTTCTCCACATCGCTGGCCGTCGCGGTCGTCGCGACGCTACTTCCGCTGCCGTGGACGCTCGCCGGGCTGCCCGCCGCCATCATGGCGGGAGTGTTCGCCGTGGTCGTACTGTTTCGCTCGCGCGGCAATCAGGCCCCCGGACTGCTCATCCTGACGTCGCTCGGTCTCATGGTGGCGGGTTTCCTGGCCACGATGTTCGCGGCCGAGGCGCTGTTTTACCGCGAGTTCTCCGCGTACGAGACGTGTCAGAGCGAGGCGATCACCGTTTCCTCGACGGCGGCATGCCAGAAGAACCTCGAGGATGCGGTGACCGCTCGGATCCGGGGCTGGCAGAACGCGATTCTTCCGTCGCCTCGTCCGTCCGCGTCGTCGAGCTCCGCAAGCGGCTGACGAGGGCGACGGCACCGAAGCCCACGGCCGTGAGGATACCGATCCACACGGCCATCGCCACCGGTTCGGGCCCGACCCTCGCGAAGGTTCCGCCTCCGATCGACCCGCGGGACGCCGCGGCGAGTACGCCTGCTCCCAGAGCAACCGTGAGTACAGCGAGGACGTCGACCCCCGCGCCCCCGCGCTTCTCGCGCCGTCGGGCGATGCTTCGCGCGGCCCCCGCGATCGCGGCGATGACGAGGGGGGCGAGCACGAGAAGGCCCCCCGCGGCGTGCGGCAGAGAGCCGAGGATGGGAACCGAAGGCAGCGGCGCGGTCGACAGATGCCCCGGCGCGTATTCCGTGCCTACTCCCACCGAGAATCCTGGCCCGGCGATCCATGCCATCCCCCACACGGCGAGCGTCGGCGCGTAGAGCGCCTCGCCTATCGCCAGGGTGAGTGACCCGATCGGATCCGCGTCGAGCGATCCCGCGACCGCGCCGATATCGGACCATCCCGCGAGCGTCCAGACGACGAACGCGAGCGCGCCGCACGCCCACACGCCGAGGACCACCGCCACCCCGAGCCTCAGCCCTTCCGTGAGGAGCGCGGGAACGCGCAACCAGGATGCGCCGGGGCGCCATCCGGCTCGCCACAACCCCGCTCCCGCACCGCCCCCCGCAACGATCGCCCCCACGATTCCGGCGCGGAGGCCCGCATGGGGGTCGATCAGGTCGGCGTGCATGGCGGACGACACGGCGACGACGATGCTCGCATACGTCGCGGTGAAGGCGAGCCAACTGCCGGTGGTCGGGACGCCGAATCGGCGCGCGAGACCAGCAGAAAGGAAGATGAAGACGGCGGTGAGACCGAGGGGGACAAGGCCGACGGGAGTCTGGGCGTCGCCTGCTATCACGCCGTGGCCGAGGAGCCACACCCGCGTGCCGACGCTGGCGGCCGCCTCCCAGTCGACCCCAGCTGTGCCGTCGGGAGGCGGCGAGTTCGCGGCCGTTGCGAGCGCGACGGCGATGACCGCGCCAGCGGACAGAAGTGCCGATTGGAGGCCCGCCATCGCCCCGCCAACCCATCCGGGAACGGTCTTCCCGATGCGCGCGCCAAAGGCGCTGAGGTCGGAGCGAAGCGTACGGGCCACGGCCCTATCGTCGCCCGTCGCGCCGCGCACGGCGGGTATCGAACCGCCGAGGCTCGTCGAACGCGCCTAGCCGCCCAGGATTTCCCGCATGATGCGCGCCGTCTCGGACGGGGTGGTGCCGACGCGGACGCCCGCTGCCTCGAGCGCGACGCGCTTGGCCTCGGCCGTGCCTGCGGAGCCGGAGACGATGGCGCCCGCGTGGCCCATCGTCTTGCCCTCGGGCGCCGTGAAGCCGGCGACGTAGCCGACGACGGGCTTGGTGACGTGCTCCTTGATGTACGCCGCCGCCCGCTCCTCGGCGTCGCCGCCGATCTCGCCGATCATGACGATCGCCTTCGTGTCGGGGTCAGCCTCGAACGCCGCGAGGCAGTCGATGTGCGTGGTGCCGATGACCGGGTCGCCTCCGATGCCGACGCACGTGGTGAAGCCCAGGTCCCGGAGCTCGTGCATCATCTGGTAGGTCAGCGTGCCGGACTTGGAGACGAGGCCGATGGGGCCCGCCCCTGTGATGTTCGCGGGCGTGATGCCCACGTTCGACTGTCCGGGGGAGATAACGCCGGGGCAGTTAGGGCCGAGCGTGCGGGTGCCCTTGGACAACGCGTACGCGGTGAAGGCGGCGGTGTCCGCGACGGGAATGCCCTCGGTGATGATGACGACGAGGGGCATGCCAGCGTCGATCGCCTCCATCACGGCTGCCTTGGCGAACGGCGGCGGCACGAAGACCACCGAGACGTCGGCGCCCGTTGTGGCCATGGCGTCGGCGACCGTGCCGAAGACGGGGATGGTGCGGGTCTCGCCCGCGACGTCGAAGTCCACGGACTCCCCCGCCTTGCGCGGGTTGACGCCGCCGACGATCTGGGTGCCGGACGCGAGCATGCGCGCCGTGTGCTTCTGGCCCTCGGAGCCCGTCATGCCCTGGACGATGACGCGGGATTCGGAATTCAGGAAGATGGTCACGGTGGCCTCCTACGCTGCCAGCTCGGCGGCCTTGGCGGCCGCGTCGTCCATGGTGTCGACCACGGTGACGAGGGGATGCTGTGCCTCGTTCAGGATCGCTCTTCCCTGCTCGACGCTGTTGCCGTCGAGCCGAACGACGATGGGCTTGGTCGCAGCGTCGCCGAGGATCTCCAGCGCCGCGACGATGCCGCGCGCGACCTCGATGCACGAGGTAATCCCGCCGAACACGTTGACGAACACGCTCTTCACCTGGGCGTCGCCCAGGATGACCTCAAGGCCGTCGGCCATGACCTGGGCCGAGGCACCGCCGCCGATGTCGAGGAAGTTGGCTGGCTTGGTACCGAAGGGCTTGCCCGCGAGCGCGACGACGTCGAGCGTGGACATCACGAGGCCGGCACCGTTGCCGATGATGCCCACCTGGCCGTCGAGCTTGACGTAGTTGAGGCCCTTCTCGCCCGCGAGACGCTCGAGCGGGTCCGTCGCGTCGATGTCGACCAGGTCGGCGTGGTCCGGGTGCCGGAACGCGGCGTTGTCGTCGATCGTGACCTTGCCGTCGAGCGCGATGATCGCGCCGTCGGCGGTACGCACGAGGGGGTTGACCTCCACTAGGGTCGCGTCCTCGGCCACGTAGACGGCGCCGAGCTTGAACGATCGCGTCGGCCACGGCGCCCGCGACATCGTCCGCGAAGCCCGCGGTCTTCACGATTTCGGCCGCCTTGGCCGCGTCAATACCCACCTGCGGGTCGACGTCGATCTTGGCGAGCGCGTCCGGGCGTTCCACCGCGAGCACCTCGATCTCCACGCCCCCCTCCACGGAGCACATGGCGAGGTAGCGGCGGGTCGCGCGGTCGAGCAGCAGGGAGAAGTAGTACTCCTCCTCGATCTTCGCGCCTTGCGGCGATCATCACGCGGCGCACGGTGTGCCCCTTGATGTCCATACCGAGAATCGCCTGGGCCGCAGCCTCGGCCTCCTCGGGCGAGTGCGCCAGCTTGACGCCACCAGCCTTGCCGCGACCGCCCACCTTCACCTGGGCCTTGACGACGACGGTGCCGCCGATCGTCGCGGCCGCCGCCTTCGCTTCGGCAGGGGTGGTAGCAACGATCCCGTCGAGGACGGGAACCCCGTGCCTCTCGAACAGGTCGCGCGCTTGATATTCGTAGAGGTCCATCGAGCCCTTCTCCGCTCTCGGGGCGCCCGTGCCGACGCCTGTACACCGGGATTCAGGGTATCCCGCTCCCGTATCGGTCGCGTAACGCGCCGAGGGCATATTCCCCGACCCCGTAGCCGGAGGCATCGGCGCCAGCTTCACGGGCTAGGATTCCCGGGTGAGACTCCCCGGCCTCTCGGGTCGATCCCGCTGGAAGGTCAACCTTCCGACCGTGCGCGGACGACAGGTGACCTGGCCCGTCGTCGGCGCGGTCGCCGCCGCAGCTCTTTTCCTCGGCCTCGGCGCCGCGTGGGCGTTCTCTGCGCGACCGGGCGACGCTGTGGCGGCCCCTGTACCAAGCCACACCGTCGTCCCGGCGACATCCGCGTCTCCCACGGCAACGACGACGGTGACGCCAACGACCGCTCCTGGCATCCGGCCAGGAGACATCATCGCTACGGTCAAGGGAGACTCCATCGGCATCTATGCCGCCCCTGGCGATCCCTCGCCGTCGTCGACGCTCTCGAAGTGGAGCGCGTTCTTCAGCCCCCGGACCCTCCTCGCCGTCGATACGACCGGGATAGGCGACGTGCAATGGCTCAAGGTGGACCTCCCGCTGAATCCGAACGGACAGACCGGCTGGATCCGTGCGGCCGACGTGACCGTCACCTCGACCGACTACGCGATCCACGTCTTTCTCGACGAGAGGATCCTCGAATACTGGGAGGGCGACGTGATGCTCCTCAGCGTGCCCGTCGTCGTCGGGGCGGACGCGACGCCAACGCCGACCGGGATGTTCTACGTGACCGATCCTCTCCCGTTCGCCAACGCGAACGGGGTTTACGGCTCATACGCGCTCGGCCTATCCGGGTTCTCCAACACCCTCGACTCGTTCAACGGAGGCCCGCCTCAACTCGCGCTTCATGGCACGAATAACCCCACGCTGCTCGGAACGGCCGCATCGCACGGATGCGTGCGCATCAGGAACGACATCATCAACCAGATCGCCCAAACCGCGGTGCCGGGTACCCCCGTCTACATCGTCCAGTCGCGAGCGGACGCCTGACTCAAGACGGCACCCGGCTGTACGAACCCCGTCTCGTACGCGGCGATGACCGCCTGCGTCCGATCCCGAACCCCGAGCTTCATCAGGAGCGACGCGACGTGCGACTTCACCGTTTCGACGGACACGAAAAGCGACTCCCCTATCTCCTGGTTCGACAGCCCCCTCGCGAGGAGCGAGAGAACCTCTCGCTCGCGCTCGGTGAGCTCGGGCAGGGCGCTCCCCTGACGCTCGGAAAAGCGCTCGATGACGGCGCGCGTGCTCGACGGGAATAGCAGCGACTCGCCCGACGCGACGATCCCGACCGCGTCGATAAGCTCCTTCGGAGGCACGCGCTTGAGCACGAATCCCGCTGCACCGGCGCGCATCGCCTCGAACACGTACTCGTCGACCTCGAAGGTCGTCAGTACGAGGACCTTCGCGCCGGAATCGGCGTCGGTGATCTTCCTGGTCGCCTCGAGCCCGTCCATCTGCGGCATCCGGATGTCCATCAGGACGACGTCAGGGGACGCCTCCGTCACCATTGCGACGGCCTCGGCCCCGTCACCCGCCTCCGCAACGACCTCCCAGCCATCGACCGACGCGAGTATCGCCCGAAGGCCCATCCGCACCAGGGGGTCGTCGTCGACGATCGCGAGCCTCATACCGCCACCCTCCTCGTGAGAACGCACACGGCGCACCGGCAGGAACCTGTGAGCCGACATTCTCCGACGGCGCGGTCAGGAAGCATGGACCCCAGAGGGATGACGGCGTGGACGGCGAAGCGTTCGTCGTCCGTGCGTCCCACGAACGCGTGGCCGCCGAGAATCCCGACGCGGTCGCGGATCGAGTCGAGCCCGCGGCCACGCTCGGACGCCGCGACCGCGCGCGTGAGCGGGTTCTCGACGGAGATCGCCACGACGTCGTCGTCCGACGCGACGACCAGGTCGACGGGCGCCCCGGGAGCGTGCTTCGCGGCGTTGGTGATCGCCTCCTGCACCACGCGGTAGACGCCTCGGCCGAGCGCGACGGGAACGTCACCCAGGTCGATGCGGTCGCGCACGTTCACCCCAGCGTCGCGAACCCCGGTCACGAGCGCAGGAAGGTCGGAGGCGCCGGGTAGCGGCGCGTGCGTCTCGTGAGCATCGCCCCTGATCCTCGCGATCAGCCGGTCGAGCTCGCCGAGCGCGGACCGGCCGCGTTCCTCGATCGTGGACAGCGCGCGCCGCGCAAAGTCGGGATCGCTGTCGAAGACGTGTGCCCCGGCTCCGGCCTGCACGACGATCATCGAGATCATGTGCCCGATGCTGTCGTGGAGCTCCTGGTCGATGCGCACCTGTTCCTCCGCGAGCGACGCGCGGGCGAGGGCGACCGCGCGTACCTCGTCGCCGCACGGGCCGAGCCACGAGGTCGCCGCAAGCCGGTGGAGGTCGGCGAAGTAGCGTACCGACCACGCCAGGATCGGCGTGATGATGAGGAACGCGACCGGGCCGAGGAGGAACCACCGGTCCCACGGATAGTCGCCCGGCCCTATCCCCCACGAGGGGATCGCGAAGAACGGCGCCGCGAGCAGCGACAGCGACACGGAGATGTACGCGACGGCGAGCGAGAAGCCGACGGGACCGGACGCGAGCCGGAAGATCACCCACCCGAGGACGCGCCAACCGTGACCGTCGTGCAGCAGGTCCCGCGACCACCGCCGAATCGTCGACCAGTCCGGACGGAAGGCGTCGGCGGTCCCGGAGAACCTCAAAGGAAGCGGCGAAGGCACGTTCCTCCGGAGGAGCCACTTCACCTGGCTGCGCTCGATCGCGCCGATCGGACGGAGCATGGCCTGAGTTCCGAGGAGGATCGCCACACCGACCCAGACGATTGCCGTCCCGATGCCTACCGCGTACAGCGTGATGAGCAGGGTGCCCCACAGGAGCCCGAAGACAAGCCCGAGGATCAGGAAGGCCGAGTCGCGGTACAGCTGTACCGACACGATCGGCGCGTAGACGCGTCGCACGATTCCCATGGCCCCATGGTGCCCGAAAGGCGGGCCCGCGTCCTCACCCGCGGGCGTCGAACTCGTTCCCTCCTCCGGGGGAACCCCGAGGCCTGTTCCCTCGCGAGGACCACCCAGAAATCCCCCGTGAGACCGCGCCGGTTCGCCCTCAAGCGGAATGTGCGGGGAAACGGGCTTCCCTAGCGTCGAGGTAGCTCCTCACGGAGCGCCGCACGGGCTCGGGTCCCACACGAAATTCAGGGGCCGGTTCGGGGCGATCCCCGATAGCGGGGCGGCACGCGGGTTCGCGACAGTGGGTCCGACGTCAGTTCGACATCAAAGGAGAGACATGAGAACCGCACTCACCGGGCGTATCGCACGCGCCTCGGCCAACCATCCGTGGCTCGTCGTCGGGGCCTGGGTCCTCGGCCTCGCGGGCTCCATCTACGCCTCCGGCTTCCTCGGAAGCGCGCTCACGCAGGACGAGCGCATGCTCACCCCTACGGAATCGGAACAGGTACAACAGCTCAACGACCAGTACCGCTCGACGAACGCCGGCGTCGCGACGGAGACGATCATCGTCTCGTCCACGACGGCGCGCTTCGGCGACGCGAGCTTCATGGCGGAACTCGACGACGTCGAGGTCGCCATGCGAGGCATCGAGGGCGTCCTCGATGTCTCGGTGCCGACGCAAGCGGCGCCCTTCCCCGTCTCGGAGAGTGGCTACACGGCCCTCGTGACGGTTCAGGTCCCCGAGCTGACCGGCGATCCGCAGACGACACTCGGGAAGGCGATCAACGACGCTGCGGCGTCCGTCGCCACCGACGACTTCCGGGTGTTGCCGTTCGGCGAGGCTAGCGCAGGCGTCGCGTTCGACGCGCTCGCGGAGCAGACGCTCGTGCGAGGAGAGATCATCGGAATCGGAATCGCTCTCGTGATTCTCGCGATCGTTTTCGGAGCTCTCGTCGCCGCGAGCGTCCCCATCATCCTCGGCCTCGTGTCGATCGCCGTGGCCGTCGGGGTCACCGCCGTGGTCGGGCAGGCGTTCGAGATGTCGTTCTTCATCGTCAACATGATCACGATGATGGGACTCGCCCTCAGCATCGACTACACGCTGATCGTCGTCCAGCGCTTCCGCGAGGAGCGCGCCAAGGGCAGGGAGATCATCGACGCCATCACCGTCGCCGGGGCGACCGCGACGCGCGCGGTGCTCTTCTCCGGCCTCACCGTCGTCATCGCGCTCTCAGGAATGCTCATCGTCCCGAGCACCATCATGCGCAGCCTCGGGGGCGGCGCGATCATCGTGGCGATCGTTTCGGTCGCGGCGGCGCTCACGCTTCTCCCCGCCCTCCTACGCCTGCTCGGCAACCGCATCAACCGGGGCAAGATCCCGACGACGCATCCCGGACGCGAGCCTCGCCGCTGGGCCGCGCTAGCCCGCGCCGTCATCCGTCGTCCGGGAATCTCGGCAGCCGTCGGCGTCGCCGTGCTCCTCGCGCTCGCGGCACCAGCAACGGGCATGCGTCTAGCATTTCCCGGCCTCGACGCCCTTCCCGCTGACAATACGATCCGCCAGGCGCAGGACATCCTGGTGGCCGACTTCGGGTGGGGACGCGATAGCACGACGATCGCGATCACGGGTGCGGCGAACGCCGGTCCGGAGATTCAGGCGCTGGCCGCGCAGATCGAGGCGGAGCCCGGCTTCGCCGAGACCTCGGTGGACCCCTATGGCGACGTCGTCTTCATCGACACGAAGGACGTGTACGACTCGGCCGATCGCCGGTCCGATGAGGCGCTCCACCACCTGCACGACACCGTCCTGCCGACGGCTCTCGCAGGAACGGGGGCGACCGCCCTCGTCGGCGGCGGGACGTGGGGCTCCATGGAATTCGCGCAGCTCATCCGCGACTCAGCTCCCGAGGTGTTCGCGTACGTGCTCGCCGCGAGCTTCCTGCTGTTGCTCGTCGGGTTCCGTTCGATCGTGATCCCCGCGACGGGCATCGTGCTCAACCTGCTGTCCACGGCGGCCTCCTACGGCATCCTGGTCGCGGTCTTCCAGCACGGTTGGGGGGCGAGCCTCCTCGGCGTTCCGCAGGTCGACGGCATCGCGCCGTGGATCCCGCTGTTCCTCTTCGCGGTGCTGTTCGGACTATCGATGGACTACCACGTGTTCCTCCTCAGCCGGATCAAGGAGAACCACGACGCGGGCGAAAGCACCACCAACGCGGTCGTGCACGGGCTCAGCCGAACGGGTGCGCTCATCACGGGGGCGGCCGCGATCATGGTCGCCGTCTTCGCCGGATTCGCGTTGGGCGACCTCGCGGAGTTCGCGCAGATGGGGCTCGGTCTCGGAGCTGCCGTTCTGATCGACGCGGCCATCATTCGCACGATTCTGGTGCCGTCGCTGATGACCCTGTTCGGGCGATGGAACTGGTACCTCCCGCGCTGGCTCGCGTGGCTTCCCGAGATGCGAATCGAGGGATCGCTCGATCCCGTCGAACGCGGTGGGGAGCGCGAGCCCGCTCTGGTGTAGCCCAAGCGAAGGGCCCGGGCCCCGATGCGGTCGCATAAACGCCGCATCGGGGCCCGAAACCGTTGCGAGCGCCGAGAAACCCACCTCAAGGACGCGCGTAGCGTGCCGTTCGTTGCATGAACGACCCTCCGCTCCGGTATCGTCGCGATAGGGCATCAAGAGGAGTGTCCACCTTGGAGAGATCATGACCACGCCACCGTCGTCGTTACCTCCCGCTAACTGGTACCCGGATCCTCAGACCCCGGGTCAGTTGCGGTACTGGGACGGCCAACGATGGACCCAGCATGTCCATCCGGCGCAGCCGCCTGCCCAGGCGGTTGGTGGCGTGGGTGGCGCGCCGCCGCAGCAGGCGAACCCCGGGACCTTCACTCCGTCCTCCGGCGCGGGCGGCCCGGCGGCGGCGGGACCGTACACGGGAACGCAGCAGGTCATACAGCCCGGAGGCGCGACGGGACCCGGCATGGCGGGCGGCAACCGACAAACCTTCCAGCCCGTCGGCGGAGCAGCTGCGGGAGCAGCGGCCGGTGCCGCAGCCATCGGCGCAGCTCCGGGACCAAGCGCCCAGGGCGCACCCGGCGCGGCCGCTCAAGGCGCACCAGGACCGGCGGCTACGGGTCCTGTGACGGGCGCGCAGCCCGTCTTCCGTCCCGGCGGCGCCGGACCCGTCGCTGCGGGACCTATGGCAGGCGCCCAGCGCGGATACCAGCCCGTCAGCGGGCCGGGCGTGGCGCCCGGCGCGGCACCTGGTGCGGCGCCAGGATTCACCCCTTTCCCCGCGACGATGAACTCGCCGAAGCCGTACAGCGAATCCGCCAGGCAGGATGACGACGAGCCGAGCGACGGCGGTCTCCAGAACGTCCTCGCGAGCCTTTTCGGCTTCCTCGCCATCCTGACGACGGTGGTGTCCATATACGGCCTTGGCACGGACTACGACGTCTACATCACCTATGCGGCCGGGGCCTGTGGATTCCTGTCGGTTCTCTTCGGTTTCGTGAGCTTCGGGCAGGCGAGCCGGAACGGCTCGGGGAAGGTCCGGTCCTACCTCGCGATCGCCGCGGGATTCGTCGCGATCGGACTCAACACCTACGAGTATCTCTACGCCCAGGAGCTCAAGAGCATGATCTCTGGCCTCTTCGGAGGCTAGACGGCTCCGAAGGTGCGGGCCGCGTCTCGAATCGAGCGGGCCGAGACCTCGAGCCGCGCGCGCTCGTCACCGCTGAGCGGAAGGTCGACACGGTGGCCGACGCCTTGCCGTCCAACGACGCAGGGCATGGACATGCATACCTCCCCTACGTTCGGGAAGTCGATCAGCGTGGAGACCGGCAGCACGCGATTCTGATCCTGAAGCACGGCCTCGACGATCCGTGCTCCCGCGATCCCGATCGCGTAGTTCGTCGCCCCCTTGCCCTCGATGATGCGATAGGCGGCGTCCTTCACCTCGCGCTGAATCTGTTCGCACTTCTGGGGCGTCATGATCACTTTGCCGTCCGCACCCTTGAACGAGGTGAGGGGTAGTCCGCCGATCGTCGCCGACGACCAGAGCGCTACCTCGGAGTCGCCGTGCTCTCCCGCGATATAGGCATGGACGTTCGCGATGGCGACGTGGCACTCCTGAGCGACGCGATAACGAAGCCGCGACGAATCGAGGACGGTACCCGACCCGAACATGTGGTTCGGCGGCGTTTCCGACTTCTTGATGGACGCGAACGTCACTACATCGACCGGGTTGGTGACGAGGATGTAGATCGCGTCGGGAGCGACGTCGAGCAGCGACGGGATGATGGCGTCCATCAGTGCGATCGTCGCGCCGGCAAGATCGAGACGGCTTTGGCCGGGCTGCTGCTTGGCCCCCGCGGTGATGACGACGACGTCGGCGTCCGCGCATACGTCCACCTGATCCGAGCCGATCACATTCGCCTGCGGCATGAACTGGACACCCTGGGCGAGGTCGAGCACCTCGGCATCGACCTTCGCCGCGTTGATGTCGTAGAGGGCGACGGTCCGAGCGAAACCGCGCATGAGCCCCGCATACGCGAGGGTCGCGCCGACAGCGCCAGCCCCGACAATGGCGACCTTATTCCCGGACGTATACATGCTTCCTTCGGTTCGTGCTCGAGGTATCCGACCCTCCGCCGGTGACCCTAGCCTAACCGGACCTGAAACGCCGCGGGGCCACCCGCGTGCGCCTACAACTTGGAGATCGGGGCGAACCTCAGGAGCAGTCGCTTGACGCCCGACGAGCCGAAGTCCACCTTCGCGACGGCGTTCTTCCCCTCACCCTCAAGGGTCACGACGGTGCCAAGACCGTACTGATCGTGGCTCACGCGGTCGCCGATCTCGAGGCCCAGTCCGCCGCCGCTCGCGGCGCCAGGCGGCGACGGCGGGATACGGCGCGACGTGACCGCGCCCGCACGCGCGTATCCCTCGTCGTCTCGTCCCGATCCGTACGTGCTCGACCACCCACCGGATCGCCCCGAATACCGGTCGGACTTGGCCCGGAGCGAGGCGGTCGAGGATTCGGAGCGGCGCCACTCGACGAGCTCGCCCGGCACCTCCTCCGCGAAGCGCGACGCCAGCAGGTATTGCGGGGTGCCCCAGCTCGATCGCACCTCGGCGCGCGTGAGGTACAGCCTTTCCCTCGCCCGCGTGAGCCCGACGTACGCGAGGCGCCGCTCCTCCTCCAGTTCCTGGGGAGACTCCATCGAACGAGCGTGCGGAAACGTCCCCTCCTCCATCCCCGTGAGGAATACGACGGGATACTCGAGGCCCTTGGCCGTGTGTAGCGTCATGAGCGTCACCACCCCGGTGCCTCCATCGGCCTCGGGGATTTGGTCGGCGTCGGCAACGAGGGCGACCTTCTCAAGGAACTCGACGATGGTTCCCTCGGGGTTCTCCTCGGTGAACTCGCGCCCCACGGCGACGAGCTCCATGATGTTCTCGACGCGACTCGCGTCCTGAGGATCGTCGCTCGCTCGGAGCGTCGCCAGCATCCCCGAGCCTTCGGCGATCTGGTCAAGGACCGCCGCCGGTCCGTTGTCGAGCGCGAGCGCACGGAAGTCGTCCATCAGGCGCGAGAAGGCTTCGATGGCGGCACGAGAACGCGGGGCGAGCCCGGGAACCTCGTCGACTCGACGCAACGCCGCCCCGAACGAGACTCCCAACCCGCTCGCGAAGGACGAGACGGCCTCGACCGCAGCATCCCCGATCCCACGCCGAGGGGTGTTGATGATCCGCCGAAGCGCGACGTCGTCGTCCTCGTTCAGCGTCGCCGCGAGATACGCGAGCATGTCCTTCACCTCGCGGCGCTCGTAAAACCGCGTACCCCCGACGACGGTGTACGGAATCTCGGAACGAATGAAGCGCTCTTCTACCGCGCGCGACTGGGCGTTGGCGCGGTACATCACCGCGACGTCGGACGGCGCGACGTCATCCTCGCGCACGAGCCGCGCGATCTCGGCCGCGATGAACTCGGCCTCGTCCTGCTCGGTGTCCCCGACGTAGCCGACGATCTTCTCCCCGGATCCCGCGTCCGTCCAGAGGTTCTTGGGGACGCGATCCGAGTTGCGGGCGATGACGGAGTTGGCCGCACTCAGGATCGTCTGGGTCGAGCGGTAGTTCTGCTCGAGTCGGATGGTGTGTGCGTCGGGGAAATCGTGGCCGAATTCCAGGATGTTGCGGATGCTCGCGCCTCGGAACGCGTAGATGGACTGGTCCGCGTCCCCGACCACGGTGAGTTCCGCTGGCGCCCCGCCCGGGGCCGCGGGCTTCACCAGCTCCCCGATGAGGACGTACTGCGCGTGGTTCGTGTCCTGGTACTCGTCCACGAGCACGTGGCGGAACCGCTCGCGGTACTTCGCCGCCGCCTCGGGGTGGTCCTGGAGTACGCGCACGGTCTTCACGATGATGTCGTCGAAATCGACGGCGTTCGCGGCTTCCAGGCGCGCTTGATACGCGGCGTACGCGATCCCCGCGACGTGGTCGAGCGAGTACCGAGGCGAACCCTCGGTGATCGCGACGGCCTCCGCTGGCGAGAGCAGTTCGTCCTTGAACTGCCCCACGCGCGCGAGCACGGACTTCGCCGTGAACTTCTTCGGATCGACATTCTCCTGCTTCAGCACCAGCTTCATCAGGTTGACGGAGTCCGCCGTGTCGTAGATCGAGAACGAGGAGGTGAGCCCGGCCACCTCGTGCTCGCTTCGCAGAATCCTCACGCACGCGCTATGGAACGTCGCCACCCACATGCCGCGCGACTCGGGCCCGACGAGCGTCGACACCCGTTCGCGCATCTCTGCCGCCGCCTTGTTCGTGAATGTGATCGCGAGGATCTCGTGCGGGCGCGCGCGTCCCGTCGCGAGAAGATGGCCGATGCGGTGGGTGAGGACGCGCGTCTTGCCTGAGCCGGCACCCGCGACGATGAGCAGCGCCGGACCGCGGTACGTTACGGCCTCAGCCTGCTGGGGATTGAGGCCCTCGGTAAGGGGCGACGACGCGTCGGGGCGAGGATCCATGACGCGTCGAGTCTAGGCGGTGCGGGCGACGCGAATGCGCGCGGCCGCGCTAGACGATGCGCCGCTGGGCTGCCCAGTGAGCGAGCTCGTGGCGGCTCGAGAGCTGAAGCTTGCGGAGCACGGCGCTGACGTGCGTCTCGACCGTCTTGATCGAGATGAAGAGCTTCTCCCCCACCTCACGGTACGAATACCCGCGCGCGATGAGGCGCATGACCTCCTGCTCGCGCGCGGTGAGCTTGTCGAGGTCTTCGTCCACCACCGCGACGTCGCCTGTCGATACCCCGAAGGCATCGAGGACGAACCCCGCGAGGCGGGGCGAGAATACGGCGTCGTCCTGTGCGACGCGCACGACGGCGTCGGTCAACTCGGGACCGGAGATGGACTTGGTGACGTATCCCCGTGCCCCGGCCCGGACGACGGCGACGACGTCCTCAGCGGCGTCGGAGACGGATAGGGCGAGGAATCGCGGAGGATCGGGCTTCTTCAGGAACGCGTCCAGAACGTCGAGCGCGCCGCCCCCCATTCCCCCGGGGAGGTGAACGTCAAGGATGACGACGTCGGGCTTCGCCTCCGTGATCGCCTCGATAGCCGATTCGACGTCGCGGCCCTCGCCGACCACCTCGACGCCATCTCCTAGCGACTGCTTCACGCCGACGCGGATGACGTCGTGATCGTCCACGACCACAACGCGAACCTTCTCGCTCATCGTCCCGCCTTCCCGTTGTCCGTGCGCCGCGGCACGGTGATGTGAACCTCGGTTGACTCGCCACGCTTGGATGTCACCACGGCGGAACCGCCGTGGCGCTCGACCCGACCCACGATGGATTCGCGAATGCCCAACCGGTCCGCAGGGATGCGCTTGGGGTTGAACCCCGGTCCGGAGTCTCGCACGAAAATCTCGTAACGGTCGTGCGCGAGCTCCGCGTAGACGGAGATCGGCGACTCGCCGTGCTTGGCGGCGTTCGATGCTGCTTCCTTCGCGGCTGCGACGGCCGCGCTCAGGCGCTTGTCCGTCGGCGCGTCCCCCACCGAGACCACCTCGATCGCGACCGCATGAGCGTCCTCCACCGCGCTGATCGCGGACGCGAGAGCAACAGCGACCGACTCCTCTGCGGTCTTGCGATTCTGGTAGAGATATCCGCGCAGGTCCCGCTCCTGGGCTCGGGCGAGGGTCGCGACGGCGGCCGGATCGTCGGCGTTCTTGCGGATCAGCGTGAGGGTCTGGAGCACGGAGTCGTGTAGGTGCGCCGCAATCTCGGCGCGTTCAAACTCGCGGATTCGCTCCGCCCTCTCGACGCGAACCTGCCGCCCGAGGCGTAATAGCCACGGCGCCAAGAGGAGCGTGGTGGCGAGGATGAGAGAGGGGATGACGACGGCGACTCGAACAACGGGCTGATCGGTGAACGGCCATCGCGCGAACCATGTCATCGCGGAGATGGCGAGGCCCAATCCGACGAGCACCCGAGCCCAGTGGTCGCGCGAGAACAAACCAACCACGACCCCGGGGCGGAGCGCGTCCTCGACCGACGCCGAGTCGAGCGGGCTCCAGATCAGCGCGGCTCCGATGATGAAGGCGAGTAGCGGGAGGGCCCACGCGTCCGGCCGGGGCCACCCGTAGCGCAATGAGGCCAACGACAAGGACGCGAGAATCATCGCCGCACCCATGAGCGCGCTTGGCCAGCGCGGACCTAGCGCTCGCCGCACGAGCGGCCGCGCCAACCGAATGTTTTCGGAACTCGCCACGGTCCCATGGTCACACAGCAGGGGTGCGCTAGTCTCGCGTCTCGCCCCAATATCCGGGGGTGAGCGCGGAAGATCAGGGTCGGTCTCAGGGGATTACCTCATGGTGCGCGCGAATCCGGCGGGCCACGATGGAGTCAAGCCAACAAGGAGGGCGACGTGAGCACCACCGATGACAACCCGCGGCCTGAGGCGGGATTCTTCACGACGATCCGCAGCTGGGGCATATCCCGTGGTGAACACGGCGTCTTCGGCGGCGTGATCGAGGGCGTGGGAAACCGCATCGGACTCGACCGCGTAGCCGCCCGCCTGATCGCCCTCTTCCTCATATTCATCTCGGGCGGCCTGCTTCTCGCGTTGTACGCGGCGGCGTGGGCGCTTCTGCCCGACCGCCAGGGACGCATCATTCTTCAGGACTTTGGCCGCGGAACGCCAAACGTCGGGGCTCTGCTGATGATCGGGCTTTTCGCCCTGATCGGCTCGAACAGCGGGCCGAACGCGTGGTTCCGCTCACGCGACGTGGGATCGGCTCCGTTCAGTTTCATATGGGGGCTATTCACGTTCGCCGTCATCGTCGGCACGATCGTGTTCATCGTCTGGGTCGTGTCGCGGGGCCGCTCGAAGCCCAGGGTCCAGGACCCGGACGCCGTTTACGCTGTTCCGCCCGCTCCGAAGCCCGGTCGCGGTGCCGCGGCCGCGGGGTCCAGCCCGGCCGCCGCCCGCAGATCACCAACGGCCACCGCGCCGTCTTCGCCCGGCTCCGCTGGCGACAACGGAACAACCCCGCCTCCGGCTCCGGCCGCGTTGCCCGCGATGCCTCCGCGTCCGCGCACCCCCGGTCCGGGCTCGGCGATCTACCTCTTGGTCCTATCGGCGTTCGTTCTCTCGGCCGCAGCAGTGTGGGGGCTCGATCACGAGGGGCGGCTATCCGTCTCCCCAGCGTCGGCGTGGTTCGCCGTTGCCGTGGTGATCGTCGGCGTGGCCATCGTGCTCGTGGGAGCCGTGGGGCGCAGGATCGGATTTCTCGGGTTCCTCGCAACGACGCTCATCCTCGGCTGGGCCGTCGGTCTCGCGGTGCCCAGCGGCCTCGATTTCGCCTCCAAGCGCGTGACCTTCACCATCGATGGCACGACCCACACGATCGGGGCTGGCCGCGGGTGGTACGACACGTCATCGTCCGGCGTCGACTGCGCGTCGTATCGATCCGACGCCGCCGCTGTCGCGAACGCGCCGCGCATCACGGTTGCCGACGGGGAGACCGACGTCACGGTCACCTCGGCCACCGCTGTCATCACCGTCCCGAACAACGCGTCGCTCCAGTTCGAGGCGGAGGGTGACGTCACGGGTTCGCTCTCGATCCAAAGCCTCGACATCACATGCGATTTTGATCGCGCGGAAGGAACGCTCTACGCGATCCTCGGGACGGGCGATCTTGTGACGATCCACCTCACCAACGAACACTCCACCGTCGCCATCGAGGAGCTGTCATGAGCACGAGCATCCGACCCATCGTGTACCGGCCGCTCACGCGTCGCATCACGACGATGCTGTGGGGTCTCGCCGTCATCGCCTTCGGAGCTGGCGTGATCCTCCACCTCAACGGCTACGCGTTCGATCTCGAGCTTCTCGCGATCATCACGCTCGCCGTGCTCGGGACGTGGATCCTGGTGACCGCCGCCATCGCGTTGGTGCGCGAGCGGTAACTCGAACGTCGCCTTCGGCTAGATCGGGGCCGCGTGGGAGCGAACCTGGTTGCGACCGGCGTCCTTCGCCTCGTATAGCGCGGCGTCCGCGCGCTTGATGGCCTCTTCCGACTTGCCGTCGCCCGTGCCCTCGATCACGCCAATCGATACGGTCACGTGGTGATTGTGTTGGCCACAGAACACGTCCGCCTCGTCGACCGACTGGCGAACCCGCTCCATGAGCCGCGAGGCGTCTCCGATCCCGGTGTCGGGAAGCAGAATGAGGAATTCCTCGCCGCCCCACCGGGCGATCATGTCCGCGTGTCGCACGCTCTTGTGAATCTCGCGTCCGATGACGGAGAGCACCTGGTCGCCGCACGCGTGCCCATACTCGTCGTTAAGAAGCTTGAAGTGGTCGAAGTCGAGCAACGCGATGCTGTACTTCCGGCGTCCCGGACGGGACAGCTCCTCGAGGCGCGCCATCGCGGGGCGGCGATTCGCCAGCCCCGTGAGCGCGTCCGTCTCCGCAAGATCGCCCGCGTGCTTGAGCGCGAGCGTGGCGAGCTGTTGGGCGCGCTCCGCCCGGGAGTGGACGGCGCCCGCGTACATATACAGGAGCGCGGCCGCCCCGACCGCGTTCACGATGAAGAGCGTGTGGAGAACGTTGGGCGGGAGGTGGTACCACGCGCGATCCGATGTCGCGAACGCTTGTATAGCGGCGAAGACCGCGACGTTCGTTATCACGATGACGGTTCGGACCGCCCGCCATTCCGGAGGGAGCGCCGTGAAGACGGCGGACGCACCCGCGAGCAGCATCAGGTGGATGCCCGCCTCCCAGGACAGGAACCAGGAAAACGCGAACACCACATAGAGGGGCGTCACCAAGGACAGGACCCCGCCAGCGGTCGCGTTGCCGTGCATGGCGAGGTAGAGACCGAGGAGGTACGAGCCACAAGCGAGCGCGGAAAATCCGATGAGCGGCGCCAGTTCGGTCGCGTCGTAGACGGCGAAGAACGTCCCGTAGGCAAGCATGGCGAGCGCGCCCTGGATGAGGAAACCCTCGGCGACGCCGATCTTCGGCGAGCGACGGCGACGCGTGAGCTCGGACCAGAGTGCGCTAAAGACGCCCCGCATCGCGGCAGCCACGCCACCGGCGTTCGGTTCCTGCATGAAGTCGCCCCCTCGAGCTCAATCCCCGGTCTCGACCACTACGCAAGTCATCGATACCGGGAAAGCGACGCGTGACGAACGACACTGCCGTTCGAACTCAACCACTGTAAGAGAAGTCGGCGACATTGGCACGGCGAGCGAACCCATTTGGGCGACTCGTCCGCATATCGGTGGGCGCGTCGGCGCGAGTCCTACTCCCACTCGATGGTGCCGGGCGGCTTGCTCGTCACGTCGAGAACGACGCGATTGACCTCCTGCACCTCGTTGGTGATACGTGTGGATATTCGCGCGAGAGTCTCGTAGGGAACGCGCGACCAGTCCGCCGTCATCGCGTCTTCGCTCGAGACGGGCCGCAGCACGACCGGGTGCCCATAGGTCCGACCGTCGCCCTGGACCCCGACGCTTCGAACGTCGGCGAGCAGGACGACGGGGCATTGCCAGATCTCTCGGTCGAGTCCGGCGGCGCTCAACTCCTCGCGAGCGATCGCGTCGGCGCGACGAAGTATGTCGAGACGCCCCTCCGTCACCGCTCCGATGATGCGAATACCCAACCCGGGGCCGGGGAAAGGCTGGCGCCAAACGATGGGTTCGGGAAGCCCCAGTTCGAGGCCGACAGCGCGGACCTCGTCCTTGAACAGGGCGCGAAGCGGCTCGACGAGCGCGAAATTCAGATCATCGGGCAAGCCGCCGACGTTGTGGTGGCTCTTGATGTTCGCTGCGCCGTCGCCGCCCCCGGACTCGACGACGTCCGGGTACAGCGTGCCTTGGACCAGGAACCGCGCCTCCTCGGCACCCGATTCCCCGACGATGTCACGCGCCGCCACCTCGAACTCGCGAATGAACTCCCGGCCAATGGCCTTGCGCTTCGCCTCAGGATCGGTGACGCCAGCAAGGGCGCTGAGGAATCGCGCCTTCGCGTCGCGAACGACGAGCCGCACCCCCGTCGCCGCGACGAAGTCGCGTTCCACCTGCTCGGCCTCGCCCTCGCGCAAGAGACCGTGGTCCACGAACACGCACGTGAGCTGGTCGCCGACGGCCTTCTGGACGAGAGCAGCGGCAACGGCGGAGTCGACGCCCCCGCTCAGACCGCAGATCACCGGCGCGGACCCCACCTTGGCGCGAATCGCGGCGACCTGGTCCTCGATGATGCTGGCGTTGGTCCAGTCGGGCGCGAGTCCTGCGACGTCGTAGAGGAATGCGCGGAGCGCCTCCTGCCCGAGGGGCGTGTGCCGAACCTCGGGGTGCCACTGCGTGCCGCACATGCGCAGATCGGTGTTCTCGAAGGCCGCGACGGGAGAGCCATCCGTTGTGGCGAGGACGCGGAATCCCGGCGGCGCCTCATGGACGGCGTCGCCGTGAGACATCCACACGGACTGCTCCGTGGGGCTCTCCCCGAGAAACGTCCCCTGGTCCGTCACCGTTGCCGTCGTGCGTCCGAACTCCCTCAGGCCGGTCTTGGCTACCGTCCCGCCGAGCGCGCGCGCCATCAGCTGGAATCCGTAGCAGATCCCGAGGACGGGAATACCTGCCGTGAAGAGCGCGGGATCCACGTCGGGCGCCCCGTCTTCGTACACCGACGACGGGCCGCCGCTGAGGATGATCGCGGCCGGGTCCCTCGCGAGCATCTCTTCCGCGCTCATCGAGTGAGCGACGATTTCCGAGTAGATGTTCGCCTCGCGGACGCGCCGGGCGATCAGTTGGGCGTATTGGGCGCCGAGATCGACGACGAGGACGGGCCGATGCGTCACGCTGTCGCCGATCCGAGGACGTCCCGCGTGATCCGGCGCTCCAGGTAGAACGACAGCCCGGGGATGACGCCACCGAGCACGAGCGCCCCCAGCCGAAGCCATCCCCAGCGCGCGCGGGTCCACAGGTCGCCGCACGTGACCAGGTAGACCATGTAGATGAAACCGTGGGTCATCGCGATCACGCCGGTGACGCTCACAACAGTCGCGTTCGTGACGCCGAATCCGTACTTGACGATCATCCCCAGCGTCACCAACAGCAGGAACGTTCCGGTGACGATGGCCATCACCTGGTAGCGGCGTAGCGCCCCGCGCATTCGCGTGTCGTCAGTCATCCGTCTCTCCCTCGGTTGCCGGCGTCTGTTCGCGACTATTGTCCCGCACCCATCGGATCGCAAGCACCAACGCGAAGACGCCAAACGCCCACCATTCGGCCGCGTAGGCGAGGCTCTGAAGGTTGAGGCGCGTGATCGGCGCGCGCGCGGGGAAGCGGCGTCCACGACGCCGATCCGTCGTCCGCGGCGAGGACCGCCGAATACAACGGACCGTCCCACACGCGTGCGAGTTCAGCTACCGAGGCGACGTCGGTGTTGAGCGCCCCGCACAGGTCCGGCTCGTTCCTGACCGGAATCGTCGGAGGCGACTCGGTGGCGCGGAAGTAGCCCGTCACCGTGACCATGCCCTGTTCGGGGTCCGCACACGCTGGTTCGTCAGAGGGGCGGTAGCCGACGAGGACGGCGAGGCTCGCCTCGGTACCCGTACCCGTTTGGTCGGCGGGGACGCGGAGCGATCGCAGCAGAAACACCGAGGGGATCCCGTCCACCTCGCGACCCCAGACGAGAGCCGCGTCGTCCCCCCACTCACCTCGAACGGTGACCGAATGCCCTACGGCCATCGCGGCGTCGGACGACGGGGCGAGAACATCGGCGATCGGTCGCGGTTCCTCCTGCTGCACTACCGCCGCGCGCGAGTGCGCCCGGTCCCATTGCCACAGCCCGAGCCAGCCGCACACGCCTGCCGCGACGAGGGCGATCGCCATGACGCCGACGCCCCGCGACGCGCGGCGCGGCGACGGTGCGTCAGATCCCATGGAGAAGAGGCTATGCCCTCGGGCGGCGGCGATCCCGTCCGACCGTCGGAAGCTCGGACGTTGGCGGCTCGACGTCTGCCTGCGACAGCGCCCGCGCGCGCACGCAGTTGCGCCCCGCCTGCTTGGCGTCGTACATCGCGTCATCCGCGCGCCGGACCACGCGGTGGGACATCCCGTCGGCCACGCCGTCCGCGACCCCGAACGAGGCGGTGGCGGCGTGGACGTGGCCTCCGCACGAGACTGCGCACCCCGCAACGGCCACGCGGAGGCGCTCGGCGAACTTCACCGCATCGTCGACGCTCGTTGCTGGCAACACGAAGATGAACTCCTCGCCTCCCCAACGACCTACCGTGTCGAACGCGCGGACAGCTTCGTGCAGCGTTTTCCCGATGGCCGCGAGAACCTGGTCGCCGCACAGGTGCCCGTATTGATCGTTGAGTTCCTTGAAGTTGTCGAGATCAGCCACCACCACGCAGTAGTCGCCGCTCGCGCTGACCCTATCCAGTTCGTCGGCGACGGGTCGGCGGTTCGCGAGCCCTGTCAACGGGTCCGTGTTCGCGAGGAAACGCGCCCGCGAGGCCGCCTGGTTCGCTTCGGCAGCCGAGATGCGGCCGCGGCTGTGCGCGACCGCGGCAAGCAGGGTGACCAACAATCCGGTGCCGGCCGCGTTGATGGAGAAGAGGTAGCGCGGCGCCGAACCGGGAAGCTCGAGAAGCGAGTAGTCCGGGTCAAGCGCGAACTGGCAGTAGACGAATACCACCGCAGACAATAGGAAGAACGTCCACCGATACGCATGCTGGGCGTCGGTGAATGTCATGAAGACGGCCTGGCCCATGACTAGGAGCAGGACGTGCAGGCCGACCGTGGATCCGAGAAACCACGAACTCACCAAGATGTGGATGATCGCCAGCGACAGCGCCACGATCGCGGCGGCGAGGGCGTACCCGAAACGCACGAGGACGAGGCACCCGGAGTACAGGACGATGAATCCCACGTTGGTGACGATCGCTGGCATGAGCGCGACGGCGTCGGTAACCACGTAGTAGACGAGGTAGAAGCTCGCCGTGAGGAGCGAGAACAGCAGAATCGCGCGCGTGGTCGACCGCGCTTCGCGTTCCTCGCCCTGATTCGGTATCGGGCCGTCGAAGACGCGCGTGACCCACGAGTGAAGGGCGTGGATCTCGCCCCGTTCCGGATCGGCCATGATGACGGAACCTCTTCCCCCCGACGATCCACTCTACGGCGGCAATGCCGCTCGGCGCAGTATCCCCGCGCGCGTTCGGCTGCGGGGATTAGTCGCGATTCACGGGCGACAGTCGCCCGCTGACGACGAGGTTGCGACCGGAGGACTTTGCCTCGTAGAGGTTCGCGTCGGCGAGGCGCAGCGTCTCCTCCTTGCCCGCAAACCTCGGCGCGTGCGCCAAGCCGATCGAAATCGTCACGCGGGCCAGCGAATCGGGAGCGCCGTACTCGGCCTCCATGTCCGCCCTGGCCTTCTCCATGAGCGCGTCGGCGTCGTCGAGCGGGATGTCGGGGATCACGACGAGGAACTCCTCGCCGCCCCAGCGAGCGACGACTCCCGCATCACCGACGGATCTCACGAGAGTACGCGCGGCGTTCGAGAGCACCACGTCACCAGCTCCATGCCCGAGGCGGTCGTTGATGAGCTTGAACCGGTCGAGGTCGACCAGCGCGAGCGTGTACTCCCCGCGTCGAGCGACGGAACTCAGCACGGGGGCGATACCCCGGCGATTGAAGACGTCGGTAAGCGCATCTGTCTGGGCGGCAACCTGGGCGGCGTCGAGGAGCTCCGCGTTTCTGCGTCGTTCGCGTTCGTAATAGTGCTGATCGAAGCGGGCGACGACGTAGAGCAGCAGGACCGTCGCGGTGACGTTCGCAACGAGCAGGACGGTGTTCACCGACGTGTCGAACTCGTGATGGACCGAGGCGGCTGGCCACGTGACCTCGCAGTACAGGAACAGGGTCACGGTGATCAGAAGTAGAACCGTGCGGATGATCCAATCGCGCGAGCTGAACAGAACGAACGTCAGCAGGCCCGCCGCGAAGAGAAAGTAGTGGAACCCGGATTCCGTCGTGAACCAGTGCGCGAGGTTCGCGACCTGAAACGCGAGAAAGAGGAGCACCGTGCACGACGCAAGCAGGTACTGCTTGCGGTGATTGAGAACGAGGGCGACGCCCCACCATCCGAGCAGAGCGATGCTCGTCAGCGCGGGTTGGCGCATCCGGTCCCACTGGGAAAGGAAGAAGACGATGTACGGCAAGAGCCCGATCGCGCCGAGCACGGCGAACTGGTTCGTCGCGACAACCGCGCGAAAGTCACCTGCGCGCAGGGGGGGAACACCAATATGACTGACGGTGGTCCATACGCGCGTGGCGGTGCCGCTGGGGAAGCCCCTCAGCTTCATTCCCATTCACCACCCCTGGCGGCTTGCCTACCCCGAGACGTCGGGCTCCACGGGTACTCCCGGGGCCACAAGTCTACGGGCTCGACGCCCGCGGCGTCGGAGGAACGGTGGACGGCGATGAACGGTCGCGCGGCGTGCCATAGGGTGGGAGGACAACGTCCACGACCCGGGACCCTTGGTCACATCCGGGCGCACGAGGAGTGGGATGCTAGTTTCGTGAGCCGTAGCATCTATATCACCTCCGCCGAAGGCGATACCGGAAAATCCACCGTCGCTCTTGGGGTTGTCGACACCCTCTCCCGCACTATCGACAAGGTCGGAGTATTCCGTCCCGTCGCCCGTGTGAACGACGGTTCCGACTACGTGCTCCAGCTGCTCCTCGGCTACACGGGCGTCGACCTCACCTACGACGAGTGCGTGGGCGTGACCTACGACGACGTGCACGCGGACCCGGACGCGGCTCTCGCGACGATTGTTGCCCGCTACCACGAGGTCGAGCGCAAGTGCGATGCCGTCGTCATCGTCGGCACGGACTACACGGACCTCGCCGCCGCCGCGGAGTTCGAGTTCAACGCGCGTATCGCCGCGAACCTCGGCGCTCCCGTCGCCCTTGTCGTGCGCGGCACTGGACGCACGTCGCAGGAAATCGCTCTGGCCGTCGAGTCGGCGCGCCTCGAGCTCGAGGGGAGCCACGCGCACCTCGCAGCGGTCTTCGCGAACAAGTGCGATCCCGAGCGCCTCGACGAGATTTGCGCCGCGATTCCTCGTGAGTACTGCATGGGCGTGCTCCCGGACTCGCGCATCCTTGTCGCCCCTCTCCTGAGCGAGCTCATGACCGCCGTCGACGGCGAGCTGTACTCGGGCGATCCCGAGCTGCTGAACCGCGAGGTTCTGGGCGTGACCATCGGGGCGATGACCGTCGAGCACCTGCTCGATCGTTTGGGCGAGGGCCACGTCGTCATCACGCCAGGCGACCGCGCCGACGCGCTCCTCGCCGTGCTGGCTGCCCACGCCGCGCGGGGATTTCCGACGCTCGCCGGCCTCATCATCAACGGCGGTTTCCACCCGCGCGCGGCGGTTCGACGCCTGCTCAAGGGTATGAGTTCGAACCTTCCCATCATCGCCACCGACCTCGGAACGTTCGACGTCGCGACCAAGTGCTGGAATACGCGTGGCCGCCTCTCGCGCGATTCCCAGCTCAAGGTCGATACGGCAACCGTCCTGTTCGAGAAGCACGTGGACAAAGACGCCTTGCGGCAGATCATCAACGTGTCGAAGACGGACGTCGTCACGCCGTTGATGTTCGAATACGCGCTTCTCGACCGCGCCCGCTCGCACCGCAAACACATCGTCCTCCCCGAGGGCGACGACGATCGGATCCTGCGGGCGGCCTCCACCCTGCTTCGCCGCGGCGTCGTCGATCTGACGATCCTCGGCGAGGAAACCCCTATTCGCGCCAGGGCAGCTGAGCTCGGACTCGACATCGCCGACGCGGCGGTCGTTGGCACGAACGAAGGCGAGTACCTCGAGCGGTTCGCAGCGACGTACGCCGAGCTTCGGGCGAGCAAGGGCGTCACGCTGGAGACGGCGCGCGAAATCGTGAAGGACGTCAGTTACTTCGGGACGATGATGGTGCTGGAAGGCCTCGCGGACGGCATGGTGTCCGGCGCGAGCCATACAACCGCCCACACCATCACGCCCGCCTTCCAGGTGATCAAGACGCCTCCGGGAGTCAGCATCGTCTCGTCGGTGTTCCTCATGTGCCTTCAGGATCGGGTCCTGGTCTACGGCGACTGCGCCGTGAACCCCGATCCGACGGCCGATCAGCTGGCGGACATCGCGATCTCCTCCGCCGAGACGGCGACCCAGTTCCACATCGAGCCGCGAGTCGCGATGCTGTCGTACTCGACGGGCTCGTCGGGAAGCGGGACGGATGTCGAGAAGGTCAGGGAGGCGACCGAGCTCGTGCGCAGCCGTCGACCCGAGCTGCTCGTCGAGGGACCGATTCAGTACGACGCGGCGATCGACCCTACGGTCGCGAGCGCCAAGGCCCCGAACTCCGACGTCGCCGGGCGAGCGACCGTCTTCGTCTTCCCCGACCTCAACACCGGTAACAACACGTACAAGGCGGTCCAGCGGTCGGCGGGAGCCGTCGCGATTGGGCCGGTTCTCCAGGGCCTCAGGAAGCCCGTCAACGACCTTTCGAGGGGTGCCACCGTGCAGGACATCGTCAACACCGTTGCCATCACGGCGATCCAGGCTCAGCAGTCCGCAACAGGAGAATCCGAGTGACGGTGGAGCGCGCGGGCATTGCGCTCGTGCTGAACTGCGGGTCGAGTTCCGTCAAGTACCAGGTGGTCGACACGACCAAAGACACCCCCCTCGCCGCCGGACTGATCGAACGGGTCAAGGACCACACCGAGGCGATCGAGGAGATCATCGCGTCCCTGGGCAAGCCGGATAGCGGGGTCGAGCTGGACAACCTGACGGTCGTGGGTCACCGTGTGGTCCAGGGAGGAAGCGAGTTCAGCGCGCCGACGATCGTCACGGACGACGTCGAGCGGCACATCGCCCTGCTCAGCGCGCTCGCTCCGCTGCACAACCCGCCGAACCTCGCGGGCATCGCGGCCGCCCGCGTCGCGTTCCCGAATCTTCCTCACGTCGCGGTCTTCGACACCGCGTTCCACCACACGCTCCCCGAGGCGGCGTTCACGTACGCGATTGATCGCAGGGTCGCGGAGATGCACGGCGTACGCCGCTACGGCTTCCACGGAACGTCCCACGCCTACGTCTCTCGGGAGACGGCCGCGGCGATGGAACGGGATCCGCGCGACATCAACGTGATCGTCCTTCACCTCGGCAACGGGGCTTCGGCCTGCGCCGTGCGGGGCGGCCGCTCCTTCGACACGTCGATGGGGCTCACCCCGCTTGAGGGTCTGGTGATGGGCACGCGATCGGGAGACATCGATCCCGCCGTCGTGTTCCACCTGTCTCGGGCCGCGGGCATGGAGATCCAGGAGATCGACGACGAACTCAACCGCCGCGGAGGGATGCTCGGCCTGTCCGGGCACTCCGACATGCGCGACGTGGAGAAGGCGGCGGCCGACGGCGACGCCGCGTCGATCCTCGCCCTCGAGGTGTATACGCGTCGGATTCGCGGCTACATCGGCGAGTACTGGGCCCAGATGGGTACCCTCGACGCGATCGTGTTCACCGCGGGAGTCGGAGAGAACTCGGATCACGTTCGCGCGATGTCGATCGCGGGTCTCGAGGGGCTCGGCGTCGTGCTCGACCCCGAGCGAAACGCGGGCCGCAAGAAGGCGTCCACGCTCGTTTCCTCGGACGATTCGTCCGTTCAGGTCTGGGTGATCCCGACGAACGAGGAGCGCGAGATCGCTCTTCAGGCCGTCGCCGCCGTCAGCTAGACCGCTTCGGATTCGTCGCCGAGGTCTCCGAGGCCCGCGACGTAGGCGTCGATGAACGCGCGCCCCGCGCGAGCGGCGGCCAGAGCGTGCCGCGAACTATCCGCTCGCAGGCGCGCCACGTCAACTCCGGCACCGGCTAGCTCCCCTGAGTGACCGACGAGCCACCGTTCGATCACGCTCGCCTCGACCTCGCAGTGGAACTGGAGCGCGAGCGAACGGCCGACGGCGAACCCCTGGTGGGGGGTGAGGGCCGTCGACGCGAGAAGCGTCGCACCGTCGGGAAGATCGAAGGTATCGCCGTGCCAGTGGAGGATGGGCGCGTCCGCAAGGAGCGCGACCGGCGTCGCGGCGGCCTCGGGCGCCAGCACGAGCCTGCCCCACCCGATCTCCTTGCGCGGGCCCGGGTACACGGCTGAGCCCAGCGCCGCGGCCATGATCTGGGCGCCGAGGCACACGCCGAGCGTCGGGCGGTCCTCCGCGAGCCTGTCGGCGACGAGGTTACGTTCGGCGGTGAGATACGGGTACGCCTCGGCGTCGCCGACGCCGATAGGCCCACCGAGCACGATGAGAAGATCGGCGTTCTTCGCTCGCGACAGATCCTCGCCCGCGTCGATGTAGTCGACCCGGTGACCGCGCGCTCGAATCGTCGACGCCCAGACCCCGAGGTCTTCGAAGGCGACGTGGCGCAACGCGACAATTCTCACGGGCCGATGCTATCGGTCCTGGTCGCGCCGCCCCATCCCGGGACCAAAGGCCTAGGCGCAGATTTCTCCAGAATGCCAGACTCCGAAGTGCGGTTCGAGTCGTGTGCCACGGCGAAGAATCGTTGGGATCTACTCCCATCCAATTGCATAAAGAACATCCTGATTCCTTTAATCAGGAACGTGTCCGGAGATCTAGCGGGACGTCGTAAGACCGACCGCAATGCAGTTCTCCTTCAGGAGCGACAAACCCTCCCATGTTGCTCCCCGGGTCTCCGGGCCAAGTCACGAGGGTGACGAGCGGGACTACGCCCTGTCTCTGACCTGCTGCTTTTGACGACTTTCACGGCGCGAGGGCTGTGAGGATCATCGTCGCGCGGCAGAGATAGGCCCGCTCGTCGCCCTCGCGCTTTATGCGGACATTGGACCACCGTGCTGGCCCTACCCTGGAACGGTGCCTCACCTGCTCGGAGCCGACGCGCTCCACCTCGACTTCGGCACCGGAGTCGTCCTCGATTCCGTTTCCCTTGGTCTTGACGACGGCGATCGCATCGGCGTCGTAGGAAGCAACGGCGCAGGAAAGTCGTCGCTGCTGCGCCTTCTCGCGGGAACGATGGAGCCCCGCAGCGGCCGCGTCACGCGAACGGCGGGCGTCACGATCGCCTCGGTCTCACAGGACGACGGACTCGCCGACTCCGAGTCGGTCGCGCGCGCCATCGTCGGCGATACGGACGAGCACGAGTGGGCGTCCAATCCCCGCATCCGCGACGTCATGGAAGGGCTCGTCCCCGACCTCCTTGCCGACACCCCGCTCTCGTCGCTATCCGGCGGGCAGCGCCAACGCGTCGCGTTGGCGCGCGCGCTCGTGCGTTCGGTCGACGTCTTGCTCCTCGACGAGCCCACGAACCACCTCGACGTCGAGGGAGTCGCCTGGCTCGCCGAGCACCTGCGCGGCCGATGGGCCGCGGGGATGGGTGCGCTCGTCGTCGTCACGCACGATCGGTGGTTTCTCGACGCCGTCACCACGGACACGTGGGAGGTGCACGACGGCATCGTCGAGAAGTACGACGGCGGGTACGCGGCGTACATCCTTCAGCGCCTGGAGCGCGCGCGCGTCGCGTCGGTCACGGAACGGCGCCGTCAGAACCTGCTCCGCAAGGAGCTCGCGTGGCTTCAACGCGGCGCCCCCGCGCGAACGTCCAAGCCGAAATTCCGCGTGGACGCCGCGAGCGCTCTCGTCGCCGACGTTCCCCCCGTACGCGACCAGGCCGCCCTCGTGCGGCTTGCCGCGGCTCGCCTGGGCAAGGAGGTCGTGTCGCTCCTGGGCTGCGGCGTCGTCTATGGCGAGGGCGCCGGCGCGAAGGAGGTACTCCGGGACGTGACGTGGCGCATCGGGCCCGGCGAGCGTACCGGGATCCTCGGCGAGAACGGCGCGGGCAAGTCCACGCTCCTCCGTCTCGTGACGGGCGAACTCGAGCCGACGTCCGGCCGCGTCAAGCGCGGCATGTCGACCCGCGTCGCCACGCTCACTCAGCACGCGTCCGATCTCGAAACCGACGAGCGCACAACGATCCACTCCCTTATCAAGGGCCACGGCACCACCACGCTCGCCGACGGCTCGGAGATGCGCCCCGAGGACCTCCTCGACCGGCTCGGCTTCACGGCTGCTCAGCGCCTGACTCCCGTCGGACGCCTGAGCGGCGGGCAGCGCAGGCGAATACAGTTCCTGCGCGTCATGCTGGAGGGCCCGAACGTCCTGGTACTCGACGAGCCGACGAACGATCTCGACACGGACATGCTCACGGCGATCGAGGACCTCCTGGACGGATGGCCGGGAACGCTGATCGTCGTCAGCCACGACCGCTACCTCCTGGAGCGCATCACGGATCAGCAGTACGCCGTGTTCGACGGCGGACTGAGGCACCTTCCCGGGGGGATCGATGAGTACGTGACGCTCGCCCGAACGAAGAGGTCGTCTGGGGACGGCATCGGTTCGTTCGGCACGTCGCGCGACACGAAGCCGGCGGCGACGGACGGGCGACGGGGCGCTGAGCGCAGGGAGCGCACCAAGGAAACAGCCGCGATCGAGCGACGCCTAGTCGAAGATCGAACGCCTGCGGCGGACGCTCCTCGACGAGATGGCGAAGCACGACGCGTCCGACTATCGCGGTCTGGCCGAGATGAGTTCCGATATGGCCGCCCTCGACGAGGAAAGGGGCGATCTCGAACATCGGTGGCTCGAGCTCGCCGACGAGCGGGAGGCCGAGGAGAACGACCCGTCCTAGTGGGGCTTGTACGGCGAGACGACGACGTCGACGCGCTGAAACTCCTTGAGGTCCGAGTAGCCCGTTGTGGACATCGAGCGCCGCAACGCCCCCATGAGGTTCGTCGTCCCGTCGGCGCGCGAACCGGGGCCGAAGAGTATCTCCGACAGTGGGCCGACGGTCTCGACCCGAACCCTCTCGCCGCGAGGCAGCTCGTGGTGGTGCGCTTCGGGACCCCAGTGGTACCCGCGACCCGGCGCCTCCTCTGCCCGAGCGAGCGCGGCCCCGACCATGATCGCGTCGGCCCCGCAGGCAATCGCCTTCACCATGTCTCCCGAGCGGCCGAGGCCGCCGTCCGCGATGACGTGGACGTAACGCCCGCCGGACTCGTCGAGGTAGTCGCGTCGTGCGGCCGCGACGTCGGCTACGGCCGTCGCCATCGGCGCATGGATGCCGACGGTGATGCGCGTGGTGTGCGCGGCTCCTCCTCCGAAGCCGACAAGCACTCCCGCCGCCCCGGTCCGCATGAGGTGAAGCGCGGCCTGATAGGTGGATGCGCCGCCGACGATCACGGGAACGTCGAGCTCGTAGATGAACTTCTTGAGATTGAGCGGTTCGGCGTCGCCTGAGACGTGCTCGGCGGAGACGGTGGTCCCGCGAATCACGAAGATGTCGACGCCAGCCTCGAGCACCGTCTTGTAGTGCTCTTGGGTCCGGTGGGGGCTGAGCGCGCCAGCAACCGCCACGCCGGCCTCGCGCATCTGGCCGAGGCGAAGCTTGATGAGGTCAGGGTCGATGGGCGCCTGGTAGATCTCCTGCATGCGCCGGGTCGCCACGCCATCGGCAAGGGACGCGATCTCCTCGAGCTGAGGCGTCGGGTCCTCGTATCGCGTCCACAACCCCTCGAGGTCGAGCACGCCAAGACCGCCCGCCTGTCCTAGGGCGATGGCCGTCGCAGGGGACATCACGGAGTCCATGGGGGCCGCGATCAGGGGAATCTCGAACTGGAACGCGTCAATCTGCCACCGCAGACTCACGTGCTCAGGGTCGCGGGTGCGTCGCGATGGCACTACCGCGATGTCGTCGAATGCGTATGCCCGCCGACCGCGCTTGCCTCGTCCAATTTCGATCTCAATGCTCACGGGACCCAGCCTAGCGGCACGCCTCCCCGTCGCTGTCTGCTCCGGGTGCGAGAGTGGAGCTATGACGTGGCTTGAACGCACCATGGTGGGATTCGACACCGAGACAACTGGGGTCGACATCGCGAACGATCGGATCGTCACGGCGGCGGTCATCACCAGGGAAGGGGCGAACGGGCCCGTCCAGGCGCGCACGTGGCTCATCGATCCGGGGATCGAGATTCCGGCCCGCGCGACGGAGGTCCACGGAATCACCACCGAGATGGCACGCGCGAACGGCGTCGAGCCTACGGTGGCCCTCGGCGAGATCGCCGCGCTTCTCGCAGCTGCCCTCACGAACGGCTCCCCCGTCGTCGCGTTCAACGCTGGCTACGACCTCGGCATCCTCGAAGCGGAACTCCACCGGAACGGCCTTCCGTCTTTGGCCTCGCGGCTGCCGCACGGCCACGACGTTCGCCCCGTGGTCGACCCCCTCGTGCTCGATCGCCACCTGGATCGCTTCCGTCGCGGCAAGCGCAAACTCATCGATCTGTGCCAGCACTACGACGTCGTCGTCGACGGCGACTCCCTCCACGCGGCAGACGCCGACGTGCTCGCCACGCTCGACCTCGTCCAGGCTATGGCGCGCGCCTTCCCCGCCATGGGCACGGTCGACCTGACGGACCTGCACGACCAGCAGGTGAGCGCGCATCGCACGTGGGCCGTCGATTTTCGAGCGTGGCTGACGTCTCGGGGCCGAACGGACGACCTGCCGGATCTCGACTGGCCGGTTCCGCAGCGCTAGACGCGACTACTGAGCGGCGTAGTTGGGCGCCTCGACCGTGATCTGCACGTCGTGGGGGTGAGACTCGCGGAGCCCAGCTGGCGTGATCCGGACGAACCGGCCCCTCTCCTTCAGCTCGGGAATAGTCCGGGCTCCGACGTAGAACATGCTCTGGCCCAGTCCGCCGACGAGTTGATAGGCGACCGTCGCCAGCGGGCCCTTGTACGGGACTTGGCCTTCGATTCCCTCGGGAATGATGCGATCGTCGCTCGGCGCGTCCGCCTGGAAGTAGCGGTCCTTCGAATACGAGGCCCGGCCTCGCGAGGCCATCGCCCCCATGGAGCCCATCCCGCGATAACTCTTGAACTGCTTTCCGTTCACGAGCACGAGGTCTCCTGGCGTCTCCGCGCATCCGGCGAACAGCGACCCGATCATCACGGACTCCGCCCCGGCGACCAACGCCTTGGCGATGTCTCCCGAATACTGAAGGCCGCCGTCGGCGACCACGGGGATTCCTGCGGGACCGCACGCCTTCGCCGCCTCGTACACCGCGGTAACCTGCGGCACGCCGACGCCAGCGACGACGCGCGTCGTGCAAATCGAGCCCGGGCCTACGCCCACCTTCACGGCGTCCGCGCCCGCGTCGACGAGGGCCTGCGCTCCCGCCCTTGTCGCGACGTTACCGCCGATGACCTCCACCGACGCGGTCGCCTTGTCCTTCTTCAGCCGCACGATCATGTCGATCATCGCGCGGGCGTGGCCGTGCGCGGTATCGACGACCAGCACGTCAACGCCGGACTCGACAAGTGCCGTGGCTCGCTCCCATGCGTCGCCAAAGAACCCGACGGCCGCCGCGACGCGAAGGCGACCTTCGCCGTCCTTCGTGGCCTTCGGGTACTTCTCGGTCTTCACGAAGTCTTTGACGGTGATGAGGCCCGCGAGCCTGCCCTTGTCGTCGACGAGGGGCAGCTTCTCGACCTTGTGCTTCCCGAGGATGGCCGCTGCGTCGGCGTTCGCGATCCCGACGGGCGCGGTCACGAGAGGCATGGGGGTCATCGCGTCGCGGACAGTACGGGTGCCGAAGTCCGACGGGGATATGAAGCGTAGGTCGCGGTTGGTGATGATGCCCACGAGCGTCCGGTCGGCCTCGATGACGGGAAGCCCCGAGACGCGGTACTGGCCGCACAGCGCGTCGAGCTCCGCGAGGGTCGCATCCGGGCCGACGGTGACGGGATCCGTGATCATCCCCGACTCTGATCGCTTCACCAGGTCAACCTGGTGCGCCTGATCCTCGATCGAAAGGTTGCGGTGAAGGACGCCGATTCCTCCTTGACGCGCCATGGCGATGGCCATCCTCGCTTCGGTGACGGTATCCATCGCGGCGCTGAGGAGTGGGATGGCGAGCGATACGTGTCGCGTCAGGCGGGTGGAGGTATCCACCTCGGACGGAATGACGTCGCTTTCGCCCGGCAGGAGTAAGACGTCATCGTAGGTCAGACCGGTGAGAGCGAACGGGTCACGGTCAACTTCAGGCGCCATTCCCCGAGTCTAGTGGACGGGATTCGGGACCTATCTCCGCCCGAATTGACCAAGTTGTCTGCCCCCACAAATGGGGGCTACCGCGACACGACCCGCGCCGATAGAAATGAACCAAGGTACCCGTCGTCGGACGGGAGAGTCCCTCGGGACTTTCGGGGGACGGCGGGGCACCTGAGGGTTACTACTTCGGTAGCCGAACCGGCTGGGGGTTCACGTGAACGAGATCGCTCAACGTCTGCCCACGCCCACTCAGGACGAGTGGGAGTGGCAGTATCAGGGTGCGTGCCGCGAGGCCGACCCCAACCTCTTCTTTCACCCCGAGGGTGAACGTGGTTCTTCGCGGCGACGCCGGGCCGAATCGGCCAAGCGCTTCTGCACGCGGTGTACTGTCCTGTCCCAATGTCGCGAACGTTCGCTCGAGGCTCGCGAGCCGTTCGGCGTATGGGGTGGGCTCAGCGAGGACGAACGCAACGCCGTTCTCGCGGGTCGGGTTCTTCAGCCGACATAGCCATGGGTAAAGAAGAAGGGCCCCGAGATCATTTCGGGGCCCTTCTCTTTGCTTCGTGGCGGAATCGGCTAGCCGATCACCGCGAGCAGGTCGCGAGACGAGACGATCAGGTACTCCTCGCCCGCGTACTTCACTTCCGTGCCGCCGTACTTGCTGTAGATGACCTTGTCACCCACGGCGACGTCGACGGGAACGCGGTTGCCGTTGTCGTCGACCCGACCCGGGCCGACCGCAATGATTTCGCCTTCTTGGGGCTTCTCCTTGGCGGTATCCGGGATAACGAGGCCGGAGGCCGTCGTCTGCTCGGCGGCGGCCGGCTTAACGACGACCTTGTCCTCCAGGGGCTTGATTGAGACCGACACTGCGGACCTCACCTTCCTCTTCACATACCGAACGATGAGCGGCGTCTCGGGGCGATGCCTCCGTCGCGGGGAATGGGCCCGCCACCGATGGCCGCGTGCTCCTAGGCGGAGCAGTACAAACTTAGCACTCTGTGGTGTCGAGTGCTAACGCGATGGGCCCTCGACCTGCGGCATGGAATGATCGGCCCGTGGACACCGACGAGGCGCGGATGGCGACGAGCGACGATGCCGTCGCGCTCCTCGCCGCCCAACCGGTGTATCGACCGAAGGACGCCCTCGCCATGGGCACGGCGCTCCGCGAGGCAGGGGTGGCCGCGCCGCTCGCCTCCGCGGTACTCACCCAGGCGCGTTTGCGCGAACGGGCGCGCGCGAAGTTCGGCGATTTCGCCGACGGGATGCTCTTCACGCCCGACGGACTCGAGCAGGCAACGCGCCTACGCGTCGCGGCACTGCACGCCGAGCGCTACAGGTCAGCTGGCATCGCTCGAGTCGCGGACGTCACCGCGGGAGTCGGCGCGGACGCGATGGCGATGGCGGCGATCGGCTTGGCGGTGATGGCATTCGAGAAGGACGAGGCGACGGCGTTGATCGCCGACTACAACCTTCGACACTGGCGCGACGCCGTCGTCGTGCACGCCGACGCCATGACGACCGTCCGCGACGTAGACGTCGACGGCGTCTTCGCCGACCCCGGGCGTCGTTCCGGTGGCACGTCGAGGCATCACCGCCCCGAGGACTACGATCCCCCGCTGGCGTCCATCCTTGCGCTCCGGGACGCCTACCCCGCCTTGGGGATCAAGGTCGGCCCCGGGATAGCCCACGGAGCGCTTCCGCACGACGCCGAGGCGCAGTGGGTCAGCGTCGACGGGGACGTCGTCGAGGCAGGCGTGTGGTGCGGTCCGCTGGCTCGGCACACGGGTCGAGGAGCGCTCGTCGTCGCAGGAGGAACGGCGCATGCGCTCGAGGACGCGGGCACCGTAGCAGCCGTGGGGCCGGTCGACGCCGTCCTGTACGAGCCCGACGGCGCCGTGATCCGGTCCGGACTGGTGGCCGAGGTCGCGGCAGCGCTCGGCGGCACCCTCGTGGATCCAACCATCGCGTATGTCACGGCCCCGACGCTGGTCGCGACACCGTTCGCCTCGGCGTACCGGGTGCTCGACGACCTCCCCTTCGGCGTCAAGCGGCTGCGGGCGTACCTCAGGGAGCGAGGGGTGGGACGCCTCACGGTCAAGAAACGGGGAACGGCGGTCTCCCCCGAATCGCTGCGCGCCCAGATGGGCCTTCGCGGCGACGCGGAGGCCACGATCGTGCTCACCCGCGTCGCTGGAGCACAGCGAGTCCTCGTGGTGGAACCCGTCGCAGCCGCGTCGTAGCGCCCTAGACCGCCCCACACTCGGAGCCCGAAAGTCGCGACAGGCGCACGGGCCAGTGCCCGCTCGGCGCACTGTCTCCCGCGAGGACGTCGGCAAGGGCCGCGAAGCTCGTCGGCGTCCGTCCGAAGAGCCCGACATAGGTCGTCGCGTGCGAGGCGGGAAGGCCCCACGGCCCGTCCATGGCGACCACGACGTCGGCGTCTCCCGACCCGCCCGGGGAGCCGAGGAGGCGAATGCTGGTACCGCCGCTCGCCACGGAGATCCCGTGCGTCGCGAGGGCTGCGGCGAGTGCTGCACGCTCGTCGGCCCAACCGCCGGAGATCGTCACCGTCGAGCGCACGAACGGCCCGTCGCAGCGAGGAGAGTTCACGACGATCCCGGCGGTGGCGAGCGTCCGGGCGAAGTCGCCGTCCACGTCCCCCGCCGCGAGGCGTTGCTGCCACAGCATCAGGGCGATGGCGCGCGCCGCCGCTTCGTTGAGGCGGGCACGGCTAAGGAGCCCCGACTCCACCGCTGCCACGATCTGGGCGTGTGCCTGCGCGGTGTTCGCGGGCATCAGCACGATGTCCGCCCCGGCGCTCAGGGCCGCCACCACAGGACCACCCTCGCCAAGCCCCCGGACGGCGGCCATGCTGAGCGAGTCCGTGATGATGACGCCGCGGAACCCGAGTTCCTCCCTCAGGTACCGGTACGCCTCGGGATTGAGCGACGTCGGAAGATTGCCCCACGCCTTGACGTCGACGTGAGACATCATGATCATCGGCGCGCCCGCGTCGATCGCGGCCTGGAAGGGGACCAGGTCGTAGGCGGCGAGATCCTCGAGCGACGCCGACTGAACGGGGAGCCCGACGTGCGAATCGACGGTGACGCCGCCGTGTCCAGGGAAGTGCTTGATCGCGGGGATGACGCCCGCGGCGACGAGGCCGTCAGCTGCGGCGACGACGGTGGCGGAGACGTCGTTCGCGTCGTCTCCAGCGGAGCGCGTGCGGATGATCGGATCCGCGAGCCCCACCGTCAGGTCGGCAACCGGGGCGAAATCGACGTTGAACCCAAGGCCCCGCATGTCCGCCCCTGCGCCCGTGTACGCGGCCGTGACGATCGTCTTGTCGCCCACAGCCCCCGCGGCGATGAACGCGGGCAGCGGAGGGATGATGGCGTTGAGGCGCGCGACGGTTCCCCCCTCCTGATCGGTGCTCACGATCGTGGGCCATCCGCGATCGTCGCCGCCCGCCTGCGCCGCGGCGGTGAGCTGTTTCATGAGCCAGGGCGGGCCGACGTTTCCTCCTCCGAAAGCGACGCCGCCGAGGTGGTACGTTCGCACGAGTTTTTCGACCGTTCCGGGTTCTCTCCCCAGAAACCCGGCGACTATCACCTGACCGGCGACCTCGTCGAGCGTCATCGCCTGCGCGATCTCCAGCCCTCTTTGGACGTCTGCCATGCTCGGCCCCCATGACAGCTGAAAGTCGTCGGCGGGGGGAACGTTCAGGACGAGCGGCTCGATGAGCAGAAGCGGGCGGCTTGGCAGAGGAATGATGGCGCCGTCGCCCGCGAGGCCAACGACGACGACGCTGAGCACCGCGAGGGCCCCGATCGCGCGTAGCACCCTCAGGTGGCGAGGCGCGACCGGGAGACTCATGAGGCGACCGGTATACCGAGCGGCATCGCGGAGTCGACCCCGATACCAAGATTCGACGGGGGAACGCCGCGACTCACCGCCGCGCTACCGAGCGCCGCGATCATCGCGCCGTTGTCCGTGCAATACCGGATGGGAGGTATCCGGACCGTCACCCCCGCGGCTCCGAAGCGTTCCTCTGCCAGCGCCCGCAACTGGGAGTTCGCGGAAAACCCTCCCCCGATGACGACGGTGTCAACGTCGTGTCGCTCGCACGCGCGCAGCGTCTTCGTCACGAGAACGTCCGCGACCGCGGCGGCGAAGCTGGCCGCGACGTCGGCGGCAGGAATCTCGCGCCCGTCGTCCTCGCACGCCTCTAGCCACCGCGCGACCGCCGTCTTCAGCCCGCTAAACGAGAAGTCGTATGCGTGCCGCGCCATGTCCTTCGGTGCGCTCAGCCCGCGCGGGAACGCGATCGCGGTGGGATCGCCGCCCTGCGCCAGCCGGTCGACGTGCGGCCCGCCCGGATACGGCAGGCCAAGAAGGCGGCCGACCTTATCGAAGGCCTCGCCTGCGGCGTCGTCGAGCGTTTGGCCAAGTTCTTCGACCCCCGTTGCTATGTCGTTCACCTCGAGGAGCGACGAATGCCCCCCGGATACGACGAGCGCCAGGAATCGGTCGGGGAAGGGCCCGTGGATCAGCGCATCGACGGCCGCGTGGGCGACGACGTGGTTGACGCCGTAGAGCGGCCGATCGAGCGCGAGGGCGAGGGCCTTCGCGGCCGCGACGCCAACCGTGAGCGAGCCGACGAGCCCCGGACCCGAGGCGACGGCTATCGCGTCGACGTCCGTCAGGGACGCTCCGGCGTCCGCGAGCGCCGCCTCGATGGTCGGGATCATCTCCTCGAGGTGGGCCCTCGACGCGACCTCGGGCACGATACCCCCGAAACGCGCGTGCTCGTCCATCGAACTCGCGACGGCCTCGCCGAGCAGGTCGAGGCCTCGCACGAGCGCGACTCCCGTCTCGTCGCACGTGCTCTCGACTCCCAGAATCATCGGGTCCACGCCACCCACCCTAGGCTCCGTTCCCTGCCGCGCCGGTGTCGAGGCGCAGGCGCATGACCACCCCGTCGACGTCCTCCGGCTGGTAGTACCGCGGCCGGATCCGCACGTCGTCGAAGCCGTACGCCCGATACAGCCCCAGGGCGGCCTCGTTCGTCACCGCGACCTCGAGGCACGCTTCGTCGACACCGAGGCGCCGAGCCTCGGCCAGGAAATCATCCATGAGCGCCCTGCCGAGTCCGCGGCCCCGCGCGTCCGGCACGATCGCGAGGTTCATCAGGTGGAACGAGTCGCCGTCGAAGCCGTAGATGGCGTAGCCGGCGAGGGCGCCGTCCGCCTCGATCCCCCGGTAGCGCTTCGATCCGAAGGCATAGTCCTCCGCGATCACCCGCGCCGACCACGCCGACGGTCCGAAGATCTCCTTCTCCCGCTCCGCGACCCACGCGAGATCGCCCGGATTGAGGTCGCGGATCGACACGCCCTCGGGCGTCATGACGGCATCCCATGAACGTCCGGGCGGCGAAGATAGAGCGGTTCCGGGGGCGTCGTTCCGGCGTCAGGGCGCGCCGCAGCCACCCGAGCCAGCCAGGCGGGATCGGGATCCCATTGCGCCTCGGGGGGCGGAGGGCCGAAGGCGTCGGGGTACAGGCTCGCGCCGCGTCCGACGACGTCGCCCGCGACCTCGATCGCCGTCGGAACGTCGACGCCGGGACCCGCCACCCGCGCGCCGCACTCGTAGCGCGCCCAGTACACCTCACGCCTGCGAGCGTCGGCGATCACGGTCACCGAGCCGCCGTGGGCTGCCCCGAGCGCGTCAAGGGAGCACACGCCGAGAACGGGGACGTCCCAGGCGAGCCCGAGCGTCCTGGCCGTCACCAGGCCCACCCGAAGGCCCGTGAAGGGCGCGGGACCCGTGCCGACGACGATGGCGGACGGAGCCTCGATGCCCGCCGCACGCAGCGCGTCGCGAACCATGGGGGCGAGGAGCTCCGCATGCCCGCGGGGGGCGTACGTCGAGGCGCGGGCAAGCACGTTGTCCCCGTCGACGACGGCGACGCTCAGGGCGGAGGACGTATCGATCGCGAGCGTCGGCATGCGACCAGCCTACGAGCGCGCCGCGAGCGCGCCGTGAAGGTCCACGCCGTTCCAGCGCGGTCCTCGTCCCTCGATGGTCACCCACCGCGGTCCGGCCTCCGGGTCGCCATCCGCCCCTCCGCGCTCGCGCTCGATCTCGACGCGAAGGTGACTCTCTGCGAGCGTCTCCGCCAGGCCCTCCCCCCACTCGACGACGGTCACCGCGTCGGCGATGCTTTCGTCGAGGTCGAGGTCGTCGAGCTCGGTCAAGGAGCCCAACCGGTAGGCGTCGACGTGAATCAGCGGTGGGCGGCCGGGCGCGGGGCGGTGGGTCCGCGCGATGATGAACGTTGGGCTCGCGATGGTTCCGCCGACGTCGAGTCCCGCTCCGATCCCCTGGACGAGGGTGGTCTTCCCCGCCCCCAGATTTCCGATGAGAATGACGAGGTCACCCGCGACGAGCTCCGACGCGAGCGTCCTCCCGAGGGCGCGCATCGCGTCCGCGTCACTCAGCTCAAGCCTCACGCCGAAGGAGCCTTCGCCCGAAGCCCGCCGAATCGGCAGACGATCTCATAGTCGATGGTTCCGGCCGCGACGGCCCAATCACGCGCCGTGGGGCCGTCAGGGCCGATCACCGTGACAACGTCGCCTGCTGCGACGGACGTATCGGGGCCAAGGTCGACGACGAACTGGTCCATGCACACGCGCCCCGCGATCCGGTAGCGCGTGCCGCGAATCGATACCTCAGCCCGCCCGCCAGCCGAACGGAAGATCCCGTCCGCGTACCCGGCCGACACGAGCCCCAGGAGCGTCTCGCGATCCGTCACGTAGTCGTGGCCGTAGCTCACGCCGTGGCCGGCTGGCACCTTCTTCACCAGCACGACCGTCGCCGTCACCGACATCGCAGGAGTCAGGTCGAAGGCCTCGCCGTTCGGGTCGGGCACGGGGGGAAGGCCATAGATCGCGATGCCTGGGCGCACGAGGTCGTAGCGCAGGTCGGGGCGCGTCAGCGAGGCAGCGGAATTGGCGAGATGGCGCACCTCGAAGGCGAGATCCCGTTCGCTCGCGAGCTCCACAGCGCGCGCAAATACCCGCGCCTGATCGTTGATCGTCGGGTGTCCTGGCGCGTCCGCCCACGCGAGATGCGACCAGATCCCGGACGGAACCGCGCGGCCGGCAGCGACCTCGGCGAGTAGGGCGTCGAGCAGGGCGGGCAATTCGCCGGGCGTCACGCCCTCGCGCCCGAGCCCCGTGTCGACGCATACGTGGACGCGTGCGGGCAACCCCGCCTCGTCCGCGGCCGCCGCGAGCGCGCGAAGCGCGTCGAGGGAGCCGACGGAGACGTCGATCCCCGCTTCGACCAGCCTGCCGAACGGCGCGGCAGGGTCGTAGAGCCACGCGAGGATCCGCCCCGTGTCTCCCGCATCGCGAAGGGCGAGAGCCTCCTCGACCTGGGCGACGCCGAGCCACGTCGCTCCGCCGGCCCTCGCCGCTCGCGCGGATTCCGCCAGGCCGTGGCCGTAGGCGTCGGCCTTCACCACGGCCATCACGTTCGCGGGGGCCGAGCGCGCCACGAGCACTGCGACGTTGGCTGCGATCGCGTCGTAGTCCACGGCGACGGACACGCCGGTCATGCGTCGGACTCCGCGATGACGATGGCCGACGCCATGCCTCCGTCGTGCGACATCGAAAGGTGAAAGCGCGCAACCCCGAGCTCGGCGGCTCGGGAGGCGACCGTTCCCGTGACGACGAACGACGGATCTCCGGACTCCGCCCTGACGACCTCGGCATCGTGCCACGACAGGCCAACAGGGGCGCCCAGGGCCTTCGCGAGGGCCTCCTTGGCCGCCCAGCGCGCCGCGAGGCTCGCGTCGCCGAGCGTCCGCTCGTCGGGGGTAAACACCCGCTCCCGCAGGCCGGGCGAGCGCACGAGGGTCTCTTCGAAACGGTCGATCGCGACCACGTCGATGCCCACTCCGACGATCACGTCACTCCACCGTCACGGACTTCGCGAGGTTGCGAGGCTGATCGACGTCGTTGCCCTTCGCCCCGGCGAGTTCACACGCGAAGATCTGCAACGGGATGAGCGCGAGCAGCGGCGTCATCAGGACGGGGGCCTCGGGAAGGTAGAAGATCTCGCTCGCGTAGTCCGAGGCGACGGCGTCGCCCTCCTCGGCCAACACGATGGTCCGCGCGCCGCGGGCGCGCACCTCCTGGACGTTCGACAGGACCTTCGCGTGGAGCGACTCCCGACCCTGCGACGAGGGAAGGATGATGAAGATCGGAAGGTCCTGCTCGACGAGCGCGATGGGCCCGTGCTTCAGCTCGCCAGCCGCGAAGCCCTCGGCGTGGATATACGCGAGCTCCTTGAGTTTGAGGGCCCCCTCGAGCGCCACAGGGTATCCGACGTGGCGCCCCAGGAACAGGACGGTGTTCTCGTCCGCCATGGATCGGGCGAGCTCGCGAATCGGTTCGGCCGTATCGAGGACGCGCTGGATCTTGGCTGGCATGGCGTTCAGCTCGTCGAAGACCGCGCGGATCTCGTCAGGGAACTTGTTCCCGCGAAGCTCGGCGAGGTAGATGCCGAGCAGGTAGGTGGCGACGATCTGGGCGACAAGCGCCTTGGTGGACGCGACGGCGATCTCTGGACCAGCGCGCGTGTAAAGCACGGCGTCTGCCTCACGGGCGATCGTGCTGCCCTGGACGTTGACGATGGCGACGACGCTCGCGCCCTGCTGCTGCGCGTGCCGCATCGCCATGATCGTGTCCATCGTCTCGCCCGACTGGGAGATCGCGACCACGAGCGTCTTCACGGAGACGACGGGGTCGCGGTAACGGAACTCGTGCGAGTACTCGACCTCGACGGGGATCCGGCACCAGTGCTCGATGGCGTACTTCGCGACCATGCCCGCGTAACTCGACGTACCGCACGCGATCACGACGATCTTGTCGATGGAGTTGAGCACGCTCTCGGCGATGATTCCGCCGTCGAGCGTCAACTTTCCCGCGTCGTCGAAGCGGCCCCTGAGCGTGTCGGCGACGGCAGCGGGCTGGTCGTGAATCTCCTTCTCCATGAAGGTCGCGAATCCGCCCTTCTCCGCGGCGGTCGTGTCCCAGTCGATGATGTACGGCTCGCGCTCGACGCGCTCGCCGGTCGCGTCTGTCACGATCACGCTGTCCGGCGTGATCACGACGACCTCGTCCTGTCCGAGCTCCAGCGCCGTCTTCGTGTGCTCGATGAACGCGACGACATCCGAGCCGAGGAAGTTCTCGCCGTCCCCGAGCCCGACGACGAGCGGCGAGTTCCGCCGGGCGCCGACGACGGTGTGAGGCTCGCGCGCGTCGACCGCAAGGAGGGTGAAGGCTTCCTCGAGTCGCCGCGCGACGTCGCGCATCGCCTGCCCCAGGTCCTTGCCCGCCTCAACCTCAGACGCGAGAAGGTGCCCCGCGACCTCGGTGTCCGTATCCGACACGAACTCGACGCCGGCGTCGGCCAATTCCTTGCGGAGCTGCGCGTAGTTCTCGATGATGCCGTTGTGAATCACGGCGATACGCCCGCCTGCCGCGAGGTGGGGGTGCGCATTGGAGTCCGTAGGGGCGCCGTGCGTGGCCCAACGGGTGTGACCGATCGCGACGGTGCCGGGGGGAAGCGGGTGGGTGCTGAGCTCGTCGACGAGTACGGCGAGTTTGCCCGCCTTCTTCGCCATCGACAGGCCCTCGCGGTTCTCCGTGACGACGGCGATGCCCGCGGAGTCGTATCCGCGATACTCGAGCCGGGCGAGCCCTGCCATCACTACGTCCTGGGGGCGCAGACTCGCCTCAACAGGACCGACGTATCCCACGATGCCGCACATGAGGACGAGTCTAGTTGCCCGTGTCGTCGAGACGCCGCGCGCGCTCTCGACGTCGCCGAATGGGCAACAATGGAGGAATGAACGACGCGACCGACGCAGACGTCGGCGGTACCTTCACCACCTTCACCCGCGACGAATGGTTCGCGCTCGCGGGCAAGACCCCGCTGCCGCTCACCGAGCAGGACATCGCGCGCGTACGCGGCCTCGGGGATCCGGTCGATCTCGTCGAGGTGGATCACATCTACCGCCCCCTGTCGCGGCTTCTCGACCTGTACTCGACCGCGATAGGAAGCCTTCACGGCGTCACGGACGAGTTCCTGGGAGGTCGCGCGTCGCGTACTCCGTTCGTCATCGCCGTTGCGGGCTCCGTCGCGGTCGGAAAGTCCACGACGGCGCGGCTCCTCAAGGAGTTGATGGCGCGGTGGCCGGGAAGCCCCCGCGTCGAGCTCGTGACGACGGACGGGTTCCTGTACCCGAACTCCGTTCTCCAGGATCGGGGACTGCTCCTGAAGAAGGGCTTCCCCGAGTCGTACGACCGCAAGGCTCTGCGCACGTTCGTCGCCGACGTGAAGTCCGGCGTCCCGACGGTACGTGCGCCCGTGTACTCGCACCACACGTACGACATCATCCCCGGCGAGTCCGTCACCGTGTCGCGGCCCGACGTCCTGATCATCGAGGGGCTCAACGTCCTTCAGCCGGCCTCGCTGCGCGATACGGAGATAGGGGCGCTCGCCGTCAGCGATTACTTCGACGTGTCCATCTACGTGGACGCCGAATCCCGCGACGTCAGGCGCTGGTACGTCGATCGATTTCTTTCGCTTCGCGAGACGGCCTTCTCGCAGCCGGATTCGTACTTCAGAATGTTCGCCTCGCTCAGCGACGAGGAGGCGCGGGAGCGGGCCACCGAGATCTGGGACTCGATCAACGCTCCGAACCTCGAACACAACATCGCGCCCACGCGTTCACGCGCCACGATCATCCTGCGCAAGGCCTCGAACCACGCGATCGAGCGCGTCCACCTGAGGAAGCTCTAGGCGTCGTCCTCGCCGGTGTCGGCCTCGTCCGCGTCTGCGGTCTCTTTGCGCGCCCTGCGTCGGGCGATGGGGCCTTCCTCAGGAAGCTCCTCCACCGGCACCATTTCGATCGGCTGAACCCCGACCTTCGACAACACGAGGTCGACGAGGTAGCCAAGAACGATGCCTCCCACGACGCCGATCGCGATGCTCAGCAGAAGGTTGTTGTGGAGAACGGATCCGGCGATGGTCCCCAGGACGATCGAATAGGTGGCCCAGATCGAGGCGCCCAAGGCGTCGACGGCCATGAACCGGCGGCGGGGGAAACGCAATGCGCCTGCCGTGAGATTGACCGCGACGCGGCCGACGGGAATGAAACGCGCCGCGATGATGAACGACGTCCCGCGATGCTCAAGCGCGTGTTCCGCCCAGTCGAGGGTCGCGAGGCCGCGGGGGCCTCGCATGCCGGGAACCTTGCGGACGGGAATGGTCATCCCGATGGCGTAGGCCAGCTGGTCGCCACACCACGCCCCGAACGCCGCGGCGAGCCAGATGAACACGATCGTTGGATGGCCGGTCTGCTGCCACGTGGTCGCAGCCGCGATCACCACCGACTCGGATGGGATGGGAGGGAAGATGCCGTCGATGACCGTGACGCACCACACCGCCGGGTAGATCCAGATGGACTCCGTGAGCGAGAGGATCGCGTCCTGCAGGGACGAGAAGAACGCCGAGAACGACACCCAGCTTGCCGGGATCCTCATCCGGACGTGCCCAGCCTCTGCGTCACGACGGCCGCGAGACGCTCCGCCGCGTCCTTGGCTACCTCGTCCGTCTCCGCTTCGACCATGACGCGCACCAGTTGCTCCGTACCCGACGGGCGGAGGAGTACGCGACCGGCGTCGCCGAGTTCGGCGCGCACGTGCGCGACCGTCTCCTGGACCACGTCGTCCGTGAAGACGCGCGTGCGATCCACGCCCTTAACGTTGATCAGGACCTGCGGGAGGCGCACGATGCCCGCGCTCAACTCCGCGAGTCCCGTGCCTGTCGCGACGATCGTCGCGGCGAGGAGCAACGCGGTGAGAACTCCGTCGCCGGTGGTCGCGTACTCCGAGACGATGATGTGTCCGGACTGCTCGCCGCCGATGGTGTAGCCGCCCTCGCGCATCGCCTCGAGGACGTAGCGGTCTCCGACGGCCGTCTCGACGATGTCGATTCCCGCCTCGCGCATGGCGCGGTGGAGTCCGAGGTTGCTCATCACGGTGGCGACGAGAGTGTCGCGGTACAGCGTTCCGTTGCGCTGCATGGCGACGGCGAAGGCGCCCATGATCTGGTCGCCGTCGACGACATTCCCTGCGCCATCGACCGCGAGGCACCGATCCGCGTCGCCGTCGAAGGCAACGCCGAAGTCCGCTCCCGCCTCGAGGACCGCGGCTCGCAGTGGTTCGAGGTGCGTGGACCCCACGCCATCGTTGATGTTGCGTCCGTCGGGTTCGGCGTTCAGGACGATCGCCGTCGCCCCAGCCGCGCGCAAGGCCGCCGGTCCGGCCTGGAATGCCGCACCGTGCGCGCAATCCACCACGACCGTGAGGCCGTTCGCTGGAGCGTCGTTCCCGGAGAAGGACGCCGCCGCCGCCACCACGTGATCGACGTACTGGCGCACCAAATCGGGGGTTCCGGTCACCGTGCCAACGTCGGCGCCGGTCGGGCGCGTCCACTCCTCGCCAAGGCGGGCCTCGATGGCCTCCTCGACGGCGTCGTCAAGCTTGTTTCCCCCGCGCGCGAAGAACTTGATGCCGTTGTCCGGCATGGGGTTGTGGGAGGCGGAGATGACGACGCCGAGATCGGCGTCAACGGCTCCGACGAGGTACGCGACGCCCGGGGTGGGAACGACCCCAACATCGAGGACGTCGACGCCCGCGCTCGCCAGCCCTGCGGCTACGGCAGCGGAGAGAAATTGCCCCGAGATACGGGTGTCGCGGCCGAGCACGGCGGTGGGACGGTGCCCGGCGAACTCGCCTCGTTCTGCGAGGACGTGAGCCGCCGCGACGGCGAGGTCCACGGCGAGTTCCGCCGTGACATCCCGGTTCGCGACGCCACGGACACCGTCGGTGCCAAAGAGGCGCGCCATGCGCGAAATGCTATCGCTTCGAGTACTGCGGAGCCCGACGGGCCTTCTTGAGACCTGCCTTCTTGCGCTCGACGACCCGCGGATCGCGCGTGAGGTACCCGGCCTTCTTCAGCGCCGCGCGATTCGTCTCGAGGTCGATCGCATTGAGGGCGCGCGCCACGCCGAGGCGCAACGCTCCGGCCTGACCGGAGGGGCCACCGCCGTTGATTCGCGCGTGGACGTCGAAGCGTCCCTCGATGCTGAGAAGCGTGAACGGGCTATTGACGAGCTGCTGGTGCACCTTGTTCGGGAAGTAGTCCTCGAGCGTGCGGCCGTTGATCACCCACGTACCGGAACCCGGGGTCAGGCGTACTCGCGCGACGGCCTCCTTGCGACGGCCCAGGCCTGCGCCGGGTTCGATCGCGGAGGTGCCGCTGCTAGCGCTCGCCGGTGCGCTCTCCGACGTGTATTCCGTCGGCGTCTCGCTGGTGGCGTCCTGCGTCTCGTCGTCCACTGTCATCGTCCTTTGTCGTAACCCTGGTTACTGCGCGACCTGGGTAATCGGGAAGTTCTTCGGCTGCTGAGCGGCGTGCGGGTGCTCGGCACCCGCATACACCTTGAGCTTGGAAATCTGAGCGCGTCCAAGACGCGTGTGCGGAAGCATCCCGCTCACGGCGTTCTCGATGACCTTGCGGGGGTCCTTCGCAAGCAGGTCGCCGATGGCGATGGACTTGATGCCGCCCGGGAAGCCCGAGTGCCGGTAGACCATCTTCGACGTCGCCTTGGTACCCGTGAGGGCAACCTTGTCCGCGTTGATGACGATGACGAAGTCACCGCAGTCAACGTGCGGGGCGAAGGAAGCCTTGTGCTTGCCTCGCAGGAGCGTCGCTGCGTGGGTCGCGAGGCGCCCGAGCACAACGTCGGTGGCGTCGATGACATGCCACTCGGCCGTGTAGTCGCCGGGCTTGGGAGAGTAAGTGCGCACGTGAAGCCTTCTTAATCGCTGGTGGTCGCTGGTCGGCCCAACGGGGCAATCGGCGAGTTCCTCGGTGGGGCCTCGAACGGTCCGCGCGGGAACGCACAACGACCCTTGAGCATACCGGTAGCGCAGGGGTGGGTCAATCCAGCGTCCTTCTGCTACGCGTCGACTCGGCTCGTTCGGCGAGTTCGGCCTCCGTCGGGTACGTGACGTTCTCCAGCGTGAGCCCCCGGGGAGGGGCGACGGTGATCGCCGAGGCCCGTCCCGTCGACGCCGCGACGTCCGCAAGCCACCCCAGGTCTCGGCGTCCGTCGCCGACGGCTAGAACGGCCCCGACGAGGGAACGAACCATCGCGTGGCAGAAGGCGTCGGCGCGGACGGTGGCGACGAGGAGGCTGGCATCGGCGCCGTCGTTCACGCGCTCCCACGAGAAGTCGCGAAGGTCGCGGATGGTCGTCGCGCCCGGTCGCGGTCGGCAGAAGGCCGTGAAGTCCCGCAGGCCCATGAGGGATGCGGACGCCTCGTTGAGCGCGGCGACATTGAGCGCGCGAGGGTAGGCAAGGACGGAGCGACGACGAGTCGGGTCGGGGGCGACGGCCGCTTCGACCACGCGGTAGGCGTATTGGCGTTCGAGCGCGCTGAATCGGGCGTCGAATCCAGGGGCGGCGGGGGAAACGGCGCGGACGACGATGTCGTCGGGAAGGATGCGCGTCAGCCTGCGCCTGAGGGCCGCGCTCTCGTCGAGGCCCGTTCGCCCAGGGATGCGGCGCCAGGCGGCGGCCGGGAGATCGACGTGAGCGACCTGTCCACGCGCGTGGACGCCAGCGTCCGTGCGTCCCGCGACGGTGATGCGGGGCGTGGGCTCGACGCGCGCCACGCGGGCGAGAGCCTCCTCGAGCGTCCCCTGGACGGTTCTCAGGCGGGGCTGTACCGCCCAGCCCGCGAAGTCCGTTCCGTCGTACGAAAGGTCGAGGCGGACCCGGACGTACTCCTCGGAGTCAGTCATCGGGCCCGCCTCGTACGCTCGGGCGTTACTCGCCGTCGGTCGCGTTCGGCTCGTCCTTCTCGGCAGGCTTCTTCGCGGCAGGCTTCTTCGCGGCGGGCTTCTTCTCCGCCGCCTTCTCCGCGTCGCCTCCCGCTTCGGTCGCCTTAGCGTCGTCCTCGACATCCGCCTTCTTCGCGGAGCGTTCGGCCGCCTTGGAGGCTTCCTTCACGACCGACTGCTTGTCGCTCAGCGGGCCGTCGACGAGTTCGATCACCGCGAGAGGGGCGTTATCCCCCTTGCGGGTGCCCACCTTCGTGATGCGCGTGTAGCCACCGTTGCGCTCCGCGAACGCCGGGGCGATCTCCGTGAAGAGCGTGTGCACGACGGACTTGTCGTGGATGATGCCCATCACGCGGCGACGCGACGCGAGGTCTCCACGCTTGGCGAAGGTGATCAGGCGCTCGGCGTGCGGGCGCAGGCGCTTCGCACGGGTGAGCGTCGTCGTGATCCGGCCGTGCTCGAAAAGGCTCTGGGCCAGGTTCGCGAGCATCAAACGCTCGTGAGCCGGTCCACCACCGAGTCGGGCACCCTTGGTCGGGGTAGGCATGGTCTCGCTCCCTACTTAGTTGTCTTCGTTGCCAGAAAAGTAGACACCGGAGACGGCGGGGTCATAGTCGCTCCCGCCGTCCTTGAGGGAGAACCCGAGTTCCGTCAGCTTCTCCTTCACCTCCGTGATCGACTTCTGACCAAAGTTGCGGATGTCCATGAGGTCGGCCTCGCTGCGCGCGGTGAGTTCGCCCACGGTGTGGATGCCCTCGCGCTTGAGGCAGTTGTACGAACGCTGCGTCAGGTTCAGTTCCTCGACGGGGAGGTTGTAGTCCTCCTCGAGCGACTCGTCCGTGTCGGACGGGCCGATCTCGATGCCCTCGGCGGCCTCGTTCAGCCCACGCGCGAGCGAGAAGAGCTCGACCAGCGTCGAACCGGCCGATGCCAGCGCGTCACGCGGGGAGATCGACGACTTGGTCTCGACGTCGATGATGAGCTCGTCGAAGTCCGTCCGCTGTGCGACGCGGGTGGCTTCCACCTTGTACGTCACCTTCAGAACGGGCGAGTAGATCGAGTCGACCGGAATCTGGCCGATCTCGGCGTCGTACTGCTTGTTCAGCGTCGCGGGAACGTAGCCACGTCCGCGCTCGACCGTCATCTCGACCTCGAACTTCGCCTTCGAGTTCAGCGTGGCGATGTGCAGGTCGGGGTTGTGGATCTCGACGCCAGCAGGGGGTGCGATGTCCGCTCCCGTGACGGCGCCTGCGCCGCTCTTGCGCAGGTACATGATGACGGGCTCGTCGTTCTCCGAGGAGACGACGAGGCTCTTGAGGTTGAGGAGGATCTCGGTGACGTCCTCCTTCACCCCCTCGATAGTCGTGAACTCGTGGAGGACACCCTCGAAGCGCAGCGACGTGATCGCGGCACCGGGGATCGAGGAGAGCAGGGTACGACGAAGAGAGTTACCGAGCGTGTAACCGAATCCAGGCTCGAGGGGTTTGAGGGAGAACTGCGAACGATTGTCCGCGATGACCTTCTCCGTGAGCGTGGGGCGCTGCGCGATGAGCACGGTTGTTCCTTTCCGGGCATCCGCTATTTGATACCCGTTCGGCCCCCGACGACCTCTGTCTGCCGTTCGGGGATAGTACGTGTGCTGATGATGCCTGTGCAGTTGTGGCGAAGACAGGGCGCGACCGGGCTGGTCGTGCTCCCGTCGGACGGGTTAGTTGCGGCGACGCTTGGGGGGACGGCAGCCGTTGTGGGCCTGCGGGGTGACGTCCTTGATCGAGGTCACGTCGAGTCCGGCTGCTGTCAGCGACCGAATCGCGGTATCGCGACCCGATCCGGGACCCTTGACGAACACGTCGACCTTCGTCATCCCTGCGTCCTTAGCCTTACGCGCGGCGGCCTCGGCGGCCAACTGCGCGGCGAACGGCGTGGACTTGCGGGAGCCCTTGTAGCCGACCTGTCCAGACGACGACCACGACACCACGGCCCCGGAGGGGTCCGTGATCGAGATGATCGTGTTGTTGAAGGTCGACTTGATGTGAGCCTGACCGTGATCGACGGTCTTCTTGATCTTCTTGCGCGGCTTGCGTACGGGAGCGGCCATGGGTTATGCCTTCTTCTTTCCGGCGACGGTCTTCTTGGGGCCCTTGCGGGTGCGGGCGTTGGTCTTGGTGCGCTGACCGCGCACGGGCATACCGCGGCGGTGCCGAATGCCCTGGTAGGTTCCGATCTCGACCTTGCGGCGAATGTCGGCCTGCACCTCGCGGCGCAGGTCACCCTCGACCTGGAAGTTCGCCTCGATGTAGTCGCGAATCGCGACGAGTTGATCGTCGGTCGCGTCCTTGACCCGAAGCTCGGGGCTGATGCCCGTCGCGGCGAGGGTCTGAAGGGATCGCGTACGACCAATACCGAAGATGTACGTGAGGGCGACCTCCATGCGCTTGTCGCGCGGGAGATCGACTCCAACCATTCTTGCCATATCCGTGGCTCCACTACTCGTCGGAGGTCCTACGCCTCACCGTCCCGCTCGGGCGAGCGGGCCCCGGCCTCCGAGCCGGGGGTGCCACCTGAGTGGTGGCGAGGCGTCGTTCGATCTAGCCCTGGCGCTGCTTGTGGCGCAGGTTCTCGCAAATAACCATCACGCGGCCACCGCGACGAATGACCTTGCACTTGTCGCAGATCGGCTTAACGCTGGGCTTGACCTTCATACTCATTCCTTCACCGGCGGCGCTTAGACGCGTGAGCGTCGGCGACGGTCTATTACTTGTAGCGGTAGACGATGCGACCGCGGGACAGGTCATACGGCGTGAGCTCCACCACTACGCGGTCCTCAGGGAGGATCCGGATGTAGTGCTGGCGCATCTTGCCCGAGATGTGAGCGAGGACGAGGTGACCGTTAGCAAGTTCCACACGGAACGATGCGTTCGGTAGCGCCTCGACCACGGTGCCCTCAACCTCGATGACACCATCCTTCTTGGCCATTGACTCCACTAACGTCGATTGACAGGGGTTGGGCGCGCGAAAACGCCCGACCTGCAACTATACGGCAGAAGTCCGCGCAAACTCAACTACGCGTCGCCCCGGGGCCTACGGGAGCGCGCAGAGTCACCCGAATCTAGCGGAACGCCCTCTTGAGTCGCATGAGAGCTGCGTCGCGAATTTCGGGCTTGCGGTGTTCGGCGAGTTGCCGAATGAGGGTCTCCGGGGCGCGGGCGTTGCGCACGAGCGCAGCGAGCACCTCGGTGTTCCGATCGTGGCCGAGTGCGAGGAGGGCGCCCATCGGGCAGTCCGTACGGGAGGCTACGGCGATGCGCACCGCAGGGTCGCGGTGAACGGCGAGCGGTAACAACTCAACGCCCGTCACGCTGGGATCGAGAGCGCGCGCAACGTCATCCGTCGTGCGCTTGGCTGGAGACATTCCGAGTGCCATGGGTCCATCCACCTTCCATCCGAATCCGTCCACTTTTCATCGTAGGATCGTTGGCCCGTACAACCGAGCCTTTGTGATGAACTAGACAGATCGCCTACAAGAACGCCAAAACGTTCGTCCCGGCGTGACCCCAGCACTCTCAGAACGAACGAGCGCCCCCGTACGCTCCTCGTGGACCCGGGCCAAGGTTTCCGGACCATCGGACGCGTACGGGGGCGCTACGGGGCGCACGCGCGCAGCGAGCTACGCGAGCACCATTGGATACGGTTCGATCAAACGGAGCCGCGCGAGGGCGCGCGCACGCACGTCGCTCTTGCGGCCAGTCGCCAGTTTGCGGACCACCCACAGAGGACTCGCGGGATTGTCGACGAGTGCTTCGAGGACGCGAACGTCCTTCTCGTGGGCGAGGGAGATGAGCGTCGCCATGGGCGCGTCCTTCCGCGACGCGACTGCTGCCCGGACCGCGATATCGCGATGCGTGGCCAGGGCGACTAACTCCGCCCCTCGAACCTCGGGATCGAGGGCTCGCGCCACATCGTCGGCACTGGAGTGGGACGTCGTGTTAATCATCGCCATGGTGATCGATCCTTTCGGAGTGGGGTGGGGTGCTCGCGGTGTCAGTTCTGCGGTATCCGGAAGCCGCGTATCGGCGCGGTGCGCGTGGGCCGAGCGCTTCGCGACCTCGTCTTCCGTGGCGTGAAGCCTCGGCGCAACGGCCGTCGCTCCCGGCAGCGGCCGAGACGTCGCGCAGCTCCGGGATCTGCTCGTCCTCGAGCTCCGGCACGAGCTCGACGCTCCGGAGGTCCAGCCGAGACGCGGCGGCGTTTCGCACCTCCTGCCGACGGTGGAAGAGAAGCGATTCGAGCAACGCTGGCTGGAGCGAGGCGTTGGAGATGAGCGCGAACAGGACCGGAACGCTGCGGTCCGTCGCGAGGTGGTCGAGAACCGCAGGCATGGCGGTCGGATTCGCGGCAACCGCCGCACGAACGTCCTCGGCAGAGTCATGGGCCAACGTGACCATCAGCCCAAAGGGAAGGTCGTCGCGCCTCGCGATAATCTCGCGCACCAGAGCATTCTTCGATTGCGCGTGCATGACCAGGGTGGCGCGGTGCAAGAACGGCTTGCCTGCTTCGACCACCTCCGGGCTAGCTCCGTCGGCGAAGGTGAACCCTCGGGCCATGACTCCTTCCCCGAGGCCGACGGGGCGTCGGCCCCGTTGTCCTGATCCGAGACTAGGGAACCAAGGTTGCCGCGCGGTGGCGCGCGGGTAACAACTACGTGACGCGACGTGAGATGGGGCACATTCGGATCGGTCTCGCTAGGGAGCGACCGGAACGATTCCCCGCTTCCCCAACTCCGGCGCGCCGCCGTCGGCCGCCGTGAGAACCCAGATGCCGTCGTCGTGAACGGCGATCGAGTGCTCCCAGTGCGCGGCGCGCGCGCCGTCCGCGGACACGACCGTCCAGTCGTCGTCGAGCACGCGCGTGTCGCGCCCGCCCCTGGTGAACATCGGCTCGATCGCGACGCACAACCCCGGACGCACCTGGCGCTCCGGCCGCCCAGGCGCTCGTTCGGAACTTCGGGGGCCTGGTGCATGCCGTGCCGATGCCGTGTCCGACGTAGCCCTCGATCGGGGTGAGGCTTCGCGCGTAAAGCGGCGGCCTCGATCTCGCCGGCGACGTCCTCGATCGTCCTTGCCGTCGCGAGCGCGGCGATGCCGTCCCAGAGGGCCTGCCGGGTGGCCTCGACGAGCGTCACGTCGGCGGGGGAGCGGGCTCGCCCACGATCAGACTCACGGCGCCGTCGCCGTGCCAGCCGTCGACGATCGCGCCGCAGTCGATCGACACGACGTCTCCGCGCCGGAGCACCCGCTCGCCCGGGATGCCGTGAACGACCTCGTCGTTGACCGAGACGCACGTCGTGGCGGGGTAGCCGTGGTAGCCGAGGAAGCTTGGCGTGGCCCCGCGCTCGCGGATCACGGCCGCAGCGGCTGCATCGACGTCGCGGGTCGTGGCTCCCTCGACGGCCGCCGCGGACGCGGCTGCGAGAGCCCGCTCGACGACGACGCCCGCCAGGGCCATGATGCGCATCTGCTCGCGGGTCTTGACTAGAATGCGGTCGCGCGCCACGCTAGCGGCTTTCGACCGCGGCGACGATGCGGTCGGTGACGTCCTCGACGTCGCCCATGCCGTCGACGCGAACCAGGAGCCCGCGGCCCTCGTAGTACGCGGTCACCGGCGCCGTCTTCTCTGCGTACACCTGGAGGCGCTGACGGATGACGTCCTCGCGGTCATCCTCGCGACCTTCGATCTCGGCGCGCTTCAGAAGGCGCTCGGTCACGGCGTCTTCATCCGCGGTGATCTCGATCGCGGTGTCGAGCGTGACGTCGAGGTCCGGCAGCATCGATGTCGAGTTCCACGGCCTGATCGGGGTTGCGCGGGAATCCGTCGAGAAGGAAGCCGTCCGCGGCGTCGTCCTGCTCGAGGCGGTCGCGCACCATCGCGTTCGTGACCTCGTCGGGAACGAGCGCGCCCGCGTTCATGTACTCCTTGGCCTTGCTCCCCAGCGCCGTGCCGCCCGAGACGTTCGCGCGGAAGATGTCGCCCGTCGAGATGGCGGGGATGCCCCATCGCTCCGCAAGCCGGGCGGCCTGCGTACCCTTGCCGGCTCCCGGCGGTCCAAGCAGTACGACGCGCATTACCGGAGGAACCCTTCGTAGTGGCGTTGTTCGAGCTGAGACTGGATGCGCTTGACCGTGTCGAGTCCGACGCCGACGACGATGATCAGTGAGGATCCACCGAACGGTAGCCGCTGGTTGAGCCCAAGCGCGACGAACAGGACCGTCGGCACGAGGGCGACGATGGCGAGGTAGAGCGAGCCGGCCGCGGTGATCCGCGACAGGACGAAGTCGAGGTACTCGCGCCGTCGGCTTGCCCGGCCGGATCCCGGGGATGAAGCCGCCGTACTTCTTCATGTTGTCGGCGACCTCGTCGGGATTGAACGTGATCGCCGTGTAGAAGTACGCGAAGAAGATGATGAAGAGCGAGTACATCAACATATTGAGCGGAGCGCCCGTGGGGACCAGGTACTTCTGCAGCCAGATCGCCCAGCCCGACGGGTTGTTCCCGCGCGAACTGGATGACAAGTTGCGGAAGCGTCAGGAGCGAGGACGCGAAGATGACCGGGATAACGCCCGCCATGTTGATCTTGATGGGGATATACGTCGACGTACCGCCGAGCATCTTCCTGCCGACCATGCGTTTGGCGTATTGGACAGGGATGCGTCGTTGAGATTGCTCGACAAACACCACGACCACGACCACGACGAGGACGGTCAGGAGGACCCAGAGGCCGCTGAAGTTGCCGCCACCGCTCGTGCTGCCGATCGAGACGGCCGCCGAGGCGAAGCCGGAAGCGATCGACGTGAAGATCAGGAGGGACATGCCGTTACCGATGCCCCGCTCGGTGATTCGCTCGCCGAGCCACATGATGAGGATGGTGCCCGCCGTCATCGTCAGGATCATGACGGTGATCGCGTACCACGAGTCGCTCACCAGGAGCGGGCTCTGGCAGTTCTGCAGGAGCAGGCCGTTGCGGGCAAGCGTGATGTACGAGGCCGACTGCAGCGCCGCGAACCCGATGGTGATGTAGCGGGTGTACTGGGTGAGCTTCGCCTGCCCGTCCTGACCCTCCTCGTGCAACGCCTGGAAGCGTGGGATGAGGGTGCGGAGAAGCTGAACAATGATGCTCGCCGTGATGTACGGCATGACGCCAAGCGCGAAGACCGAGAGGCGAAGCAGCGCCCCGCCGCTGAAGGCGTTGATGAGCTGAACGACCGACGTCGAGCTGCCGAGCTTGATGCAATCCTGCACGGCAACGTAGTCAACGCCCGGCGTCGGGATCGACGCGCCGAGGCGGTACAGGACCAAAACGCCGAGCGTAAAGAGGAGCTTGCGGCGCAGGTCGGGAGTGCGGAACGCACTGACGAATCCTCCGAGCATTGGCCTACCCCTTCGCCTCCTGCGAGAACGGCCCGCCACTCATGGCGGGCCCGCCCTCGACTCTAGCCTTCGTTTACGGAACCGCCGGCGGCTTCGATCTTCGACTTCGCGGACTGCGAAACACGATCGGCGTCCACCACGGTGACCTTGACGGCGATCTCGCCGTCTCCGAGCACCTTGACGGGCTGGTTCTTGCGAACGGCGCCCTTCTCGACGAGGTCCAGTTTGGTGACCGTTCCACCCTTCGGGTACAACGCAGCGATCTGGGCGACGTTGACCACCTGGTACGTGATCTTGAACGGGCTCTTGAATCCACGAAGCTTCGGGATACGCATATGGATCGGCGTCTGGCCACCCTCGAACCGGGGGTTGACCTGGTACCGCGCGCCGGTGCCCTTCGTTCCACGACCCGCCGTCTTGCCCTTCGATCCCTCGCCACGACCCACGCGGGTCTTGGGCGTGTGAGCGCCCGGTGCGGGACGGAGGTGGTGCATGCGGAGCGAATCCACCTTCGGGCCCGCAACGGCCGGCTTCTTCTTCGCCGCAGGCTTGGTAGCAGCCTTCGGCGAAGCGTCCGACTTCGCGGGCGCCTTGGCGGCCGCGGTCTTCGCAGGAGCCTTGGCGGCTGCCGCTTTCGCAGGAGCCTTGGCGGGTGCCTTGGAGGCAGCCTTCGGGGCCGCCGCCTTCGCGGGAGCCTTGGCAGCGGGCTTCTTGGCAGCAGACGTCGTGGCGGCCGCCTTCGCGGCAGGCTTCGTCTCCGTTGCCTTCTTGGCAGCAGCGGGCTTCTTCGCCGCGGGCTTCTTGGCCGCGGGCGTCGTCTCCTCAGCCATTACTCAACCTCCTCCACGGCGACAAGGTGCGTCACCGTCTTGACCATCCCGCGAATCTCGGGACGGTCTTCCTTAACGACGATGTCTCCGACACGCTTGAGCCCCAGGGAACGGAGCGTCTCGCGGTGGTTCGGCTTGGTGCCGATGCCGGACTTCTTCTGTGTGACCTTGAGGCGTGCCATTACTTCAACCCCGCAGCCTGGGCCCGCAGCAATGCGCGCGGCGCCACGTCTTCGATGTTCTTGCCGCGACGAGCAGCGACGGCCTCGGGCGATTCCAAGCCCTTCAGCGCGGCTACGGTCGCGTGGACGATGTTGATCGCGTTGGACGAGCCAAGCGACTTCGACAGAACGTCGTGGATTCCGGCGCACTCGAGCACGGCACGCACCGGTCCGCCTGCGATAACACCGGTACCGGGGGACGCCGGACGCAGGAACACGACGCCAGCAGCGGCCTCGCCCTGAACGGGGTGAGGAATGGTCCCCTGGATGCGCGGCACCCGGAAGAACGACCTCTTGGCCTCCTCGACGCCCTTCGAGATGGCGACGGGCACCTCCTTGGCCTTCCCGTATCCGACGCCGACGTTGCCGTCGCCGTCGCCGACGACAACGAGCGCCGTGAAGTTGAAGCGCCGACCGCCCTTGACGACCTTCGAGACGCGATTGATGGTGACGACGCGCTCGATGAACTTGTTCTCGGGCTCCGCCCCGCGTCGGTTGTCGCGACGACCGCCGCGATCGGAGTTACGTTCAGCCATGGTTCATGCCCTTCGTCGTCATGAGGCCGGTCACAGGGACAGCCCGCCTTCCCGCGCGCCATCCGCAACGGCCGCAACGCGACCGTGGTACGTGTTGCCACCGCGGTCGAAGACGACCTCGGAGATTCCGGCCTTCTTCGCGCGCTCGGCGATGAGTTTGCCTACCGCCGTGGCCTTTCCGGTCTTGTCGTCCTTGGCCGCGCGGAGATCCGCCTCGAGCGTGGAGGCGGACACGAGCGTGCGGCCGGTCGTGTCGTCCACAACCTGAGCCACCATGTGGCGCGACGATCGCGTGACGACCAGGCGCGGACGCGAGGCCGTTCCCGAAATCCGCTTGCGGAGACGCACGTGACGGCGCTTGCGTTGGGCAGCGCGGTCCTTGCCCTTGATGATGAGTGACATGGCCTACTTCTTCCCCGCCTTTCCTGCCTTGCGGCGGACCTTCTCGCCCTCATATCGCACACCCTTGCCCTTGTAGGGCTCCGGGGGCCGAATCTTGCGGACGTTCGCGGCGACCTCGCCGACCTGCTGCTTATCGATGCCCTGGATCGTCACCTTGGTGGGACTCTCCGAGCTGAAGGTGATGCCTGCGGGCGCCTTGACGAGCACCGGGTGCGAGAAGCCCAGCGAGAACTCAAGGTCCGAGCCCTTCTGCGCGACGCGGTAACCCGTGCCGACAATCTCAAGCTTCTTCTCGTAGCCCTCGGTGACGCCGATCACCATGTTGGCAATCAGCGTGCGGGTGAGTCCGTGGAGGGACTTCGAGATTCGCTCGTCGTCGGGGCGCTTGACCTCGATCAGACCGTCCGACTTCTCGACGGTGATGGGGGACGCAACCGTGTGGCTCAGGGTGCCCTTCGGCCCCTTGACCGTCACGACGGCGTCAGAGATGGTGATGTCGACCCCGGCCGGAACGGGCACAGGAGCTTTGCCAATGCGAGACATGTCGAGTCCTCCCGTTACCAGACGAAGGCGAGGACTTCCCCGCCCACGCCCTTCTTCTCGGCCTCGCGGCCCGTGAGGAGCCCCGAAGAGGTGGACAGGATGGCTACGCCGAGTCCCCCGAGGACTCGAGGCAGGTTGGTCGACTTCGCGTACACGCGCAGACCCGGCTTGGAGATGCGCTTGATCCCCGCGAGCGAGCGCTCGCGGTTCGGTCCGTACTTGAGCGTGAGGGTAAGCGTCTTGCCGACCTCTGCGTCGGTCACCTGAGAGCCGAGGATGTATCCCTCGGCCTCGAGGATCTTTGCGACGTTGGCCTTAAGTTTCGAGTGGGGCATGGACACGGTCTCGTGGTACGCCGCGTTGGCGTTCCTGAGCCGCGTCAGCATGTCGGCAATCGGGTCTGTCATCGTCATGAGTGGTCTGTTCTTCCTCGTCGTGGTTTCCCGTCGGGGACCTGCGGCGTCGTTGTTACCAGCTGCTCTTCGTGATGCCGGGGAGTTCGCCGGCGTGCGCCATCTCGCGGAAACAAATGCGGCACAGGCCGAACTTGCGGTATACCGCGTGCGGACGTCCGCATCGCTGGCAACGGGTATAGCCGCGAACCGCAAACTTGGGCTTGCGCTCGGCCTTGTTCTTCAGGGCGGTCTTGGCCATTACTTCTCCTTGAACGGGAAGCCGAGGTGCTTGAGAAGCGCACGGCCTTCCTCGTCGGTCGTGGCGGTGGTGACGATGGTGATGTCCATGCCGCGCACCCGGTCGATCTTGTCCTGGTCGATCTCGTGGAACACCGACTGCTCCGTGAGGCCGAACGTGTAGTTTCCGTGGCCGTCGAACTGCTTGGGGCTCAGCCCGCGGAAGTCGCGGATACGCGGGAGCGCGATCGACAGAAGCCGGTCGAGAAACTCCCACATGCGGTCGCCGCGGAGCGTGACGTGAGCGCCGATCAACTGGCCCTCGCGCAACTTGAACTGGGCGATGGACTTCTTCGCCTTCGTCACCTGCGGCTTCTGGCCCGTGATCGCCGTGAGATCCGCGATCGCGCCGTCGATGAGCTTCGAGTCCTTCGCGGCCTCGCCGACGCCCATGTTGACGATGACCTTGGTCAACCCGGCAACCTCGTTGATGTTGCCGTGCTTGAACTCGTCACGCAGTGCCGCGATGATCTCGCCGCGGTACTTGCCCTTGAGTCGGGGTCCCGTTGTCGTGGCCATCAGACGTCCTTGCCCGAGCGCTTGGCGATCCGCACGCGCACCGTGCGCTTGCGTCCGTCGCGCTCTACCTCGTCCGTGCGGTAACCCACACGGGTGCCTTTCTTGGTCTGCGGGTCCACGAGCATCACGTTCGACACGTGGATGGGCGCCTCGATGGAGACGATCCCTCCCTCGGGGTTCGCCTTGCGCGTGTTCGGCTTTAAGTGCCGCTGCACGCGCTGGATACCCTCGACGATCAGCTGTTCGCGTTCCGTCAGCACCTCGAGCACGCGGCCCTGCTTGCCTCGGTCGCGACCGGTGATGACGATGACCGTGTCGCCCTTCTTAATCTTCGCCATCAGATAACCTCCGGCGCGAGAGAAATGATCTTCATGAACTTGCGGTCGCGCAGCTCACGCCCCACGGGGCCAAAGATGCGCGTCCCGCGCGGGTCGGTGTCCTTGCCTCGCAGCAGTACGGCCGCGTTCTCGTCGAACCGGATGTACGAACCGTCGGGACGACGGCACGCCTTGACGGTACGCACGACGACGGCCTTGACGACCTCGCCCTTCTTGACGCCGCCACCGGGGATCGCGTCCTTAACGGTCGCGACGATAACGTCGCCAATGCTGGCATAGCGTCGCTTCGAGCCGCCGAGTACCCGGATGCACAAGATTTCCTTGGCACCCGTGTTGTCGGCGACGCGCAGTCGCGACTCCTGCTGAATCATGTCGTACTCCTGTCGAGGGGTTCTCGCGGGGCGAGCCTGTCCGAACGGTTAGCGGGCCTTTTCGATGATCTCCACCAGACGCCAGCGCTTGGACGCTGACAGCGGGCGGGTTTCCATAATGAGGACGAGGTCGCCGATGCCGGCGTTGTTCGCCTCGTCGTGCGCCTTAATCTTCGTGGTGCGACGCAAGACCTTGCCGTAGAGAGGGTGCTTGACGCGGTCCTCAACCTCGACGGTGATGGTCTTGTTCATTTTGTCCGAGGTGACATAACCGCGTCGCGTCTTCCGATACGCGCGGTGGTCGGCTGTCGCCGTGCTGTGCTCGTGAGCCATGTCTTCTTCCCTACTTCGCTTCCGCCGTCGGCGCGGTCCGGATGCCGAGCTCACGCTCGCGCAAGATCGTGTAGATACGGGCGATGTCACGCTTGACGGCCTTCAAACGACCGTGGCTCTCCAACTGCCCTGTGGCGGACTGGAATCGAAGGTTGAACAACTCTTCCTTCGCCTTCCTCAGTTCCTCGGCGAGGCGCTCGTCCTCCATGGCATCGAGCGCCTCCGTGGCGAGATCCTTGCTTCCGACGGCCATTACTGGTCACCGCCTTCCCGCGACACAAATCGGGTCTTCATGGGGAGCTTGTGCTGGGCGCGACTCATCGCCTCGCGGGCGAGTTCCTCGGAAACCCCTGCGAGCTCGAAGAGCACGCGTCCGGGCTTCACGTTCGCGATCCACCACTCGGGCGAACCCTTACCGGAGCCCATGCGGGTTTCGGCAGGCTTCTTGGTCAGCGGGCGGTCGGGGTAGATGTTGATCCACACCTTGCCTCCACGCTTGACGTGACGAGTCATGGCGATACGCGCCGCCTCGATCTGGCGGTTGGTGACGTACGCCGGTTCGATGGCCTGAATGCCATAGTCGCCGAACGACACCTCGGTGCCTCCGGTGGCTGCACCCGAACGACCAGGGTGGTGCTGCTTGCGGTGCTTGACGCGACGGGGAATCAACATGGTTAAGCCTCCGTTGTTTCCGTCGGGGCGTCGGCCGCAGGAGCGGTCTCGGCCGGAGCTTCCGCAGCGGGCGCCTCGGCGGCCGGGGCCTGCTGACGCGCGGGGGCGGACGAACGCGGGGCGTCGCTACGGGCGGGACGGTCCCCACGGGCTCCGCGCTGGGGGCGGGGGGCCTTGGCCTGCTCGGCCGCCCACTCCTTCTCCGTCATGTCACCCTTGTAGATCCATACCTTGACGCCGATCTGACCGAACGTCGTCTTGGCCTCGAAGAAGCCGTAGTCGATGTTCGCGCGGAGTGTGTGCAGCGGAACGCGGCCCTCGCGGTAGAACTCGGAGCGCGACATTTCCGCGCCGCCGAGGCGGCCGGAGCACTGAACGCGGATGCCCTTCGCTCCCGCGCGCTGGGCGGACTGCATGCCCTTGCGCATGGCGCGACGGAACGAGACGCGGGAGGCGAGCTGTTCCGCGATGCCCTGGGCAACCAGCTGGGCGTCCATCTCGGCGTTCTTGACCTCAAGGATGTTCAGCTGAACCTGCTTGCCCGTGAGCTTCTCGAGGTTGGCACGAAGCTTGTCGGCCTCGGCGCCTCGCCGTCCAATGACGATGCCGGGGCGTGCGGTGTGCAGATCGACGCGGACGCGCTCGCGCGTGCGCTCAATCTCCACCTTCGATACGCCTGCGCGCTCGAGGCCCGTCGACATCAACTTGCGGATCTTGACGTCTTCCGACACGTAGTCGCGGTACCGCTCGCCCTTCTTGGTCGAGTCGGCGAACCACCGCGAACGGTGGTCGGTCGTGATCCCGAGGCGGTAGCCGTGCGGGTTAACCTTCTGTCCCACTATCGGGCCCCTTCCTGGATAACGGCGTCCGGTGTGGCGACGACGACCGTGATGTGGCACGAACGCTTGAGAATGCGAGCGGCGCGGCCCTGGGCGCGCGGACGGATCCGCTTCATCGTGGGGCCCTCGTCGACGTAGATCTCCTTGATCAGGAGGTCCGAGTCGTCGAACCGCTCGCCGAGCTCGTCGGCCTTGAATCGCGCGTTCGCGATCGCAGACTCGATGAGCTTGCGGACCGGCTCAGCGACCGCCTGGGGCTGGAACCGAAGGGACGCGACGGCTTCGGTCGCGACGGCCGCCGCGAGCGAGGTCGACGACGCGACGCGCCTTCTGCGCCGTGACGCGGATGTGTCGCGCTTGCGCGATGGCTTCCATGGTTGGCATACCTTCCTTCGCCGCGGTTAGGCGCGGCGCCCCTTGCGGTCGTCCTTGATGTGGCCCTTGAACGTACGTGTGGGCGCGAACTCGCCCAGTTTGTGGCCCACCATCGACTCCGTGACGAACACCGGAATGTGCTTGCGGCCGTCGTGCACCGCAAAGGTGTGGCCCAGGAAGTCGGGCGTGATCACGCTACGGCGCGACCATGTCTTGATGACGTTCTTGGTACCGGCCTCGTTCTGGCCGTCCACCTTCTTCTGGAGGTGGCCGTCGACGAAGGGGCCCTTCTTCAAACTCCGTGGCATGTCCGAGGCTCCTTAACGCTTGTTCTTGCCGGTGCGGCGTCGGCGGACGATGAGCTTGTTGCTTTCCTTCTTGGCGTGGCGGGTACGGCCCTCGGGCTTGCCCCACGGGCTCACCGGGTGACGTCCACCGGACGTCTTGCCCTCGCCACCGCCGTGCGGGTGGTCGACCGGGTTCATGACGACACCGCGAACGCTCGGGCGCTTGCCCTTCCAGCGGTTGCGGCCAGCCTTGCCCCAGTTGATGTTCGACTGCTCGGCGTTGCCGACCTCGCCGACGGTCGCGCGGCAGCGCGCGTCGACGTTGCGGATTTCGCCGGACGGCATGCGCAGCTGCGCCATCCCCGCGTCCTTCGCGACGAGCTGGACCGAGGCGCCAGCGGAGCGGGCAATCTTCGCTCCGCCGCCCGGGCCGCAGTTCGATCGCGTGGACCACGGTACCGACCGGGATGTTCCTGAGCGGAAGGTTGTTGCCCGGCTTGATGTCGGCCGAGGCTCCCGCCTCGACGGGGTCGCCCTGCTTGAGCTTCTCCGGCGCGATGATGTACCGCTTCTCGCCATCCGCGTAGTGCAGGAGCGCGATGCGAGCGGTGCGGTTCGGGTCGTACTCGATGTGAGCGACCTTCGCGGGAACGCCGTCCTTGTCGTGGCGACGGAAGTCGATGACGCGGTAGGCGCGCTTGTGGCCGCCGCCCTGGTGGCGCGTCGTGATGCGGCCCGCGTTGTTACGGCCGCCCTTCTTGGTGAGGGGACGGACGAGCGACTTCTCGGGCGTGGTCCGAGTGATCTCGGCGAAGTCGGCGACGGACGAGCCACGACGGCCCGGCGTAGTCGGCTTGTACTTTCGGATTGCCATGATTCTCGATGCCCTTCTAGCCGACCGGTCCGCCGAAGACGTCGATCGTTTCGCCCGGTTCCAGGGTGACGATCGCGCGCTTCACGTCCTTGCGCTTGCCCAGGCCGAAGCGCGTGCGACGCGTCTTGCCCTGACGATTGATGGTGTTGACCGAGACGACCTTGACGCCGAAGACCTGCTCGACGGCGATCTTGATCTCCGTCTTGTTCGATCGCGGGTCCACCTCGAACGTGTACTTGCCCATGTCCATGAGCGAGTAGCTCTTCTCGGACACGACGGGCTGAATCAGGATGTCCCGCGGGTCCTTGTGAATCGTGGTCACTTCGCCTCCTCCGTCTCGGCGGCGGCTTCGAGTCTCCGTGGCGACGGCCTTCACTGACTTGCCCGTGGCAGGTCCAGCGAGGAACGACGCGAGCGCCCCCGCCGTGAAGACGACGTCGTCGTGGATCAGCACGTCGTAGGTGTTGAGCTGGTCGCCCACAGGACGTGAACGTCAGGAAGATTCCGGAGCGACAGTTCCGCGGCCGTGTCCGTCCGTTCGATGACGACGAGCGCCGAGCGGCCGCCCGTGACGGCCTCGAGGGCGACGTTGCCGCCTTGGTCGAAGGCTTGTCCGTCGGGGTGAACGCGGAGACGACATGAACGCGGTCGGCGCGGGCCCGGTCCGAGAGGGCGCCGCGAAGCGCGGCGGCCTTCATCTTCTTGGGCGTCCTCTGCGAGTAGTCGCGGGGCTGCGGTCCGTGGACGACGCCACCACCCGCGTACTGCGGGGCGCGGATCGAGCCCTGACGGGCGTTACCCGTGCCCTTCTGCTTGTACGGCTTCTTGCCACCGCCGGCGACCATGGCGCGCGTCTTGGTAGCCGCGGTGCCCTGGCGCGCCGCGGCACGCTGAGCGACGACGACCTGGTGGATCAGGGGGATGTTCGCGTCGACGTCGAAGAACTCGGCGGGAAGATCGGCGGTGCCGGCCTTCTTTCCGGTTGCGTCCGTCACGTCAACAGTGATCGCGGATGCCATGTCACGCGCCCTTCGCGGCTGAACGGATAAGGACGATGCCGCCCTTGTTTCCGGGAACGGCGCCCTTGAGCGAGGACGAAGCCCTTGTCAACGTCGACCGAGTGAACCATTACGTTCTGGATGGTGCGGCGCGCGTTACCCATGCGGCCTGCCATCTGCAGACCCTTGAAGACGCGCGATGGCGTGGAGGACGAGCCAATCGAGCCGGGCTTGCGGTGGTTGCGGTGCGAACCGTGCGAGGAGCTGACGCCGCGGAAGCCGTGACGCTTCATCACTCCAGCGAAGCCCTTGCCCTTGGTGGTTCCGGTCACGTCCACGAGCTGGCCGACGGCGAACGCCTCGGCGGTGATCTCCTGGCCGAGCTCGAACGATGCGGCGTTCGCGGTACGGACCTCTGCGACGTGGCGGCGGGGCGTAACCCCGGCCTTCTCGAAGTGGCCCTTGAGGGGCTTGGTGACCTTACGGGGATCGATGGCGCCGAAACCGAGCTGCACGGCGCTGTAGCCGTCCTTCTCGTCGGTGCGAACCTGCGTGACCACGTTGGTGTCAACCTGGACAACCGTGACGGGCACAACGCGCCCCTCGGCGTCCCACACCTGGGTCATCCCAAGCTTCTTCCCGAGCAGCGCCGTAACGTCGCGCTGGGCGGTGGAGGTAGTCATGATGATGGGTCCCTTGGGCGTTCTTAGAGCTTGATCTCGATGTTGACGTCTGCGGGCAGGTCGAGCCGCATGAGAGAGTCGACCGCTTTAGGCGTGGGGTCGACGATGTCGATGAGGCGCTTGTGAGTGCGCATCTCGAAGTGCTCGCGGCTGTCCTTGTACTTGTGAGGAGAGCGAATCACGACGAAGACGTTCTTCTCCGTCGGGAGCGGGACGGGGCCAACGACCGTCGCGCCGGCGCGCGTGACCGTTTCCACGATCTTGCGGGCCGAGGAGTCGATGACCTCGTGGTCATAGCTCTTCAGCCTGATGCGGATCTTCTGTCCCGCCATGGCGTGGTTCTGCCTTTTCTCTCGTACGACTCGTGTCTCCCAGGCCGACCCCCGCGCTCGGGCGTGTCGTTTTTCGCGACACACCACTGCACATCGGTCGAATGGGGTTCGGGGAGCAATCGAAGGTTACCCTCAGCGGGCAACCCCGACAGTGTGCCAGATTCTGGCGACAATCGCCAGTCCGGTCCCCCGGGTTGGTGGGGGTCCGCTGCAGCGGACCCCCACCTTCTCGAAGCTGGGGTACTACTTGATGATCTTGGTCACCGTGCCGGAGCCGACGGTGCGGCCACCTTCACGGATCGCGAAGCCCTGTCCCTCTTCGAGGGCGATGGGCTGAATGAGCTCAACCGTCATCTCGGTGGTGTCGCCAGGCATGACCATCTCGGTGCCCTCGGGCAGCGTGATGACGCCGGTGACGTCCGTGGTGCGGATGTAGAACTGCGGACGGTAGTTCGAGTAGAAGGGGTTGTGACGCCCACCCTCGTCCTTGTTGAGGATGTAGACCTTGCCCTCGAAGTTGGTGTGCGGCGTCGTGGTGCCGGGGGCGACCACAACCTGACCGCGCTCAACGTCTTCGCGCTTGGTGCCACGAAGCAGCAGACCCGTGTTGTCACCGGCCTGGCACTCGTCCATCGACTTGTGGAAGGTCTCGATGCCGGTAACCGTGGTCTTCTGCGGCGCACGGATACCGAGGATCTCGACCTCGGAGTTGATCTTGAGCTTGCCGCGCTCCACCTTGCCGGTAACGACGGTTCCACGACCAGTGATCGTGAAGACGTCCTCGATCGGCATGAGGAACGGCTTGTCGAGGTCGCGGACGGGCTCGGGGATGTTCTCGTCCACCGCGTCCATCAGTTCCTGGATCTTCGGCGTCCACGCGGGGTCACCCTCGAGCGCCTTGAGCGCCGAGACCTTGATGACGGGAGCGTTGTCGCCGTCGAAGCCCTGAGCGTTGAGGAGGTCACGAACCTCGACCTCAACGAGCTCGAGGATCTCCTCGTCGTCGACCATGTCGGCCTTGTTCAGGGCAACCATGAGGTACGGGACGCCGACCTGGCGGGCGAGAAGAACGTGCTCGCGGGTCTGGGCCATCGGGCCGTCGGTCGCCGCGACCACGAGGATCGCGCCGTCCATCTGGGCGGCACCGGTGATCATGTTCTTGATGTAGTCGGCGTGACCGGGGGCGTCGACGTGTGCATAGTGACGCTTCTCGGTCTCGTACTCGATGTGCGCGATGTTGATCGTAATACCGCGCTCTTTCTCTTCGGGCGCCTTGTCGATCGAGTCGAACGGCGTGAAGGGATTGATGTCGGGGTACTTGTCGTGCAGCACCTTCGAGATGGCCGCGGTCAGCGTCGTCTTGCCGTGGTCGACGTGGCCGATGGTCCCGATGTTGACGTGCGGCTTGTTCCGCTCGAACTTGGCCTTAGCCATGTGAACTTCCTCCTGAAATGAGACTCGGGTAGCGAATCGGACGCGTCCTAATCCCTACGTTGGTCGTATTCTTCCTTGTTTTCAACCGGTGGGACTACTCGCCCCGGGTCTTAGCGATGATCTCCTCGGAAACACTCCGGGGAACTTCGGCGTAGCTATCGAACTGCATCGTGTACACGGCGCGGCCCTGTGTCTTCGACCGCAGGTCGCCCACGTACCCGAACATTTCCGATAGCGGAACGAGGGCGTCGACAACCTTCACACCGTGGGCTTCACCCATGTGGCTGATCTGCCCGCGGCGCGAGTTAAGGTCGCCGATGACGTCGCCCATGTACTCCTCTGGCGTACGCACTTCGACGGCCATGACGGGCTCGAGGAGCACAGGATTGGCCTTGCGGGCTGCCTCCTTGAACACCATGGACCCGGCAATCTTGAACGCCATCTCAGACGAGTCCACCTCGTGGAACTGGCCGTCGAGAAGGGTCGCTTTAACGCCGACCATGGGGAATCCGGCGAGAACGCCGAGCTCCATGGCCGACTGAATTCCGGCGTCGACCGAGGGGATGTACTCCCGCGGGATGCGACCACCGGTAACGGCGTTGACGAATTCGTACGTGACCTCGGAGTCGGCGCTGAGGGGCTCGAGCGTGATGAGCACCTTGGCGAACTGGCCGGAACCACCCGTCTGCTTCTTGTGGGTGTAGTCGACCTTCTCGACGGTGGAGCGGATGGTCTCGCGGTACGCGACCTGCGGCTTACCGACATTCGCCTCGACCTTGAACTCGCGCTTCATACGGTCAACGAGGATGTCGAGGTGAAGCTCACCCATTCCGGCGATGATCGTCTGGCCCGTGTCCTGGTCGAGCTTCACGCGGAAGGTCGGGTCCTCCTCGGCGAGCTTCTGGATCGCGATGCCAAGCTTCTCCTGGTCGCCCTTGGTCTTGGGCTCGATCGCGACTTCGATGACGGGCTCGGGGAACGTCATCGACTCGAGGACGATGGGGTGAGCCTTCTCGCACAGGGTGTCGCCCGTGGTCGTGTTCTTCAGGCCGATGACAGCGTAGATGTGGCCCGCCGTCAGGCTCTCGACCGGGTTCTCCTTGTTGGAGTGCATCTGGAAGATCTTGCCGATGCGTTCCTTGTTGTCCTTGGTCGCGTTGAGCACCTCTGATCCTGCGTCGAGGTGGCCCGAGTAGACCCGGATGTACGTCAGCTTGCCGAAGAACGGGTGCGCGACGATCTTGAACGCGAGGGCGCTGAAGGGCTCCTTCGCGTCGGCGTGACGCTCCAGGACCTTCTCCTCGTCGCCCACGGCGTGGCCGTCGATCGACGGAACGTCCATCGGAGACGGAAGGTAGTCGACCACGGCGTCGAGCATCGGCTGGACGCCCTTGTTCTTGTAGGCCGAGCCACACAGAACCGGGTAGACCTCGCTCGCGACGGTGAGCTTACGAATCGCGGCCTTGATCTCCGCAACCGTCAACTCCTCGCCGCTGAAGTGCTTCTCCAGCAGGTGCTCATCCGTCTCGGCAACCGTCTCGAGGAGCATCTCGCGGTACTTCGCCACCTGGTCCGCCATGCCGGCAGGAATCTCTTCGATCTCGTAGGCCGCACCAAGGTCGGTCTCGCCGTGCCACACCTTGGCGTGCATCTCGACCAGGTCAACGACGCCGACGAAGGTGCTCTCCGCGCCGATAGGGAGCTGGATGACGAGCGGCTTGGCCTTCAGGCGGTCAATGATCGTCTGAACGGTGAAGTAGAAGTCGGCACCCAGCTTGTCCATCTTGTTGACGAAGCAGATGCGCGGGACCTCGTACTTGTCGGCCTGGCGCCACACGGTCTCGGACTGGGGCTCCACGCCCTCCTTGCCGTCGAAGACCGCGACCGCGCCGTCGAGCACGCGAAGCGAGCGCTCCACCTCGACGGTGAAGTCGACGTGGCCGGGGGTGTCGATGATGTTGATCTGGTTCTTGTTCCAGAAGCAGGTCACGGCGGCTGAGGTGATGGTGATGCCGCGCTCCTGCTCCTGCTCCATCCAGTCGGTCGTGGCGGCGCCGTCGTGGACTTCGCCGATCTTGTAGTTCAAGCCCGTGTAGAACAGGATCCGCTCGGTCGTCGTCGTCTTGCCTGCGTCAATGTGCGCCATGATGCCGATGTTGCGGACCTTGGTCAGGTCGGTGAGCACGTCCTGTGCCACAGCGGGTTCCCCTTACGTTTCTCGACTACCGCGTTACCAGCGGTAGTGGGCGAAAGCCCGGTTGGACTCCGCCATCTTGTGGACGTCCTCGCGACGCTTGACCGCGGCACCAAGGCCGTTGGACGCGTCGAGGATCTCGTTGGTGAGGCGCTCGGTCATGGTGTGCTCGCGACGGCTGTACGCGAAGTCGACGAGCCACCGCAGCGCCAGCGTGTTCGCGCGGGAGGGCCGCACGTCCACGGGGACCTGGTAGGTCGCGCCACCGACGCGACGGGACTTGACCTCGAGCGACGGGCGCACGTTGTCGAGCGCGCGCTTGAGGACGCTGACGGGCTCCTGGCCGGTCTTCTCGCCGACGCCGGTGAGGGCGCCGTACACGATGGACTCGGCGACGGACTTCTTGCCGTCCTTGAGCACCTTGTTGATCAATTGCGTCACCACGGGCGCACCGAAGACGGGGTCGTTGATGACGGGCCGCTTGGGGGCCGGTCCTTTACGAGGCATTACTTCTTCTCCATCTTCGCGCCGTAGCGACTGCGGGCCTGCTTGCGGTTCTTCACGCCCTGCGCGTCAAGAGAGCCACGAACGATCTTGTAGCGAACACCCGGGAGGTCCTTCACGCGGCCGCCACGCACGAGCACGATCGAGTGCTCCTGCAGGTTGTGGCCTTCGCCGGGGATGTAGGCCGTGACCTCGATGCCGGTGGAGAGGCGAACGCGGGCGACCTTGCGAAGTGCCGAGTTCGGCTTCTTGGGCGTCGTCGTGTAAACGCGCGTGCACACGCCTCGGCGCTGGGGGCTCGCCTTGAGCGCCGGCGCCTTGGTCTTCGACACCTTCGGCTGGCGGCCCTTGCGGACCAACTGCTGAATCGTAGGCACTATCTCTCCGTCGTTCGGTTCACTGTTGCGTATGGTCGTGGTCCGACCCCCGCGCCCGGGCGTGTCGTACCTTGGTCATGTGCGCCATCATGGCGCACCAAGGGAGGCCCGACGGCGCGGGCACAGCCCACCACGGTACCGTAGGCCCGCCCCGCAGTCAACGCGGGGTGAGGCCTCCGGGCGACCGCGATATTAGTCTCCGCGCGGGATCTCGAACTCCTCGAGACGGACCGCCTGGCCCGTTCCCTCGCCGTAGTACTGGCTGTCCCAGTCGTCGTACCCGAACGTCGGGAAGAGGTTGGCCTTCGCCTCTTCCGTCGGCTCGATCTTGACGTTGCCGTACTGGTGCAACCCGGTACCGGCAGGGATGAGCTTTCCGATGATGACGTTCTCCTTGAGGCCAAGCAGCGCGTCCGAGCGACCGCCCATGGCGGCCTCCGTCAGCACCCGGGTGGTCTCCTGGAAGGACGCCGCCGAGAGCCACGATTCGGTCGCGAGCGACGCCTTCGTGATTCCCATGAGCTCCGGACGGGCCGAGGCGGGCTTGCCACCTGCCGTGACCGTGTCGCGGTTTGCTGTCTCGAAACGACCGCGCTCCACGAGCTCACCCGGAAGGAGGCTCGTCTCGCCCGAGTCGAGGACGGTCACGCGCCGAAGCATCTGGCGCACGATCACCTCGATGTGCTTGTCGTGGATCTCGACGCCCTGCGAGCGGTAGACCTCCTGGACCTCGTCCACGAGGTGCTTCTGCGTCGCGCGGGGGCCGAGGATGCGCAGCACGTTCTTCGGGTCCACGGCACCGGCGACCAGCTGCTGACCGACGGTGACGGCCTCGCCGTCCTGCACGAGCAGGCGGGCGCGCTTGGTCACGGGGTACTCGATCACCTCGTCGCCGTTGTCCGGCGTGAGCACGAGGCGTCGGGTCGCTTCGGAGTCGTCCACCGTCAGCTTGCCCTCGACCTCCGAGATCGGCGCCTCGCCCTTAGGCGTGCGGGCCTCGAAGAGCTCCTGGACACGGGGAAGACCCTGCGTGATGTCGTCTGCCGAGGCCACACCACCGGTGTGGAAGGTACGCATGGTCAGCTGGGTTCCTGGCTCGCCGATCGACTGGGCGGCGATGATGCCGACCGCCTCGCCGATGTCCACGAGTTCGCGGGTAGCGAGCGAACGGCCGTAACACATGGCGCACGTGCCCACGAGGGACTCGCACGTCAGGACCGATCGCACCTTGACCTCGGTAACCCCGGCCTCGATGAAGGCGTCGATGAGGATGTCACCGAGGTCCTCCCCTGCCTTGCCGATGACCTTGCCCTTGGCGTCCTTGATGTCGACCGCGAGCGTGCGAGCGAAGACCGAGGTCTCGACCCGCTCGTGCTTGACGACGTTGCCTGCCGGGTCCGTCGCGACGATCGGCATCGTCAGACCGCGGTCGGTGCCGCAGTCGGACTCGCGCACGATGACGTCCTGCGACACGTCGACGAGACGACGCGTGAGGTACCCGGAGTCCGCCGTCCTCAGGGCCGTGTCCGCGAGGCCCTTGCGGGCACCGTGGGTGGCGATGAAGTACTCGAGGACCGACAGACCCTCGCGGTAGTTGGACTTGATGGGGCGCGGGATGATCTCGCCCTTCGGGTTGGCCACGAGGCCACGCATGCCGGCGATCTGGCGAACCTGCATCCAGTTACCGCGAGCGCCCGAGCCGACCATCGTGTGGACGGTGTTGTGCACGGGGAAGTTCTCGCGCATGGCCTTGTCGACCTCGTTGGTCGCCTGGGTCCAGATCTCGATGAGCTCCTGGCGACGCTCGTCGTCCGTAATGAGACCGGTGTCGAACTGGTCCTGGACCTTCGCCGCCTGCGTTTCGTAGCGGTCGAGGATGTCCTGCTTGTTCTTGGGCGTCGCGACGTCGCCGATGGCGATGGTCACGCCCGAGCGGGTCGCCCAGTAGAAGCCGGCGGACTTGAGCGCGTCGAGAGAGGCGGAGACCTCCACCTTCTCGTAGCGCTCGGCGAGCGTGTTGACGATGTCCGCCAGCACCTTCTTGTCGACGTCGCGGTTGACGAACGGGAAGCTCACGGGGAGCGTGTCGTTGAAGAGCGATCGGCCGAGCGTCGTCTCGAGACGGAACGGCTGACCGGGCTCCCAGCCCGCTGGGGGCTCCCAACCGGCAGGCGGGACGGTGTCGCCGTCGATGCGAAGAATGATCTTCGCGTTCAGGTCGATGTCGCCGACGTCGAGCGCCATGAGCGCCTCGGACTCCGAGGCGAACGCACGGCCCTCCCCGGTCACACCGGGCTTGTGAAGCGTCAGGTGGTACAGGCCAATGATCATGTCCTGGGAGGGCATGGTCACGGGGCGGCCGTCCGACGGCTTGAGGATGTTGTTGCTCGAGAGCATGAGGATGCGGGCCTCCGCCTGCGCCTCGGCGCTCAGCGGAAGGTGCACGGCCATCTGGTCGCCGTCGAAGTCCGCATTGAACGCGGCACACACGAGCGGGTGCAGGTGGATCGCCTTGCCCTCGACGAGCTGAGGCTCGAACGCCTGGATGCCCAGGCGGTGGAGCGTCGGCGCGCGGTTGAGCAGCACGGGGTGCTCGGTGATGACCTCTTCGAGCACGTCCCACACCTCGGGGCGGCTGCGCTCGACCATGCGCTTGGCGGACTTGATGTTCTGCGCGAACTTCAGTTCCACGAGGCGCTTCATGACGAACGGCTTGAACAGCTCGAGCGCCATTTGCTTGGGCAGGCCGCACTGGTGCAGCTTGAGGGTCGGGCCGACGACGATGACCGAACGGCCCGAGTAGTCGACGCGCTTGCCGAGAAGGTTCTGACGGAAACGCCCCTGCTTGCCCTTGAGCATGTCCGAGATGGACTTGAGGGGACGGTTGCCCGGTCCCGTGACGGGGCGGCCGCGGCGGCCGTTGTCGAACAGTGCGTCGACGGCCTCCTGGAGCATGCGCTTCTCGTTGTTGACGATGATCTCGGGCGCGCCGAGGTCGAGGAGTCGCTTGAGCCGGTTGTTGCGGTTGATGACGCGGCGGTACAGGTCGTTGAGGTCGGAGGTCGCGAAGCGTCCACCGTCCAACTGCACCATCGGGCGAAGGTCCGGCGGGATAACCGGGACGCAGTCGAGCACCATGGCCGTCGCGGAGTTCGTCGTGGTGAGGAACGCGTTGACGACCTTGAGGCGCTTGAGCGCCCGGGTCTTGCGCTGTCCCTTGCCCGTCGCGATGATCTCGCGGAGCTTGAGCGCCTCGGCTTCGAGGTCGAAGGACTCGAGGCGCTTCTGGATCGCCTCCGCACCCATCGAGCCCTTGAAGTACGAGCCGTACCGGCGGCTGAGCTCGCGGTAGAGCAGCTCGTCGCCCTCGAGGTCCTGAACCTTGAGGTTCACGAAGCGGTCGAAGACCTGCGTCAGGCGGTCCATCTCCTGGTCCGCACGCTTGCGTATCGACGACATCTCTCGCTCGGCGCCGTCCTTGACCTTGCGCTTGGCGTCGGACTTGGCGCCCTCGGCCTCGAGTTCGGCGAGGTCGGCTTCGAGCTTCTTCGCGCGTTCCTCGATCTGAAGGTCGCGCTGGTTGGCCAGCTGCTTCTTCTCCGCCTCGAGCTCGTTTCGGAGCGACGGAAGGTCGTCGTGACGACCGTCGACGTCCACCTCGGTGACCATGTACGCGGCGAAGTAGATGACCTTCTCGAGGTCCTTCGGCGCGAGGTCGAGGAGGTAGCCGAGGCGCGACGGGACACCCTTGAAGTACCAGATGTGGGTCACGGGCGCCGCGAGCTCGATGTGGCCCATGCGCTCGCGACGAACCTTGGAGCGGGTCACCTCGACGCCACAGCGCTCACAGATGATGCCGCGGTAGCGGACGCGCTTGTACTTGCCGCAGCCACACTCCCAGTCGCGGGTGGGGCCGAAGATCTTCTCGCAGAAGAGCCCGTCCTTTTCCGGCTTCAGGGTGCGGTAGTTGATCGTCTCCGGCTTCTTGACCTCACCGTGCGACCAGTGGCGGATGTCGTCCGCCGTGGCAAGACCGATCCGAAGTTCGCCGAACTCGTTTACGTCGAGCACCGTGTTCCTCCCCTTAAATCTCGTCGATGCTCGAGGCATCGGGACGGCTGGACAGCGAGATACCGAGCGACTCGGCGGCCTGGTAGGCGTCCTCGTCGGTCTCCTTCATCTCCACGACCTGGCCCTCGGAGTTGAGGACCTCGACGTTGAGACACAGGGACTGCATCTCCTTCATGAGCACGCGGAAGCTCTCGGGGAGCCCTGGCTCGGGGATGTTCTGGCCCTTGACGATGGCCTCGTATACCTTCACGCGGCCGGTGACGTCGTCGGACTTGATGGTCAAAAGCTCCTGGAGCGCGTACGCAGCGCCATAGGCTTCGAGCGCCCAGACCTCCATCTCCCCGAAGCGCTGGCCACCGAACTGGGCCTTACCGCCGAGGGGCTGCTGGGTGATCATCGAGTACGGGCCGGTCGAGCGCGCGTGGATCTTGTCGTCGACCAGGTGGTGGAGCTTCAGGATGTACTTGTAGCCCACCGCGATCGGATCGGGGAACGGTTCGCCCGTGCGTCCGTCGAACAGGCGCGCCTTGCCGTCCGGGCCGACGAGCTGGTCGCCGTCGCGGTTGGGCAGGGCTGCCGATCGAAGTCCGTCGAGCACGTCCTCCTGGAGGCCGTCGAAGACCGGGGTCGCGACGGGGGTTCCTGGATCGGACTTGATTGCTCCCGCCGGGAGCTTCTTGGTCCAGTCGCCCTTCGAGTTGGTCGCGTCCCATCCGTGGTGCGCCACCCATCCGGTGTGCGCCTCGAGAACCTGGCCGACGTTCATACGGCCGGGCACGCCGAGCGGGTTGAGGATGACGTCGACCGCGGTGCCGTCCTCGAGGAACGGCATGTCCTCGACCGGGAGGATCGTCGAGATGACGCCCTTGTTCCCGTGACGGCCAGCGAGCTTGTCGCCCTCCTGGATCTTGCGTCGCTGGGCGATGTAGACCCGGACGAGTTCGTTGACGCCTGCGGGCAGGTCGTCTCCGTCCTCGTCGGAGAAGACGCGGACGCCGATGACGGTGCCCTGTTCGCCGTGGGGAACCTTGAGCGACGTGTCGCGAACCTCGCGGGCCTTCTCTCCGAAGATCGCGCGGAGCAGGCGCTCCTCGGGGGTGAGCTCGGTCTCGCCCTTCGGTGTGACCTTGCCGACGAGGATGTCACCCGCGCGAACCTCGGCGCCGATGCGGACGATGCCGCGCTCGTCGAGATCGGCGAGCGCCTCCTCGGAGGCGTTCGGGATGTCGCGCGTGATCTCCTCTGGCCCGAGCTTGGTGTCGCGAGCGTCGACCTCGTGCTCCTCGATGTGAATCGAGCTCAAGGTGTCTTCCTGGACGAGCTTCTGGCTGAGGATGATCGCGTCCTCGTAGTTGTGGCCTTCCCAGCACATGAACGCGACCAACAGGTTGCGCCCAAGGGCGAGGTCGCCCTGGTCCGTTGCCGGACCGTCGGCGATGACCGAGCCCTCGACGACCTTGTCGCCCTCGTCCACCAGCACGCGCTGGTTGTACGAGGTGCCCTGGTTCGAGCGCTCGAACTTCGCGATGCGATAGGACGTGGACGTCCCGTCGTCGCCCGCGACGATGACGATGTCACTTGAGACCTCGGTGACGACGCCCGGCTTGGTCGCGAGAACGACGTCACCTGCGTCGACGGCCGCGCGTCGCTCCATGCCGGTGCCGACGAGCGGCGCCTCCGCACGGACGAGCGGCACGGCCTGACGCTGCATGTTGGCACCCATGAGGGCGCGGTTCGCGTCGTCGTGCTCGAGGAACGGGATGAGGGCGGTAGCGACCGACACCATCTGGCGCGGGCTCACGTCCATGTAGTCGACGGCCTTCGGCGTGACGAACTCGACCTCGCCGTCGCGGGCACGCACCAGGACGCGCTCGTCGGAGAACAGACCGTCCTCGCCGACGGCGGCGTTGGCCTGGGCGATGACGAAGTGGTCCTCGTCGTCCGCGGTGAGGTAGTCAACCTTGTCCGTGACCTTGCCGTCGACCACCTTGCGGTAGGGCGTCTCGACGAAGCCGAGCGGGTTGATGCGACCGAACGATGCGAGCGAGCCGATGAGGCCGATGTTCGGGCCTTCCGGCGTCTCGATGGGGCACATGCGTCCGTAGTGCGACGGGTGAACGTCGCGGACCTCCATGCCGGCGCGGTCGCGGCTCAGGCCGCCAGGGCCGAGGGCCGAGAGGCGGCGCTTGTGGGTCAGGCCCGCGAGCGGGTTGTTCTGGTCCATGAACTGCGAGAGCTGGCTGGTGCCGAAGAACTCGCGGATCGCGGCAACGACCGGGCGCGTGTTGATGAGCGACTGGGGCGTGATCGCGTCGACGTCCTGCGTCGTCATGCGCTCACGGACCACGCGCTCCATGCGGCTGAGGCCGGTGCGGATCTGGTTCTGGATCAGTTCGCCGACCGCGCGGATGCGGCGGTTACCGAAGTGGTCGATGTCGTCCGTCTCGACGCGAACCTCGCGGGCCTTGCCCTGGAGGGTCGTGTGGTGGGCGTGCGCCGCGGCGATGTACTTCACCGTCGAGACGATGTCGTCGAGGCTGAGGACCGATTCGGCGAGCTTCTTGTCGAGGCCGAGCTTCTTGTTCAGCTTGTAGCGGCCGACCTTCGCGAGGTCGTAGCGCTTCGGGTTGAAGTAGAAGTTGTCGAGGAGGTTCTGTCCCGCCTCGACCGTGGGCGGCTCGCCCGGACGAAGCTTGCGGTACAAGTCGACGAGCGCCTCTTCCTTGGTGGAGATGGCGTCCTTCGCGAGGGTCTCGAGCACAGACGGGAAGTCGGCGAACTCCTTCTCGATCTGCTCGGTGGACATGCCGAGCGCCTTGAGGAAGAGAGTCACGGGCTGCTTGCGCTTGCGGTCGACGCGTACGCCGACGGCGTCGCGCTTGTCGATTTCAAACTCGAGCCATGCGCCGCGCGACGGGATGATCTTGGCCGTCAGGATGTCCTTGTCGGACGTCTTGTCTGGCGTCGACTCGAAGTACACGCCAGGGGAGCGGACGAGCTGCGACACGACGACGCGCTCGGTTCCGTTGACGATGAAGGTTCCGCGGGGACTCATGAGAGGGAAGTCGCCCATAAAGACGGTCTGCTGCTTTTCTTCGCCGGTGGTCCGGTTCTCGAACAGCGCCGTCACGAAGAGCTGCGCGGAGTAGGTGAAGTCCTTCTCCTTGCACTCCTCTGGGGAGTGGCGGGGCTCCTCGAAGTACGGGTCAGAGAAACTCAGCGACATCGTCTCGCCGAAGTCGGAGATCGGAGAGATCTCTTCGAAGATCTCCTGGAGGCCCGCGATCTCGGGAACGTCGTTGCGCCCCGATTTCTTGGCGGCCGCGACGCGCGTCTTCCACGCGTCGTTGCCGAGGAGCCAATCAAAACTCTCCGTCTGGAGACCGATGAGGTTAGGAACCTCGATCGGCTCGTTGATCTGAGCGAAAGAGATGCGGCGCGATGCGCTGCGGTTGGCGATGGAAGTTGCGGACGGGGTGCGCGAGGCAGCCAAGGGGTGGTCCTTCCCGATGATCCGTGTGTGACCGCGATGCCACAGCCACGGCTCCACCGGACCCCGGGGCTAGCCGCACAAGGCGGACGCACGCCGGGTAGGCATATGAGGGCAGGACGAAAGGCAGCGCAACTGTCGAGTGTACCGCATGCCCCCAGTCCTGTCCAGGCCTGGAATCGCGGTTGTTCGACGCTGGGGCCCACTGCGCTGCCGGACCCGTCACGCTAATTGCGATGAGCATAGACCAGCGGGCCGACTCGACCGCAAGCCGGAACGCCGTTCTGGGGATAACGATTGGGCCGCACTTCGCGCAGTGAAGCACGGAGACGGCGTCGCACCACAACCGTGGAGCCCTATCCGTCGCGCTCGGCGGACTCCCCCCACATTCGCGGGACTGCGGCCGCGAGGCGATCCACAAACTCGAGCCGGGCGTCGAGGTCAACTTCCTTGGCCCTTCCGTCGTCCCACAACAGCACCCGCCCGCCGTCGAGGTGGAAGGTGATTCCTTCGACGGCGATGTCGTTGAGCATCTCAATCACCACGGGAGTCAGGAGCGCGTGGGCCGATCGGGGGTCGCTCGCCGTCACCCGCCACGCCTTGTTGAACTGATCCGACTCCACCTCGACGTCGCTCCAGCCCGCCAGCTCGGCGACCCGCGACTTGACGTTCTCGCGAACGATGCTCATGTGCGGAAGCCCGGGAGGAAGGGCCGCCCACACCACGCGAGAGGAGAACACGCGGAAGAACGGCCACACGCCCAGGTCGCCCTCAAGGTAGGCGACGCCGCCGAGCACACCCCTCGTAGTAGGCCCGCTCGCCGCGGGGGACGCCGTGAGTCGCTTGACCGATCCGAACGGGCGAGTCGCCCACCCGCGCTCCAGCTCCACGTCCCGCTGTCGATAACGCCAGTCCTGCGAGTCCGCCAGGTGAAGCGCATGCGTCGCAACGGCACGCTGGCGCTTCTGATGGTCTGGAGAAAGCAGTACCGCAGGCGTCCCAACCACGAAGAGGACCGCGGCCTGGATCGCCGGGAGGTACCAGGCGTTCGCGGCGAATTCGCCGAGAGTGCTGAAACGCGTGAACACCGCCGCACCCGCGAGGACCACTGTCGCAAGGATTCCGGCAATCGCACGGAGGACAGGCTGCGCCCGCCCCGCGGAGTCCGTGCGCAGGCTCCCGATCCGTGCGCGCTCGTCTCCCGGGCGCGCAGCCGTCGCGGCTCCCGCGCTTTCCAAGCTGAAGCGTCGCACCGGCACCGTATACGCCCCGTAGAGCGCCGACGCCAAGGACGCGGCAACCCTCGGGTCCGCGTGCGCGCCAGGCGACGACCATACGAAGACGTCCTGGGGCCCTGCCACCGCGGTCACACCCGGCTGACCATACGAATTCAGCGCGTCGACCACGGAGTCCGTCATGGCGGCCTGCGCCTCCTCCGGAGAGGCGGCGCGTATCACCCACGCATCGTTGAGGGCGGCCCGCCACGCCGCGGGTAGCGGCTGCGTAGCCGCTTCACCCGCAATCGCCTCACCCGTAGCCGCCTCAGCCCGCACAAAGGTCACCGTCTGCTTCAGGGAGGGGTAGACGGGCGTGCTCTCCCCCGGGCCGACGCTCGCCCGCGCCACGAAGCGCTCCTCCCCATCGGAGGTCGAGAATCCCGCCACCCGAACCCACCAGTGAGGGCCCTCGCCCGCGCTACGCACCCACGTGAATCTCGTGACGCCCGGCACGAGCTCCGCGAATGCGGCAAGCATCGACGACGTTTCGCTCGATTCGAAGATGCCTGGCGTGTAGTCCAGCCCGAGTTGTCCAAGCACGTCCCCCGCCTCGCGTGCGCGGCGCCGCCCGTAGACCTTCGCCATGTGACCCAACGTCATCAGCGCTCCGGCGACCATCACGGACGCCACGGCGACCAGGGAGCCCGCCACGGCCGTCGAGGCAGAGAAGGGCATCAGAATTGCGAAGGTCAACGGGCCGAGGAATCCGACGACTAGCCCCACGGGATAGCCGATATAGCCAGCGGCCTCCGTACGCATGACGCTTGCCCCTTTCGTCGTCTGAGCGCAAGCCACCCCCGCTCCCGCCGACACGCCCCGCGGCGAGTCTAGCGACGAGCGTCCGACGGCGCCGGGTGACGTGGGCACAAAGAGGTAAACGGCCGGCGCCCCGCGAATGCGGGACCCCGGCCGTTCGAACCTGCGGGAACTACTTGAGCGTCACCGTGGCGCCGGCGCCCTCGAGGGCAGCCTTCGCCTTCTCGGCGTCTTCCTTCTTGGCACCCTCGAGAACGGGCTTGGGGGCACCGTCCACGAGCGCCTTGGCCTCGCCGAGGCCGAGGTTCGTGAGGGCACGGACCTCCTTGATGACGGCGATCTTCTGACCGCCGACCTCCTCGAGGATGACGTCGAACGCGTCCTTCTCCTCGACCTCTTCCGCAGCGGCCGCGGGGCCGGCAGCGGCAACCGCGACGGGCGCGGCAGCAGAGACCTCGAAGACCTCTTCGAACTTCTTCACGAACTCCGAGAGTTCGATCAGGCTGAGCTCCTTGAACGCTTCGATCAACTGATCGGTGGTCATCTTCGCCATGATGGCTTTCCTTCCTTCGCCTGCGTGCAGCAGTAAGTGACGGTGGTGCGGCTAGGCCGCGGTTTCCTGCTTTTCGCGCAGGGCGTCGACGACGCGAGCCGTCTGGGTGAGCGGGGCTTGGAACAGGTATGCAGCGCCGAAGAGCGAAGCCTTGAAGGCGTTCGCCGCCTTGGCGAGCAGCACCTCGCGGGACTCGAGGCTCGCGAGCTTCTCGACCTCGTCGGAGGACACCACGTGTCCCTCGAAGATGCCGCCCTTAAGAACGAGGGCTGCGTGGTCCTTACTGAAGTTCTTGAGACCCTTCGCCGCCTCCACCGGATCACCGGTGACGAAAGCGATGGCCGTCGGGCCGACGAAGAGGGCATCGAGGCCCTCGACTCCGGCTTCCTTGGCCGCGAGTGCCATAAGGGTGTTCTTGGCAACCGAGTAGGTCGCCACATCGCGAATCGAGCCGCGCAGCTGTGCAAGCTGCGGGACCGTAAGCCCCCGGTACTCGGTGACGAAGACGGCAGCAGACGCACGGAACTTGTCCGCGAGTTCGCTGACCTTCGCCGCCTTGTTGGGCGTCGCCATGTCTGTCCTTCCGTTGGTGCGACCTCCGGCGCCCCTCACAACGAAAAGGCCCCGCGCAGGCGCGGGGCACATGGCCGTCGGCATGCCGACGATCCGTACTCTCACCTGCGCAGGCCCCCGCAGTGCGGGACTTCGGTCCGACTCTTACGAGCCGGGCGACCGGCGGTCTTGGGCGTGGGACATCTTACGGGCACACGGGCTGCCCGGGCAACTCGCGCACTCTGCCCGCGTCGGCGCACCCCGAGAGTTACGGACAGACGGGAGTGGATCCGTCGCGGCTGAGGACGAAGTAGGACATCGACGGATTGATGAGACGAGCGCCGACGATGTCCTGTCGTTGCTCCCCGTCGCCACCAGGGTTGTACCAGACGGCGCACAGCGCGATGCTCACCCCTCCCGCACTCGCCGTCTCTCCCACCATGACTTTGACCGACTCGTTCGGACCCTCGGGGTCCGCCTGCACGAGGAAGATCGTCCAGTCGGAACCCACCTGCCCCACCGCAACAGCTGGTTCTCCCTCGTCAAAGGTCGGCGGGATCGGTCCGTTCACCGGCACTCCGTTCACCCCGGGGATCCTGGGCTTGGGGCCGGGCGAATACGTATCCCAGGGAGCCCACGCGAACGCTCCTATGGCAACGGCCACCGCGGCTGCCGCCGTCGCGCCCCACCACACCATCGCCTTGCGCTTCACCGTCGGCCTCCTTGTGGAACGGGTCCTCCGAAGTCTCGCGTGCCTTCGGTGGCGCCGCAACTTGGGGCCGACGTTCGGTCCTGGCGCGCCGAGCGCCCAAGCCGAAACGCGGCGCTCCTGCTCACCCGGACACGGGCGACGAACTGCGCTAGCCTCTAGCGACGAGACGACGAGTCGACAAGGAGCGGACACATGACCGAGCCCACCATGCCCGAGCAGCAGGGCGCACCCGAGGCCGCAGCAGGCCCGTCGCGGAACTGGGCGAAGATCGCTCTGTGGTCAGCGGCGGCCGTCGTGATCGTCGCCGTCGCCGTCGTCGCCGTCGTGGCGCTGAGCTCCCGTGATTCGAACACGCCCGTCGCCCGCAAGAGCGACCCGGTCGCGAGCGAGACCGCAGACGACCCTTCCGATGATCCTTCCGTCGAGCCCCCCGTCACGCCCGACGCCGAACCGACCGTCGAACCGACCGAGAACGCCCCCGTCAAGGACGAAGCGTTTCCTAACCGAGACGACACGGCATTCCTCGCGGATCTCATCGATTGGGCTGACCAGCTTGATCTCGACATCAACGCTACGGGCCTATCACCCCATGACTACATTCTCGTCGGGGAAGAGTTGTGCACGCGGGCCGCGGATGGGGAGGACTGGGGGGACCTCGCCGTGTCCGTTCCGATGGCCGCACTTGAGGACACCGGCAACCCCGACGACGTGAACCTCGCAGTGTTGTTGGCCGGAACCGTCAGCCCCGCCTACAAGTACATCTGCCCCGAGCAGTTCGACACGGCCATCGAACAGATCACCGGAATGTCCTGGGACTGAAAGCTGACCCTCGCCCTCCGCGAAGCCAACGACGAAGGCCGCCTCCCGCATCGGGAGACGGCCTTCGCTACGCGTGGAACGGGCTAGACCGCGACGGCCTCGGCATTCGGGTCCACCGGGATTCCCGGGCCGGTCACCGACGAGATAACCGCCTTGAGGATGTAGCGACCCTTCGAGGTCGAGGGCTTGGACCGCAGTATCTCGTCCAGGATCGCGCCGTAGTTCTCCACCAGCTTGGCGTCGCCGAACGACGCCTTGCCGATGATCGTGTGAAGGTTCGCGTGCTTGTCGACGCGGAACTCGATCTTGCCGCCCTTGATGTCCGACACGGCCTTCGCCACGTCCATCGTGACCGTGCCGGTCTTGGGGTTCGGCATGAGGCCGCGGGGTCCGAGGACCTTACCGAGGCGGCCCACCTTGCCCATGAGGTCGGGCGTGGCGACGACGGCGTCGAAGTCCATGCGGCCGGCGATCACCTCGTCGATCAGCTCGTCTCCTCCGACGATGTCCGCGCCAGCTTCCTTCGCGGCTTCCGCCTTCTCGCTGTTAGCGAAGACGAGGACGCGGGCGGTCTTGCCCGTGCCGTGCGGAAGGATCACGGTCGAGCGGACGGCCTGGTCGGCGTGACGGGGGTCGACGCCGAGGCGGAAGACGACCTCGATGGTCGAGTCCGTCTTCTTGGAGGACGTCTTCTGCGCGAGGCGCACGGCCTCGAGCGGGGTGTAGAGGGTGGCGCGGTCCACGAGCTGGGCTCCGTCGCGGTACGCCTTGCTGCGCTTGGTCATCTGCAACTCCTTAGCAGTCGTGGGTAACGGGCCAGCGCTGGCCCATCCACTGGGGGGGTGAACTAACTGACGGTAATACCCATCGAACGCGCGGTGCCCGCGATGATCTTCGCGGCGGCGTCGATGTCGTTTGCGTTGAGGTCGGACATCTTGACCTCGGCGATCTCACGGCACTGGGCCATGGTGATGTTACCGACCTTGTCGGTGTGCGGAACGCCCGAACCCTTCGCGACTCCGGCCGCCTTCTTGATCAGCTCGGCCGCCGGGGGCGTCTTGAGGATGAAGTCGAACGAACGGTCCTCGTACACCGTGATCTCGACGGGAACGACGTTCCCGCGCTGCGACTCGGTCGCGGCGTTGTAGGCCTTGCAGAACTCCATGATGTTGACGCCGTGCTGGCCGAGCGCCGGCCCGATGGGCGGCGCGGGGTTCGCGGCTCCGGCGTTGATCTGGAGCTTGATAAGGCCAATGACCTTCTTCTTCTTCGGTGCCATGGTGGGTTTCCTAGATCTTCTGAACCTGGTTGAAAGACAACTCGACCGGGGTCTCCCGGCCGAAGATTGAGACAAGAACGTGAAGCTTCTGCGACTCGGCGTTGATCTCCGAGATGGATCCGGGCAGCGTCGCGAACGGGCCGTCGATCACGGTGATCGCCTCGCCAACCTCGAAGTCCACGTCGATGGCGGCAGCGGCTGCCGCTGCCGTCGCTGCGCCGGCGGGGGTTGCCTCGACGGGCGCGAGCATGGAGAACACCTCGTCCGGCGTGAGCGGCACGGGCTGGTGCGCGTGACCAACGAAGCCGGTAACGCCGGGCGTGTTCCGCACGGCTCCCCACGACTCGTCGGTCAGGTGCATGCGGACCAGGACGTATCCGGGAATCCGTACGCGGCTGACCTTGCGCTTCTGGGCGTTCTTGATTTCGGTGACGTCCTCCATGGGGACCTCAACCTGGAAGATGAGTTCCTCCATGTGCAGGCTCTCGATGCGGTGCTCGATGGCCTGCTTCACGCGCTTCTCGTGACCGGAGTACGAGTGGACCACAAACCAGTCACCTTCACGCGAGATGAGCTCGGCGCGGAACGCGGCAAGGGGGTCCTCGTCCGGTCCGTCGGCGGGAGTGTCCTCACTAGGCGCCTCGTCAACCGGAACGTCGTCGGCGGGAGCCTCCTCAACGGGAGCCTCCTCAACGGGAGCCCCTCAACGAGCCTCCTCAACGGGAGCCTCCTCAACGGGGGTCTCCGCAACCGGAGCGTCGTCCGCTGGGGCGTCCTCCACCGGAGGGGTCGCCTCGCTCTCGGGGGTCGCGGTACTCACCGCGTCCTCCGCTAGATCCATGTCTTCGTTGTCGCTCACACTCATCGCTTCCTGATCCGTCACTACGCTCCACCCGTGCCAAAGACCAGCGACACGATCTTGCCGAATCCGAGGTCGAGCAACGTCACCATCAGGGTGATGACCACGACGAACACGATGACGATGATCGTGTAGCGCCGGGTCTCCTCCGCGCTCGGGGCTACGACGCGCTTGAGTTCGGAGATGACCTCGCGCACGAATAGGCCGATGCGCGCGAAGACGTTCTTGCCTTCGCGGCTCGCTGGGCCAAGAGCCTTATCGCTCTGTCCCGTGCTGCTTTCGCTCACTACGTATCCTTCGCTGGATGTCTGCGGCTTCCCGCTCGCGCAGGGCAGGAGGGACTCGAACCCCCAACCGTCGGTTTTGGAGACCGATGCGCTACCAATTGCGCCACTGCCCTTCGGGGGAGGCTGGTACCCCCACTTCGACAACCGGTCGACATGCCAACTTGCGCGCGGGCGCGAGTCATCATGACGATTGTCAATCGCCGACGTGTCAGTGTACGCGGAACGGGCCCCCACGTCGAACCCTCCGCGCGAGCCCCGGCGCGACGGCCCATGACCATCGTCGTGCGCGCGCGGTACCTCTTCGGTGACAGGATAGGAGCATGAACGCCTCAGACTCCGCGCGCCGCGTCTCCCAACGCCTCGGCGCCATCGCCCCGTCCGCCACTCTCGCCGTCGACGCGAAGGCCAAGGCACTCAAGGCCGAAGGCCGCCCCGTCATCGGATTCGGCGCAGGCGAGCCGGACTTCCCGACTCCCGCGCACATCGTCGACGCCGCGATCGCCGCAGCGCAGGACCCGGTCAACCACAAGTACAGCCCCGCCGGCGGCCTCCCCGCGCTCAAGAAGGCCATCGTGGAGAAGACGCTCCGCGACTCCGGATACGAGATCGAGCCCGCGAACGTGCTCGTCACCAACGGTGGCAAGCAGGCCGTGTTCCAGGCGTTCGCTGCGATCCTCGACCCTGACGACGAGGTCATCCTCCCCGCCCCGTACTGGACCACGTACCCCGAGGCGATCCGCCTCGCGGGCGCGAAGCCCGTCGAGGTATTCGCGGGCGCGGACCAGGACTACCTCGTCACCGTCGAGCAGCTCGAGGCGGCGCGCACCCCGAAGACCAAGGCGCTGCTGTTCTGCTCCCCGTCCAACCCGACAGGCGCGGTCTACTCCCCCGAGCAGACCAAAGCGATCGGCGAGTGGGCGCTCGAGCACGGCGTGTGGGTCGTCACCGACGAAATCTACGAACACCTGCTGTACGACGACGCGGTGTTCTCGCCTATCGTCAAGGCCGTCCCCGACCTTGCCGACACCACCGTCGTCCTCAACGGCGTCGCCAAGACCTACGCGATGACCGGCTGGCGCGTCGGATGGATGATTGGCCCCACCGACGTCATTAAGGCGGCCACGAACTTCCAGTCGCACCTCACGTCGAACGTCGCCAACGTCTCCCAGCGCGCGGCGATCGCCGCGCTCGAGGGCGGTCTTGAGGACGTCGAACGAATGCGACAGGCCTTCGACCGTCGTCGCCACACGATGGTTCAGATGCTGTCCGAAATCGACGGCGTCGTCTGCCCCACCCCGAAGGGCGCGTTCTACTGCTACCCCTCCGTCGAGGGACTCGTCGACCGCGAGATCCGGGGCAAGCGCCCGCAGAACTCCGCGGAGCTCGCCGCGCTCATCCTCGACGAGGTCGAGGTGGCGGTGGTGCCCGGCGAGGCTTTCGGACCGAGCGGGTTCCTGCGCCTCAGCTACGCGCTGAGCGACGAGGACCTTGTCGAGGGCGTCGGCCGCATCCAGCGGCTCTTCGCCGAGTAGCCGCCTCCGGCATCCCCCTGAGGGATGAGGCACCGCACGGCGTACGAATCCGCCTCGCGAACGACCCGCGTTAACCGGACTATTCGCTAACGTGTCCGACATGACCGAACCAGCCGTTCGCATCCGCGGACTCCACAAGCACTATGGCTCGCTCGAGGCGGTGGCGGGGCTCGACCTCGACATCGCCCGTGGCGAGATCTTCGCCCTCCTCGGACCGAACGGTGCAGGCAAGACCACCACCGTCGAGATCCTCGAGGGCTACCGGAAGCGGTCCTCAGGCGAGGTAAGCGTCCTCGGCCACGATCCCGCGCACGCCAACCTCGACTGGCGCGAACGCATCGGCATCGTGCTCCAATCCAGCGCGGACGAGACCCCGCTCAGCGCCCGAGAGTACGTCGCTCACGTGGGGAGCTTCTTCGCGAACCCGCGCGACACCGACGAGGTACTCGCGTCGGTCGGGCTTACCGAACTTGCCGGTCAGCGCGGCAAGACCATGTCGGGCGGCGAGCGACGACGCCTCGACGTTGCGCTCGGGATCGTCGGGCGCCCCGAACTCCTCTTCCTCGACGAACCGACCACGGGCTTCGACCCCGAGGCGCGGCGGTCGTTCTGGACACTCATCGAGGGACTCAAGAGAGACGGGACGACGATCCTGCTCACGACGCACTACCTCGAAGAGGCGGAACACCTCGCCGACCGCGTCGGCGTCATTGCGCACGGCAAGCTCGTCGCTCTCGACACGCCCTCCGGCCTCCGCGGCGGCACAGAAGGGGCAATCGTGTCCTGGCGGGAGGGCGGCAAGCACCGCGAGAAGCGCACGACGAAGCCGACGAATTCGTCCAGGACCTCGCCAAGAAGCTCGCAGGCGCCGACGGCGAGATCCCGGGTCTCGCGATCCGCCGCCCGTCACTCGAGGACCGCTACCTCGAACTCGTTGGCCACCAGGGAAGGAACGACGCATGACCACGACGACTCGTCCCGGATTCTGGCGGCTCGCCGGAGCCCGGGCCACCACCGAATTGCGGGTCTTCTTCCGCGAGCGCGACAGCCTCATCTTCGTCTTCTTCTTCCCGACCCTCTTCCTCCTTCTGTTCTCGGCGCTGATGGGGAGTATCGACGTCACCGAGGGCATGAACGTTCCCGTCACCGTCAATTTCACGCAATACTTCCTGCCCGGGATGGTCGCGACGGGCCTGATCTACACGGGGTTCCAGAACCTCGCGGTGTCGATTCCGGTCGAGCGAGACCAGGGCGTACTGAAGCGGCTCCGCGGGACCCCGCTACCTCCCGCCGCGTACTTCGCAGGCAAGGTCATTCAGGTGTACGTGGTCTCCGTGATTCAGATTGGGTTACTCCTCGCGGTCGCGGGCCTGCTCCTTGGCGTACCGCTTCCCACCGACCTGCACGCATGGGGAACGTTCGCCTGGGTGTTCGCGCTCGGCGTCGCGGTCTGCACCGTTCTCGGGATGGCCTTCTCGTCCGTCCCCCGTACGGGTAAGAGTGCGGGCGCCGTCGTCATCCCCGTCGTACTGATCCTGCAGTTCCTCTCGGGTATCTACTTCCCGTTCAGCCAGATCCCCTCATGGGTTCAGACGTTCTCGGGATTCTTCCCGCTCCGTTGGATGGCGCAGTCCATGCGTTCGGTGTTCCTGCCGGACTTCATGGTCTCGCAGGAGCCCGGTCAGACGTGGGCTCTCGGGACTGGGGCGCTCGTCATGGCGGCGTGGCTCGTCGTGGGACTCGCCCTCGCGTTCCGCTTCTTCCGCTGGCAGGCGCGCAAGGACGGCTAACCGAATCGGGAACCTGAGAACTCTCTCAGACGCCCCCGGACAGACTAGGGACATGAAAACGAACACGCGATACATCGTCACCGCAGCTGGCGTCGCCGTAGGCCTCTTCGCCATCGGCGCCACCGCTAACGCCCTTACCCCCAACGACACCGCAACGTCCGAGCCCATCGGCACCGGCGTCGTTCTCCCGGTCGCGGCCGACCCGTCGCCCTCGAGCTCACCCTCCGTCGTTGAGGTCGAGTACGCCGAGGCCGCCCAGCCGTCCCCGACCAACGAACCCACCGGCGTCCCTTACACGGGGAGCTGGACCACCGGCTCGGGAACGGCCGTCGGCGACGACGACCACGAGAGTGATCACGAGTCCGACGACCACGAGGGTGACCACGAGTCCGACGACTAACAACTTCCCCCGAAGCCGGGGCCCGCGCCCTCATCTGGGCGCGGGCCCTCGGCGTATGCGGCGTCGCCCGGCCTCTCGCCGGGCGCCAGCGCGCGCGATAGCGTGGGATCCGGAATAAGGAGGGATCATCGCGACACGACGAACAGCGACGTCACGCCTCGCGGCCCTGCGCCGTACCAGCGTCCGCGCGCGCGTCCTCGTGTACCTGATCGCGCTCGCGGCTGGCGCCGTCGCGGTCTCGGGCGTCGTCGCATACGGACTGGAGCTCCGCAGCATCGACCGGGGCATCGACGCCGACCTTTCGCTCCGCGCGCAATCCTTCCTCAAGCTCGCGGCCGAGAATGACCCGACGACGGGACTGCCGTACGCGAGCGCGAAGGAAGTGTTGTACGCGGGCATCAGCCAGGTGATCGCGAGCCCAACCGAGAGCGCCGTAGGCCACTTCGAAGGCGTCGCGCTGTTCATCCCGAGCTATCCCGACCGGCTACGACTCGAGAACGACCCCGCGTTCCTCCTCGCCGCGGAGGCGGACCCCAACGGCGAGATCGTGGTCCGCGCGGTCTCGACCGATCGCACGCAATACCGCTACGTGTCGATTCCGATTTTCAGCCGCGATAACGTCCTCCTCGCGACGTTCACCGTGGCGACGGACCGGGGGGCGTTGGTCGAGGACCTCAACCACACCTTCGCGATCTATCTTCTGGCGGGCGGACTCACCCTCCTCATGATCGGCGCGATCTCCTGGGTCACGGTCGGTCGCCTGCTTCGCCCCATCTCCCTCCTGGACGAGACCGCGCGGGACATCTCGGAGTCCGACCTCGGGCGCCGCATCCCGATCGTGGGCCACGACGACCTCGCGCGCCTGTCACACACGGTCAACGCGATGCTCGATCGCATCGAGAACGCGTTCTCCGCCCAGCGCCAGCTCCTCGACGATGCCGGGCACGAGTTGCGCACGCCGCTCGCCGTCATGCGGACCAACCTCGAGCTCCTCGAGCCGCGCGACGGCGAACAGGTCGCGGCGACTCAAGAGCTCCTGCTCGACGAGGTAGCGATGATGTCGCGACTCGTGGACGACCTGGTGATTCTGGCTAAGGCGGACCGCCCGGAATTCGTTCACCACGACGAGATCGACCTGGGCGAGTTCACCGACGCGACCTTCTCCCGCGCGAAGGCGCTCGGGGATCACGCGTGGACCCTCGACGCACGCGGCGAGGGACGCTTCGAGGGCGACGCCCAGCGCCTGACCCAGGCGTGGATGCAACTGGTCGCCAATGCCGTCAAGTTTTCCGACCCGGGGTCGCCCATCGCGCTGGGCAGTTCGCGCGACGACGAGCACGTGCGGCTGTGGGTCAAGGACGCCGGCCGCGGTATCCCCGCGGAGGAGCACGAGCGCGTGCTCGGGCGCTTCCATCGGCTCGACCCCGAGGTCGAAGGCGCGGGGCTCGGCCTGCCCATCGTTGCCGCGATCGCCGTCGCCCACGAGGGGCGCGTCGAACTGGAAAGCGCCGTCGGCGTCGGCTCGATATTCACGATCGTTCTTCCGGTGAGGGGGTCCGCGCGATGACACGTCTGCTTCTGGTCGAGGACGAGGAGCGACTCGTCGCCTCGCTCGTCGACGGCCTGCGAACCGCCCAGATCGACGTGACCGCCGTACGGACGGGACGCGAGGGGCTGGCGCTGGCCACGAGCGGCGACTTCGACGTCATGGTCCTCGACATCGGCCTCCCCGACCAGGAAGGCTTCACCGTCCTCCGCAAGCTTCGCGCCACCGGCTCCGAGTTACCCGTCATCATCCTCACGGCTCGAACGTCCGCCGAGGACGTCGTGCGCGGCCTCGAGCGCGGCGCCGACGACTACATGCCCAAGCCGTTCTCGTTCCAGGAGCTCCTCGCCCGCATCCGGCTGCGCGAGCGCAAGGAGGGCGCGCCCGATCCGGCCACCGCCGTGCTGGAGGTCGGGCGGTGCGTCCTCGACCCGATGACGCGCACGCTCGAGGTGGACGGCGAGGAGGTACCGCTGTCGAACCGGGAGTTCCAGCTCGCCCACCTGCTCATGTCGCACGCTGGCGAGACGGTGACGCGCGCGGAGGCCCTCGACCACGTGTGGGGATCGGCGGCCCGCGACAACGTCCTCGACGTCTACATCCGGTACCTGCGCTCCCGCATGGGCGCGAGCGCGATCAAGACGATCCGCGGCGAGGGCTACCAGTTCGTCGGCTAGTTCGGGCGCTTCTTCTTGTCGCTCGTTGGCCGCAACTGGCTGGGTAGGCATTCGACGAAACGCTCGACGAGTTTCATGCGGGCGGCGAGATCGATGGTGTCGTCGGAGCCGTCGTCCCAGATGACCACGCGGTCTCCGTCGAGGTGGATCGCGATGCCCCGTTCCGCGGTGGTGGTGAGGAAGTCGATCATCCGCGGCTCCAGCATCGCGTGCGCCTCTTGAGGGTGATCGGTCTTGATGCGCCACAACTCGTTGAACTCGTACGACTCCGTGTCGAGCTCGGCGCCACCGACGAGTTTCGCGGCGCGGGAGGCGAATCCCTCGCGCACCAGGTCCATGCGAGGAAGACCACCGTTCACTTGGGCCCACGCGACGCGGGACTGGAAGGCCTTGAATAGGAGCAATCCCGCTCCGTAGTCGCCTTCGATGTACGCCACCCCGAGCGAGCCCCAGGCCCGGAGCGCGCTCGCCGAGGGAGCGGCCCCCACGTTCTTGAGAACCGAGAAGGGGGGACGCGTCCAGCGCTCCTCGAGCGCATGGGCGCGTGGGCTGTAGATGAGATTCGCGTCGGACGCGACGTCGCGCACCTCCCGCGCGATCGCCTCCTGCTTCGCGTCGAGGCGTTTCATGGCAACATCGCTCACCCAGAAGGGGACGACAGTCACCACGACAAGCGCGAAGAGAATCCCGGTCGCGAGCACGCCCGCGCTGTCTCCCCGAAACGGAACACCGCCGAGGATGTAGATCGCGAACGCGATCACCGGCGCCGTCCCGACGTAGACGGAGATAAGGACCGTGCCGAACAGTCGCGAACGGATCTTGCTGGTCGACTCGAGGCGCCCGAGCTTCGCCTGCTGCTCGTACACTTTCTCCGCAACGGGATTGCGGCGAGATGGGGTCGAGGGCCGATCCCCGCCAGCTCTTATGTAATTCGGCAACGCCAGGACACACGACGACGCGAGCGAATCGAATCGGTCGATCTCATCGATCGCGCCTCCCCGATCGCTCCACACCACCACGCGGTGCGGTTCAAACTGTATGGCCGCGCCCGCGTCACCCTCCGTGTTGAGGAAGGCCACCATCCTCTGTGTGAAGACCTCGGCACATTCCTCCACCGAGCCGAAGGCGCGCCACGGAAGGATGAGGTCGTACTCGTCAAGGTTGATCTCATCGAGACCGAACGCGGCGATTAGTGCCGGATCGAAGTCACCCCTGATGAGCACGAGCGAGGGTAGGTCGCCCTTGACCTCATGCGAGGCGAGGCAGGTGCCGATGGGGCGGGTCGCCCCGCCACGTGCCGGAAGGCTCGCTCGCAGCATCGTGACGACACTCGATATGGATTGCCGACGTCCCAAGTGAGGGCCCGCTCTCCGCGACCTGCAGCGCGGCGAGCGGCGCGCGTTCGAACGTCAGCACGCCGGCAGGCGCCTCACGGGAATAGCCGGAGTTCGTGTTCCACGCCTTGTCGCGTAGATAGGCATCCGTCGTGCGCGGCTTCGGCGAAAGCTTGGTTGCTATGAGCGAGACGACAAGCACGATGGCCGTGACGACGGCCCAGGTGAACGACGCTTGAGCGGAGATCTTCTGGGAGCGGAGGCACACATCCTCTCCACCGCCGACGAGTTCGCACGTCCCCAGGAGCGCCAAGAGGTAGACGGGCGCGAACGCAACGAAGGAGAGGAGGACGATGAACCTGAACACGCTTCGTGCCGTTGGCACCATGAGGCGGACCTCTCTCGATCGTCCCACTCGACTGCGCCACAGAGTATCGCGACCGCAATCGCGCCGCCCGTCGAGAGAGGGGACCGTCCGAATCGGCGCCAATCGTCCCATCGGCCGATGCCGCGTCCGGGCTCGCCGCCCTACCATCGGGTCATGAGCGCCCGACATTCGTTTCCCCCCATCGGCCGTATCCGCGTCGTAGACGCGTTGATTGCGCTCGGGCTCCTCGCGCTCGGCATCCTGTACGCCCACCCGCAGCAGGTACTCCCCATCGAATCTCTCAACCCCCGTGACGCCCTGGGCTACGCGCTACTCGCCCTCCAGTGCCTGCCCCTCGCCTGGCGTCACACCGCCCCGCGGGCCGTCGTCAGCGTCGTTCTCGTAGCGTGGATCGTGGACCGGGCTCTCTCCTACGAGGCGTCCCTGTCGACGCTGGGGTTGATCGTGGCGATCCACGGGGTGGCCGCTTACGCGCCCCGTCGCCGAGCGATCATCTGGGGCGGCGGCGCGGTGGCGCTCGCCATCGTATGGACCGGTATCGGCGCGTACATCATGCCCGGCGTCGGACTCGTCGACTTCGCCACGATGTTCCTCTGGGTTGGCATCCCGTTCGCGATCGGGCGTGGAGACGCGTTCACGCGCGAGCGGATCACCGAATTCGAGGTGAAGAGCCAGACCGCGGAGATCACCCAGCAGGAGGCAGCCGAGGCGGCGGTGCGAACCGAGCGGTCGCGCATCGCCCGCGAGCTGCACGACGTCGTCGCCCACGAGATCACCGTCATGACGTTGCAGGCCGAAGGCGCGCGGCGCGCCATCGGGGAGACCGATCCTCAGGTGGCGGGCGCCCTACGGACCATCGGCGACTCGGGCCGCAAGGGCCTCGCGGAAATGCATCGCATGATCGGCGCCCTTCGCGACACCTCCGAGAGCGACGAGTCGCCGCCCGAGCCCCAGGTCGGAACCGCCTACGCGCCAGCGCGCGTCGACTTCCTCTCCCCCATGCCCTCGCTCGCCGCGCTTCCCGCCCTCGCGAAGCAGGTCGAGGACGCGGGCCTCCCGGTGGCGCTCAGCGTCCGCGGAAGCGCCCACGTTCCCGCCGGCGTCGAACTCAGCGCGTATCGCATCGTGCAGGAGGCGCTGACGAACGCACTGAAGCACGCGGGGCCGGGCGCGCACGCGACCGTGGACGTGAACCGCGCCCGCACGGCCGTCACCGTGACGGTCGAGGACGACGGCCGCGGCGTGATCAGCGAGTCGACGAGTGGCGGCGGCGGGCACGGCCTGACGGGTATGCGGGAGCGCGTCCTCACCCTCGGCGGATCGATCGACGTCGGCCCCCGCCCCGGTGGCGGCTTCCGCGTGCGGGCGATCATCCCGTCGCAGGACGACACCATCGTCACGCCCACGCGCGATCGCAAAGAATCGATAGCCGCCATCGCCGAGCTTGCCGAAGCGACCGAAAGGAAGCGCCCGTGATCCGCGTACTCCTCGTCGACGATCAGGCCATGGTCCGCGCTGGCCTCAGAATGATCCTCGATTCCGAGCCTGACATCGAGGTGGTGGGCGAGCTCGAGGACGGGGAGAGCGCGGCTAGCGCGGTCTCCGAACTTCAGCCCGACGTCGTGCTGATGGACATCCGCATGCCCGGCATGGACGGCCTCGCCGCGACGCGGGAGGTCATCGCCGCGCACCCTGCCGCGCGCATCGTCATCCTCACAACCTTCGACCTCGACGAGTACGTCTACGGCGCGCTCCGCGCGGGCGCCTCGGGGTTTCTCCTCAAGAGCGCGGACGGCGACACGCTCGTGAACGCCGTCAAGGTCGTCGCGGCAGGCGAAGCCCTCCTCGCGCCCGAGGTCACCCGCCGGGTCATCGAGGAATTCGCCAGGGCGAGCCACGCGTCGGCGGCAAGCGGCGTCGAGCACGTCGCGAGCGAGGAGGCGATCGGGGATCTCAGCGAGCGCGAGGTCGAGGTGCTGCAGCTCATGGCGCAGGGCCTGTCGAACCAGGAGATCGCCAAGGAGCTCTATCTCTCGTCGACGACGGTCAAGACGCACGTGAGTCACATCCTCACCAAGCTCGGGGTACGCGACCGCGTCCAGGCCGTCGTCGAGGCGTACGACTCCGGCATCGTGGCCCCGCGCGGATAGGTCAGCCCCCTCGTCCGAGGCCCTCCTTCGGGTCCTCGGGGTCATCCCCCAGGACGACCCGGCGAAACCATCCTCGCGGGCGATAGTCCCCGCGCGGCACTCCAGCAAGACTGTGAACATCAGAAAACCCCTCGAAAGGCACGACATGACCAGCACGACCAAGGGCACGGAATTCGCCGCGTCCATGAAGCATGGCTACAAGGACTATGGAAAGGGCGAGACCGCCGTTCGCGCCCTCAACGGGATCTCCGTTGACATCAAGCGCGGCGAGTTCACCTCGATCATGGGCCCGTCCGGCTCCGGCAAGTCCACGCTCCTGCACACCATCGCAGGGCTCGACTTCCTCACGGCAGGCGAGAGCTCCATCGGAGACATCGTCCTGACGCGCCTCAGCGAATCGGAGGTCACGGAGGTCCGTCGCGACCACGTGGGCTTCGTCTTCCAGGCGTACAACCTCATCCCCTCTCTGGACGCGCGCGAGAACATCCGCCTTCCCCTCGACATCGCCGGCCGCAAGGTCGACGAGGACTGGTTCCAGCAGATCGTCGACGTCCTCGGACTGGGCGACCGCCTGCACCACCTCCCCGCGGAGCTGAGTGGCGGCCAGCAGCAGCGCGTCGCCGTGGCGCGCGCGCTCGTGGCGAAGCCGGAGATCATCTTCGCGGACGAGCCGTCCGGCAACCTCGACTCGAAGTCGAGCGCCGAGCTTCTCGGCTTCATGCGTCGCGCGGTGCGCGAGTTCGGGCAGACCATCGTCATGGTCACGCACGACCCGACGGCATCCTCGTACGCCGACCGCATCCTCTTCCTCGAGGACGGCGTCATCGTCGACGAGATGCGCAACCCCACGCACGACAAGGTCTTCGACCGCATGAAGAAGATGGGGGCATAGGCCGTGCTTCGACTCGCATGGAAGGCCGTCAAGCACAACCCCAAGCGGCTTATCCTCACCTCCGTATCGGTGATTCTGGGCGTCGCGCTCGTCGCGGCGATCCACACCTTCACGGGCACCATCGACCGCCAATTCACGGGGATGCTCGACGAGATCTACGCGGGAAGCGACATCACAATCTCCAAGGGAGACGCGCCGTCGTTCGACTCCTCGACCACCGAGGCGTTCCCGGCTTCCGTACTCGACGACGTACGCGCCGTTGACGGCGTCGCCCAGGCGGAGCCGGGAGTGAATGCCGTCGCCGTCGTCCTTACCCCGGACGGCAAGGTGCCCCCGCAGACGGGCGCCCCGAACCTGTTCTTCAACTGGGTCGACGATCCCGACATCGGACGCATGACGCTCGTGGATGGTCGCACGGTCCAGAACAGCGGCGAAGCGACGGTGGATTCGCTCGGAATGTCCCGTCTCGGCTACCAGATCGGTGACACGCTCAGGGTCGCCGCGGAGGACGGGATCCGGACGTACACGATCGTTGGCTCGACGTGGTTCGGGAAAACCGACAACCTCAGCGGCGCCACTCTGGTGCAGCTCACGCTTCCCGACATGCAGTCGCTCGCCGGGCTCGATAACGAGATTCAGGGCATCAACGTCGTGGTGGACGCGGGAGCGAACATCGACGACGTCACCCAGCGCATTCAGACCGTGCTTCCGGATGGCGTGACGGCCATCTCGAATGCGGACCTGCTGGAGCAGCAGAAGGAACAGTTCCGCGAGGGTCTGCGGTACGTCGACATCTTCTCGCTCGTGTTCGCGTTGATCGCCGTGTTCGTCGGTGCGTTCATCATCGCCAACACGTTCCGGATCATCGTCAACCAGCGCACGCGGGAGATCGGCCTCGTGCGGGCACTCGGCGCTCGTTCGTCTCAGGTCCGCGGGCAGATCCTGCTCGAGGCGCTGATCGTCGCGATCCTCTCGTCGGTGATCGGCATCGGCCTCGGCTACCTCCTGGCCCTCGGACTCTCGGCGGCAGCAAGCTCGGGCGGGCTCGATCTTGGTACCCCGTCGCTTCCGTTGGATGCCGTGATCTGGGGCGCCGCCGTCGGCCTCGTCGTGACGCTGGTGTCCGCGCTACTCCCGGCGATCCACGCGTCGCGTATCTCGCCGATGGAGGCGTTGCGGGAGTCGAGTACGGCCTCGCGCAAGCCGCTCGGCCGGCGCAACATCGTCGGCGGGGCGCTGTCGGTCGTTGCTCTCGGCGGAGTCGCGATCGGCCTCTACACCGACGTGGCGCAGCCGGGGATCTGGGTCGGTGCAAGCGCCGCCGTACTGGTGTTCGGCGTCGCGCTGCTCTCCGCCCAGGTTCTCACCGCGCTCGCCGGGTGGACCCGCTCCCTCTTCGGGAAGATCTTCGGAGTCGACGGGAAACTCGCGATCGGGAACATCCGCCGCGAGCCCCGGCGTGCCGGGATCACCGCGACGGCCCTCATGATCGGCGTGCTTCTGCTCTCCCTCGTCGCGACGATGACGGAGACGCTGAAGGTGACGACTCGCGAAGCCATCGCGGGCCAGATCACGTCCGACATCATCGTCGGTGGCGCCGTGACCGGTGGTGCCCCGACGAACGTGAGTGTCGAGGCGCAACAGGCGATCGCGGCCGTACCCGGCGTCGATCTCGAGGTGCCCCTCAACTACGGCACGGTCACGGTCGACGGCGACGAGTTCTTCTTCGGCTCCGTCGACCCGGCCACCATCGAGAAGGCCTATGCCCTCCCGACGACGCCGAGCGCGGACAAGATCGGAGACGGCGTCTACATCTCCGACCGCATCGCCACGCTGGGCTACGCGGTGGGTGACACGATCACGATCGAGGGGCCCGACGGCACGGCCACGCTGCCGATCACGGGAACCTACGATCGGGGCGGCGACTGGGATCTCCTGGTGGCCGATGCGACCGCGCCCAGGATCGACAGCGACCTGTTCGCGCAGATGGTGCTCGTCAACATCGATCCGAATGCTGACCTTCCCAAGGTTCAGACGGACATTCAGAACGCGTTGACGGACTTCCCCCTTCTGGAGGTCACGCAACCCAGCCAAGTGGTGAAGACTCTCAACCAGTTGTTCGACACCATCCTGATCGTCATCACGATCATGCTCTCGGCGTCGCTGCTGATCGCCATCCTCGGCGTCGCGAACACCCTGTTCCTTTCCGTCACGGAGCGGACCAGGGAGATCGGGCTGCTCCGGGCGGTCGGCGTACGGAAGAGTGCCGTGTGGCGGATGATCACGCTCGAATCGGTGGTGATCGCCGTCTTCGGTGCCGTCATGGGGATCGTGCTAGGAGTCGGCCTCGGTGCGGCCTTGGTGGTCGCGCTGAAGTCCTTCGGGTTCACGAGTCCCGTCATTCCTTACATGTGGCTCGGCATCTACACGGTGCTCGCGATCCTCGCGGGGATCGTCGCGGCCGTCGTTCCCGCATGGCTGGCATCCCGGCTGAACATTCTGGAGGCTATCGCCGTCGGCGAGTAGCACCCACCTACGCGAGGGGCCCGGCCGCAAGGCTCGGGCCCCTTGCCGTTCCCCCCTACAGTTCGACGCCGACGAAGACGGGCTCAGGCTCGAGCGTCACCCCGAACGCCTCGCGCACGCCGTCGCGCACGTGACGGGCGAGCGCGATCACCTGCTCTGCCGTCGCGCCGCCTGCGTTCGTCAGCGCGAGGGAGTGCTTGGACGATAACGCTGCCCTCGAGTGCGGCAGCGCGAATCCGCGTTCAAAACCGGCGTGCTCGATCAGCCAGGCTGCCGAGGTCTTGATCGCGCCCTTGGGCGAGGTCTCTCCCGCCGGGTAGCGCGGCGCCTCGTCGGGAAGGCGCGCCGCGTCGCCCACGCCAAGGACGGGGTTGGTGAAGAACGATCCCGCGCTCCACGTGTCGTGGTCCTCGGGGTCGAGGACCATTCCCTTGGCGCCCCGCAGGGATAGAACGGCGTCCCGAACCTCCTCCAGCGGTCGCTTCTCTCCCACCTCGACGCCCAGGCGGTCCGCGAGTTGGCCGTATTGAACCGGCGCGGACAGGGTGCCGATGCGCAGCTGGAGTTGGACGTCGAGGACGACGTATCGCGGAGTCGGGCGCCACACGCGGCCATCCGATCCGGCCGAGAGCATCGACGATTTCAGCATCGAGGTGCGGTAGGCGAAGCGGCAGTCGGCGCCTGCGAGACGCCGGAGGCGTCGCTCCGAGCGGTCCCACGTGCGCACCGCGGCGATGACCTCGGCGACCTCCTGCCCGTACGCGCCGACGTTCTGAACGGGCGTCGCCCCAGTCGAACCCGGGATTCCGGACAGCGCCTCGACGCCGATCCATCCCTCGGCGACCGCTCGCGCCACCACGTCGTCCCACCGCGTTCCCGCCGCGATGGTGACAAGAACGCCGCCGCACGTGTCGTCGTCCACGACGGCGATGTCGCTACGGCGGTCGCGCACGACGACGCCGTCGAAGCCCTCGTCGCTCACAAGAACGTTGGAGCCGCCGCCGAGGACAAGGAGGGGAGCGTCCTCGCCGTCCGCTTGCCGAACGGCGTCGACGAAATCGTCCTCGCTATCAGCCTCGACGAGAGAGCCGACGGGGCCGCCCACGCGAAGCGTCGTGAGGTCGGCGAGAAGCGGACCGCGCGTCATGCCCCCAGCGTAGTGCCGGTGTCCGAAGGGGCGACGGCAATGGCCACCGCCTGCGACTCGAGAACCTCCGCCTGGCGTCGGCGACGTCCGCGAAACAGCTTCTCGTCGCGTCGCACGGCGCGGGCGAACGTGAACGACATGACGGACCCTGCGATGACGAGCAGGAGGGCGTGGCGGGTGGTCGTGGCGTCGGCGAGGTGGCCGACGGCGGCGGGGAACACGAGGCCGGCGACCGTGGAGAACGATGACACTGCGGCCACACGCGCCGCGGCGCGGGCTGGCTCATCTGCGGCCGCGGAGAAGCCGATCGGGTACCCCAGCGCGGCTCCGACGCCCCACAGCACGAGCGCGAGGGGCACGAAGGCGAAGGACGGAGCGAAGGCAAAGACGAGTACCCCTGCGACAACGAAGAGCGCCGAGGTCCGCAGGATGCGGACCCGGCCGAATCGCTCGATCAGGCTCGCGCCGAACAGACGCACGACGATCATGGCGACCACGAAGATCCAGTACATGAGGTCGCCGGTGCTCTCGGCCCTGTGGAAGTCGTCCACGGAGGCGATGGCGATCCACTGCGCGGCCGCGCCCTCGGTCATCGACGCGGCGAAGATGATCGCGCCGATCATGAGGATGCGGGGGTCGCGATACTCCGCCTTGGCGACGGCGAATGGGCCGCCCAGCTTGGCGCCCTCGGGGATGGGCTGGGGGCGTCCGTCGATCACGGCGATCGGCACCAGCACGAGGCGTGCGACAAGGAGCAGTGCCGCCACCGCGACGAAGTGATACACCGGGGCGATCGCGAGCTTCGATGCGAGCCACCCGACGGCGAGGCCCGTCGCCATGCCGAGCGAGAACCCCGCGTGGAACTGTGCCATGATCTTGCGACCCACGAGACGTTCGGTCGCCGCCGCGTCGGCGTTCATCGCGACGTTGGTGAAGGCGAAGCTGAAGTTCGCGATGAGCTGGATACCCGCGAAGGCGATGGGCAGGTGGAGGTGCGTCGCGATCCCGACGCCCGTGAACGCGATCGCGTAGACGATCGAGGCCCACACGTGCAGCTTTCGCGTGCCGAGCCGGGCGACGGCCCAGCCGGTCAACATGAGCGCGATAAACGCGCCTACCGCGCCCATGATGAGCAGCGACGAGAGCTGGCCCTTGGTCACCCCGAGCTCCTCCCGAATCGACGGCAGGCGCGAGAGGAACGTGGTCAGCATCATCCCCATGGTCACGAAGAGAGCCAGGACGCCGATGCGCGCTTGCGCGATACGGGCGGCGTCGGGCTCGCTGGTGGGTGGGTGACGCGTCGCGGAAAACATTCACGAATCCTTGGGGAGGTGTGCCGCAGGCGCCGACGGGCGCGCACGGGCCGCCATCGTTGGCGTGGAATACGGAAGCCTCGACGAGTTCGAATCGTTTCGATGCTCGTCGCCGATTCTGCCGGTACGCTGGGCGACAGTCAAATCCGGAGGTGTTCCATGGGAGGAAACCGCCGCCCCACCATGGCGGACGTCGCCGAAAAGGCGGGCGTCTCGCTGTCCACCGTCTCGCTCACGTTCTCGGGCGCCGGTCCTATCTCCGACGACACGCGCGCCCGCGTCGAGAAGGCCGCGCTCGCGCTCGGATACAACGGGCCCAGCCCCCTCGGAAAGTCCCTGCGCTCGGGCCGAAGCCACATCGTCGGCGTGGTGCTCGCCTTCACGCTGGGAACCGCCTTCCGCGATCCGAACGCGCTGCGCGTGATGGACGGCATCGTCACGACGCTCGGCGACATGGGCCTTGGCGTCCTCCTCGTCCCCTCTCCGACGGGCGAGGACAAGGAGCGCTCGCTTCTCGAGACAGCACCGATGGACGCGGCGATCATGATGCGCGTCCGGGGGCAGGACGATCCTGGCGTCGAGATCGTTCGCAAGCGCGGAATCCCGATGGCCGTGATGGAGGGGCCGGCTCCCGCAGGCGCCGCGATCGTGACCATGAACGACGAGCGAGCGATCGCCGACCTGCTGGCGCACCTGACGAGCCTGGGTCACACGCGGATCGCGACGGTCACACTTCCTTTCGACGATCGGGCGGAGACGCAGATCATCGGGCCCGAGCGGATCAGTTCCGCTCAATGGGCCCCCGCCCACAACCGCATTGCGGCGTTCGAGCGAGCCGGCGTGGAGCCGGTCGTCGTGGTCGAGACGCGCGCGTCGATGGTCGAGGAGGGCATCGCAGCCGGACACCTCGCGCTCTCTCACGAGTCGCGGCCGACGGCGATCGTGTGTCAGTCGGACCTCATCGCCGCGGGAGTGGTACTGGCCGCCCGCGAGCTCGATCTTCGCGTCCCGCACGACGTGAGCGTCACGGGATTCGACGGCGTCGACCTCCCGTGGCTCGGCCCGCACGACCTCACGACGGTGATCCAGGACGGTACGCGAATGGGCCAGCTGCTCGCCGCCGAGGTGGGGGCGCTCCTCAATGGCGACTCCCCCGAGCCGATCGAGCTGCCGCTCACGCTCCGCATCGGGACGACGACGGCCCGAGCTCGCTCCTAGCCGTACCTCCTCGGGGCAAGCCGAAGGGCCGCCGCCGGTTTCCCGGCGACGGCCCCCGATCGGTACGTGACTAGCCGTTGATGAGCTGGTCGAGCGGCCCGAGCGCGAAGTACAGCGCGAACATGCCCGCGACGACCCACATCAGAGCCTTGACCTCCTTGGCCTTCCCGGTCGCGGTCATGAGCACCACGTACGAGATGAAGCCGAGGCCGATACCAGCCGAGATCGAGTAGCCGAACGGCATCACGATGATCGTCAGGAAGGCCGGGACCGCGATGCGAAGGTCCTTCCAGTCAATATCCGCGACGAGGGTCACCATCAGGAAGCCGACGACCACGAGAACCGGGGTCGCGGCCTCGAACGGGACCACCTGATACAGCGGCGTAAGGAACATCGCGGCGAGGAATGCGAGCCCCGTCACGACGGACGCGAGACCCGTACGAGCCCCGTCTCCGACTCCAGCCGCCGATTCGATATAGGACGTGTTCGACGAGGCGGAAGCGGCACCACCGGCGATCGCGGCGACCGAGTCGACGATCAGGATGTTCTGCGACCCCTCGGGGATGTCGTCCTTGTCGTTGAGACCGCCCTCTTCGCCAACGGCCGTCATCGTTCCCATCGTGTCGAAGAAGTCGACGACGAGGAGCGAGAAGACCAGGAGCACCCCGGTCAAGATGGCCTTCCACACGACGCCGCCGTCGGTGAAGCCACCGAAGACGCTGACCTTGCCCAGGAGACCGAAGTCAGGAGTCCAGTCGGCCGTCTTCTCGGCAAAGGTCGGGACGACGAGTTGCCACCCGTGAGCGTTTCCGGGACTCCCGTCCGCGAGCGTGACGGGACCGAGCTTCTCGATCCACTCGATGACGAAGGCCACGACCGTCGCGACCGCCATCGAGATGAGCAGAGCGCCCTTGACCTTGCGCGCCATGAGAATGATCGCCGTCGTCAGTCCGACGAAGAAGACGACCATGGGCCACGTCGCGATGTAGCCGTCGACGCCGAAGACGGTCGGGACGGATCCGCCGCCCTTGACGATTCCGGCATCCCACAACCCAATGAAGGCGAGGAAGAGTCCGATACCCGCCGCGATCGCCTTCTTGAGGGCGACCGGGACGGCGTAGAGGATCTTGATGCGGAACTTGGTCAGAACGAGGAGGAGGACGACGGATACCCTCGATGACGATGAAGCCCATCGCCTCGGGCCACGAATAGCCGCGCGCGGCCACCAGCCCGTAGGCCACGAACGCGTTGAGCCCGAGCCCCGCCGCGAGCGCGAGCGGGAACTTGGCGACGAACCCCATGATGATCGTCATGACGCCGGCGACAAGGGCAGTCACGGCCGCGACCATCGCGAGGTTGGGCGCCTGGCCCCCGCCAAGGAACGTTCCGTCGGACGACGCGACCGTTCCGATGATCAGCGGGTTGAGGACCACGATGTAGGCCATCGTGAAGAAGGTCGTGAGACCACCACGGATCTCCGTACCGATCGTCGATCCCCGTTCGGAGATCTTAAAGAAGCCGTCGATACCACCGGGCTTCTTGGCAGATGCGGCCGCGGGCTTCTTCGCCGGCGCCGTCTTCGCCGCGGGCTTCTTCGCCGCGGGCTTCTTGGTTGTTGCCATAGGCAAATCCTGGCAGAGACGGACGCCGCGAGTGGGGCACCGCGCAACCAACCGCCGCGGCTATTCGTTGTAGAAACCCCCAAGGCCCGTCACATCCGTCACATCCGTTGACGGACCCGACATTCGGGAGGACGAAGGTCCCGGGCGAAGCGCCGGTCGCGGCCGACTTACGCGCAGGCGACGACGGCCTGAGCCTTGGCCAGGACCTTCTGGCCGTCGAATTCGACCGTCACGTCGACGCGGACCGTCGTGGCCTCCTCGTCGAGAGCACCGATCGTGCACGTCACCGTCACGATGGCCTCGCCGGGGTTGGGCACGGGGATGGGGCGGCTGAAGCGCGTCTGATAGTCCACGACATTCCCGGGACCCGCCCACGACTCCACGACCGACGCCGCGGCGCCCATGGTGAACATCCCGTGGGCGATGACGCCGGGCAGGCCGACGCTCTGGGCAAAAACATCGTTGTAGTGGATCGGGTTGAAGTCGCCGGATGCTCCTGCGTACCTCACGAGGGTGTCGCGCGTGATGACGACCTCGCGTGTGGCGACGACGTCGCCGACGGACAGGCCAGCGAGTGCGGGACGGGTGGCCATCAGGCGTCCTCCCTCACGGCGAGCGTTGACGTCACGGTGGCGACGGGCGCGCCCTCCGCGTCCGTGAGTTCGGCGCGGGTGGTCACCATGGAGATACCCGCGCGCTGAACGATGTTCTCGATGTGCACGACCGACGAGATCACGTCGCCCGCGACGAGCGGCCGGTGGTGCGTGAAGCGCTCGTCCGCGTGGACCACCTTGGAGAAGTCGACTCCGACCTCGGGGTCAACGATCGCCGGGAACTCCGCGCGCTGCGCGATCACGACGGCGAAGGTCGTCGGCGCGACAAGGTCGGAAAAGCCCTCGGCCTTGGCCGCCTCGATGGAGCGGTGCGCGTCGGACGGGGCGCCGACGGCGTCGGCGAACTCGCGGATCTTCACCCGCGTCACCTCGTACGGTTCTCCCGGGCCGTAGCTACGGCCCACCGCGTCGGCGTTGACCGGCATCGGCTAGCGGGTCTCCCGGTGCGGGGTCTTCTTTCCGCAACGCGGGCAGAACTTGGCGAGCTCGAGCCGGTCCGGGGTGTTCCGGCGGTTCTTCTTCGTGATGTAGTTCCGCTCCTTGCACTCCGTGCACGCCAGAGTGATCTTGGGGCGAATATCCGTCGACTTGCTTGCCACGTCCATCTCCTTCGCGCTATGCGCGCTTGTTTCGAGTCTGTAGCGAGGGCGGGACTCGAACCCGCGACCCCACGATTATGAGTCGTGTGCTCTAACCACCTGAGCTACCCCGCCAGGCGACGTGCCGTCACCCCAGGGTAACAACCACGTATCCGAGCCCCGACAGGGAATCGAACCCTGGACCTTTTCCTTACCATGGAAACGCTCTACCGACTGAGCTATCGGGGCAAGCCGCATTAGCATACCGGGCCGGATGCCATGCTGCGAATCCGCGTCGGGGTCGCCGGATAGGGTTGCCGGATGGGCCCAAGCCTCAGCGCGCCGGAGGCACGGCGAATCTTCCTGAATGCGCAGGGTCTCGCGCGTCGTCGGCCCGCGGGACGCGTGCGCGAGCGCCACTTTCGCGACTACCTCGCGCGCCAGGGCGTCCTCCAACTGGACTCCGTCAACGTGTTCGCGCGGGCCCACTACATGCCGCTGTTCTCCCGGTTCGGGCCGTACGACACCGCCGCCCTCGACCGCTACCTGTGGAGCTCCGGCGAGGCCTTCGAGCATTGGGGGCACGAGGCTTCCGTCATGCCCCTCGACCTGCTCGGCGCGCTGCACTTCCGGATGAGCGGATCCGGGACATGGAAGGAGCGCGCGCACGCGACGGCTCGAGAGCGAGAACCCCGGCCTCATCGCCGCCGTCGAGGCGGCCGTGAAGGAGCGTGGCCCCCTCTCGAGTGCGGACCTCGCCCACCTCACGCCCGACGAGGTCCGCCGGCCCGGATCGTGGTGGAACACCGGCAACGTCAAGGCGGCCCTCGACTACCTGTTCATCACCGGACGCGTCGCCGTCGCGTCTCGACCGCACTTCCAGCGGCGGTACGGCGACCCCGTCGCGGTGTGGGGGCACCACCCACGCGAGGGTGCGCCCCGGGCGGAGGCCGCGCGCCAGGCGCTCTTCGACCACGCGCTCGGCGCGACCGGCGTGGGGACGCCCAAGGACATCGCCGACCACTTCCGGCTCCCGGCGACGCAAGCGCGGCACCTCGCCGCATCTGCCGTGGAGCGGGGCCTCGCCTCGTGGGTCGCCGTCGAGGGCTGGGGCGAGGACGCCCTTCTGGCGTCCGGGGCGGCGGACCCGGGCCGCGCGACTGGGGCGGCGCTTCTCAGCCCGTTCGATCCCGTGTGCTGGTACCGCGACCGGCTCCTCCGGATGTTCGGCGTGCACTACCGCATCGAGATCTACACCCCCGGGCCCAAGCGAGAGTTCGGGTACTACTCCCTGCCCTTCCTCTTGGGTGACCAGATCGTCGGGCGCGTCGATCTCAAGGCGGACCGCAAGGCGAAGGCGCTGATGGTCCAGTCGGCCTGGGCGGAGCAGCAAGCCGCCCCGGGCTCGCGTCGACGCACGGACGACGCCGTTGCCGCCGCCGTCGCGGCCGAGCTTGGCATCGCGGCGGGGTGGCTCGGGCTGGACAGGATCACCGTCGCGGAACGTGGCACGCTCGCCGGGTCGCTCGCCGACGCCCTTCGCGCCTAGGTCGGCTCGGGAAACACCAAGGCCCGGCGTCCGCGTCGCGAAACGCGGCACCGGGCCGATGGTGGCGGGTGAGGGATTCGAACCCCCGAAGTCTGAGACAACTGATTTACAGTCAGCTCCCTTTGGCCGCTCGGGAAACCCGCCGTGCTTCCCGTCGAAACGGGGGCGCATGGAAGGATAGCAACAAACGGGCCACGCCCGCTAAGCCGCATCCGTGAGGAGGAGCCATGGCCGGAGATTCGTCGTTCGACGTCGTCAGCAAAGTGGACCATCAGGAGGTCGATAACGCCCTCAACCAGGCCGCCAAGGAGATCGCCCAGCGCTACGACTTCAAGGGAGTCGGAGCATCGATCGAATGGTCGGGGGACGCGATCCTCATGAAGGCGAACTCCGAGGAGCGGGTGAAGGCCGTCCTCGACGTCTTCATCTCCAAGCTCGCCAAGCGGGGCATCTCGCTCAAGGCTCTCGACCACGGCGACCCTCAGGCGTCGGGCAAGGAGTTCCGGCTCGCCGCGACCCTCAAGGAGGGCATCGAACAGGACGTGGCGAAGAAGCTCACCAAGCTCCTGCGCGACGAGGGCCCCAAGACGGTGAAGGCCCTCATTCAGGGCGACGAACTACGCGTGTCGAGCAAGAGTCGCGACGACCTCCAGACCGCCATCGCGCTACTCAAGGGCGCCGACGTCGACGCCGCGCTGCAGTTCGTGAACTACCGGTAGGGCCGCGCCGCTACCGAATGAAGCCGCGGTTCGCGGCCATGTCCTCGAGCCGCGAGATGCGGTCCTCGGTCGAGGGGTGCGTGGAGAACATGCGCGCAAGGCCAGCTCCCCGGAACGGGTTCGCGATCATGAAGTGCGCGACGTTTTCGAGTTCCCTCGTCTGAGCGAGCGGCCGGGCGGTGATCCCCGTCTCGATCTTCTTGAGCGCCGAGGCCAGGGCCATCGGGTCGCCGGTGAGCTTCGATCCATCCTCGTCCGCGTCGAACTCCCGCGTGCGCGAGATCGCGAGCCGGATGAACGTCGCCGCGATCGGCGCGAGGATCAGCATGGCGATGAGAACGAGCGGGTTGGAGTTGCGCCTGCCTCCGCCGAAGAAGAAGAGGATCTGCGCGACGGCGGTGATCATCCCGGCGGTCGCGGCCGCGACCGAACCGATGAGAATGTCGCGGTTGTACACGTGCATGAGCTCGTGTCCTAGCACGCCCCGAAGCTCACGCTCGTTCAGGAGCTCGAGAATCCCGTCCGTGCAGCAGACGACGGCGTGGCGCGGGTTGCGACCGGATGCGAAGGCGTTCGGGGCGCTGGTGGGCGAGACGTACAGGGTGGGCATGGGCTGATTCGCCTCGCGCGAGAGGTCGCGCACAATCCGGTACATCATGGGCTGCTCGACCTCCGTCACGGGCCGCGCGTGCATCGCGCGGATCGACATGGAGCCCGAGTTCCAGTACGCGAAGACGTTCATCAGGAGGGCGCCCGCGCCGAAGAACCAGATGTACTGGCCGTTGCCAATGACCGCGCCAAGCCCGAGCATCAGCATCCACATGACGAGGAGCAGACCGGCGGTCTTGACGCCGTTGAAGTACTTGCGACCCATGATTTCCTCCTCAAGGGAAACGGATCACGCGCTCACCGCGTTCCAGTATGACCCGAGCGTTGGCTCAGGGCGAACGTCTGCGAGGCGGGTCCTGACTACTTTCCGCCGGGTCGCTTTCGCCCGAGCGCGACGTCGGTCATCTCGTCCCGAGGCACGACCTTGATGCGTTCGCGCCCCTCGGCCTCGCCGAGCGCCTGCTCGTGGGCGTCGAGCACCATCCAGTCGTCCCACTGAACCACGGGGACCCCCCGTTCCTTCAGGAGCGACAGCAGGTTGTCCGGGCTGAGCGCCACGGGCTCCGCGATGCTCGCGTCCATGAGCGCGTCCGCGTCCTCGACCACGTGCTCGATGGTCTCCAGCGCGTCGGACTTCGTGTGCCCGATGAGCCCCACCGGCCCGCGCTTGATCCACCCCGTGGTGTAGAACCCCGGCACGACCGCGCCGTCGTCCTGCGTGACTCGGCCCTCGACGTTGCGGATCACTCCACGCGAGGCGTCGAAAGGAACGCCCGGAATGGCCGTTCCCCAGTACCCGACGGCGCGGTAGACGGCCTGGCACGGATACTCGAGGAACTCGCCGGTACCCTTCGCCGTCCCGTCGCCCTGGAGCGCCGTGCGCTCCATCCTGATGCCCGCGACGTGACCATTGCCGTCGTCCAGAACCTCCACGGGCTGGTGAAGCAGGTGAAGGTGGATGCGGCGCGACGCCCCCGTCGGCTCGCGGAGCGTCCAGTCGGTGAGGGTCTTCACTGTCTGCTTGGTCTGGTGGTGTCCCTCGATCGCCTCCTCGGAAGCCGCGTCGAACTCGTAGTCCTCCGGGTAGACGACGACGTCCACATCCGGCACCTGGGCGAGCTCGCGCAGCTCGAGGGGGGTGAACTTCACTTGGGCCGGTCCGCGCCGTCCGAAGAGGTGCACGTCCGTCACGGGGGACGCCTTCAGCGCCTCGTAGACGTTCGCCGGGACGTCCGTCACGAGAAGGTCGTCCGCGTGCTTCGCGAGTATGCGCGTCACGTCGAGCGCCACGTTGCCGACGCCGATGACGGCGACCTCCGTCGCGTCGAGCGGCCACGTGCGTGGTACATCGGGGTGACCGTCGTACCAGGAGACGAAGTCCGCCGCCCCGAAGGATCCCTCGAGGCCGATGCCCGGAATGTCGAGCGGGGCGTCCTTGAAGGAGCCCGTCGCGAAGACGACCGCGTCGTAGTGCTCGCGCAGGTCGTCGAGCGTGAGATCGGTACCGACGTTGACGCCCGCGAGCACGCGAATGTCGCCACGCCCGAGGATGTTCGACAGCGCCCCGATGATCTGCTTGATCCGCGGGTGATCCGGCGCGACCCCGTAACGAACCAGGCCGAAGGGCGCGGGTAGCCGCTCGATGATGTCGATCGAGGTGGGGATATCCGTCTTGGAGAGGATGTCGGCCGCGTAGGCTCCGGCGGGGCCGGCTCCGATGATGGCGACGCGCAGCGGGCGGTCGTGAGTCACGGTGAGTCCTTGGGTGGTCGAGGGGCCGGACGGGACGCACCCGCCCCGGATTCGGCCCCAGTCTAGACGGCGCTCGTTCGGGCTACGGCTCTACGGTGACGCCGCGCCAGAAGGCTACGCGCCCCGTGATGTTCTCGGCGCGCGGCTTAGGCGCGTCGTAGTGCCACGCCGCATCCGCGTTCACCTCGCCGTCGACCACCACGTCGAAGTACGCCGCCTCGCCCTTCCATGGGCACGTACTTGCCATATCGCTCTCGCGGAAGTACTCGGTCTTGATCGCGTCGCGGGGGAAGTAGTGGTTGCCCTCCACGACGACGGTGTCGTCCGATTCCGCGATCACCGTTCCGTTCCAGATCGCCTTCATGGCAACTCCCTTCGTTCCGTCGGCACGCCGGCGCACCGGCGTCTAGGAGGTGAACACCGTCGCGCGGCCACAGATTCCGCCCCCGCCCCCTACGCTGGTCTTCGATAGGAGCGTGATCCGCGCCGTGACACACCGCGACACCCGGCCCGCGAAGGCCAAGCGTCCGACGTACGCAGGGCTTCCCGAGCCCGTCCTCCTTCCCGCGCAGGACTACATCGCCGACGCGACTCGCGCCGTCGAGAAGGCCAAGCGCCGCGTGTATATGATCGCGCTGACGATCGCCGACGGGCGTGAGACGGGCGAGCTCCTCGACGCCGTGGCCGCAGCTGCTGCGCGGGGAGTGGACGTCCGGGTCGCCGCGGACGTCTTCACCTACGCCGACGTCGCTGGCACCTTCCTGCCGCGCTCGTACCTGACGAACAAGGCGCGCCGATCGATGAGCCTCGTGCGCGAGCTCGTCGGGGCTGGCGCGATGTTCGACTGGCTCGGGCGCGAGCGCGGGCTGATCTGGCGTGGCCGCACCCATACCAAGTTCTGCGTCGTTGACGACGCCGTCTACTCGTTCGGCGGAGTGAACGTCGACGACGCGGGCGTCACGAACGTCGACTACATGATCAAGGTGGTCAGTCGCGAACTCGCCGACGACATCGTCGCCGTCTACGCGCGCATCCGCTTCGCGAACCTGACGAAGGTGGGCCGCCGCAGCCGCTCCCTCAAGTACGGCAAGGATCGCGTGCTCGTCGACGGCGGGCTCGTGGGCGATTCGATCATCTACCGACACGCGTGCGCGCTCGCCAAGAAGGCGGACCGGATCGTCCTTGTATCCCAGTACTGCCCCACCGGACGCCTCGGACGCCTCATCAAGGCCGTGCCGCACGAGTTCTACTTCAACCCGCCGGAGAACGCCAGGGCGGCCAACCGGATTCTGATCCGCGCGAGCATGCTCTGGAGCCGAACCCGTACGCGCTACACGAGGCGCCAGTATCTTCACGCCAAGGCCATCATCTTCTACAAGGAGAGCGGCAAGGCCGTCGCGATTACGGGATCGCACAACTTCGTGAAGGGAGGGGTGGCGCTCGGCACGCGAGAGATCGCGCTCCAGACCAAGAACCCCGCCGTGATCGCGCAGATCGAGCGTTTCATCGACGAGCGGGTCCGCTAACCGCGGCATCCCGCGTGGTTCGTTCCGGACTCACGGGGGGCCACAATGTTCGGGTGACCGAACGCCTCGACCGCCAGGGCCTCATCTACGCGTTCCTCGCGTACGGCATCTGGGGGATCTTCCCCATCCTGATGGACGAGCTACGTCCCGCGGGCGCCGTAGAAATCGTCGCCCATCGCGCGCTGTGGTCGCTCGCGTTTTGCCTTCTGGTCGTCACGGTCTCGCGGCGCTGGCGGCTCGTGGTCGCGGCGCTTCGCGACGTCCGCACAACCTTGACGCTCGCCCTCGCGGCGCTCATCATCGCGTTCAACTGGGGCGTGATGGTCTACGCGGTCATCACGGACCGCGTCGCCGATACGTCGCTGGGGTACTACATCAACCCGCTCATCACGGTCGCGCTGGGCGTCGTCGTGCTGCGGGAACGCCTGCACAAGGCTCAGGCCGTCGCGATCGGGATCGCGCTGGCCGCGATCGTCCTGGTGGGGATCGAACTCGGGGGAATCCCGTGGATCGCGCCGACGCTGGCCGTCAGCTTCGCGACCTACTCCCTCATGAAGAAGCGGCTCGGGGTGAAGGTCGACGCGCTCACGGGTCTCACCATCGAGACGCTCGCGCTGCTTCCCGTCTCTGTCATTCTTCTGGCGTTCGTTGCGCGGAGCGGGAACACCACGTGGGGGCACGTCGGGATCGGGCACAACCTGTGGCTCGCGAGTACGGGCCTGTGGACCGCAGGGGCGCTCATCATCTTCGCCGCTGGCGCGAGCCGCCTGCCGCTCTACGTCGTTGGGCTGATCCAGTTCCTGACGCCCACCACGACCTTCATCCTCTCCGTCGCGTACTTCCACGAGCCGATGCCAGCTGGCCGATGGGCGGCCTTCGGCCTCGTCTGGGTCGCGCTCGTCATCGTCACGGTCGACACGTGGCGCCGGGCTCGCGCAGGCGCGGCGGCCAGGGTTCGCGCCGTCGTCACCGAGCCGGAGTAACCCAGCCCGGCGACGACGTCCCCTCAGTTCGTCGCCGGATCGACGCGGGTCCAGCTCCACGTCATGTGCTCGGGATCGGGGCCGTAGCCTTCGATCCACACAAGGCTCGCCGCGGCCAGGGTGGACGCGTCGACGCCGTCACACGGGACGGAACGAGCGTCGAGGTAGCCGCGACTGTAGGTGACGCTCCGCCGGCCACCGTCGAGGTTCCCCTGGTCTCCGATGTCACCGCTGACTCGCGCCAAACCATCCGGGTCCGGCAACTCGGGACCCACCCAGCCGACGATGTCCCCATTCGCGTCGACCCAAGCAACGGCGGTGTAACTCACCGCGCCCATCTTCGTATTGTCCGGAAAGGAGATCGTCCAACTCCCGTTCCAGCCCGGTGTGAATGGCGGCTCGTCAACGGTGACGAGAACGTTCGGTTCGCTCGTTCGAACGAGGAGGCCCCGTGGACCGAAGTCTGCCGGCTGCGGGTTGCTTCCGATCGTCCTCTTACCGGTCTCGACTGTCACCACCGTGGGGATCGCGTCCATCGCGTCCTCAGGAAGCGGCGCGAGGCAACGGAATATGGTCGACTCCTGGCCGGTGAAGTACGAGGCGGAGACAGGGTCCTGCGTCGTCGTTGGCGAAGGTGCGGACGCTCCGCATGCTGCGGACCACGACTGGGTTGGATCGTAGGTCGACGTGATCTCGAACGTCCCGCCACCCGGAAGGTCGCGTACGCGGACGGAGACGCTCTCGATTCCGGTGAGGTCCTCGAGGAAACCCGTCGGACCCATGGAGTTCACCTCCGTGACCCGCTCGCGCCCGTCGGTCCAGCGAAAGATCGTCTCGACGGTTCCGGGCATCGACGTGCTGTATGACGACGGCCCGGCCGAGAAGCCGATCGACGCCAGGAGGTACTTCGACAGGATGGCGACGTCCACGCCAACCGGAATCGTGTCGGGCACCGTGGTCGTCCAGGCGTAGAGCAGGCGGGGGGGCGTGTCCCCGCCGTAGTCACGTCCGGATACTTCTCCTGAACCCGCAAGGTCCCATGCGGTGCGCGGTCCCCATTCCTCTCTCGACGCCACGCGGTACGTCGTCCCGTCGGGGACGGTGACCGTGTACATGCCGTCAGAGTCGGCATCGAGTGTCCGGCGCGTGCCGTCTGGCGCGACGTATACGACGACGTCGTTGTCGGAGTCGACGTAGATGCGGCCGTCGTACGTCGCCGCTCCGAGAGCCGCCGTGTTGACCGGTGGATAGGTGGCCAGATCGCACCACGTAGGCCGACCAGCCGAATCCGTCGGATACCCTGCGGTGGCGGGGTCGCCCGATGAGCGAACACCGATTGCTCCGACAACGATCCCTCCGACCGCGAGCGCGGACGCACCCGTCGCCGTGCCCGCGCGCAACGCGCGCCGGCGGCGAATCGCTGACACGGCCGAGCGCGCCCGCTTGCGCGGCACGCCACCCGCCTCGGCGATCGCGCGTACGTGCGCGTCGAATCCCTCGCGCATCACGTCATCGAATCCAGTCATGACCCGTTCCTCCTCTTGCTAGCGACAACGTCGATCCGTTCAGGGTGTGTGTCGAACTCGACGTCCGCGCCGACGTGCGGCGCGAGAGCCTTCGTCGCGTCGGATAGGTATCGCTTGACCGTGCCGTCGGCCAAACCCAGTTCGCGGGCAATCTGGGCGATCGTCATGTCGTCGAAGTACTTCATGACCACGCACACGCGCTCGCGGGGCGCGAGCTCGCGGAGCGCGCGACGCAGGTCGATCCCGGCGTCGACGTCGGCGACGGCGGGATCGCGCGCGAACGCCTTGATCGACGCGCGCTGCCGCACACCGCGGGCCCTGGCCCGGTCGATGACGAGGGTTTGCATCGCGCGGCGCACGTACCCCTCTGCGTCGCCGACGGCGTCGATCGATCGCCGTCGCGAGAAGCACTTTACGAGAGCGTCCTGGAAGAGGTCCTCGGCGTCGTGGTCGTGGGCGGTGAGCATGGCCGCGTAGGCGACGAGGCGCGCGCCCCTGCGCTCGATGAGCTCCTCGACCACCGGCTGCCACGACATACGGCTCCCCCGATTGCTGTTACCCGGTAAACGGGACCCGGCAGCTTTTGGTTGGGGTAACGGTCCGAACTACGCCGCGGGGGTCGCGTTCCTTCCGCGGTACGCGATCTCCTTCACCCTGATGCCGTTCGCCTCGAGCCACACGCGAATGGACGCGCGCACCTCATCGAGGTCCTCGACGGGAGCCGTGACCTGCACCCGAAGCTCGGCGCCGTCGCACACGACGAGGATGCGGGTCGCGGGCGTCGTTGTTGAGCCCCGAGACTTATCGTCCGTCCGCACCGCGATCTCGACCGTTCCCTCGCACAGGAGGCGGTGCTTCGACATACCGATGAGACCCTCGGGCGACGAGAGATACACCTGGTCGCCGCGCCTCACGCCGTAGAGGACGCCGAATCGGCCGTTGAGTGCGAAGGTCTGGAGCACGAGATACGCCGCGATGAGCGGCACGATGATCCATGCTGCAACCTTGATCAGCGAGCCCGCCGCCGAGCTCAGCTCGGTCGACGTCACCGCGTCGTCGATGCTGATGAGGATCCAGCCGACGGCGCCAAGGGCTACCAGCCCGAGCAGACCTTCGTAGAGAAGGTCGAGGCGCGGGCGCTTGCCCGTCGGGACGAGGGACGTTCGTTCGGCCTGCAGCATGGTCGTACTCCTTGGTTCGTTCGCGGCTCTGACGCTACCGCACCTCGCGCCCTAGGAGGCGCGGGCGACGAGCGCCTCTGCGAAGGCCTCGAGGGCGTCCTTGACGGCGCCACCCGGGAGTTTCGCGATCGCGCCGGCGGCCTGATCGCTCCATCGCCGCGCCAACGCCGCCGTCTCGTCCACGACGGGATGCGCGGCAAACTCCTCGACCACCTCGGCCAGGACGGCGTCGTCGGTCAGGTCGTCGGAGAGGCGGGCGAGTAGCCGCTCGTCGTCCGCGTCGGCGCCCGCGGCGACTCTCGCGCGGAGTAGAAGCACGGGCATGGTCGCGACTCCCTCGCGAAGGTCCGTGCCCGGCGTCTTCCCCGTGGTCGCCGCGTCCGAGCGAAGATCGATCACGTCGTCTGCGAGCTGGAACGCGACGCCAGCGAGCTCGCCGTACTCCGTCACCTGGCGCACGATTGACCGCTCGCAGCCCGCGAACATTGCCCCAAACCGGGCGGACGTCGCGATGAGCGAGCCCGTCTTGTCGGCGAGGACCTGAAGGTAGTGCTCGACGGGATCCTCGCCGGGGCCGACGCCAACAGTCTCGTGGAGCTGGCCAAGGCAGAGGCGCTCGAAGGTCTCCGCCTGAATGCGCACCGCGTCGGGGCCGAGGCCCGCGACGACGCGCGACGCGCGCGCGAAGAGGAGGTCGCCCGTGAGGATGGCGACGGAGTTGCCCCACACCTCGTGGGCAGAGGGGGCGCCGCGCCTCGTGGGTGCGGAGTCCATGACGTCGTCGTGATACAGCGTCGCGAGATGCGTGAGTTCGACCACGACCGCGGCGTCGAGGACCTCCGGCCGGTTTCCGTCGCCCAGCTGGGCGGCGAGCAGGGCCAGCATGGGGCGAAGCCGCTTGCCGCCCGCGTCCACAAGGTGGCGGCTCGTGGCGTGGGCGAGCGCGTCCGACTGTGCCACGGCATCCCTGAGGCGCTCCTCGACCAGATCGAGGCGCGGAGCGATCACCGCTTCCAGGTCGGAGTTCGCGAAGGGGATGCTCACGGAACCAGGATGGCAGCCTGGTGCGCCAGGTCAAGGACAGCCGACGGGTACACCCCGAGCAGGAGCGTGCCGACGGCCGCGATGATGACGACGACAGACGGTCCGGTCGAGGCGGTCACCTCCACGGTGTCCTCGAGATCCTCCGGCACGGGCGTGAGGAACATCAGGACGAGAACGCGAACGTAGAAGAACGCGGCGGCGGCCGACGCCAGCACGGCGACGAGCACGAGCGGCCAGGCGCCCGCGTCTACGGCCGCCTTGAAGGCGACGAACTTCCCGATGAATCCCGCCGTCAGCGGAATGCCTGCGAACGAGAGCAGGAACAGGCCCATCGCCGAAGCCAGAAGCGGCGAACGGCGACCAAGCCCTGCCCATTGGCCCAGGCGCGTCGCCTCGGCGCCCAGGGCGCCGTCGGGCATCCGCTCGCGCACCTGGCTCACCACGGCGAACGCCCCGAAGGTCGCAAGTCCGTACGCAAGCATGTAGAACGGCACCGCGGAGAGGGCCTCGCCGCGGAACGACGTCAGCGCGACCAGCAGGAACCCCGCGTGGGCGATCGACGAGTAGGCGAGCATCCGCTTGATGTCGGTCTGGACGATCGCGACGACCGTGCCGAGCACCATGGTCGCGATCGCGACCGTCCACAGAACGGGGGCAAGCGTCCACGCGAGACCGTAGAGCGCGAGGTAGAGCAGGCGCGCGAGCGCCGCGGCTGCCGCGGCCTTGGTGGCGGCGGCCATGAACGCCGTCACGGGCGTGGGGGCGCCCTGGTAGACGTCCGGCGTCCAACCGTGGAACGGCACGGCGCCGATCTTGAACAGCAGGCCCACAAGCATCAGGGCGACGCCCACGAGGAGCAGCGGCTCCCGATCGAAACCCGACGCAACGCTTGCCGCGATCCCCGCGTACGACGTCGCCGCCGTGTAGCCGAACAGGAGGGCCGCGCCGAACAGGTACACCGCGGAGGCGAAGGCGCCGGTGAGGAAGTACTTGAGGGCCGCCTCCTGCGACATGAGGCGCCGACGGCGCGCGAGCCCCACGAGGATGTACAGCGGCAGCGAGAGCAGCTCGAGCACGACGAACAGCACGATCGTGTCGGAGACCATCGTGAAGAGCATCATGCCGCCAGCAGCGAACAGCCCCAGCGGGAAGACTTCGGTCTGCGCCATGCCGCGCGAGAGCGCGATCGACTCCTCGGTGGAACCCGGCGTCGCGGAGGCGAGGGGGGTGAATGCGTCCTCGCCGCGCGCGCGCGCCGTGAACAGCAGCATGCCCAGCACGGTGAATAGCGCGATGATCGCCTGCCAGGCGATCGACTGGCGGTCCGCGACAAGGTACGCACCAGCGACGCGCGTCCCGTCTCCCGCCAGAAGGGCCCACTGGACGATGGCGACGAAGATCGCGCCGACCGCGGCGGCGAGCGCGAGGGCCGTCTGCACCGCGCGCCGCAGGGAAGCGGAGCGGATGAACGCCTCGACGAGCACGCCCACCATGGCCGCTCCCAGGACGATCATGACCGGGACGAGCGCGACCCAATCGATAATCGGGGTCGGATTGCTCATGGCGAGACCTCCGCAGCGGCGTCGGCTGGTTGGACCGTGGTGACGACGACATCCACGGGGTCGCGCAGCACGCTAATGGCGATCCCCGGCACGAATCCAAGGACGAGCATGAGGGCGATGAGCGGGCCCGTCACCCACTTCTCGCGCACGGAAAGCTCGGGCGTCTTCTCGAGCCCCTCCTTGACCGGTCCCGTAAACACGCGCTGGTACGTCAGCAGGATGTACAGCGCGGCCAGAACCACGCCCACGATCGCTACGATCACGCCGACGCGCGCGGCGGGGTAGGCGCCCACGAGAACCATGATCTCGGAGACGAACGGGGAGAGTCCGGGAAGCGCGAGCGCCGATAGCCCGATGATGAGGAACGTACCGGCGAAGACGGGGACGACCTTCTGTAGCCCTCCGAAGTCGCGAACGTCGGCGGAGCCCCTGCGCTTGATGAGGAACCCGACGATCAGGAACAGCGCACCGGTCGAGAGCCCGTGGTTCAGCATGTAGAACGAGGCTCCCTCGAGCGCCGTCTGGCGGAACGAGAAGATGCCCAGGATCATCACGCCGAAGTGCGAGATCGACGTGTACGCCACCAGCCGCAGCATGTCCTGCTGGCCGATCGCGAGCAGCGCGCCGTAGATCACCGCCAGCACTGCGAGAGCGATGATCACAGGCGCCGCCCAGCGCGAGGCGCCCGGGAACAGCGGGAGGCATAGCGTGATCATCCCGAACGTGCCGATCTTGTCGAGCACGGCGACCAGAAGGGCGGTGGTGCCGGGACGCGCGGTCTGCGCGACCGTCGGAAGCCACGTGTGGACCGGAACCATCGGCGCCTTGACCGCGAACGCGAAGAGGAACGCCACGAAGATCAGCCGCTCCGTCGTCGTACCCAGGTGGAGGCCCGTCAGGTTGTCGGTGAGGAAGCCCTGAGGGCCTCCCGGACCCGCGATATACAGCGCGATCACGCCGACGAGCATGACGAGCCCGCCGATGAGCGAGTAGATGAGGAACTTGACCGCCGCGTACCGCCGCTGCTCGCCGCCGAACAGCCCGATGAGCAGATAGAGCGGGATGAGCATCGCCTCGAACGCGACGTAGAACAGGAAGACGTCGCGCGCAGCGAAGATCACGATCATGAACGCCTCGAGCGCGAGGATCAGCGCCAGATAGTTCGCGCGTCGAGCCGGGTCGTCGTCGTCATCCCACGACGCGAGCAGCACGAGCGGGGTCAGCACGACGGCGAGGAGGATCAGCAGCAGGCCGATGCCGTTGACTCCGAGCGCCCAGCTTGCACCGATCTGCGGGATCCACGAGCGAAGCTCGGAGAACTGCTGTTCGCCCGCCGTGGCCGTGTCGAAGCCCGTCGCCATGACGACGGCGAGCGCGAGCTCCGCCAACGCGAAGCCAAGGGCGACCATGCGGGCCGCGGCGCGCGACGTGCCGGGAAGCGCGCGAACGACGACGGCGCCCACGGCAGGGAGGGCGACGAGGATGCTGAGATACGGGAACATCTACAGGCCTCCCTTCACGATGATGGCGACAAGGACGACGACGCCGATGAGCATCGTCGCAGCGTAGCCACGCACCTTGCCCGTCTGGAGCCGCCGTAGCCCCTCGCCTACGCGAGCGGTGCCGTACGCCGTCTTGTTGACCGCGCCGTCGAACGTGGCCGCCTCCGCGTACACGAGCGTCCGCGTCACCGCCTGGCCCGGCCACTGCACCAGCGTCGCGTTGATGGTGTCCTGGAAGAAGTCCTCGCGCGCGATGACCGTCGCGACGGACGCTCGGGGCGCGGCGATCGGAACGGGACGCGACACGTACTGGAAGTAGGCGGCCGCGATACCGAGCGCGACGAGCAGGAGCGTCAGGACGATGAGGAGTCCGGCGGCCAGCACCGGCTCCCCGTGCTCGACGTGTCCCGTGACGGGTTCGAGCCAACGCGTGAATCCGCCCCCGGCTGCGAGGATGAGGCCCAACGCGGCCGATCCGACCGAGAGGATGATCATCGGAATCGTCATGAGGAGCGGGGACTCGTGCGGGTGTTGTCCGTCCGTCCACCGCTTCTCGCCGTGGAACGTCATGAAGAACAGGCGCGACATGTAGTACGCGGTAAGGCCCGCGCCAAGGAGCGCGGCCATGCCGAGCACCCACGGCTTCCAGCCCTCGCCGACGAACGCCGCCTCGATGATCCTGTCCTTCGACCAGAAGCCGGAGAACGGCGGGATTCCCAGGATGGCGAGCCACCCGAGGCCGAACGTCACCCAGGTGATCTTCATGAGCTTGGAGAGCCCGCCGAAGCGACGCATGTTCACCTGATCGTCCATGCCGTGCATGACGGACCCCGCGCCAAGGAACAGCCCCGCCTTGAAGAACCCGTGGGTCAGGAGGTGGAAGATCGCGAACGCGTATCCGATCGGGCCGAGCCCCGCGGCGAGCATCATGTAGCCGATCTGCGACATGGTCGAGGCCGCGAGAGCCTTCTTGATGTCGTCCTTCGCCATACCGATGATCGCGCCGATCAGGAGCGTGATCGCGCCGACGATCGCGACCGCGAGAAGCGCGTTCGGCGCCCCGGAGAAGAGCGGGCCCGAGCGAACCACGAGGTACACGCCCGCCGTCACCATCGTCGCCGCGTGGATGAGGGCGGAGACGGGCGTCGGGCCAGCCATCGCGTCGCCGAGCCAGGACTGAAGCGGGAACTGCGCGGACTTGCCGCAGGCTGCGAGCAGCAGCGCCAGGCCGATGGCCGTGAGAACCCCGGTGGACGCCTGCGGCGCCGCCGCGAACGTCTGGGCGAAACTCACGGAACCCAGGTGAGCGAACATCAGCGCCATGGCGAGGATGAGCCCCATGTCGCCGATGCGGTTGACGATGAACGCCTTGTTCGCGGCGGAGGCGAAGGGCGGGTGGTGGTTCCAGAAGCCGATGAGCAGGTACGAGGCGAGGCCGACGCCCTCCCACCCGACGAACAGCAGGAGGTACGAGTCCGCGATCACGAGCAGGAACATCGCCGCGATGAAGAGGTTGAGGTAGGCGAAGAACGTGGTGCGCCGTTCGTCGTGCTCCATGTACGCAACCGAGTACACGTGGATCAGCGTCCCGACGAACGACACGAGCAGGGCGAAGGAGATCGAGAGCGGGTCGATCAGCACGCCGGCGTTGACGGAGAACTGTCCGCCGGGAATCCAGGCGAACAGGGTCTCCTGAAACGCGCGGTCCTGCGCGTCCCTCCCGAGCAGCTGAACGAACGCCCCGACCGCGACGATCAGGGTGGTCGAGGACGCCGCGACGCCGAGCCAGTGCCCCCACGACTTGGCGATGCGCCCGAGAAGCAGCAGCACCGCGGCCGAGCCCAGGGGCACGGCGACGAGGAGCCAGGTCATCTCCAGCATGCTCAGCCCTTCATTTCGGACGGCTCGTCGAGCGAGATGGTCTGACGCGAGCGGAACATCGCGATGATGATCGCAAGGCCAACAACGACCTCGGCTGCCGCGACGACGAGGACGACGAAGGCGTTGACCTGCCCCGCAATCGAGCCGTTGACGCGCGCGAAGGTGACGAGCACCAGGTTCGACGCGTTCAGCATCAGCTCGACGCCCATGAAAGCGACGATGGCGTTGCGTCGGAGCAGGACGGCGGCCGCGCCGATCGAGAAGAGGATCGTCGCGAGAATCACGTAGTTCATCGGGTTCATGGCGTCTCCTCTCCTTCCTCGATCTCCGACCGATACTCGGACTTCTGCAGGTCCTGGCCCCGCGCCTTGAGGACGCGCGAGACGGACGCCTCGATCGGGTTGCCGAGCGGGTCGAGCGCAGGGACGGCGAGCGAGTTGTGGCGGGCGTAGACGCCGGGCATCGGCTTGCTCACGGGGTCGAGGCCGCCCTGGATTCGGGCGTCCGAGCGACGACGCTGGTTCAGCGCCGGAGTGAGTCGCGGCGCGTGGGTGAGGACGATCGCCCCCACAGCTGCGATCGTCAACACGATGCCAAGGGCCTCCATCACGACGACGAACGACCCGAACATCACCGTCGCGATGGCCTGGGGGTTGCCTTCCTGATTCGCGCGATCGAGCCCGGCGATGTGATCCTGTCCGATCACGACCGTGCCGATCGCGCTGATGAGGAGCGCGGCGAGCCCGACGGCGCCGACGAAGGCGACGAACCTCTGCCCCTTGATCGTCTCGCGCAGACTCTCGCGCTGGTCGACGCCCACGAGCATGAGCACGAAGAGGAAGAGCATCATCACCGCGCCGGTGTACACGACGATCTGGACGACGCCGAGGAACGGGGCATCCTGCGCGACGTACATGACGGCGAGCCCCACCATGACGACGACGACGCTCATGGCGACGTGGACCGCCTTGCGCGCGAACAGCAGCGACAGGGAAGCGAGCACCATCAGCGGGCCAAGGGCCCAGAACACGATCTCCTCACGCATGACGCACCTCCGGCAGGCTCGGGTCGTCCGGCCGGTTCTGCCTGACCCATTCGACCTGCTCCTCGACCACTCCGATCACGTCGCCGTTGTAGTACTCGTGGTCGCTGGTTCCCGGAACCATCGGGTGCGGCGCGGCGAGCATTTCCTCGCCGAGCGGCGCGAGAAGATCCTGCTTCTCATAGATGAGGCCCTCGCGCGTCGGGCCTGCAAGCTCGTAGTCGTTGGTCATGGTCAGCGCGCGCGTCGGGCATGCCTCGATGCACAGGCCGCAGAAGATGCAGCGCAGGTAGTTGATCTGGTAGACGCTCCCGTACCGCTCCCCTGGCGAGTACTGCGCCTCCGGGGTGTTCGCGGCGCCCTCGACGTAGATGGCGTCCGCGGGACACGCCCACGCACACAGCTCGCACCCTATGCACTTCTCCAGGCCGTCAGGGTGACGGTTGAGCTGGTGCCGCCCGTGGTACCGCGGATCGGTCGGAACCTTCTCCTTGGGGTACTGCTCGGTCTTGGGCGCGCGGAAGAGGTTCCGCATCGTCACGCCGAACCCGGCGACCGGGGCGAAGAACCTACCGATCGGCCCCTTGGAAGGGAGGTTCGACACAAACGTGGGCTCACGCTCGGCCATGGGCGTCTCCCTTCGTCGTTGCTCCGCGAGCGTGGCCCTTGACGGTCCGTCCGGAACGCGGGGATGGGGGAAGCGTCTCTCCCGGCTTGGGCGGAACGGGGAAGCCGCCAGCGAAGGCGTCGATCTCCGTGTCATCGGGCGAACGCTTCTCCTTCGTCGCGTGCGCATCTTTCCCCGGCCAGAATCCCGTGACGAGCGCGGCGACCCCAAAGACGATAGCGATGCCGATGAGCACTTGGCGCATCCCAGGAAGCGTCCCGGCGTTGTACGCGGTGAGACTTCCTCCCCAGAGCACAACCCAGATGAGCCCGGCGGGGATAAGGATCTTCCATCCGATCTTCATGAACTGGTCGTAGCGGAAGCGCAGCACCGTGCCGCGCACCCACACGAAGAAGAACATGAAGCCCCAGACCTTGATGACGAACCACAGCAGCGGCCACCACCCGGTGTTGAGGACTCCGTCGCCGATGCTGCTGAGAGGCCACGGCGCGCGCCACCCACCCAGGAAGAGCGTGGTCGCGACCGCGGAGACGTTGATCATGTTGATGTACTCCGCGAGGAAGAACCAGGCCCACTTCATCGACGAATACTCCGTGAAGTACCCTCCGACGAGCTCGCCCTCGGCCTCAGGAAGGTCGAACGGCAGGCGGTTGGTCTCGCCGAGCATCGAGACGACGTAGAGGACGAAAGCAGGCAGCAGCGGCACGATCCACCAACGGTGCTCCTGGGAGGCGACGATGTCTCCCGTCGACATCGACCGCGACATCAGGAAGACCGTGACGAGCGAAAGACCCATGGCGAGCTCGTACGAGATCACCTGCGCCGTCGAACGCACCGCGCCCATCAGCGGGTAGGTCGAGCCCGAGGCCCAGCCGCCGAGCACGATGCCGTACACGCCGAGGGCAGCGCACGCGAGGATGTAGAGCACCGCAACAGGGAAGTCGGTGAGCTGGAGCGGCGTGACGTCGTTCGTGAACGGGATGTGTACGGCCGGTCCCATGGGGATGACGGCGAACGTCAGGAACGAGGCGCTCACGGAGATGATCGGCGCGACAAGATAAAGGATCTTGTCCGCAGCACGTACGGTGACGTCCTCCTTGAACAGAAGCTTGAGAGCGTCCCCCAGCGACTGCAAGAGGCCGAACGGGCCGTGGATGTTCGGGCCGAGTCGCTCCTGGAATCGCGCGATCAGGCGGCGCTCGAACCAGATGGCCATCAGGACGTTCAGAAGGAGGAAGACGAGGATCGCGACGGCCTTAATGAGGACGACCCAGATCGAGTCGCCCGCAAGGGTGTCCTCCACGGGAACGACCGTCGTGTCGAGGGCGATCATGCGTCCGCTCCCTTCACCTTGACCGTGGCGCCCGGCCAGACCCCGAGCATGCGGGCGACGTTCGAGCCCGGCGAATTCGTGGGCAGCCACACCACGCCGTCAACCATGCCCGGCGTCGCCACCATCGGAAGCGTAACCGAGCCACGTACGGCGCCCGACACGCGTACGACGCTTCCCGAGCCCAGCGCCTTGGCCGTATCCGGGCTCACGCGAGCCACCGGCACGTGACCGGTACCGGCTAGGTGGGGCTCGCCGTCCTGCAGGTCGCCCGCGTCGACGAGGAGGTGCCACGAGGCGAGAGTCGCCTCGCCGTCGGACGAGGCGCGGCGGGCCTTGGGGGCTGCGACCGTGGGCGGCGCGACGCGAGCGTCGTCGTCGATCGGGATGGAGGCGAACTCGGAGCGAACCGCCTCGACGGACGGAGTTCCAAGATCCGTGCCCATCGATCGAGCAAGCATGTCGAGGGCGCGTAGGTCGCTCACGGATCCCGTCTCGAGGGCCGCCTCGAATCCGCGGAGACGCCCCTCCCAGTTCACGAACGTGCCCGCCTTCTCCGACGCGGGGGCGACGGGGAGGACGACGTCGGCGAGTTCGGTTGTCGCGCTGCGGCGAACCTCGAGGCTCACGACGAACGCGGCCTTCTTGATGCTCGCCTCCGCGTTCGGAGGAAGGTCCGCGAGGGAGACGCCGCCGAGCACGAGCGCCCCGATGGTTCCTGCGGCGGCCGCGTCGAGAATCTGGTGGGTATCGCGACCCCGCCTGCCAGGAAGGCTCTCGACGCCCCATACGGCGGCAAGCGCCGCCCGCGACGACGCGGACGCGACCGACCCGCCACCGGGGAGAAGGGTCGGCAGGGCTCCGGCGTCAACCGCACCGCGTTCGCCCGCTCGACGCGGGATCCACGCGAGGCGAGCACCGGTCGTCTTTGCGAGCGCGACGGCCGCGCTGAGCGCCCCTGGTGCCGACGCGAGTCGCTCGCCCACGATGATGACGGAGCCGGTCTCGCGCAGCGCCTTGACGGTGTCGCTGGGGAGCGAGCCGAGCGCCGCGCCCTCATCGCCTGGGGCCGTCGGCACGAGCGTCGCGTCAAGCTTTGCCGCGCCACGGGAGAGGAACGGGGCGACGGTGAAGATCTGGGAGGCTCCGTGCGCCTTGCGGAGCCGCAGGAAGACGACGCCTCCCTCCTCCTCGGGCTCGAAGCCAGCGAGAAGAACGGCGGGCGCCTTCTCGAGATCCGCGAACGTGACGCCAATACCGGTTCCCGCGACGGCGGAGGCGAGGAAGGCCTGCTCCTCGTCGCTCGACGCGCGCCATCGTGCGTCGACGTCGTTCGTGCCGAGCACCGCGCGCGCGAACTTGGCGTACGCGTACGCGTCCTCGAACGTGACCCGACCACCGGGGAGCACGCCGACTCCGGCGGCCTTCTTGCTCGTGAGGGCCTTGCGCAGGCCCGTGGCGGCGCGCTCGAGGGCCTCGGGCCAGCTCGCCTCGACCAGTACGCCAGCGTCGTCCCGGACGAGCGGTCGTGTCAGGCGGTCGTCGAGGCCCGACCACGCGAAGGCGAAACGGTCCTTGTCCGTGATCCAGTCCTCGTTGACGACGGGGTCATTGATCGCGAGGCGACGCATCACCTTCCCGCGACGGTGGTCGATGCGGATGGCACTGCCCGAGGAGTCGTGTTCGGCGATCGACGGAGAGGAGACGAGGTCGAAGGGGCGCGAACGGAAGCGGTACGCGGACGACGTCAGCGCGCCGACCGGGCAGATCTGGATGGTGTTGCCCGCGTAGTACGACGAGAACGGGCGACCCGACTCGTCCTCGGCGGCCAGGCCCGTCGGCGCGTATCCGTCGAAGTCGAGCACGTCGACGTCGAGCAGGCCGACCTGCGAGCGCGCCCCGCGCTCCTGAAGCTCGATGAACGGGTCGCCGGAGATCTCCGCGCCGAAGCGCGTGCAACGCTGGCAGAGGATGCAGCGCTCGCGGTCGAGAAGGATCTCCGTTGACAGCGCGATGGGCTTCTCAAAGGTGCGCTTGACGTCGAGGAAGCGGCTCTGGGCGGTTCCGTGACTCAGCGACTGGTTCTGGAGCGGGCACTCGCCGCCCTTGTCGCACACGGGGCAGTCGAGCGGGTGGTTGATGAGCAGGAGCTCCATGATGCCCTCTTGGGCGGACTTCGCGACCTCCGACGTCTCCTGCGTCTTGACGACCATGCCCTCGGTCAGCTCCACGGAGCACGAGACCTGAGGCTTCGGCATAGGACGAAGCTTGCCCTCGCGATCGGGCGCGGACACCTCGACGAGGCACTGACGGCATGCCCCCGCAGGCTCGAGCGCGGGGTGGTCGCAGAAGCGCGGGATCTCGATGCCGATCTCCTCGGCAGCTCGGATGATGAGCGTGCCCTTCGGCACGGTCACCTCGATCCCGTCGATCGTGGCCGTAATCGTCTGGGCGACGGCGTCCGTCTTCGAACCTGCCGTGGTCGTCACGCTTTCGCCCCCTTCGCTGTGGTTGCCGCAAACACGGTGGTGGCCTTGGGGTCCAGCGGGCATCCGTGTCCGTCGAGGTGCGCAATGTACTCGTCGCGGAACAACTCGATCGACGAGCTGATGGTCATGGTCGCGCTGTCGCCGAGCGCGCAGAAGCTTCGCCCGAGGATGGATCGCGAGGTCGCGAGCAACTGTTCGATGTCCGCCTCCGTGCCGTTGCCTGCCTCGAGGCGCTCGTAGATCTGGTCGAGCCAGAACGTCCCCTCGCGACACGGGGTGCACTTGCCGCACGACTCGTGGCGGTAGAACTCCGTCCACCGCGCGACGGCGCGGACAACACACGTGGTCTCGTCGAAGATCTGTAGCGCGCGCGTGCCGAGCGCGGAGCCCGCGGCATCCACGCTCTCGTAGTCGAGGGGCACGTCGAGGTGCTTCTCGGTGAGCAGCGGCGTGGACGAGCCTCCCGGGGTCCAGAACTTGAGTCGATGACCCTTGCGGACGCCACCCGCGAGATCCAGGAGCTCGCGGAGCGTGATTCCTAGGGGGGCCTCGTATTGTCCGGGCCGCTCGACGTGACCCGACAGCGAGTACAGGACGTGCCCCTTGGACTTCTCCGTTCCCATGCCCGCGAACCACGCGGCCCCGTTGTCGAGGATGCCAGGCACGGACGCGATCGTCTCGACGTTGTTGACGGTCGTCGGGCGCGAGTAGAGGCCCTTGACCGCGGGGAACGGGGGCTTGAGGCGGGGCTGACCGCGGCGACCCTCGAGCGAGTCAAGGAGCGCCGACTCCTCGCCGCAGATGTAGGCGCCAGCCCCGGCGTGCACGGTGATCTCGAGGTCGAACCCGCTCCCCAGGATGTTCTTGCCCAGGTAGCCGGCCTTCTTGGCCTCCGCGACCGCGTTGAGAAGCCGTCGATAGACGTGGACGACCTCGCCGCGCAGGTAGATGAACGCGTGGTGCGAGTCGATGGCGAACGACGTGATGATCGCGCCCTCAATGAGGAGGTGCGGCGACGCCATCATGAGCGGCACGTCCTTGCACGTGCCCGGCTCCGACTCGTCTGCGTTCACCACGAGGTACCGGGGGCCGCCGTCGGGCTCGGGGAGGAAGCCCCACTTCATCCCGGTGGGGAACCCCGCGCCGCCGCGGCCCCTGAGGCCGGAATCCTTGACGGCCTGGATGACGTCGGCGGGGCTCATCTTGAGCGCCTTCTTCAGCCCGGCGTATCCGCCGTCGGCCTCGTACGTCGCGAGGCTCCACGACGTCGCCTCCGCCCAGTGGCGGGAGAGGATCGGGGTCAGCGCCGTCACTTCGCGCCCCCCTTCTCCGCGTTGAGTCCCGCGACGGTTGGCGTTCCGGAGGCTCCGCCCTCGTTCGCGCGGCCGTCCTCGAAGCCCGCGAGCACGCGCGAGATCTCCCTGAGCGTGGCCACCGTCTTCGCGCCTCGTGTCGGAGCGACGTCCTTGCCCGCTCGGAGGTCGTCCACGACGCTCTCAGCGCTCTCCGGCGTCTGGTTGTCGAAGAATTCCCAGTTGACCATCATCACGGGCGCAAAGTCGCACGCGGCGTTGCACTCGATGCGCTCAAGCGTGATCTTGCCGTCCGGCGTTGTCGCCCCGTTTTCGACGCCGACGTGCTTGGTGAGCCGCTCCCAGATCTCGTCGCCGCCCATCACCGCGCACAGGGTGTTGGTGCATACGCCCACCTGGTACTCGCCCGTGGGGCGGCGCTTGAACTGCGAATAGAAGGTCGCGACGGCGCTCACCTCGGCGGTCGAGGCGCCCACCTGCTCGGCGCAGAACGCGATGCCGTCTGGAGACACGTAGCCGTCCTCCGACTGGATGAGGTGAAGCAGCGGCAGCAGCGCCGAGCGCGGCTGGGGGTACCGGGCGATGATCTCGGCGGCGTCCTTCGCCAGACGCGCCGTCTGTTCGTCGCTATACGTCATCGGTCGACGCCTCCCAATACGGGGTCGATCGACGCCACGGCGACCACGACGTCGGCGACTTGGCCGCCTTCGCAGAGGATCGACAGCGCCTGAAGATTGTTGAACGAGGGATCGCGGAAGTGTGCGCGCCACGGCTTGGTTCCGCCGCCGGACACCACGTGCACGCCCAGCTCGCCGCGGGGGGCCTCAACCGTCTGCCACACCTGACCGGCTGGCACCCTGAATCCCTCGGTGACGAGCTTGAAGTGGTGGATGAGCGCCTCCATCGAGGTACCCATGATCTCCTTGATGTGCTCAAGAGAGTTGCCCTGGCCGTCGCTCCCAACGGCGAGCTGGGCGGGCCACGCGATCTTCTTGTCCGCGACCATCACGGGGCCGGGATTGTCCGCGAGGCGCGTGGCGCACTGGCGGATGATCTTCATCGACTCGTAGATCTCTTCCATACGCAGGACGGTCCTGGTGAACGCGTCCGCATCCTCCGAGACCGGCACCTGGAAGTCGTACGTCTCGTAGCCACAGTACGGGTCGGTCTTCCGAACGTCGTACGGCAATCCCGCGGCACGGAGCATCGGGCCGGTGATACCGAGCGCCATGCATCCCGAAAGATCGAGGTGGGCGATGCCCTTGGTGCGGCCAAGGAAGATTGGGTTCTTGAGCTGCAGGTCCGCGAGCTCCGACATCTTGCCCTGGAGCTTCCCGTCAAGGTCCACCAGCATGTCGACGATGTCCTCTGGCGCGTCCATTGCCACGCCGCCCGGACGGATGTACGCGTTGTTCATCCTCAGCCCTGTGATGGCCTCTATGACCTTGAGCACGTACTCGCGCGCCAGGAACGACGTCGTCATGATCGTCGTCGCCCCAAGCTCGTTCCCTCCGGTGCCGATCGCCACGAGGTGGGACGAGATGCGGTTGAGTTCCATGGTGAGCACGCGCAGCACGTTCGCCCGCTCGGGGATGTCGTCCGTGATGCCGAGGAGCTTCTCCGTCGCGAGGCAGAAGCCGGCCTCCTGGAACATCGAGGCGAGATAGTCCATGCGCGTGCAGAACGCCGGGCCCTGGACCCACGTGCGCCACTCCATGTTCTTCTCAATGCCCGTGTGGAGGTAGCCGATGCCGGCCCGCGCCTCCGTGATCGTCTCGCCTTCGATCTCGAGCATGATGCGCAGCACGCCGTGCGTCGACGGGTGTTGGGGGCCCATGTTGACGACGATGCGCTGGCCGCTGAGTCGGGCAGCCTCATCGACGATGTCGGACCAGTCGCCTCCGGACGCCGTGAACTCCGGGACGGTCTCGTCCTCGTGGATCGCCCCCGTCGCGCGCGCGGCCATCAGTACTGCCTCCGAGTCTCGGGCGACGGGATGGTCGCTCCCTTGTACTCGACGGGGATGCCGCCGAGCGGGTAGTCCTTGCGTTGCGGGTGCCCCTGCCAATCGTCCGGCATCTGGATGCGGGCGAGCGAGGGGTGGCCGTCGAAGATGATGCCGAAAAAGTCGTAAGTCTCGCGCTCGTGCCAGTTGTTCGCGGGGTAGACCGCGGTGGTGCTCGGGATGTGCGGATCGGCGTCGGCGACGGCGACCTCGAGGCGAAGGCGGCGGTTGTGCGTGATCGAGCGTAGGTGGTACACGGCGTGAAGCTCTCGGCCGACGTCGGCGGGGTAGTGGACGCCGCTCACGCCGAGGCTGAGCTCGAAGCGCAGGTCCTGATCGTCGCGCAGGTGTTCGCACACGGCGACGATGTGGTCGCGGGCGATCACCAGCGTGAGTTCCCCGCGATCGACGACGACGGCCTCGATCGCGGCGTCGGCGTCACCGCCAAGCAACTCGCGGAGGATGTCGATCGCCCCGTCAAACCACTCGCCGTACGGGCGTTCCGTCGGCCCCGGCATCGCGAAGGTCTGCTCAAGCCCCCCGTAGCCGGACGTGTCGCCGGAACCGGAGAACATTCCCTCGCGCACGGACAGGAGCGTCATCGGCGGACGGCCGTCCGGGTCGACGCCACTCGTCAACTCGTTGCCGGTCATCGGAGAAGTCCCGTCATGTCCGAGGTCGGGGTGGCCTCAAGGGCCGCCTGCTCTGCGGCTCGCGCGATCCGCTTGCGGTTCTTGCCGAGCGGCGCCTCGCGGGCGTGCTTCTTGATCATCATGAGGGCGTTCAGCAGCATCTCGGGGCGCGGGGGGCAGCCCGGGAGGTAGATGTCGACCGGGACCACGTGGTCCGCTCCCTGAAGGATCGCGTAGTTGTTGAACATGCCTCCGGACGAGGCGCAGACGCCCATGGCAATGACCCACTTGGGTTCGGACATCTGGTCGTAAACGTTGCGCATGATCGGCGCCATCTTCTGGCTCACACGACCGGCGACGATCATGAGGTCGGCCTGGCGCGGCGATCCGCGGAACACCTCGGAGCCCATCCGGGCGATGTCGAATCGGGGGCCACCGGCCGCCATCATCTCGATGGAGCAGCAGGCGAGGCCGAAGGTCACCGGATAGACGGACGCTCCGCGCGCCCAACCCGCTACGCCTTCGATCGTCCCGAGCAAGAACCCGGGAGCGCTTTCCTCAATGCCCATCGATCACTCCCAGTCGAATCCGCCGCGGCGCCACTCGTAGATGAACGGGATAGTAATCATCACGAGGAACGTCACGATCGCCACGTAGCCGAATAGCGCGAACTTCTCATACGCGATCGCCCACGGGTACAGGAACACCACCTCGACGTCGAAGACGATGAAGGTCATCGCGACAAGGAAGTACTTAATGGGGATGCGGCCTCCCCCGACTGCTGGCGGCGTGGCCTGCGGTCCCGATTCGTAGCGGTCCAACTTGGCCTCGTTGTAGCGCTTGGGGCCGAGGACGGCGCTCACGAGGAGGCCCGCGACGCCCAGAGCTCCGGCGACCGCAATCATGACGATCACGGGAACGTACGGATTCACCCGGAGACTCCCTTCTTCCGTAGGTTCGCGGTCACGCCTTGGGAGCGACCCGCGACAGCGCAGCGAGGATGCGGTCCGCCCAATCGCCGCCACGCGGTTCGTAGACGTCTGACAGCAGTTTATGGGTAATCCACATGATGGTTGGACGCGGAAGCCCGTATCGGGTACACGCCCGCATGACCGCCGGCCGTTCGATGAGGGCGGCGAAGACGCGACCCAAACTGTAATACCCCCCCAGGTCTGCCTTGATCTGCCTGGCGTACCCGGACAACGCGCGTTCACGGTCCCGGTCGCTCGTCGCCTCGCGTGCCGCGACCGCAGCCTCGGTCGCCCGACGCGCCGCCTGCATGGCGTACGCGATTCCCTCGCCGTTGAACGGATTGACCATGCCGCCGCTGTCGCCGACGAGCATGAGGCCGGCGCGGTAGTGCGGCTGACGGCTGAACGCCATGGGGATCGCCGCACCGAGCGTCTCGCCCACGTGTCGCTCCTCGGTGAACCCCCACTCGTCCGCGGTGTTCTTGACGAACTCGGTCAGCATGGCCCTGTGGTCGAGTTTGGGCGGCTTGCCGCGTCCGCTCAACGTCCCGAGGCCGACGTTCACGGTCCCGTCGCCGACGGTGAAGATCCATCCGTAGCCGGGCAGAAGCTTGGACTTGCCCGCCTCTCCCGACCACAGTTCGAGGTGGCCCTCCATCCATTCGTCCTGAGGACGATCGACGGTGTAGTAGGTCCGGACGGCCACACCCATCGGGCGACCCTTCTTTCGCACAATGCCCTCGCTCGTGGCGACGCGCGAACTCACGCCGTCTGCGGCGATGACGAGGGGTGCGCGGTACTCGACGGGCTCGCCGACCTTCCGCCCCTTCTCGTCTGTCGCCCGCGCGGTGACGCCAACGACCCGCCCGGTGCGTTCGTCGTGAAGCGCAGCCTCGACAGCGATGCCCTCGCGCACGTCGGCGCCGCTCGCGCGCGCGTGCTTGGCAAGAACGTGGTCGAAGGTCGCTCGGGGAAGGCGTCAGCCCGTAGCCGGGGAACGACGCGCTCTCGTTCCACGGGAACTCGAGGCGATGCCCGCCTCCGATGATCCGGAGTCCCTTGTTCCGCACCCAGCCCTCGGACTCGGGCGTAGGAACGCCCATGAGATCGAGTTCCCTGACGGCGCGGGGCGTGAGCCCATCGCCGCAGACCTTCTCGCGAGGGAAGCGGGCCTTCTCGAGCGCGATGACGTCGAAACCCTCGCGCGCGAGGTAGTGCGCGACGGAGGACCCGCCTGGGCCGGCGCCCACCACGATCACGTCGGCCTCAGTCTTCACTCCCTCAGCCTACGTTCCCCTCGAGGCCCTCGCGTCCGGGGCCGTGGGCGTCGGGGTCGGCCCGCGGACTTAGGGTAGGAGCGTGAGTGTCGAGGCCGCGCAGCGTCGTAACCCGTGGGTGGTCCGGACCGTGGCGATCCCGAGTCCGGGCGATCTTCTTGCTTCCATGCCCGAGGCCGGGATCTCGTGGATCCGACGCGGCGAGGGCATGGTCGCCTGGGGCGAGACCGCTCGCCTGAACGTCGCGGGACCCTCGCGCATCGCCGACGCCGCGGCCTGGTGGGCGGACGCGGCATCGCACGCTGTCATCCGGGACGAGGTCGGGGTTCGCGGCACCGGGCTCGTGGCGTTCGGCTCATTTGCGTTCGCCGACGCGTCCGAGGCCGGCGGCGTGCTCATCGTTCCGCGCTACGTCCTGGGTACTCGGGACGGCGTCTCCTGGCTCACGGTGATCTCCGACTCGCCCACCATCTCGCCCCCCGCGCTCGACGAGGCGCTGGACGGGCGCAAGCCCCGCGCGGCCCATCGGAACGGTCGAGATCGCCGACGGGGACAAGGACGCCTGGGGAACCGCCGTCCGCGAGGCCATCACGCGTATCGCGACGACCGACGTCGACAAGGTGGTCCTCGCCAGGGCCGTCGACGCGCACGCCTCCGCTCCGATCGACGTACGCTCGCTCCTCGTTCCCCTCGCCGAGGACTATCCGACGTGCTGGACGTTCCACGTCGACGGCATGGTCGGCGCGACGCCCGAGCTCCTCGCTCGCGTCGACCGAGGGCTCGTGACGTCCCGCGTGCTCGCCGGAACCATTCGCCCCACGGGCGACGAGACGGCGGACCTCGCCCACGCCGCCGCACTGGCCCGCTCCTCGAAGGACCGCGAGGAGCACGAGTACGCCGTCACGTCCGTGACGGACGTCCTCGCGCGTCACTGCAGCTCGATCAACGTCCCCGAGGCGCCCTCGGTGATTCACCTGAGGAACGTCATGCACCTCTCGTCTGACGTGACGGGGGTGCTGAGCGACGCCACGACGAGCCTCGATCTCGTCGACGCGCTCCACCCCTCGGCCGCCGTGTGCGGCACGCCCACCGCGAGCGCCGCCGCGCTCATCGAGTCGCTCGAGGGCCTCGACCGTCGGCGTTACGCGGGTCCCGTCGGGTGGCTCGACGCGACGGGAGACGGCGAGTGGTGCATCGCGCTCCGCGCCGCCGAGATTTCGACCGACGACCCTTCGCGCCTACGACTGTTCGCCGGGTGTGGGATCGTGGCCGCCTCTCTCCCAGACGACGAGTGGGCGGAGTCGGAGGCGAAGCTCGAACCGCTACGTCAGGCGCTCGGACGCTAGGACGCGCTTAAAGCTGGCCCGAATCCCGCCTCTCCGGAGCGCGCAGCCAGGGTGTAGATCGGCCGCCCTTCGAAGCCGTCGTACACGTGGATCGAGTCCGCGCCATACCCCGGCGCGAGCGTCTCCGCCGTGTCGCCCCACAGGACGAGCGCGTCGCCCGACCACGCGAGGCCCGTCGGAGAAGCCTGGGAGTCGGGAAGGGTCCACGCCACCTCGCCGACGATGGTGTAGACGCTCCGCCCGGTCGCAACGCGCGAGGCGTCGGGCTTGATGGAGAAAAACGGCGTTGCCAGCGTCGTGGGGAACACCGCCGCTCGCACGAAGGTGTCGGTCGCGGGCGCCACCGTGTAGAGCGCGATCGACCCGTCCTCCCTTCGGCACGTCTCGAGAAGCTGCCTCCCCTGCGCCCAACTCGCGGGGTCGCAGCGGCCCTCGGACGACGGATTCCCGTGGTCGATGCGGTCCGTCTTGCCGTCCCCAGTGGGCGTCTCGGCGTACGTCACCGTGTGCCAGTACTGCTCCGAGTAGGGGATCCACTCGAGCAGCTCCTCGTTCCAGCGTTCGCCTGTGACCGTGACGAGCTCCGAGGCTGCGTAGAAGGCGCCGTTCGGATTCTCGACGACCTCCCCCGCCGTGATGACCGGGATGGCCTGTCCGAGCGCCCTGCCGTCGAGGGTCAGGCGAACCCACTGGCTCGACTCACGTCCGTCCCTCACGAGGAGCGCATCACCGCTCGCGGTAAGGCGCACGATGCCGCCCGTCCACACCGGCGACGTATCCACCGGCTGCGTGACGACCGGGGCGGGGGCAGCCGTAAGGCTGGGTTCCGCGCTGGGGCTGACGCTCGGCGGCGGCGTACGGGACGCGAAGGATTCGGCCACGCCAGGGCCGTCGAACGGCGCCGAAAGCTCGCCCGTGAGGATGTCGAAGGCGTACAAGACCACCCGGGTGCCGTCCCCCTCCTGGGGTCGCGCGACCACCAGGGTTCGACCGTCCGGCAACCACAGGCGCGGATTCAGCCCCGAGGCGACGCCGAGATCCGCGCCCTCGTACACCGTACCGACGCGGTCAACGACGTAGATCTTCCTGGTTCCCGGTTGATCCCACGCGCGGTCGCCGGCGCCGGGCGCGGGCGCGGCGCTCACGTTTCCCGATCGCTCGGCTGCGGTGAGGAATCGGCCGGTGCTCGAGTTGTAGGTCGTCAGTATCCAGCCCGGACCGATGGACTCGAGAATGCCCGCTGTCAGGGGGATGGCGGAGTCGGGGGCGGAGACGGGGCCGGTGGGAGCCGCGGATGGTCCCCCGCCCGCCGATACGCTCGGCGCCGCGTCTGGACCCGCGCCTGCGCCCCGCGTCGGCGACCAGAAACCGACGAAGTACACGACGCCGATGAACGCGACTGCGAGCACGGTCGTCAGACCGCCCCACCACCGCGAACTCCGCAACTGCGCCACGACACCTCTCCCGTCGTCTGCGTCCCTTGGCCCCAGGCTAACCGCCGCCCGCTCCCGGCGAGAATAGGCGCCCTGGCCCGCTAGGCGAGGACGGCCTCGATGACCTCGACGCCCACGGATTCGGAGCGGAGCGCCGCGCGAAGTTCGTCGGCGTCTCGAACGCGAACGTGACTGGCGCCGAAACCGTTAGCGATCGCGCCGAGATCCGCGCCATGAGGCGTCGTGAAGACGCGTTCGAACGCCCCGGGTTCGGACTCCGCGTGCTCGAGGGCTCGGAAGATCGTCCCCCCGTTGTCGTTCGCGACGACGATCCGAAGGCTCGGACGGCGCTCCCTCGTCCCGACGAGAAGGCCGCCCACGTCGTGGAGGAATGTCAGGTCCCCGATGAGCGCGGTGACGCTCGCGTCTAGGCCGAGCGCCAGGCCCATCGCGGTGGAGACGGTGCCGTCGATGCCCGCGAGTCCCCTATTGGCGACAACGAGCCGCCCACCCGACGCGGGCGCGGGTGGCATGACGGCATCGACGGCACGGATCGCGCGGCTCGAGCCGACGACAAGCGGGCCATTCCCCGCCGCGACGACCTCCGCAGCCACCCGCTCGACCGACCACGAGTCGACGCGAACCGGCGCGCTCGCGCTGAGCCAACGATCGAGCCACGGGCCTCGGCCGCCGGAGGAGCCGGACCGAATCCAACTGAAGGGAACGTCGGGCACCACGACCTCGGCGTGAATCGGCGCCTCACGCCAGGGCGATCCATGGCGCGCCACCCAGAGCTTCGGGGCGCCGTCGATAATGGCCCGAATCCCACGCGAAAGGGTCGCTCGTCCCACGAGGAGGACGAACTCGGCCTCCGAGGCCAGGGCTCTCCCCTCGTCGGACGCGACGAACCGCGCATAGTCGGGGATGACCGATGGCCCGCTTCTGGCGCCCGACGTCGGCTCGGCAAGCAGGGGCCACCCTCGCGCCGACGCGATGGTCGCGGCGGCCGGTCCGGCCCGGTCGCCGGCGACGACGATCCCGCGCGCCACGGCGGGAAGGGGCGGCGCCGACTCCTCCGGCGGGAAGGTGAGGTTCGCGGGAGTCGCCGCGGGCCACGGACCCGCGTCCGTTCGGAGGGGTTCGGCGAACTGCACGTTGATGTGAACGGGGCCGGGGCCGACGGCGCCAGTTGCTGGCGCCGCGCCCGCCGAACGCGCAACCGCCTCGCCGACCGCCGCAGACGCTTCGGCCGCGAGGTCGCGCCCATCTCCCGGCGGAAGTAGGTCGCGAAAGTGACGGACGAAGGGTCCGAAGATGCGCCGCTGGTCGGTGGTCTGGTTCGCGCCCGTCGCGCGGAGGTCGAACGGACGATCAGCCGTGATCGCGAACAGGCGCACTCCGGAATGGTGCGCCTCCATCATCGCGGGAAGAAGGTTGCCGACCGCCGTTCCCGACGTCGTCACCACCGCCGCTGCACCCTGCGCCATCGCGAGTCCGAGGGCGAGAAAACCTGCGGCACGCTCGTCGATGCGCACGTGAAGTCGTATGTCGGGCGCGCCGCGCGGAGGCGCGGCCGACCCGGCCTCCGCGAGCGCGTGGGCGAGGGGACCGGAACGCGAGCCGGGGCACACGACGATGTCGCGAATATCGTTCGCCGCGAGGTTCGCGACGAGGGCCCGGGAGAAGACCATCGCGGGATTCGTCATACGGTCACCTCCATCGGTCGAGGCTCCAGCATGCCAGCGCGCGGCACGAGCGGATCGGCGACGACGTCCTCGGCGAGGAGCGATCCTGTTCCCAGTCCGCAGGCGTACGGCAGATCCGGCAGGGCGAGGGCGAGCGCGAGCCCAGAGGCGAGCCCGACGGAGGTCTCCATCGCGCTCGATACCACCAGGGGCAGCCCTGCCGCCTCGGCGAGTTCGAGGCAGGCTCGCACGCCCCCGAGCGGCGCAGCCTTGATCACGAGAATGTCGGCCGCCCCGGCCCTCGCGACCTCAAGGGGGTCCGTGGGGATCCGAACGGATTCGTCCGCCGCGATCAGCACGCCGACGCGACGCCGGACCGCGGCGAGCTCCTCGACGGTGGCGCAGGGCTGTTCGACGTACTCCAGCCCGTCGACGCCCCCCGCACGCGCCGCTCGATCGAGCGCCTGAATGGCCGCGACCGCCTCATCCACATCCCATCCGCCGTTCGCATCGACGCGCACGCGCGCGGAGCCGCCGCCTGCTTCCGCCACGGCGGCCGCGACCGCCTCGACCCTGGCGACGTCCTGGGCCAACGTCGACGAGCGCCCGCCGACCTTGACCTTCGCGACAACACAACCGCCGGCGACGGCAAACCGGGCCGCGTCCGTTGGCGACACCTCGGGGACGATGCTGTTCACGGCAACCGAGCCACGCACCGGCGCGGGCCAGTCGCCGCGCGCCGCCTCCATGGCGGCAGCCCACCAACGCGAGGCGCGCTCGGCGTCGTAGTCGGGAAAGGGCGAGTACTCGCCCCAGGCCTCCGCGCCGTCGGCCGTCCTCCCGCGCATCAGCACGCCAGAGCGCTCCGTGACGCCGCGGAACCGGGTGTTCAGGCGCACGCGAAACGGACGGAACTCCATGGCGTCAGGCTATTGCCTCGGCGACACGTCGCCTACGGGTGGATGATTGCGCCGTTCTCTGACGCCCCTACCCAGACGCCACCGTCGCCTGGCTCGGGCACAGGCAGCATCGTCACGATCGCTCCGGTCGCCGCGTTCCACGTCCATAGCGGTCCCGCGCCCGCGAGCAGGGTCGTGTCGCCTTCGCCGCCAAGGCACGACGTTGCCCTGTACTCGCCGTCGACCATGACCGTAGGGCTGTCCTCGCCGAGGACGGCGACGGCCGGGTGCGACGTAACGATCGCCTCGTGACGACCGGCGAGGCAGTACCCGGTGAGGATCGCTCCGTCCGGCGGCAACGCCCCACCCGCCGCAGCGTCGATCGCGCGAAGGGTCTCGGGGACCGCGATCGGAGTCGCGTCCCCTCCGTCGAGGGGGAGGTTCCAGATGCTGACCGCGTCCCCGCTTCCCCAACACTGGACAGCGAGACCCCCAAGGAGCGAGGGACCGAGCGGATAGCACGCCGTCTCGGGGCTCACCGCCGCGAGCGCGACGTGCGACCCGTCGGGCATGTACGCGACGTAGCTTTCCGCCGGCGGCTTCTCGAACTCGTAGCGGACCTGGACATCGCCGACGTCCATGACCGTCACGCCTTCCCCTCCGTCGACGATTCCGGGCGACGCGACGGGCGTGCCGTCGTCGTTGTACACGCCGTCAAGGGGCGTGCCGGAGCACGAGCCGCGGAGCAGCCAGTGTCCGTCGCCCGTGGGGGCGGCGCGGAGGCTTCCCCCCTCTCCGCAGAACTGCCACTCGTGCGTCACGTCTCCCGTAGAGAGGTCGACGGTGAGCGAGACATAGCGGTTCTCGACGATGAACGCGACATTCCGATTGGTGTCCCAAGCCTCGAGGCGGGGCGCCGAGTAGTCCGAGAGGTTTGCGACCTCGTAGCGGTCACCGGTCGGCGAAACGAGGTAGAGGACGCGCTCGCCCGCCGTCGGCTCGCCATCGACGGGCCGGAAACTCGAGTCGAAAACGGCGAGGACCCAGCCGGTTCCCGCGCTCGAGACGATGGCAGCCGTGGCCGGATTCGCGCTGGGGAGTCCGTCGGCCACCGTGACGGGCCGCGAGGATCCGTCGGTCGCGGACGGGTTCGGACCAGGGGTCGGGCTCACGGTTCCCGACCCGCTCGGCGCAGGGACGGGCGCGACGGGCGTGTGCTGACGCATGGTCGAGGCGACGAGGAACGTCCCGGAGCCCACGGCCGCAAGGGCGACCGCGGCGAGCACGCCCACCCTGAACGCCCGAAGGCCGCGCGTGCGCCGCACCCGGGAGGTGACCGTGCGCACAAGAACCGCCTCGTCGAACCCAGGAAGAGCCGCTGAGGTGCTCGCCTCCGCCTGCGCGAGCGCGTCCGAAAGTTCCATCATGACCCCACGCTTCCCTTCGCTCGAACGGCGACGCGGTCGTCGTCGCTCGCCACCGTCCCGAGCATCGCGTTGAGCGACCGGACTCCGTCCGAGACGTATCGCTTGACGGCGCCCTCCGACAGTCCCAGCGCACGCGCGGTCTCCGTCGTCGATTGATCGTCGAGGTAACGGAGCACCACGCACGCGCGTACGCGTGGCGGAAGTTCGGCGAGCGCCGACGCGACGTCGACCCTTCCCACCGTCCCGCTCTCCGGTCCCTCGGTCACTATTGCGAGCGCCACGCGATCGACGCGTGCCTTCTCCCTGGTCCGTTTGCGGGCGTTATCGACGAAGCGCGTGGCGACGGCGCGGCGGACGTACGCCTCGGCGTGGCCGATCGTCGGGAAGTCCGCCCGACCGCCAAAGGCCGCGACGAGAGCGTCCTGGACCAGGTCCTCGGCGTCGGCGACGTCGCGGGTGAGCAGGTACGCGTAAGCGATGAGCGCCCGGTGCCGTGACCGGACGAGCGATTCGAGCATCGGCTGCCAGGCCATCACCCCTCCCGTCGTCTTACCACCTCAACGTCGCCGAGGGGCTCCGGGGTTGGGTCGTATCCGCTACCGGTGAAGGAGCGCGCGGTATCCCTCGGTTCCGACCACGTGAAGCGGGTAGTCGTCGCCCGCCCCTGGCAGAAGCTCGACGGTGAGATCGGTGGCGAAATCCGTGTACCACAGCAGGCCGTCGCCGCTGACGAGCGCGGCAGTACCCGAGGCGGCGAGGCAGTGACGGAACTCGTACGGGGGCTCCGCCGCCTGCTCGACGATGCCGTCCCTCAGGACGCCCAGCCGGCTCTTGTCTGACGTCACCTCGACGACGCGGTAGTCGCTATCGGCACAGTAGCCCGAGACGAAGAAGTCGTCGGGTCCCGAGATGCCCAGCGCGATCCGGAAGGCGTCGAGCTGTTCCGACGTGATCACCTGCTCCGGCGTCGAGCCGTCGACGGGGAATTCCCACACATCGAGTGCGCCGGAGTCGGTGTAGCAATACGCGACGAAGGTTGCGCCGCGCCCCTTGCCGATCATGTGACAGTCGCCCGCCATCGACGTCGGAATAGTCGCCTCGGTACCGTCCGGATAGAACGCCGTGAAGTGCTCGTCCGGGGCCGAATCAAACTCGTATCGGACCTGCACGTCGCCGATGTCGAACACGGTGAGGCCAAACCCCCTGCCGACGATCGAACTCGGGATCTCCGTCCCCATGTCCGAGTACAGGCCGTCGATGTTCTCCCCGTCGCAGCTTCCGCGCAGGAGCCATGCCCCGTCCCGCGCCGACCCCTTCACGTCGCCTTGGTTCGAGCAGAACGACCACGCGGTATCGATCTGGCCCGAGATCATGTCAAAGACCTCAAGGTCGGCTTGATGATTGACGAGCAGGATCTTCTGCCGCTCGGTGTCCCACGCGAGCACGTCCGGTGCGCTGAAGCCCAGCACGTCGAGGTTCGCGAGCTCGTACCGAGTGCCGTCCGGAGAGATGAGGTACAGCACCCGGGGGCCGGGAGTCTCGACTCCCGTGTCGTCGATGGATGTCGCGTCGTGGATCGCGACTACCCAGCCCGTCGTGGCCGTTTCGAGAACCGCCTCCGTGATGGGCTCAGCCGAGGGGACGTGCGCCGCGACCGTGACAGGGCGTTCGGCGAAGACGGGCGGCGGCGTCTCGGAAACGCTCGGCGAGGGCGACACCACGGCGCTGGGGCTCGGCGACGGCTCGGGGCCCGGACTGGCGAAGGGACCCCAGGACAGAATCCACGCGGCGGCAACCGCCGCGACCACGACGAGTGCGGCCACACTCCACACCCAGAACTTCGCGCCCGCCCTGGCCATCCCCACTCCTCTTTCGGCCGAGTCTCGATCTTTCATCGCCACGCGGACAGTGAAGGCTAGGCTCGTGGACGTGAGCGACGTTCCCGTCCAGGTCTCCCAGACCTTCGATCCCGCGCGATGGCGCGCCATCGATGGCTTCTCTAATGGTGACATTACCTACCATCGCGCGGTTGACCGCGCAGGGCGCGGCGGCGAACGAGACCTTCCTGCGGTGCGCATCGCATTCAACCGCCCCGAGGTGCGCAACGCGTTCCGTCCGCAGACGGTCGACGAGCTCTATCGAGCCCTCGATCACGCCCGCCAGACGTCCGACGTCGCGGCGGTCATCATGACGGGTAACGGTCCGGCGGCCAAGGACGGGGTATGGGCTTTCTGCTCGGGGGGCGACCAGTCCGTCCGTGGGAAGGATGGCTACCTCTACGAGGGGGACGCGGCCTCGGCTCCTGCCCACGGGGGCCGGCTCCATATCCTCGAGGTGCAGCGCCTCATGCGCACCTCGCCCAAGGTCATCATCGCGGCGGTCAACGGTTGGGCCGCGGGCGGAGGGCACAGCCTGCACGTCGTCGCCGATCTATCGATCGCGAGCCGCGAGCACGCCCGGTTCAAGCAAACGGACGCGAACGTCGGCTCGTTCGACGCCGGCTACGGAAGCGCGCTGCTCGCGCGGCAGGTCGGGGACAAGCGGGCGCGCGAAATCTTCTTCCTCGCCCGCGAGTACTCCGCCGAGGAGGCCGAGCGTTGGGGCGCGGTCAACGAGGTGGTCGATCACGACGCGCTGGAGGGTCGGGCACTCGAGTACGCGGCCCTGATCGCTCAGAAATCCCCGCAGGCGATCCGTATGCTGAAGTTCGCCTTCAACCTCGCCGACGACGGGCTCGCGGGGCAACAGGTCTTCGCGGGCGAGGCGACACGCCTGGCCTACATGACCGAGGAGGCGCAGGAGGGCAGGGACGCTTTCCTCGAACGACGAGCGCCCGACTGGACGCGGTTCCCGTACGCGTTCTAGGACTTCGTCGTGATGGTGGTCGAGTCGAACTTGAGGACCTGAACCTCGCCCGTTCCCCACGCAGGAAGCAGTTCGACCCACGTGTTTCCCGGAAGGAGATACACCGGGGTCCCCTCGAGCGTCTCGAGGTGGAACGCGTCACGACGGTCCGCCTTCGACCAGCGGATCTCGACGTACTTGCCTCCGGAGGCGATGTATCCCGTACCGTGATCCGTTCCCGCGAGGAGCGTTTCGGGGTCGTCGTGGTACTTGTATCGAACCCCCGCCCGAAGGACGAGAATGTTCGTCGCCGCGATCTGTTTGCCGTCCTGCTGCATGTGAGCATCCGAGCCTTGGTAGCGGAGCCAGTGTTGCGAGGCCTCGTTCCACTTCCAGTGCTGCGTCTGCGTACGCGAGAACTTCAGCGAGATATCCGACACCGGCGCACCCGCGATGATCGCCGTCGCGGTGTCGGCCGGGTAGGCGTAGTCGAACTGCTGCGGAGCGGGCTGCGCGCCTGCCTTCAGCCCGCACTTCGCGAGCTCGTCGAGCTTGTAGTACGTCGAATACGGACGGTACTTGCCTGACTTCTGGTAGAACCCGGCGCGGCAGTTCGAAGATCCTCCGCAACGTACGCCTGGTCCTTGAGCGCCAGGGCGTCGGCCATCGGTCCGGGAGCGGCCCCGGAGAACGCGAGCGTGCCGTAGAAGGAGCCGAAGATGTACGGGTCCATGGGGCGAAGCGAACGCGCGTTTCCCACGAGGGCCGGCCACTGCGAGTGGAACACGGCGACGAACCGCGTCCACCCACCACGGGCCATGTACTCCTCGAACACGATGTCCGCCTGATCGAGTCCCGCTTGGGGAATCGCCTTGTGCACGCCCGTACTGTTGTCGATCTTGACCGCGATCGCCTGACGCTGAACGGTCGCGGCATCGGCCGACGTCGCGTCGAGTCCCGTGAGCGGCCATACGACGCTGGGCATCGGGTCGACGGAGGGCGACGGTACGGCTACGCGGTGTTCGTACGGCACCTGCGTGAGGGTCACGTCGGGTTGGATGATCTCCTGGGGCGCGCATGCGGCGAGGGAGGCGACGACAAGCGCCGCCGCGACCGCGCCGACGCGACTGGCGGTCCGGGTCATAGCGGACAGTCTAGGCGCGCCTACGCTGGGTGCGTGACCTATGCGAGCCTCGTTCTCGACCCCACGGCGGCCATCGACGCCGTGCTCGCTGGGCGCGTCGACGGCATTTCGGTCGCGACGTCCGGGCTCCGCGGGAACGCCCGCGAATCGCGCTCGTCGGCGCCAAGGCCCTTCGAGCTTCGGCCGAGGCCACGCACGAGCGCATCGGCGGACCGGGCGCGTGGCTACTGGCCGTACCGACCGATCGCATCGCAGGCGCGCAGGTGCTCCTCCGCTCCGCGCTCGGGCGAATTCCCGTCGAGCCAATGCCTCCGGGCCCCTTCACTCCGGCGAGTTTTGTCGAGGCGGTGGCAAGGCGGCGCTCGTCCGCGCCTCGCGGGGCCAGGGTGTACTGCTCGCTCGTTCCCACTCAGCTTCGTCGCATCCTGGCCGACGAGGCCGCGACACAGGCTCTCGCGGCGCTCGACGCCGTCCTCGTGGGAGGAGCGCCCGTGGTCCGCACCGACGCGCTCGTATCGATCGTCGAGACGTACGGCTCCACCGAGACCTCGGGGGGCTGCGTGTACGACGGGCGTCCGCTCGCTGGGGTCGAGGTCGACCTCGACGCCGACGGCAGGATCCTTCTCGCCGGGCCGACGCTTTTCGATGGGTACGCGGGCGGGGGGCCCGACGGCACGGTGACGCGCGACGGTGTGCGCTGGCTTCGTATGCCCGACCTTGGGTCCCTCGATGGCGACCTCCTTAGCCGTCCGAGGGCGGATCGACAACGCGATCCTCACGGGAGGGCACAAGGTGCATCCCGACGACGTCGAACGCGCGCTCGCGGCCCTCGGTGGCGTCGACGAGGCGGTCGTCGTCGGCGTGCCGGATCACGAATGGGGTGAGCGGATCGTCGCCCTCGTCGTGCCCCGGGACGGGCTGACCTCGACGTCACGGAGCAATCGGTGCGCCAGGACCTCCGGGGCGCCCTTCCCCGCCACGCCCTCCCCCGCGAAGTTCTGATCCTTGAGTCCTTGCCTCGGCTGGAATCTGGCAAGATCGACCGCGAGGCCGCCCAGGTCCTCGCTCGTGCTTCGACGGGAGGTCTTCGTGCCAGCGACGACGCGTGACTGGATTCGCGGTGCGCGCCCGAAGACCCTTACCACGGCAATCGCGCCGGTCGCCGTGGGTTCGGCGTCCGCCTACGCCCTCGGTAGCTTCCGACCCGGGATCGCGCTTCTCGCGCTCGGCGTGGCCCTCGCCCTGCAGGTCGCCGTCAACTTCGCGAACGATTACTCGGACGGAATCCGCGGGACGGACGCGAATCGCATCGGGCCAGAGCGCCTCGTCGCCTCGGGAAAGGTAGCCCCGTCGCGCGTACGTGCCGCAGCGCTCGCCGCGTTCGTCGTCGGCTCCCTTCTCGGGCTCGCGATGACGATTCTCTCGGGGCAGTGGTGGCTCCTGGCCGTCGGCGCCGCGGCCATCGCCGCCGCATGGAGCTACACGGAACCTCGCGCCCCTATGGTTACAGCGGTTGGGGTGAGGTGAGCGTGTTCATCTTCTTCGGCCTCGTCGCCACGCTGGGGACCATGTCCGCCCAGGCGCACACGGTGACGTGGTGGGCCGTCGCCGCCGCGATCGGGGTCGGCCTCTATTCGGTGGCGATGTTGCTCGTCAACAATATTCGGGACCTCGACTCGGATTCGCTGACGGGGAAGAGGACGCTCGCCGTGCGCGTGGGAAGCGTCCGGTCGCGCGCGCTCTTCGGCCTCACCGTCACGTTGCCGCTCGTCGCCGCCGGAGCCGTCGCGTTCGCGCGCCCGTGGGCCCTCGTCACGCTCCTGCTCGCCCTACCCGCCGTCGTGCTTGCGCTCGCGGTCAACGTCGGCGCGCGGGGCCGCCCCATGGCTGCCGTGTTCACTGGCACGAGCGCTATTGGGCTCGCGTACGGGCTGCTACTGACCGTGGGAATAGCGAGCGGTTAGGCGGTCCGGGGCTTCTTGCCGTTCGTCGCGATCTCCGCGTCCTCGGCGTCCTCGTCCTCGCGCGTCGCGGAAAACCGACGTTCGAACCACCGCTCCATCTGCTTGGCGGCGGAGTCGTGCAGCGAACCGAACATGGCGTACGAAATGAGCCACGCGATGACCGCCGCCGCGAGCACAGCCACCCAACTTTGCCACCCAAGCATCCACAGCATCACCAGGACGGCGAGCATCAGCGCCGTACGGGCGAGCCAGTAGACGAAGACATGCACAGCGCAACTGTAGCGCGCCCGATACGCTCGTTCTATGCGCACCGCACTGTTAACGCTCGCCTACGTCGGACTCGCCGCATACTGCATCTCCGACGCCCTCCAACACCGGGATCACGAGCCGTACGGACTTCCGAAGATCCTCTGGGTTTTCATCATTCTTCTGTTCCCGTACATCGGCGCGGCCGCGTGGATCGCGCTGAAGTTCCGCTCGCAGGCACCCGCCGCGCCGCCCCACAACACCGTCGGGCCGGACGACGATCCTGACTACCTGATCTGGTTGCGCGAGCAGGAACGCCGCCGGAAACTCGGCGGCTGACGAGCCTCACTCCCCGCGGTACAGGGCCTCGATCTTCGGGCCGATGGCGCCGATGTCAAAGTCGCGAACGCGCACGACCTGCTCGCCCCGGATCGTGGAACGCAGATCCTTGTCGCCGATGAGTCGGTCCAGCGCCGCGGCGAAAGCCCCCCGATCCCGCGGACGAACGAGAACGTCGGACTCCTCGCCCAGCACGCTCCGATAGCCGGGATTGTCGCCCCCGACCACCACGTCAGAACCGCTCGCCATCGCCTCGATCAACACGATCCCAAAGCTCTCTCCGCCCATCGCGGGAAAGACGGCGATATCCGCGGCGCCGTAGAACGCCGCCTTCTCATCCTCCGCGACGAAGCCCGACATCTCGACGACCCCGGAGAGCCCGTTTTGCTCGATCGCGCGCTCGATGTCCGCGGTGAGGGGGCCGCGTCCTCCGATCGTCACGCGGATGCGGTCCCTCGTCGGGGCGGGCAGCGCCCCCAGCGCCCTCACGAATTCGAGCGCACCCTTGCGCGCCACGAGCCTGCCGAGAAAAACCAGCCGTACGTGACCGTCGTCGTCGTTGATACGCGCGCGCCTGCTCGGCGCCCCGGCCCGCGCGAACGCGTCGACGTCGACGGGATTGCCAATCACCTGTGCGTCGATGCGGAACGCGCGATGCGCGAAATCGGCCGCCGGAGCGGAAACGGCGCAGAAACGGTCGAAGAGACGGAGATTGCGTCGAAGCACGAAGCCGAGCACGCGGGTCCCGATCGCGGCAAGGCGTCCGTTCGGGAGGATGTGGAACGTCCCGACGATCGCGACCGCGTTCCCCTGCTTGCGCCGAGCCGCCGCCACGAGGCGCGCGGAAAACAGAGGCGAGTGGGGCGTCTGCACGTGAATAACGTCGAACCGCTCGCGGTCGAGGAAGGAACGCAGCGCGCGCCGCGACACGGGACGCGGGATCTTGAGACCGTTGCCGTTGAACGTCACCTCGACGTTGCGGGCGAGCGAGTGGACCGGCTGCGGAAGATCGTCGCGGGTGGTCTCCGAGCACACGTAGTGAACGTCGTGGCCCGCCGCCGCGAGGTAGCGCCCCACGCTCAGCACGTACTGCTGCACGCCGTCGGGGCGGTCCAGGCTGTCGTCGAGGACCAGCGCTACCTTCATCGGACTAGACCCCCGCGTATGAGTGGAGGCCCTGGAACACCAGGTTGACGAGCGTGAAGTTCACGATGATCGCGCCGAAGCCCACAAGGGCCAGAATCGACGCCCGCTTGCCCTGCCATCCCTGCGTCGTGCGCGCGTGTAGATAGGCCGCGTAGATCACCCAGACGACGAACGACCACGTCTCCTTGGGATCCCAGCCCCAGTACCTTCCCCATGCGTGCTCGGCCCAGATGGCCCCCGCCATCACGGTGAACGTCCAGAGAATGAAGCCGACGGCGTTGAGACGGAAGGACAGGGCCTCGAGCGAGCGCGGCTCGGGCGCGACGTCGAGGCGACGCCAGATACGACGCGAATAGAACGGGGAGCCAGCGTCGCGCGCCGCGCGCGCGAGCTGGATGAGCGTCGCGAGGAACGCGACCGAGAGGATGCCGGTGGCGATGGTCGCAACGGATACGTGAATCGCGATCCACGCGCTCTGGAGCGCGGGTTGAAGGGTGGTCGCATCGCGGTACAGGACGGCGAGCGCGAGGCCAAGGGCGATGGTGGCGAGCCCCGTCACGGCCGGCCCGAGCCACACCGCGTCGCGGAGGCGGCGGACCACGGCGTAGGCCGCGACCGCGGCAAACGAGAACGTGATGGTGAACTCGTACATCGTCGACCAGGGGACGTGCCCCGCGTCGATTCCCCTGCCGATAAGGCCGATTGCGTGCAAGACAAGCCCGACGTTCACCGTCGCCCGCGCGATGCCGGAGGCGCGATCCGGCGCGGGAGGGTCCGCCTTCGCCGCCTTAGCGTCCGCGACTCGGGCGAGCCGAACGGACGAGGCGACCATGGCGATCGCGTATAGGGCGGCGGCGCCGTATAGCGCGGCCACGCTCACGTTCTGGGGGTCCACGCCACCTCCACTAGTCGGCCGCGGCCGCGATCACGCGCTCCGCCTCGGCGCGCAGGCCCTCGTCCTGACCCGGACCGATCGCCACCGCGGTCACCACTGTAGTTCGGCCTCGCACCTCCGCCACAACCCACACCCGGCGCTGCGAGGCGAATAGGGTAAGCGCGAGCCCCACCAGCGCAAGGATCGCGGAGGCGAGCAGCCACGGCAGCGTCGGGTCGGCGCGCAGGTCGAAGGCGACGAAACGCGGTAGCGCGTCCCAGGTCACGGTACCGAGACCGTCGGGAAGCTCGACCGTCTCGCCCGGGGTGATCGCGAACATCGTGGGCGTCCCGCTCGAGTCGCTCACCGCGGTGAGGCGGGTCTGATCGAGGACGTAGACGTTCTGCGGGATCCCCGTGTCGAGCCCGAGGTCACCGGTGAACACCTGGAAGAAGATGACAGGGTTGAAGGGTTGCGGCGAGAGCGACACGTTGCTCATGGCGCCCACCGGCGCCGTGGGGAGCAGGGTCGCGCGGATGCCGATCTGCGGTCCCGTCGTCACGTCCGGGACCTTGAGAACACCCGTCGAGGTGTACGCCGCGTCCTGCGGGAGGAAGGGCACCGGACCGGAGAGCGCCACGGCGCCCGTCGAGTCGCGAACGGTGATGGACGGCGCGTACCCGTTGCCCTGGAGGTAGACGTTCGCGGCGCCGACGCCGAGGGGGTCGTTGACGCGGAGCGTCGCGGAACGGGGTTCGCGCCCCGGCTCGAGGAGCGTCACGTCGGCGCGGTAGTCCGTTGCCATGCCCGTCGCGGAGAAGTCCGCGTGGAACGCGTCGAGGGTCAGCGTGAACGGCTCGAGCCGCTCCGGCCGGAATCCCCTGCCTGCAGAGAACGAGTCGTACGAAACGACGGCGTTCGTGAACGAGCGTCCCTCCACCACGATCGCCTGCCCGCGATACGTGAGGAACGATCCGAGCGCGACGCACGCGAGGATGCCGACCAGGGCGATATGGAACGCGAGGTTCCCCCACTCCCTGAGGTTTCCCGCCTCGGCCGCGAGCGCCACCTGGCGCTTGCCCCGAACCTCGCGTTCGTCGATGCGGATGCGGTACCCGGCGACGCGCGCGAGAGCGCTGGGCCATCCCGTCGTCGGCCGCAACTCCGCCGCAGCCCTGGCGATCGCCTTCGCGCCGTCCGCGACCGTCACGTCGACCCGATTCTCGTACCGCGTGAGCGAGCTGGGCGCCGCGGCGGGCGGGCGACGGATCGCGCCAGCGTACGTGACCGTGCGCGGGACAATGCACCCGATCAGCGACGCGAAGAGTAGCAAGTACAGCGCGGTGAACCACGCGGAGCCGTAGACGTCGAAGAGGCCGAACCGATCGAGCCACGGCGCGGCGGACGCGTGGCTCGCGTAGTACGACGCGACGGAGCCGGGGTTACGCGGGCGCTGGGGAAGGATCGACCCTGGGATCGCTGCGACGCCGAGCATGAGGAGCAGGATCAGCGCGACGCGCATGGACGTGACCTGGCGCCATATCCAGCGCAGCCACCCCCGCCACCCGAGGCGCGGCGCCTCGGGAAGGGCGTAGTTGTCGAGCTGCGGCCGCCGAACCACTAGACCCCCACCCAGTAGCCGTCGATCCACCCTTGGAGCGCGGACGTGAGTCCCTGCCAGAGGCCCGTGACGAGCAGAAGGCCGAGGACTACGAGGAAGCCTCCGCCGATGCGCATGAGGAGAAGCCGGTGGCGCCTCAGCCACGCGAGGAAGGAGCGCGAGCGTTCCATCAGCGCGGCGACGACGACGAAGGGCAACCCGAGCCCGAGGGAGTACGCCGCGGCGAGGGTCGCGCCCCTGGCGAGCGTCGCGTCGTCGAGAGCGAGGGCCGTCACCGCCCCGAGCGTCGGCCCGATGCACGGGGTCCAGCCGAGCCCGAACGCTGCTCCGAGCAGCGGCGCTCCGAGCAGTCCCGCGCGCGGACTGACGTGTACGCGGCGCTCCGTCTGGAGGAAAGGCATCGCCCCCATGAACGCGAGACCAAGCAGCACGACCACCACGCCGAGCACGCGCGTCAGGACGTCCGCGTGTTCGTTGAGGGTGGCCCCGGCAGCTGAAGCGCCCATGAGGAGAACGACGAACACGACGGTGAAGCCCAGGACGAAGAGGAGAGCGCCGAGGATGAGGCGCGGCCGCGACTGGGTACGCCCGGCGGAGTCCGCCCCCGCCATCCCCGTGACGTAGGCGAGGTAGCTCGGCACGAGCGGGACGACGCACGGCGACGCGAAGGAGACGAGCCCGGCGAGGAACGCCACCCCGAGCGCCGCGAGGAGCGACCCGGAGAACGCGGTCGCGGCGAACGAGGAGTGGAGCGCGGTGATCACGCTGCGCCCATCGCCTCGTCGACGAGGGCCGTCAGCGTGGACGGATCGGCGCGGCCGATGATGCGCGCGGCGACCCGGCCCTCGGGGTCGAGAACGAGCGTGGTCGGGACGGCGTTGAGGGCGACGAGCCCCTGAAGTGCGGCGATCGCCTGGCCGTTCGCGTCGTCGATCGTCGGGTAACTGATCGAGAACTTCCGCTCGAAGGCGAGCGCGGAGCCTGCGTCGTCGCGGCCGTTGACCCCCACCACCTGGACGTCGTCTCGCGTATCGATCGCGGCGAGGTCGGGGGCCTCCGCGCGACACGGCGGGCACGCGGCATACCAGGTGTTGACGAGCACGACCTGGCCGCGGAACTGGGCGACGTCGACGGCGGAGCCGTCGAACGCCGTTCCGGCGAGAGTGACAGGCTCACCCCGTTCGCCGACGTCCCACGTCGTGACCGTCCCGTCGCCCGAGACGTAACCCGTATCTACCGTGCCCTTGCCCGAGACGCATCCTGCGAGCGCGAGCGCCGTGATCACAGCGAGCGCCGCGAGCCGGGTACGCCTCATCGCGGCACCTCTATTCGGGCCGCGGGGTCCGCGTACTCGACGCCGGATATCGCGCCGTCCTCGACGGTCAGGCTCGTCACCGACGCGAGCGCGCACTCGCGGTGCGAGGGATTGTGGGCGAGCCTGCGCCCTTCGGCGGCGAGGCGGGTCACCCAAATGGGCAGCTGGTGACTGACGATCACGGTGTCGCGGGTCGGTTCGGCCGCGGCCGCGTCGAGCACGGCCGCGAGGACGCGGTCGCGTTGCTCCGTGTACGGCTCGCCCCACGATGGTCGCCACGGGTTGCGGATGCGCCACAGCGTCCGAGGATCGAGCGCGAGCCGCGTGATGGGATGAATCCGCGTTCCCTCCCACACGTTCCCAGCCTCGATGACCCGATCGTCCGTGTCGACGCCAAGCCCGATGGCCTCGCCGATCGCCGCCGCGGTCTGCTGGGCGCGCAAGAGGGGTGACGAGACGAGGCGTCCGAAGTCGCGCCCGGAATCCTTGAGATAGTTCGCGGTGGTGCGGGCCATCGCCTCGCCCGTCTCCGAGAGACGAAACTCCGGAAGGCGCCCATACAAAACGCGCTCCGGGTTATGAACGTGGCCGTGACGGACGAGGTGAACGACGGTCATGTGTCTAGTCTGTCTCAAATCCCCGGGGGGCCGTCACGCCAGCGCGGCACGAAGTCGAGCCGCGTCGATCTGCCAGAAGTCTCGTCGGACGTCGTCGACCAAAACGACGGGCACGAAGTCTCCGTGCTCGGAGGTCAAAGCCGCGTCATCGTCGACGTCGAGCTCGAGAAACTGGGTCCCCATCTCCGCGCAGACCGCCGCGACCGTCTCGCGCGCGTCGTCGCACAGGTGGCAGTCACGGCGGGTGATGAGGACGACGCGAGACGCCATGGGGCGACCCTACGTCATGGTTACGGGATACGCGTCTGTAGGGTGGGACGCGTGACGGCGATGGAGACCGGCCGGGAGGACGAGCGGCGACACGGCGTCGTCGCTTTCTTCGACGTCGACAACACGATCATCCGAGGCGCGAGCGCGTACCACATCGCCCGCGGCCTTCGGCGTCGCGGATTCTTCACTCGCAGGGCCGTGCTCCGTTTCGCGTGGGAGCAGGCGAAGTACCTCACGTTCGGCGAGAGCGCCAGGCAGATGACGGAGGTGCGCGAGGAGGCGCTGTCGATCATCAAGGGGTGGAGCGTCGCGGAGATGACCTCGATCGCCGAGGACGTCTACGACGAGGTTCTCGCGCTCAGGATCTTTCCCGGCACCAAGAAGCTTCTCGATAAACACCTCGAGAAGGGCCACGAGGTGTGGCTCGTGACGGCCTCGCCCGTCGAGGTCGGTCGCATGATCGCCCGCCGACTCGGTGCTACCGGTGCCCTCGGCACCATCGCGGCCCACGAACGCGGTCACTACACGGGCGCCCTCGTGGGCGACCTCATGCACGGGGAGAACAAGGCGACGGCGGTGCGGGAGCTCGCGAAGAAGCGGGGACTCGACCTCACCCACTCGTACGGATACGGCGACTCCCTCAACGACGTGCCCCTCCTCGAGACCGTCGGCAACCCGTGCGCGATCAACCCCGACATCCGGCTACGTCGTTACGCGAAGCGTCGCGGATGGGATCTCAGGGACTTCAGGGGACGCAAGGGCAACGGAAGGCGGAGCATCGCGGCGCGCACGACCGCGGGCGCAATATGGATGCTTCTCGCGGTATTCCGGGTCCTCAAGCGCACGCTCGTGGGGGCGATACGCGGTTTGTTCCGACGGCGATAGGCGTCGGTAGGGGTCCCTACTTCTTGTTGCGGCGCTGGTGGCGCGTCTTGCGAAGGAGCTTGCGGTGCTTCTTCTTCGACATGCGCTTACGGCGCTTCTTAATGACGGAACCCACGGGACCTCATTCTTCAGGCTTGATCGACAGGCGTGTACGTTCTCCCGCGCCCGCCCGACCGTAATCGAGCCCGCGAGACGACGACCTAGCCTACCGCGCCTGCGGCACGCCCGTCGTCCTCGGCCGCGAAGCCTCCTGTGAGGGCGGCGTTCTCCATGAAAACGTCGACCGCCTGCTGCGGGACGCGGAACGAGCGGCCGAAACGAACGGCCGGAAGATCCCCCGCGTGTACCCAGCGGTAGACCGTCATGCGCGAGACGCGCAACATGTCAGCGACCTCAGCGACCGTGAGAAATGTCGTGCGGGGCGCACTGCCGTCTGCCATGTCCGTTTCACCCCTTCGATGACGTCCACCCACGATATCGGCCGAACGTGTTCCCCACTGTAGGGGCAGTTGTGACGGATGTGAAGGGCGGAAAGGCGGCGGGGTGGCGCACATCACGCCGCCGTCGAAGTGGCACAGTAGGACCTGGGGCGCGTCGGCGCCGTGGAGGAGTGGCATGGAACGGCTTCGTCGCGCGCGTGCCGCCGCGAGCGAACGCTTCGACCGGGTCGCGCTCCATTCTCCCGCGAGGCTCGCTATCGCCGCCTTCGCGCTCGTTGTCGCGGTAGTCACCGCGCTTCTCGAACTGCCGATCAGCACGGTGTCCGGCGTTCGCGCCCCCTTCGTCGACGCGCTCTTTACCGCGACGTCCGCCGTGTGCGTCACGGGCCTCACTACCGTCAACACGGGGACGTACTGGTCGGTCACAGGACAGGGCATCATCATCGTCGCGATCGCCATCGGCGGACTCGGGATTATGACCATCGCCTCGGTCCTTGGGCTAGCGGTCTCTCGCAGGCTCGGCCTCACCCAGCGCATGCTCGCGGCAGGCGAGAGTCGGGCGTCGGGACTCGGCGAGGTTCGTTCGATGCTCCGCACCATCGTGGTCATCTCCGCGATCGTCGAGGTCGGCATCGCGGCCGTCCTCTTTCCCCGGCTCCTTCACCACGGCTTCAGCGTCAAGCACGCGTTGTGGCACTCGATCTTCTACGGCATCTCCTCGTTCAACAACGCGGGTTTCGTTCCGACCGAGAACGGGCTAGCCCCGTTCGCGAACGACGTGTGGGTGCGAGCCCCCATCGCGTTGGGCGTCTTTATCGGCGCCCTCGGATTCCCCGTGTACCTCAACCTCGTGCGCCGCTGGCGTCGTCCGCGCGAGTGGTCGCTGCACACGAAGCTGACAATTCTCTCGGTCGTCGTCCTCACCGGGATCTCGACGCTCGCGGTGGGAATCCTCGAGTGGAACAACCCCGCGACGCTCGGCCAGCACAGCGTCTCGACGCGATTATCCGAGGTCTTCTTCATAGGGATCAACCAGCGATCCGGCGGCTTTGCCGCCGTGTCGCACGCCGGCATGCACGAACACACCTGGCTCGTCGAGGACGTGTTGATGTTCATCGGAGGCGGCTCGGGAGGAACGGCCGGAGGCATCCGCGTCACGACGTTCGCCGTACTCATCCTCGCGCTCGTCGCCGAGGTGCGCGGGCGACGCGACGTCGAGGCGTTCGGCAAACGCATCGGCACGGAGGTCGTGCGCGTCGCGCTGTCCGTCACGCTCATCAGCCTCTTCATCGTGCTACTCGGCGCGGGAATCGTCACCGCCCAGACCGGCTTCCGACTCGACCAAGTCCTCTTCGAAGTCGTCTCCGCATACGCGACCTGTGGCTTGTCCACGGGTATCACCCCGCTCCTGCCTGCGTCCGCAAAGGTCACCATCACTATCCTGATGTTTGTCGGCCGCCTCGGGAGCGTCACCCTCGCAGCAGCCCTCGCGCTGAACCGTCAGCGGCGCGTCATTCGGTACCCGTCAGAAAGGCCGATCATTGGCTAACAAAGACACCGCGAACAACGTTCTGGTCATTGGACTCGGACGCTTCGGCTCCGCGCTCGCCGACACCCTGGACAACCTCGACATCGAGGTGCTCGCCGTCGAACGCGACCCCGACATCGTCGAACGCTGGTCGACGCGCCTGCCCGTCGTCGAGGCGGACGCCTCCGACCCCCGCGCCCTCGAGCAAATCGGGGCGCGAGGACTTCCACTCCGCCGTCGTCGGCGTCGGCACGTCGCTCGAGGCGTCGGTGCTCATCACGGGCAACCTCGTCGACATCGCGATCCCCGAGATCTGGGCGAAGGCGATCAGCACGGAGCATTCGCGCATCCTGACGCGCATCGGCGCACACCACGTCGTTCTACCGGAGACCGACTCAGGCCGTCGCGTCGCGCACATCGTCGGCGGCCGCATGCTCGACTACATCGAGATCGAGGACGGGTTCACCGTCGTCAAGATGCGCCCACCGCAGGAAACGCACGGCTTCACGCTCGACGAGCTCGACCTTCAGGACAAGTACGGCGTCCGCGTGATCGGCGTGAAGACGCCCGGCGTGGAGTTCGAGTACGCGACTCCCACGACGCGCATCCACCGCGACGACCTACTCGTCGTCGCGGGCGACAGCGAACTGCTCGATCGGCTCGCTCAGCGGCCCTAGGCGGCCTTGCCCATCCGGGCGGCCCACCACCGAACGGGGACGTAACGCGCGAGTTTCATCACGAGTGCCATGCGCCAGGGGAAGACGATCTCCAGCCGACCGCGCTCAATTCCGCGAACGATCGACGCCGCGGCCTGGTCCGCGTCGATCAGGAAGGGCATCGGGAAATCGTTGACCGCCGTCAACTCCGTCCGGACGAAGCCAGGCGCCACCGTCGTCACGGCGACGCCCGTGGTCCACAGCGACGCCCGGAGCGACTCGAGGAGAGCGATCAGAGCCGCCTTGGTCGAGCCGTAGGCCTCGGCGCCGGGGAATCCCCGAAACCCCGCGACCGACGCGACGCCCACGACGTGACCGCGCCGCCGGTCCACCATCCCCGGCAACACTGCTGCCAACACGTTGTTGAAGCCCAGGACGTTGACGTCGTAGTGCCGCGCGAAGGCGTCGGCGTCCCAACGGGTGGCGTCGCTCTTTTCCCAATACGCGGCGCACCAGACGACGGTGTCGATACCGCCGAGTGCCTGCGCAACCTCTTGCGCGGCCGTAGCCACCGCGCCCGCGTCCGTCACGTCTACCGCGACCACGGACATGCGCCCCGCTGCGACGGCCTCGAGTAGCTCCGTCCGCCTGCCGCTGATAGCGACCTCGGCGCCGCGATCCGCGAGGAGTCGAGCGGTCTCTGCGCCGATACCGCTCGATGCTCCGACGAACCAGATCTTCTGGCCGGCCAGATCCCGCGTCCAGGACGTCATGCGGCGACCTCGCGCTCGAAACGGAATTGCGCGACGTCAAGGTAATCCGTCTCGAACCCGGCCTCGCTATACGCAAGGTAGAACTCCCAGATGCGACGGAATCGTGGCTCGAGTCCAAGCGGCGCAATCGCGTCCCAGTTCGCGAGGAACGTCGAGCGCCAACGTCGGAGCGTTTCCGCGTAGTGGTGGCCGAAGTGGAACTGCTCGGTGATGCGTAGCGTCGTCCTGGCCGTCACTTCCTCGATCGCCCGCACGGAGGGAATGATCCCGCCGGGGAAGATGTGCTTCTGGATCCAGCTGAGCGCTCTGCGGGTCACGCGGTAGCGCTCGTGGGACATCAGGATGGCCTGCACCACCGCGACGCCGCCCGGGGCCAGCAGCCGGTCGATCGCGTCGAAGTAGGTTTGCCAGTACTCCTCGCCCACCGCCTCAATCATCTCGATGCTGACCACGGCGTCGTACTCGCCCGTGACTTCTCGGTAGTCCTGGATGCGAATGTCGATCCGGTCCGCGACCCCGGCCGCCTCGGCGCGCGCGCTCGCTAAGGCCGCCTGCTCGACGGACAGCGTCACGGTGGTGACCGTTGCCCCGCGCTGGGCGGCGCGAATGGCGAGCGTGCCCCATCCGGTCCCGATCTCCAGGAGCCGCGTGCCCTCCCCGACGCGAGCGCGATCGAGCGCGGCGTCCACCTTGCGCTCCTGCGCCTCCTGGAGCGATTGCGACCCCCACGGCTTGGCGTCGTCAAACATCGCCGAGCTGTATGTGAGCGACGGGTCGAGGAACTGGGCGAAGAGATCGTTGCTGAGGTCATAGTGAGCCTCGATGTTCTTCCTGGCGCCCGTCAGCGTGTTGCGCATGCTTTGCGGAATCCCCTGCTCCGCGAGCGCACTCATGCGCTGCACCCACGTGGGCACCGCGTCGTCGATCACGCGCGCGAAGGGGTACATCGCGACGGCGAGGTCCGTGCCCTCGCCCGGCGTCCAGTCCCCCTCGACGTACGCGTCGCCGAAACCGATCTTCGGCTCGTGGCCGACGCGCCGGAAGAACGCGTCGGAATCGACGGCGTCGATCCGCGGCGATTCGGGCCCTCCTGCACCCAGGATGGTGCCGTCATCCAGCACGACTCTGGCGTCGATCTTCGGCAGGACGATCCTCGCTACGCGCTTCGCTACGAAGCCGTGGAAGCAGGGTCGGCGGGAGTCCCCGCGCATGCAACGTGGGTGATTGGTGGCGCTCATCGGACGGCCTCCTGGAGGTGCGGGGCGCGAGGGTACGTGGGGAGCCGTCGGGCCACGAGGATGACGGCGTGGAGTCGAATCAGGAACGTGGTGATCTGGGGCATCAGGCCGTGGGTGGCGATGACGCGGGCGATCTCGCGGGGCGTCGCCGGGCGCGCCGTGCCGCCGACGGTCGCGTCGATGACGCGCGCGCCGTCGCGCTCGAGCCGGACCCCCACCATGATCTTTCGCTCCGTCACGCTGAGCCGCATCTCATAGGTGCCTCGCATGTCATTGAAGGGCGAGACGTAGAAGCTCTTCTCCACGCTAGCGCGCGCGGCCTCCTCGGGGGAGAGCAGGTACGCGTGCCGTTCGCGATACGTGTTGTGAACCTCGACGATCGCGGCGCGCAGCGTGCGGTCCGCGCGGACGATCCAGAACGCCGAGAGCGAGTCGAACGCGTAGCCCAGCATCCGGGCGTGCGCGAGCATCAGAACGCGATCATCGGGCGCCATCGACACTCCGCGATTCGCGAGGAACCGCTCGACGTCGCCGCGAATACCGCCACCGAGGCGCGCTCGATCCAGGTGATCCTTGGGGTCGAACCGCGCGATCCACCGCAGGCCCCGAGGCAGGCTCGGCAGGTGGTCAACGTCCACCAGCCAGTGATAGTGGCGGTAGGTGAACGAGTGGGTCGTGGGGCGGTGCCGCGTGTGCGCGACCTTCCCGACGATCAGCGCGGGGAGGGTCGGGGCTTCGAAAGCGACGGTCATGGCGTCACCCCTACTGGCTCGGCAACCGTCATCCGCGGAGCCGCCTCCACACGCTGCGCGGAAACCAGACGCTGTGCCGCCTCGATGCCGGAACGGCATCCGTCCTCGTGGAAGCCCCAGCCAAGGTGGGCACCCGCGAACGCGAGCGTGGGGCCCCCTGCCTCGCGAAGGCGCGCCGCCGCGGCGACCGCCTCGTTCGTGAAGATCGGGTGACGGTAGTTCATCTTCGAGATAACCGTGCTCTCGTCGACGCGCCGCCCGGGGTTGAGCGTGACGGCCAGAGTGTCGGGGACGTCAACGCGGTGTAGGTGATTCATCCAGTAACTGACGAGCACGCGATCGGCAGGGTCGTCACAGTCACGCATGCGGTAGTTCCAGGAACCGCGCGCGGCGGGAATCTCCGGAAGCACGGACTCGTCCCGGTGGAGGTACGTGAGGTTCTCGGAGTATCCGACGGCCGCGAGGTCCGTTCGCTCGTCCTCGGTGGCGTCGGCGAGCATCGCGAGCGCGTCGTCCGCGTGGGTGGCGATGACCGCCTGATCGTACGTGGCGACGCTACCGTCGGCGCCCGTGACCTCCACGCCTCCCCGCGTGCGCCGAACCGACGCGACCGCGCTATCTGCCCTGACGTCCCCGAGGGCGGCGAGCAGCTTCTCGACATAGACGCGCGAGCCGCCGACGACGGTGCGCCACTGGGGAGCCCCGAAGAGTCGCAGCAACCCGTGGTGGTCGAGGAAGGCGAACAGGTGGCGCGCGGGGTAGTTCCTGGTGTCCTCGTCGCCCGACGACCACACGCACGAGACGAGTGGCACGGCGAAGTGGCGAATGAAGTACGGGGAGAAGCCGCCCTCGTCGAGGAATTCGCCCCACGTCTGGGTGCTATCGCCTGCCGCGAGCGCGCGTCTGGCGCGTCGGTGGAAGCGCGGGACCTCCGTCAGCATCCTGAGGAACCTCAGATCGACGATCCGGCGGGGCTGGGCGAAGATACCGCGAACTCCGCGCGAGCCAACGTACGAGAGGCCGCAGCCGTCACACGTGACGCTCATGCTCATCTCGGTGTCCTGGGTAGGAACGTCAAGCTCCTTGAAGATGCGCAGGAGGTGGGGGTACGTGCGCTCGTTGTGCACGATGAATCCGCTGTCGATCGCGACGTCCGTGCCGTCGGACAGGGCGACGTCGTGCGTGTGGGCGTGGCCCCCGAAGCGGCGGTCGGCCTCGTACAGCGTGACCTGGTGCGTCTGGCGAAGCTCGTAGGCGGCGGCCAGGCCGGAGATCCCGGACCCGATGACGGCGACGGTGGGCTTGGTGTTCATCGAACTCTCCCTGACTGGTGGGACAAACGTTAGACACGAACATTAGACATGCCCTAGACAGAATGTCAAGGGTTTGTCTAACATGGGGGAGTTCACTACAGTCCGACTCAGAGTCCATGACAGAGAGCCCACGATGATCCTCACCATTGACGTACCCACCAGCGCGGACCCAGCAGCGGTCTTCGCGTACCTCGCGGACTTCACCACGACGACGGAGTGGGACCCCGGCACCGTCGAGACCACGCTCTCCTCTGGCGACGGCGGCGTGGGCACCACGTACCGGAACCGCTCGCGCTTCGCGGGGCGTACGAGCGAGTTGACGTACACGGTCGTCGAGCGCGACGATCCCCGCATGATCCGCCTTCGCGGCGAAAACGCCTCCGTGACAGCGATCGACACGATCTCGATCGCGCCAGCGCGCGACGGCTCCGTCGTCACCTACCGGGCAGAGTTCACGTTCCGCGGGCTAGCACGCCTCGCGAGCCCCTTCTTTGGGCGCGCGTTCGCCACGCTGCGCGACGAGGCCGAACACGGCCTCCGCGAGGCCCTCGCCAAGCTCGAGAGGTAGGCCGCGGCGCGCATGTACACCATCAAGCACGCGGCGGAACTGACGGGCATCCCCGTCGCGACGCTGCGCGCCTGGGAGAAGCGCTACGGCGTCGTCAGCCCCGCGCGATCGGACAACGGGTACCGCGTATACACCGAGGCCGACGTCGACGCCTTCCGCGTGATGGGCGCTCTCGTGAACGACGGCTGGACACCCTCCCAGGCGGCGGCCAAGATCACCCGGGACGGCGTCGCGCCGACGGTCCCGGCACGACCCGTCGAGGCGGTGTCGCCCGACGCCGTCGCACCCGCGCCCGACGTCTCTCGCCCGCCGATCGAGACGCTCCCCGCGGAGCCCGCGCACCGGGCACCTACCGTGCCCCCGGCGGACATCGAGGAGTTCCTTTCGGCTGCCGAGCACATGGACGCCGAGAAGATCGCGGCCATCCTGAGCGACCGTTTCATGCGCGCGCCGTTCGAGACGACGGTGGACGAGTGGCTCCTGCCTGCGCTGCGATCGCTACTCGAGGCCTCGAGCCGCGGACGCATCTCCGCCATGGCCGAGAACATGGCAACCCACGCCGTGATGCGGCGCGTCGCGATGGCGTTTGAGAGCACGGCGCACAAGGAGGACGGCCCGCGGATCATCGTGGGACTCGCCCCCGGGTCCCGCCACGAGCTCGGATCGTTGTCGATCGCGACGACCGCGCGCCGCGCAGGCCTGTCCGTCACGTACCTCGGGCGCGACCTCACCTATCAAAGCTGGATCGAGGCGGTGAACGCCCGCAAGCCCGCCGCCGTCGTCGTCATGGTGGTCGAATCCAAGGACGCGCCTGCCGTCGCGGAGGTCCTCCACGAGGTTCGACTTGACGACCCCAACCTGCGCACCATCGTCGCTGGCCGTTTCACGCACCTGGTCCCCGACCCGGTCGAGCGCTTCGGCCCCAAGCTGGGCCACGACACGAAGGTTCTCGCGGAGGAACTTCTGGTCGCACGGCGATAGACGCGGCGGCGAGCCGGCGGGCCTCCGTGACGCCGGCGAACCCTTGGCGCGACCCATCGCTCCTCCCCTAGGCTGGGCGAATACGAGAGGAGCGCCGCCATGCGACGTACGGGTACGCCCAGGGATTCCCACCGGAATCGATCCGCTTTCCGAGCGCTCGCGCTCGCCGCGATCACGGTAGGACTCGCGGTAGCGTGCACGTCGCCTCCCGCGCCACAGGCCACCGTCACCGTCAACGTCACGCCGTCAACCACAGCGACGACGACCGCGCCGACGCCGGCGGCCACCCCTCAGCCGACGGCGACAGTCAAGGCCCCACTCGGATGGCCCCGCGCGGGCTGGACGAAGCAGTCCGAGGACCTCGGCACCATCACCGCCTACTTCCCCAATTCGTGGACGTTCGATAGCAACCTGGGCTATTGGGGAGACGGCACCATTCGGACCTTCTGCGACGCGTTTGTCGACCCGGCGTTGCAGCAGGCGGGAGCGCCCGACGCGAAGACTCTGGCCGAGAAGCGATGGAACCTCACCTTCGGACCAGGAGCAGTCACGAACGAGCATGGCTTCACGACCTTCTTCGGCGGCGAGGCGTGGGGGGCGGACGTCACGCTCGGCGACGGGACCACGGTCGAGCCGCGAATCTACGTAATTTTCGGCGACGTGTGGATCCACTGCGGTGCGATCACTCGCGGGACGTCGGCTACCGGCGCAGAGATCTGGGACATCGTGGACTCGATCCAGATCGTCGACCAGTCGGCCATGACCACCAAGTCCTGGATGGCGATTCCGTAGGCGAAGCATCGGCGTCAGGCCACCAAGGTCACGATTCCCCCCCTGCGTCGGCCACGGACTGATAACGGTTCGCCCCAACGAATGCGGCACGCTACGCGTCTCCCTACTATGAACACCATGCGCACACACACCCTTGCGGCCCCGCGCCGCGCCCGCCGTG